>JBJTOK010000018.1:0-63947 GCA_046074525.1 Flavobacteriales bacterium
TTGAGAATTTGTAATTTTAGCTGTAAAGTGATTGAAAATCGCCACTATGAAGATTTCAGATTACGCTTCGCTAAATCTGAAACTACAGCCCCTCACAGTCACTCTTCCTCTACTTCTTCAATTCATATACCCTCCAGAAACGAGTACGTTCCACCCAGTGAAAAACGTTAAATTGTTTGATCCATTCGGGGTGGGAATTGTAAATCAGGGGGCGATAACTATCGTCCATAATTTTTTGTTCCTCAGGGGTAATAGAAGAAAAAAGCACCACGCTGTCTTTCGGCATGCGGATCTCTTTGAGCGAATGAATTTCTTCCACCCTGAGGTTCTTCCTTTTATAATAATGAACATCGAGTGCCCTTGAATAGGGATTATCCTTGATGTAAAAAATCACCGTTGGCTGATCATAGGAATTGTAGATCTTCTTATACAAAGCAACTTGCGAATCGGCAGCGGTGAAGGACACAAAACAAAGATAGATACCATTTTGTACCCAAAACAACACCGTAAATACCTCAAATACTTTGTTGTGCAGCAGGCGCGGCCATTTTTCATTGATGAGCTCCCCGGCCTGAACGATAAGTAAAGGCACAAAACCCAAAGCCGGGAAAAGGAAGCGCAGCTCTTTGTGACCCAGATAAGTATGAATCAGGAAAAAAGGAACCACGATCCACACCACCGGATTTTTCCAGCGGTAAATCGTGAGCAAAATCATCGGAACGATGTAAATCAGACTGAACGGAGGAATGCCCACATTGAAAATCTGCTTGAAATAGTAGTACCATGGTGAAATACCAAAACCCGACATTTTATCGAGCAGGATATTTTCTTCAAAATACTTCCATGTGCTGAGCACCCACTCTTCAAAAAACCAGCGATCGATTAAAATGCCCACTCCGAACATGAACACCACCCCCGCAGCCAGGAGCAACAAATCACCGAACTTACTTTTGTTAATGAAGAACAACCAGGCCACAAATCCTGCAATGAGGAAAGCATTTTGATAGCGGAAAAGAAAGGATAAACCAAGAATCAGCCCCAGCACCAGATACTGCTTTTTATTCAAATCCTTCCAGATGATAAACAAAGCAAAAGCGATGATGAACAGATGTCCGGCGATGTTTTCCGATGAAAAGCGAACGTTATTAAATACAACGAACCAGAGGAAAAACGACAACAGGACAAAGCTGGTTTTTAATTTCTCTCCGCTGATTTTATCGATGAAAGCTTTCAATAATAAATGAATGGCGAAAAAAGAGAGTGCCGCGGAAAACAATCTTAATATAAAAGCAATGATGAACGGACTGTCCATTGACAGCAATCCGAAAACTTTATGTGCAACATATACCATGAAAGGCTGAATGGCGGGACGCATCTGCGCGGCGTATTCCCACGACAGGTTTTTGGCTTCAGTGAGTCCGAGCTTATAGCCCGCAAATTCCAGTACCTGCGTGTGTTCATCAAACTGATAAAATCCGGCAGAGAAATAGGCAGCAATCACAAATAAAATCGCTGCAGCAATGTATATTTTTTGATAGCGGATGAGCATGGAGCAAAGGTAATATTAAAATTCAGAGTGAGTATGAGAATGAGTTTTGAGAGTGGGTGCGTGTGCTTCCCTCTCAATCCTGATTCTTACCCTTCCTTCTCCGATAACTCCAGCCACCTCATCGTCTTGTCATCAAGCGAAGAGGCAATATTGGCAAGCTCAATGGAAGACTGATTGATTTGTTCGCCGGTGAGCTTTCCCGAAGTAAGCTCTTCTGCAATTTCCGCCTGACGGGCTTCCAGCGCAGCAATTTCTTTTTCCAGCTGCTCAAGTTCAACTTTCTCTTTATAAGTAAGTTTCTTTTTTGCTTCCGAATTGATTTGCTTTTGTTCTTTTTGCTTTTCCTTGGCTTCTTCTTTTTTGGCAGCATCGGGCTTTACATATTTGCTCTCCCGCCAGTCGCTGTAATTGCCCGGAAAATCCTGAATATTTCCATCGCCTTTGAATACAAAAAGATGATCCACCACATTATCAAGGAAATATCTATCGTGAGATACTACTATCACACAACCTTCAAACTCCTGAAGGAAAGTCTCCAGCGCCGAAAGGGTTGACAAATCAAGGTCATTTGTAGGTTCATCCAAAATCAGGAAATTCGGATTCTGGATCAATATCGTAACCAGCTGCAAACGCTTTCTTTCACCACCACTCAAACTCTCAATGAAAGCTGTCTGCTTTTTCATATCAAACTGAAAATGCAGGAGGAGCTGGTTAACCGACATGGTTCTGCCTCCGCTCATCTTCACCTCATCGGCATAATCACGCAAGGCATCAATCACGCGCTTGCCAGGTTTCACCGGATCGAGCTTTTGCGAGTAGTAACCAATTTTCACCGTGTGCCCCACCTCTATCCTTCCTGACGTTGGCTCTTCCAGCGACTTGATCATATTGAGCAAGGTACTTTTTCCCGAACCATTTTTACCTATAATGCCTACCTTCTCCTGCTTCTTGAAAACATAAGAAAAGGAGCGGATGATTTCACGCTCACCATAAGATTTGGACACGTTATGCAGTTCCAGGATTTTCTTGCCCATGCGCTCCACATGACTTTCAATCTTGATCTGGCGCTCGGTTTTATAAGAAAATGCCTTTTCGCGGATATCATCAACTGCATCGATGCGGTATTTCGCTTTGGTAGTTCGGGCTTTCGGCATGCGACCGAGCCACTCCACCTCTTTGCGCAAAAGATTTTTCGCCTTTTCGGCCACTGTTTTCGCATTCTCCATGCGCTCGTGGCGCTTGGTGAGATAATATTCGTAGTTTCCGTCGTAGTGATACAACGAACCGCGATCAAGCTCTATGATTTTGGTACAAACACTATCCAGAAAAAAACGGTCGTGCGTAATCACCAGCAAAGTGATTTCAGGCTGCGTCATAAATTTCTCCAGCCATTCCACCATCTCCAGATCAAGGTGGTTGGTAGGCTCATCCAGCAAGAGCAAATCGGGTTGTTCGATAAGCACCTTCGCCAGGGCGAGTCGGCGCTTCTCCCCTCCCGACATGTGGGTGGTGACCTGCTTAGGGAAATTCAAATTCAAACTCGACAATACCTCCTGTATCTTTGCTTCAGTATCCCAGGCGTGTGAACGCTCAATTTCATCAAGGATTTTTTGCATCGCCACATTATCAGCATCACCCTGATCGAGCATACGCTGGTACTTTTTAATCAGTTGTATTTTCGGATTTTTTGAGCTGTAGATATAATCTTCAATTGTTTGTCCGACTTCAAACTTAGGATCTTGCTCGAGCCAGCCTATTTTCAGATTATCGCGAAAGGAAACGTTACCTTCATCATGAAGAATCTTGCCCATCAAAATCTTGAATAGCGTACTCTTTCCAGCTCCGTTCTTGGCCACCAGGGCCACGCGATCCCCCTTCTCCAAACCAAAAGACACACCTTCAAACAATACCCTTTCATCAAAGGCCTTCGATATATTTTCTACACTTAAATAATTCACCGCGCGAAGATAGGCCTAATCCTCCGGAAAACGAATACCGGCAAAGAAAATCTCAGGAATACTGGCGATAGGGTATTCACCCGGTCCGTATATAAACATCACCACGATGCTGTTATTGTCAATCCATCCCTTCACCTTCCATTCATCACCATCTTTGTCTTTCCAGTAATCAATCACCCCAACTGCCGAAGCATGGGTGCTTAGAGTGTGTCCTTTGCCATAACCGATGGAAGATTCAATGCCGATAGAGGTTTTGAGATAATCCATGTAGGAAATCAGCATTTCTTCCTTTATTTCATTATCAAGAGACAAGCCAGTCACCACTATTGCCCCGAAATGAAAATACTTGTTTTGAGAGGAATCAAGCGCCTCAATAGTGTAAACCTTTGCGCTGTCGGGAGAATACTCCATCGATACCGGATCGGGTGCCGAAGGAAGGTAAATCCTGAATTTAGAATCGGAAATATCGTATTTTTTTAAATGCGGTACTGTTTGCGCTGCAGCGCTGCAAACCACTAATAAGAGGGCGAAAGACAAAAAGAATTTCATGGTTGTTCCGGTTTAGGCAGTGAAAATACGAAGGAATCGTTAAATAAAGTAAATCTATAAAGGCAGCTCCCACTTGCCCCGAAAAAAAAATATCTTTGGGCACAAATCCGAAATAATGAATCACAACAAATTTGTATTGACCTTCTTCATCATTACCGCCATTTTTATTCTGGCTGATATTTACCTTTATTTCGGAATAAAATCACGACTCTCCAAAAAATGGAAATTCACCTATCTCGCCATAAGCGGACTTACCCTTGGTTTCCTCTTCTTTAACTTCTACTCTTACTATGCAGGAATAAAACCCAGTAAATTTTTACGCATTTATGCTTTTGGCGCTATGTTCTGTATCTATGTATCTAAATTACTTGCCGCATTATGGATATTGGCCGATGATATCCGCCGACTTGTAAAATTCGCAGTCGCGAAAATACGCTCCTCAAAAACAACTACGGAGGAAATTGGAATGTCGCGAAAAAAATTCCTGCAAATGGGTGCATTGGGGACTTTTGGACTCATGTTTTCTACCTTCATATATGGCATAGTTCGAGGCGGATACAATTACACCATTCACAGCGTGTCACTTAAACTGAAAAACCTGCCGAAGAATTTTGAAGGATTGAAAATCGTTCAGATTTCCGATATGCACGTGGGTAGCTTCCTCAGCTCTGATCCGCTGGAAGAAGCCTTTGCAATGGTTGCAGAACTTCAACCAGACATAGTATTTTTTACGGGAGACCTTGTAAACGACATCAGCGAAGAAGCTCTTCCTCACCAGGAAAGTTTAAAAAAATTAAAAGCAAAATACGGAGTGTATTCCATTCTCGGAAACCACGATTATGGCGACTACGTTTATCATCCCGATATGCCCGACCACCTGGAAAAGAAAGCCCACAACATGAAACTGATGCTACAAATACATAAAGATGCAGGTTGGGATTTGCTGCTGAATGAGCGACGTGAATTGGTAATTGGCGAAGAAAAAATTTCCATTATCGGCATTGAAAACTGGGGCGAAGGCCGCTTTGCCAAGTACGGCGATATGAAAAAAGCCATGGCCGATGTAGATCCCGACACCGTAAAACTTCTGCTTTCGCACGACCCTTCACACTGGGATGCACAGGTACGCAAAAACTATCCTGAAATTGATGTTGCTTTTGCCGGCCACACCCACGGCATGCAATTCGGCATTGAAACGAAATACTTCCGCTTCAGTCCCGTACAATGGCGCTATGACCAATGGGCAGGATTATACGAAAAAGGACATCAGCAATTGTATGTCAACAGAGGTTTGGGCTTTGTGGGCTATCCGGGACGGGTGGGAATTTCTCCCGAGATTACGCTGATTACCTTGGAGAAAGCGTAAAAATCAGATTTGAGAGTGTGTTTTGAGTGTAGGCTTCCATCTTGGAGAAGAGGGAAACCCATACGTGAAAATCATATCCGACAATATTCCAAAAAAAAGTTAAGTCCCTGTTACATTTCCCTTTGCTCCCGTTCCCCATTAAACTTAACTTATGAAAAAAATCCTTTTTCCGTCCATCATCTGCATGTGCAGCTTTGCATGTAATGGTCAAAACAACTCAGTAGTCGATGCCTATTACGAAAAAAACAAAGGTGATTCATTGCCCAGTTCATCAAAAGGCACTTACTCTAACGGTACTCTCGAGAATGGAAAACTAATGCCTTTCCATGGCGATAATTTCACTTACTTCAGTCAAACAAGTTATTTAAGCGGAAGAGCTTTTGTCCACAGCAAAGTTAAAAAAACAGTGACGGATACTTATGCCAGACTGGCCACTTTAAAACCGGGAAGAAAATTCGGACTCATGGAATGTTCCAACAAAAAAGGAGGAAAACTGTGGCCACATCATACACACCAAAACGGATTGAGTGTGGATTTCATGATGCCACTTATAAAGGATGGAAAACCTTACTATGAACTGGATGACAAGGGGCCCGATCACTATTTACTCGACTTCAACGATAAAGGTCAGTACAGCAAGGACACCACCATTTCCATCGATTTCAACCTTGTAGCGCAACAAATTGTTTTGCTTGATGAACAGGCCCGCAAAAACGGACTCCATGTTAAAAAAGTAATCATTAAGATTGAGCTGAAAGATGAGCTTTATTCCACCACATACGGAAAGAAACTAAAAGCAAAAGACATTTACGTAGTAAAGGCCCTCACACCTACCATCAATGATTTACATGACGATCATTTTCATATTGATTTTGAATAGAAATTCTTGCCTCTTTAACCAGAAGACTGATTCCTGCAAACTAAAAATGGGTCCCCCCACGGGACCCATTTCCTAATTTTGAAAGAACGAATATTTATAGGAGAGAAAAAACAAGTAACAACAGTAAGGTCATCGAAAAGATAAACGTAAAAAAATACAGCGGACGAAAAATTTTGGATCTCATGAATTTCTTCTTCAATAAAGAATCAATCAGATCGCGCACTACTTTAAAAGTTTCATAGTTTTTCTGTACGTAAGAAGAGGCGCCACTCTTGAGCATACTCATAATGACCTGATTGTTTTTTTGTGCGCTCACCAGCACCACTTCCACCTTAGGTTGTATTTTCTTGATTTCATTTACAAGATCAACTCCCTGCAATTGATCATCAACCTCCAGATTGTAATCCAGAAGAATCAGATCGACAGGCTCATCGTCCGCTTTCAATTTAGTCAGTAAAGAATCCGAACTGAAAAAAAACTTAAACATCACCTTCGAACCGAAGTCTTTGTTTAAAGTCAGGATAATTGATTTAAGATAAAACACATCATCATCTACAACAAAAACACTCAGTTTTTTTTCCATTTCATGTTCATTTAAATGACCTTCTGATGGAAATTTACGGAGCTAATACCCCTTTGAAGGGCATTTTTCTGCAAGCGGTAAGAAATTTCTGGTGAGTGGTATGAATCTATCGATATTGGTTAAAGGGGACACCTTCCCGACTACCTGATTATCTCATACATGGCATGTAGTTGTTTGACAAAACTATTCCTGCTTTCACAGTAAGATGCTTCCGAAGCGTTAATGGCAGTCATGGTTTCATCAATATGCGTGGCAACAGCCAGTAATTCACTCAAGCCGGCTGCAGATAAGGAAAAACGGAGCTTATGTACCACTCTCCTGAATTCATCAAAAGCATCAGCTTTATTGTATTTTTCCAAGTCAGGCAAGCTATCCGAAATCACTTTCTGTATAATTTCAAAAAGCTCCTGTGCGCCTTCATTGTCATTGCCACAAAATGTCACCAGGTTTTCAAGTACAAGCTCCTTGGTTATTTCTTTTGCCATGTGATCTATAGTATATATATCCAATCCATAAAGGCCGATCGGTGACTTCGACTGAGCGGAACGGTATAATCTCCCAGGGATATTACACTCTCGTCGAGTTCCTTTATTTTCTTTTTATTCACGATAAAAGAACGGTGCGTCCTGAAAAACTGCTCGGGAGGTAAAATGCTCATGAGCACTTTCAAAGACGATAAAACTGTGTATTTTTTGGTGGTGGTATGTATCTGACTATAGTCGCTCAGGGCTTCTATGTAGAGGATATCCTGCACAGCAATCTGGAAGAGCCGGCTCTTGTCCTTCACAAAAAAGGAGTCACGCACTATCCCCGAACGGTTATTGGCAAACTTGCTTTTTACCAGCTCGTCCACCGCCTTATTGAAAACCTCCTTATCAAAGGGTTTCTTCAGGTAGTTGGCAGCCTTGAACTTAAAGGCATCAATAGCGTATTCGCTTTTACTTGAAATAAAGATTACCGGAGGGACATCCTTGAGCTGGTTGAGGAATTCAAAACCCGACATACTGGGCATTTCAACATCAAGGAAAATAAGCTCAACATCAAGATCATCGAAAGCACCAATAGCCGCATGCGGATCCGAGTAAGAGGCCAGGTGATTCAGCTGTGTGTTTTGTTTGATCAGTGATTCGCAATACTTGGTAAACGCCGGATCATCATCAATAATAATGCAGTTAATACTCATCGATTACGCTTTTAATTGTTACTCGCAGATATTTTCATACTTCTTATCGAATTTATTATAAAATAAACAAGCTATCAATTAGTTTTAAACAATGAACGAAAAAAGATACTTCAGTCTCGCGATAAAATACAGCGGCTGGCTTCTAGTGCTTGCTTCCCTCCTAGTCATGTACGGATGGCTCAGAAATGTCACCTTCCTGAAATCGGTATTGCCCAACATGGTCACTATGAAGTTCAATACGGCGCTGTGTTTCTTTTTGTTCGGACTCTCTATGGTCTTCAAAGGAGAAAAATACAATCCGATCACTATCGTTTTTGCAAGCTGCACTTTAATCCTTAGCAGCATTTCACTATCACAGGATCTATTTAAAATTGATCTGGGCATTGATCAGTTGTTCGTTAGCGATTCTAATTCCCTTATCGCATATCCCGGGAGAATGGCTGCTACCAGTGCTATATGTTTTATATTAGGATCGATTGCCATGGGCTTTTCATGTACATTACAAAAGTGGATTAAATTACTCAATCAGCTATGCTGGCATCTCATCACTCTCATTTCTTTTCTTGCTATTGTGGGCTATTCCTATAAAGTACCGGCTTTTTATAGTTTGTCCTTTTTATCATCAATGGCACTTGATTCTTCCCTGCTGTTTTTTATTGCATCACTTACCGGGAGCTTAATTCACTCTGATCTTGGAATAACAGGATTAATATTGGGTGATAAAGCGGGAAATATTGTCGCCAAGAAATTAATTCCAATGGCAGTGTTACTCATCATGGTATTGGGCTTCTTCCACATCCTGTCACAGCGCTACCAAATTGTTAGTCCGGAAGTAGGCATCGCCCTTTTCTCCTCCTCCTTTATCGTCATCATTGTTATCATGGTAGCTGTTGTTGCCCAAGAGCTAAATATTTTTGATGCCAAACGCGACAGTGCCGAAAAAGCACTCACCGACCTTACGGACTCTCTCGCAATTACCCTTAAAGAAAAAACCATTGAAATCAAGGAGCTTGAAGCTTCCTTTGAATACGCCACTTCAAAGTCGGAGATTGGTATTGCGGTAGTCGATTTGAAAACAGGGCTGATTGACTGTAACGACCATTATGCCGACTTCATCGGCATTCATGGAAGAAACAGATTAACGAGGGAAGAAGCTCGTAAAAGACTTACTCATCCGGATGATCTGGAAAACAACCTGGCTGTTTTCAACGAAGCACTAAAAACCGGCAGAAGCTATGAGTCGGAAATGAAAGCTATCCGCCATGATGGTGAAGTGCGTATACTCCGGTTCAACGGAAATTTTAAAAAAGACAAAGATGGTGTTCCGGTGAAATTCACTTATATCTTCAGAGACATCACTGAAGAAAAAAAAATGATCCAGAATATACAGGAATCCAGCGACCGTCTCGAAATTGCTACTTCTGGAGCAGGAATAAGCGTATGGGAAATTGATGCAAAAAATGGCGCACTGAAAATTGATGCCATCGGAGAAAAAATATTTGGCATACAAAGCAACAACTACATCGAAAGCCGTCAACAGATCAACGAACTTATCTATCCAGAAGACAGGGAAAAAATAGGCAAATATTTCACTGATCTGGTCCAACACAACGAAAAATTCTCCACAACATTCAGGATCATCCGCACCGATGGCGCACACAGAGTCCTCCGGTCGGTTGGGATGCCCAAAGACAAAAATGCGAAGGGCAACACTTCCTTCATCGGTATTTATTTCGATATCACCGAGCAGGTGGAAATTGAGAAAAAAATCGACCAGATTACGCAAACCCTAAAAATTGCTACCGAAGGATCCAATATTGGTGTTTGGGATTATGATCTGGTGAACAACCGGCTGATATGGGATGAAGGGATGTATAAATTATATGGCATTAAAGCCAGGGATTTTGAGGGTGTGTATGAAGCATGGATAAAAGGCGTGCACCCTGATGATATGCCTGATACGCATAAACAGGTAGAAATGGCCATAAGCGGTGAAAAGAAATTCGATACCGAATTCCGAGTGATCTGGCCTGATGGAAGCATTCATTTCATCAAGGGAAATGCCATTGTACAAAGGGATGAACAAGGCAAAGCACTACGCATGATTGGCATCAACTGGGACATTACTCCTCTCAAGGAATCGGAGCGTCAGCTGATCTTTAATGCTATAGAACTGCAAAATAAAAATACGGAACTGGAACAGTTTGCCTATGTAGCATCGCACGATTTGCAGGAACCTCTGCGCACCATACGTAGTCTCATCGACTTCGTCAACTCACATCCTGGAGTAATTGTGAACGATGATGTTAAAACCAGCTTTACATACATCAACAGTGCCGCTGAAAGAATGCAAAACCTTATTAAGGATTTGCTGGAATATAGCAAAGTAGGCAAGAATTCGGAATTGAAGAAAGCAGATTGTAACACGGTGGTTCACAGCATTGCCTACGATTTACAAAACATCATTAAAGACTCGGAAGCAAAAATCAATGTTGAAAAACTTCCAGTAATCATGGCATACGAAAGTGAACTGCGTTCGCTTTTCCAAAACCTGATCAGCAATGCCATCAAATACCGCAAGCCCGACTTAGCTCCGGAAATAAATATAGAAGCTGAATCAAAAGGAGATTTCTGGCAATTTGCCATTAGTGACAATGGCATAGGTATCGACCCGCAACATCGGGAAAAAGTTTTTGTGATTTTCCAGCGTTTGCACCGCAACAACGAATACCAGGGAACTGGGATCGGACTAGCACAGTGCAAAAAAATTGCAGCGCTGCACAAAGGTGATATATGGCTGGAATCGGAACCTCAAAAAGGAAGTACTTTCTACTTTACAATTAATAAAGATTTACATGAAAAAAATTAACGGACTCGAATGCATCCTGCTTGTTGACGACGATGATGCCACCAACTTCATCCATAAAATGGAAATCAAAAAACTGAATCTTGATGTCCACCTGGAAGTTGTGCACAACGGCAAGGAGGCGCTCGACTACATCACCCAGCAAGGAAAATATGCAGGAACAACTTATCCGCAACCAGGAGTAATTCTTCTCGATATCAACATGCCCATCATGAATGGATGGGAATTTATAGAGGCATACGGAAAACTATCAGGCGACAGAAAAGCAAAAATTGTAATCGCGATGCTGACTACAAGCATCAATCCCGATGACGAAAAAAGAGCACGCGCAAATTCAGAACTGGTTGAGTTTATGAATAAACCGTTGAAGGAAGGGGTGCTGAAATCATTGCTTGAGAGACATTATTAAAGAAGAGTAAGGGTGGGTTTGGAGAGAGGTTGTGTCTCTCAGCGAAGTATTCAACTTCGCGGAATCATTTCTTAAAGATTTTATCTTTTGAATTATAACACAGAGCTGAATGCTTCAAGAAAAGATTCCGCGAAATGTTTCATATATAGCTCACTCCTTCCTATCTTCTTTATAATGATAAATAATCTCCTGCTCTATCCGCTTCCTTAACTCTTCCTGTTGTCGTTTTAACTCCTCCTGCCTCTTCTGTTCATCCCAATAGTATTTCCCAAAACGCGCTTCATTTCTGCTATCATCGTCATCCACCGGAAAAACTTCTTTTTGCGGTCCCTGCTTCCTGAAATAAATTGCCAAAATAATTCCCGCTAAAAATCCTGCAAGATGCCCTTCCCAGGAAATATTTTTTTGTCCGGGCAGCACACCCCATACTATCCCCTGGTGCGCAAAAATCACAAGAAAGGTTAAGGCCAATAAATTCTTGTTTCTGCGTATCATTCCGCTTAAGGCCAGAAAAGAAAAAAGCCCGTAAATAATGGCACTCGCACCGATGTGCGTTCCGCCGGCAGCCAGACTCCAGGTCCAAATTCCCGACATAAAAAATATCCATAAAAACACCGTCAGCGCTATCTCCTTATAAAAGAAAAAAAGCATCGTTGCCAGCATCGCAAAAGCAAATGAATTATTAAAAAGATGTTCAATATCACCATGAAGAAAAGGCATAAAGAGAATGCCACGCAACCCTGTGAACGTACGTGGCTGAATACCAAATTCAGAAAAATGTGTGTGCTGATAAACTTCCGCAGCAAACACTATCCAGCAAATTAGCAGGAAAACAAAAGGCAGGAACGCACTGCGCAACAGCTGATTTCTTAATTCTTTAGCGGGGTTTTTCATTACTTCGTTTTATCCTTCTTCTTCCACAAATCGGAAAGATGATCAAATTCCTTCCTGAAAAACACACCGGCACCCTGCGTTGGAATAGAACCATCCTGATCCTTCTGGTTTTGTTGCGATTTTCGGAAAGCCTTCAGTGTTACATCCTGTGTGAGTTTGTACTGCACTTCCATATCCGAGGCATCTCTTCCTAAATCGAAGGTTCCGCTGACCACCACTTTATCGTTCAGGAAATTTTTATTCACCGTTACCGACACGTTGGATAAGCTATCCGCAGCTGCAGCATTATAATCGATTCCGACGTTGAAAGCTTCACCGGTAATTTGCGAAAGGTAATTGTTCACCTGCCCTGTAAGGAATTGTTTCGCATTCGACAAACCTGCATTCAACACCGAAGAACCATCGGTTTTACTGTTATCGGGAACAATGAAGGCTCCCTGCATCAGCAGCGAAATTGCCTGTTTCGTTTTTTCACTTTCAGTAATGATATTATCGTTCACTACTTCCTGCGCACGGGAATTGGTTGAATTCACTTCCAAATCAAGAGTAGGTGTAGGATTCCATAAATTACCACTGAGATGCATTACAACATTAACGGGTACGGTAGAACTCATCTCTTCAATTTGCGAAGAGCTGTACCTGATAGGATCCATCAGGGTACTCACCTTAGTACGCACCTTGTAAACCGCCTTGAGATCAATCATAGCATCCAAAGGATCGCCCGTCCAGGTGACAGTACCACCCCTGCTCACCAAAAATTTCTTGGCAATAATATTTTTCACGGTGAAAAAATACTCTCCTTTCTCTACTTCGTAAGTTCCATTCATGGTGAACTTCCCGTTAGAGGTAATTTGGAATTGCAAGTCACCACTGCCCTGCGCAACAATTTCATCACCCACTCGCGAATCGAAAATCATTTTCACTTTGGCATCCGGCGTGACTTTAAAATCGAAAGTCATATCGAGCCATGGCACTTCCAGTGCTTCATTTATTACAATCTTTCTGGCTTTGGTGGTGTCACCTTCTTTCACGAATTCAATAAAATCATACATCGGTAATTCCGAAGCCTGGTCGAGAGGTAACACTATACTGGTATAATCCACTGCATACTTACGATCGAATTTTTCGGTGGTGAGATTAGCATACATCACCACATTGGAAGTCGATCCCCCCACCATCACCATACCGCTCACAAAGGCTTTTCCATAGTAGTTGACGTTGTCGGTCAGTTCTGTATTCAGCGCTATCAGCTTATTGGTTTTTATTTCGAGGTTGAAAAACATATCGCGAAAACGGTTGTGCATGATAACACCATTGATGTAGCCTACTCCTTCATTTTTTTCAGCATCGTAATAAGGTGAAGCACCCTTCATCATAAAATTTTCAAAGTAGATTCCGTCTTCCTTAAACACCACCTTATCATTTAAATCGTAGCTCACATTGAGATAGTCGATAGTAGGAGAAAAATCCCTGAAGCGCATTTCTCCCAATACTTTCGGAGCATTCAACTCTCCTGTGATATCCAAAGTCCCGTAAACCTTTGCCTTACCGATATCAGAAATAACACCTTCAAAATAGGGCTCCAATAAAGTGATTCGGAAATTTTTAAAATCCGCTTTACAATTCAGTTGCTCTTTCTCCTTGAAAGGGAAATAATTTCCGGAGAGCTCCAGCAGATAACCTTCTTCCCCACCGGTAATGCGCTTCACTGTAAGATCCAATGTTACTTTTTCTTCGTCGGGAAGATAAGTTGTACTGATTTTTGTTTCACCAAATTTCTGTCGGTTCACCACCATATCACGCAGCACCAATGATGAATTGAGTTTTGGTTTATTAAGTGCTGCCGACAACTGAATATCACCATTGACCTGGCCCGAAATGGTGACGGAAGGAATAAATAAATTTAAAAACTCAAGGGAAATACCGTTGAAGGAAAGTGCCAGCACATCGTTTTCATTCTTGCCGATTTTACCCGACACCTTCATACTTTTTTCTTCCATCGTGAGGAGAAGATTTTCTACCTGGCCGTGGTCTTTCGACCACATTACAACATTATCATTGTTAATGCTCCATAGTTTATCATCGAGATAAAACCGAGTATCATTTAAACTCATCAAAAAGCTGTCGGTGCTGGCAATAAAGAGTTTTCCGGCGACATGCGCATTATTTTTTCCTGAGGCATCATCGTTATTGATATCACCTGCAAAAACAAAGTTATTGTCGCGGAGATCAGCTTTGAAATCGAAATTCTTCAACGGAATTTTATTTACCGGCGACAGTGCCGCTGCTTCTACATGTACCTTATACTCCTCACTTGTACCGGGAAAGCTCTGCATTGCCAGTCCCTTAACATTCATTCCCGGAAAGGCAGCGCTATCGGCCATCAACATTAGATTGGCGCCCATTTTATCATTATACACAAACACCACTTCCGCATTGCGGGAAAGATAATAGTCGGGCAGAAACAGGCGCTGAACAGGCTTGAAATCTTTTATCCTCATACTGAAATTGATGTTCTGACCTTTTTTAACCACGTATTTCTCCGGAAGAAGATGATTGGAAAAACCCGAGAAGTAGGTGCTTAAAAGTTCGTCGGCGTTTTCCATACTGAACTTTCCACTGATCGAAGCATCGGCAACAGAACTGCTCAAATCAATTTTGCGACTCCCCTCCACGTGCGTTGCCTTGAAAATTATCCTTCCGAAATTTTCATCAAACAATCCTTCCTTCCAGCGAAAATCATTGATTACTGCATTTCCCTGCAATTCATCGAGGGAATTTCCTTTGAGATTTACTTCGGCTTTGGCACTCACTACCAAACTGCTGTCTCTATCCAGCAGCTTGAGTTTACTGAGATGCACTCTATTCACATCAGCAGTGAAATAATACGCAATACTGTCGGCAGCCAGATTAACATTTCCACTGAAATCCAAATCGCAATATTTGTCTTTCACACTAATATCCCCCGAAAAACTTTTACGATTCATAGCAGCATTCAGATTGATATTGCTGTATGAATAACCATTCAAATCGAAGCGATAAACATTTCCGTCGAAGGTAGCGGAAGTTGATTTTCCGAAGTTCAGTTTTGTATTTCCTTTGAGCACGAGCTTGCCCAGACTTCCATTCGACAATAAACGTCCCAGCTCAAAACCTGGTACTTCCACCTTTCCGCTGAGCTGTTGTGACCGATCTTTATTTACCTTCAACTGCACATCGGTAATGATAGTACCAAGATCGGAGTTCATTTTTCCATACGCCACGAATTCCTTCACGAAACCGGTGAATTCTCCTTTAAATTTAAGGGTTCCCAGTTTCTTCATCACCTCGGGAAGCGGCAAGGTCGTAAAACCCGAATCGGATGGATAAGTGAGTGTAGACAAGTCATTGTAATTACTTTGAATGCTTTTCAGATCTGCAAAAATGAAGGTATTATTGATGTCGGGAAGTCCCTCCATCTCTATATCCCCGTTGATGGAAGTCGACGTTCCGGTTTGCAAAATAATATCCTTCAGTTTCAGATTGCTCACTGCGCCTCTGATTTTTCCTTTCAGGTAAATCTCCTGGTTCCAGTGCAATAGAGAAGGAGCAAAATAACCGATATCGCCCAGCATAATTTTTGAATCTTCAATATCTACACGCATTTTCACCTTATTCACAAAATCGCTGTAAGCTGAATAATCAGGGTATTTCAGGGTAAGTTCACCGCGAAGGGAAGTAGCATTATAGGCTAGGGAAAGATCTTTCAGTTCCAGAAAAGAAGAACAATTTTTCACATCGGCACTGAAGCGTTGCAAGGCAAATCCGCTTTTGTCTCTGGCCGAAATATTCTCGAGGCGGGTGCTTAAAGTATCGCCATCAAAATGGATATTGCGCAAATCGGCAGCCACATTTTTCATGGCCAGGTGAGCATAATCCAAACCAGCTTCAGTGGGTGCAACATTTGCATTATTGAACCTGAACTCCAGGTTATCCATTGCCAGCTTTCCGGCGCTGATGCGCCATGGAACAGAGGCAGTGGTATCATCTGAACTGAATTCCTTGAGGAAAAATCCAAGATTGGTAATGCTATCGCCCTTGTACACCTTGATATCGAACAATCCTTTATCGATGTCAAAAAGTCTGGCATTAATGAAATGTTTTTCTAAACTGAAGGAATCCACGTTAAAAGCCAGTTCATTTACATAAAGAAGGGTATCTTCCTTGTAATCCAGTACCAGCAATCCTTCCAGCGACAAGGCATTATCGAAAGGCTTTATATCAACACCCTTAACAGAAATCCTTGATTTATGGCCTTTATTGAGATAATCGGTGATATGGCCAACAAGATAAGTTTGTACTGCCGGACTCCTGAAAACCAGATAGGCAAAACCCAGCAACAGTAAAAGAAGGACAGAAAGCGTAACCAGCGTGCGTTTTAGCCACTTTTTCCATCTTGGTGTTTTTACTATTTCCTTTACAGGTTCTTCCATTCACTTACTAAAATAAAAGTAATTTAATAGGAATACTACTGTGGGGTGTTAAAGAAGGGAAATGTGATTGTCTGAACCCTAATTAACTTGGTTAAAAGGATTGAGGATGGTTGCTTGTGGGCAGGCAACCACACTTAAACCACTAAAATCAAAAAGTCAGCGGCCACAGCCATATCCCACTGCGTTTCAGATATCCGATTTTATTCTCAGCCTCTATCCTGAACAAGCCCGGATAAACCAGTTCTATCCCCTCCGCAGGAATAGTCACCACTATATTTCCCGACAGATCATACACCTTATAAAACTCCTTGATTTTGTATTTGTATTTGCCCATGCCCAGATACACCAAATCACTGTATTTTGGAGGCACTACCTTCGCCCCGTAAATATTGCTCAACCCTTTCTTTTCACCGTTGTACACGATACCAGTGTTTTTATTGAAGTCGAAATGCTGCACTCCCAACAAAATCGAGATAGTATCCCCAGCCTCATTCAACACCACCGAACCACTGACATCGGAAGAAAGATACAACCGGTTCGACAAATAACTCAGATGCGGATACGCCTTGCTCTGGATATTTCCTTTATCATCGGCCAGGAAATACTCCTTATCATTTTTCACAACAGTAAGTCCGTGATGGAAATAATCCACCTTATCAAACCATGTTTTGAATAAGGTATCCCCCTTTTCGTCGGCAACATTGTATTTATTATTTTTCCCAACGATAAAACGATTGTCATCTTCCACCCACACCGAAGAATAACGTGGTTGAAGCACCACTCTACCACCTTCCGACAAAGCCCCCCAGGAAGTAAACGAGCGGAAAACACGGTAGCCTTCCTCCTCATTTCCTATATAATCATATTTAGGTTTGAGAATTTCCTTTCCATCCATCTGCATTATGCCGTATAAAAATCCCTGACGGAAGGTGGCCCTGCCTTTTGTAAATTCACCTACCTCATCGTATTTCAGTTTCTGCCTGTCGCCCGAAGCAAAACTTTTTATACCGTAGGTTTTATTGCTGTACTTATCGGTAGCATAAAAAACATAACCTTCGGGATATATTTTGGACACCGCATATTTTGAAATATCCAGCTCTTTCAGATAGGCATCACAAATAAAATAATGCTTAGCTTTCTGTATCACCAAATAACCATCGAGCACCTCCACTTTATCACCTGCGATGATTTGCCGGTTGCCATTCGCAGCATCAAAGTGATGGTATTCCTCATCGTACACCAGCAGGAAAGCAGTGGAATCGATGTACACAATTTTTTTGCTGGTATCTTCAAAAACAGGGTTGTAGTTTTCATCGAGAATCACCTCATACTGACCACGTCGACAGATGTAATATTTTCCCCAGCCCTCAGCGCTTATATCATCATACAACGCATTGGTTTCGGCCCTGCCGTTTTCATTGAGAATGCCCCATTTTTCGCTACTTAATGATACGAGGAACAAACTATCTCCGCCGTTTTTCATACGCTCAACGCCATCGTATTGCATAGGAATGATGGTCGCTCCCTTGTTGTTAATCAATCCATAACGGTAGTTGATTGACACCACCGCAACATTTTCCGAAAAATCCTCGGCGGTGGTATATTGTGCTGCCACCTGCATCTCGGCAGAGCGATTCACATACCCCCATTTGCCTTCATTGTTTTCAATGAAAACCTGTCCGCCAGAAATACGGTCTCGGCCTTCCAGATCTCTAAAATAATCGCCAATGGTAATAAAAGTATTTTTGTTTTTTTGAGGAGTGGTACCCAGTGTTCCGCCCACGAGGCAGCGGGCTAAACCTTCCTGAAACGGGGCGATATAAGTGAATTTTTTGCGCACTACTTCCCCCTTCAAATTGACCAGTGAAATTTCATCACCAATGAAATTGGGGATACAGCGCGCAAATTCTCCTTGCCGGAAATCCATGTAACGCAAACTGGTATATTGCGGCTCCAGAAGATACCTGAAATGCACATGATCATAAATCCCTATGGTCACCTGGGGATTGTAGCCATATTTATCCACAAAAAAATTATTAGGCATCCAGTAAGCGCTGAAAACAATGGTATAACCGAGGGAATCATTAATAATAATATTGGTGAAGACAGGAGTGATCTTTACTTTCCCTTTATTGTCTATGAGTCCCCACTGCATCCTTTTTTTCACATAAAACCAATTGCCATTGTACACTGTGTCGCCTGTTGTACTTACACGGTTCAGCTGATCTAATCCGGGAAGGTTGGCCGTATTGACAGGCCGGTAAGCCGAAGTATAATTGAGCTGGCGGCGCACCCTGAACAGCGAAACCTTGAATTCCTCCTCTTCAGTAACTTGTCCGAAACTATTGACAATAATCTTCCTGCATTTTTCGCCCTTATAGATCTTAACAATGGAATCCTGCACCATGATGGTATCGGCAGTAATTTCCTGAATTTGCTTGCCCTCCATGTTCCACAGTCCCCACGCGGTATTCTGTCGCACCATAATCAGCGACAAAGGAGGGATAACAGAGAGTTCATCATAGCTTCCCGGCAAAATTCTCAACCCTGCGGAAGTGTACAACACCCAGGTTTCATCGCGATAAACACTGCGGATAAATCCATCATTAAAAGTGAAATTCTTAAACTCTGCAGGGACGATCACCTTGCCCATAATATCAGCAAGTCCTTTCAAGGTATCATTTACAAAAAGGAAAGTATTTTCACGGACCGATGATACTTCCTTCAGGTTCGGGGCAATCACCGTTCCATGAAACACCGAAAACAGGATAGCTTTTTTCGTGGAGCTGAGCCGGATGAGTCCGGAAGAAATCATCTCCACTTTTGGCCACTGATTGCTCACCAGCATTTTGCCCGAAGTATCCCGGATTCCCCACATAGCTCCCAATTGGCGCAAGACAAAGCGACCTTCAACGAGCATGGAATTCTTGTCGGAGGAAGAATACAGCAGCACCCCTCTTTCGTTATACACATCAGTATCGCCTGTTTTTTCGGCTTCTATCAAGCCCGTGCCACCGAGTCGGATTTGCCTGTATTTAAAAGGAATCAGAGCTTTGTTTTTCAAACTAATCATCCCCCAGGAGCCACTGGAGTCGAGGGCTGCCAGAAGAGAAGATGACAGTGCAATCAAATTGGAATAAATGGCTGGCACCGGAAATTCCTTCCTGAAATTGCTCACACCCCAGCGTCCGTTGATGCGAATAAGAAAAAGCTGGTTGCCCAATAAGCGGATATCTTCAGCATAATCGGGTGTTTTGCGCTGACCGAGGGTATCAATCACTGTCAGCACATTTTTGTATGACGCTACTGCCAGTCCATCCTTCCCGAAAGTCCCCACAAAATCATATTCGCAGGGCACTACTACCGCTCCCTGCGGATTGATAAAACCCCATTGGTTATTGACTTTCACCGGCAGCAGATTTTGCGACAAAGCCGGAAAAACGCAACAACACAAGAGATATAGCAGTAATTTTTTTCGCATCAGATTTCTTCCAGGAATCTTTCGAGATCTTTTAAAGTGTGAATGGATTTAGGAAAAACCTGGGCTTCTATTTGTACTTCCTGGACTTTTCCTTTTTTTGATGCCTCTATTTTATCCGTGATTCCCTTGTGATTCACGAAAGCAAAAGTAGAATCGTTCACTGCTAAGGCAAACTTGAATTTGCGCTCGTTCAGAGGGATCTGCATTTCGTATTTCCCTTTGTCGGATTTATATGACACCACTGACCTGGGTAAAATGAGGTAAGCCTGAGCGGCGTTGATCTCCTGTCCTTCCAACTGGAAAGTTACCAAAGCATTCACCAGCTTGCTCCCACATTTATCGAAATTATAGGTCCCGAAAACAAACACAGCCGCACTGCGTGTGAGATCGCTGGTAGCTGAGGTCTGCTTGTTTGCACTTTCCCTTTGAGCCATTGCTTCTTCGTAAGCATTCAGCACTACTGCAAACCTTTGCTCGGCAAGCTTTTTATCGGCATCAGGAAAAACCGGTCGAACATAGGTAACAAAGGTTTTGCTTCCTTTTTCCAAAGTCACTTTATAGCGACAAGGTTTCGCATCTTTTTCAATTTTGGTATCTGTCCACTGCTGTTTATACACCCATTGGTTTTTCTCGGGATTATCGGCATCGCTATCGCCGGCATAAGTCCACAGCACACCCGAAAAACCTTTCAATTCAGGCATTTTAGAGTAATTGACATCAAACTCAATGAAGGAAATATTTTTATTAGAAGCCAGTTCAAAAGGCTTTTCAGGTGCCTCAGCACTATCGGGAGCGGAAGAAAGAATCCGGGCTTTTTCTACGAAAGTCCAGGTAGAATCCTGCAAAGCATAAAAATTATAATCATTGCCTTTTTTCTCGGAAACAATGTTCACCGTCAGGGGCTTTTGCTTGCTGATAAATACCGGACGGCCATCGCAATGTCCCTGAATATTGAACATCCCAGCCGACTCAAAGACTGAATCTTTATAAGTCATGGGCAGTGAACTCAGCAAAATTTCGGCCTTCGAATGGTATTCCCTAAAAGAGACCTTCACCTCCCCTTCCACCGCTTTTCCATTAGCATCCACAAGGGAATTGGCAGGAATAACCACCGAACTTCCTGTAGGTAATAACAAAGTATCGTCCTGATCATTTTTTATAATGAATTCTTCGGGCACCGCACTTTTCAAAGCCAGCTCAGCCATTTTAGTTTTTTCTTCCGAACACGCAAAAAAAACAAGTACCACTAAGGGAACGACAGTAAA
This sequence comes from Flavobacteriales bacterium, assembly GCA_046074525.1. GTDB lineage: Bacteria > Bacteroidota > Bacteroidia > Flavobacteriales_C > JAHEZL01. The sequence goes on from JBJTOK010000018.1 coordinate 21,456, forward strand.
TCTCTTCATCATCATAAGGATGTTTTTTCTTGTAATACCAGATTGTAAAAACGTGACAAAATTTACGGAAGATAATTCAAAATGGCACTATTTAATATATTTAGGGCGATGGGTCCTTCCTTCGTAAGGATAACATGCGCGAGAATTTCACGCCATGGATTACATTTGTCATCGACGAAGGAAGAACCTATCGCCCTCTTAATAATATTATCTATGGAAGAAATAACTCAACCTGGTATTTACAAGCATTACAAAGGCAATTTATATCAGGTAATTGATACCGCTACGCATTCGGAAACTATGGAAAAACTGGTGCTTTACCGTCCGCTTTACGGGGAGGGGAAGTTTTGGGTACGCCCGGAAAAAATGTTTAATGAAGAAGTGATGGTGGATGGGAAAAAGATAAAGAGGTTTGAGTGGGTGGAGATGTAAAAAACAAAAGCCACTGTTGCCAGTGGCCCTTATCTACTTCTTCTTTTTATTGGCTTTGCGGCGCTTGATTTTATCTTCTACCCTGTTGATTTCCGACTTGATAAAATCAGTAAATCCTTCGTTGTAAGACTCATCCAAAGCCTTATTCAACAACTTTAAAGAGACATCATATTCCTTTTGGTACTCATTGAGAAGTGCTTCAACCTGGAGAATCTTTGCTACACTTAGTACTCCCCTCTTTTTAGAAAAACTCACCAATTTCTTAGCCGCTCTGAAATCGCGTTTGGCCAAAAGGAAATATACATAATACTCATGCGTATCCTTGTCGTTGATATTACTTGCCAGCGCCGACTGAAAATGATATTCAGCAAGCTCATAATTCTTCAATTGATAAAAATTGATCCTTGCCATTAAGCAATGTCCGCCGCTATGTGCGTCATCATAACTTAAAGCATAATTCACATTTTCAATCGCCTCAGGTAAGTTGTAAGGATAATTATCCAAAGCCTTTAAATAATAAGTATCAGCTAATGTTATTGCCATAATTATTTTGTTTTACCGATATCGTTTTGAAATACCTTTTCATTACTCTGCTTATCCTTTATTTCCTTTTCGATGGCTGCTGAACCCTCAAATTTCAGTTCTTTCCCAAAGAGAAAATTCATCCCTTTACTGCTCATTTTTCTAAGCAGGCGCATCAGCGCTTTACATCGATTCAGAAATAATTTTACCGCATTATCTTCTTTAGCTATTTCAAAACTTATCTTTTTCATTGTTGTAATTGTTCAATCGTCTTTTTCAATTCTTGTTTCTTTAACCCATTTTTTGCGGAGGAAGTCGGAGCCGTGATATATCCTTACAGGATTTCCTCTTTCAAGGTCATTGTGTTGCTGCCAGTTACTTTGCTGCATCGTTTTTATTCTATTAATGCTTTCGGTTTTCAACTGCATCTCCAGCTTTTCCTTGGCCTGCCTTTTATTTTGAAGCTGGGATCGGGATTCATTGCTTACTGCACTTACACCTGTTGGCAAATGAATCACCCGAACCGCTGTCTCCACCTTATTAACATGCTGACCGCCAGGACCGCCTGATCGGAAAGTTTCGTAGCGGATATCACTGTCCTTCAAAACTTCCAATTCAAGTAAAGAGCTCTGCACCTTTTCCACGCCAATAAACCAGTTTTTCCTTTTATGAAATTTCCGGAACCGGCTCTGACCTATCCATTGCACAGTGCCTATCCACGTTGAGAGAAAAACCGATAAGCTTGCACCTTCTATCACTATGACACTAGAAAACAAAGTGTTTTTATCAATTCCGTTTTCCTTGCTCAGCACCGAAGCTTTAAAACCAAGAGCTCTTGCTTCCTCCAGAAAAAGTCGGGTAGCCTGTGCTACCACCCAGCAGCATTCTGCCGGACCACGACCTGAAGTAATTTGTATAATTTCTTTTTCCATAACTTTTAATTTTTATCCATCCTCACAATTTTCGGACGAATGGTTCCTTCTATATTTATTAAATGACGCTGACTTTTCATCACTTCATCGATATTTTTGTAGGCAATAGGCGCTTCATCCAATCCACCTCCAACAAGTGTTACTCCTGCTTTTTGCAGAATTTTATTCAACTCTGAACGGGTAACAGATTCCCGCGCCCTGCTTCTCGACATTTCTCTGCCGGCTCCATGTGAAGCCGAATTAAGTGACGCCTCTTCGCCTTTACCACTAACAATATACCCGGGATGAATCATCGTACCAGGAATCACAGCTAACTCGCCACTGTGCGCAGGAGTTGCACCTTTGCGATGCACTATCATTTCGCGACCGTTCACTATTTCCTTCCAGGCAAAATTGTGGTGATTTTCAACTGTAAACAATGCTTTTTCACCTAGCACTTTACCAAGTCGGCGATGGATGTGATTGTGACAAGCCTTGGCATAATCACCAGCCAGATTCATGGCCAGCCAATACTCAGTCCCCTCGGCACTATTGATGTCGAGCCAGGCAAGATGCCTCACCTCCCTCGGCAGCAAACATTTTTCGGTCGCCAGCTTAGTATAATGATTCGCAATTGCAGCTCCCAATCCACGTGATCCGGAATGAGAAAGTAAGCCCACATATTCACCCGCCGGCAAGCCCATTGCGTTATCTGGCAAAAGAGCCACCGCTCCAAATTCAACAAAATGATTTCCCGATCCGGAACTTCCGATCTGAAATCTTGCCTTGTTAAGCAAATTTTTCAGAAGCGGAATTTCCCTGAATTCAGCCCGATCGAAAAGATCATCGTCTACAGGGTTATCAAATCCCTCACCTGTCCCGAAGCGGGTTTGGTCTATCAGTCCGCGGGTTAATTGAAAGTTATATCGATCTAAATAAGACGGTCGGATATCATAGATACTCAAACACATCCTACAACCTATATCAACCCCAACACCGTAAGGAATGACCCCGGTTTCAGAAGCAAGCACTCCGCCTATCGGCAGACCATAGCCTTGGTGAGCATCGGGCATCAAAGCCCCTTTTACCGCAATGGGTAAGCGCATCACCTGATCCATTTGTTGAATCGCATTGGAAGCGATATGCTCCCTGCCAAACACGTTGTAAGCACCACTTTCTCTTTTGACAGCAACAGCTTCTTTCGAATCCGCTTTCACCACCACATAAAATTCTGCAGCAAGCTTATCAAAAAAATCGTGATCTATATATTTCTCAGCGTTTAAAAGAACGTCTTCAAGCAAGGACAATTTTTCATTTTTCGAAAAATGTTTGTAGTGTTTTTCCACCACATCCATTGCCATACTTTTTGTTTTCGGCGTGGTAAACCCAATTTTACTTAAGTCTTTTCCACGCAATTTTTGATTCGCCATAAGCAACTCACGATTTCGCCAAAAACCTTAAAAAAAGGCATTTCAAGCAAGTAATTAAAAATGATTTTTGAATTTTGTACCGCAAGCAAAAAAAAGAGCCCGATCGGCTGATCGGGCTCAGAAAAAATTTCCTGATTCCGGAGTTTAACTCCTCCCGATCAATTTTCTATATGAGTTTTGCATTTTCAACATGCTTGTTTTTTTTTGATTATTACTTCGTGAATACAAAAGTAATTTCAATTTTGTAAAATGCAAATTTTTTAAAATTTTATTTTGCAATTTAGATTAATTCAAAATAAGAAAAATGAAATCGTGGATGAAATAATCCTTCTTATATTCAAATCCTGAAAAAGAAGAAAGAAATTTTTTCCAACCTTTTTCGTTTTGCTGGTCTTTACAACAGAATATTATATCTAGATATATGTCGAAAAAACACATTTTCCCTCTACTGATGGGCCTTCTATTTGGCTTGAGCATGTTTGCCATTCGTTTTAGCGAAGAGCTCGCCGACTATGAATTTGAAGCCCTGAAAATTGAAGATCCTTATAAAAAAGACTGGGATCGTGTTCAGGATAAAATGGATTCGGGACTCACCGCATCAGCACTGATCCTTGTTGAAAAAATTCTCGACAAAAGTATTCAAAAGCAACAGCATAAGGAAATCATCAAAGCCCTTGATTTAAAACTGCAATTAAAAAGAAATACCGAAGAAGATTATTTCGCTTACGTTTTACCCTATCTCACCAAACTCGATTCGTCACTGGTTTGTCCATCCAAAGAATATGCACAACTCATGCTGACTCAAGCCATGACGGAACAAGCTCAACACTGGCAAATCAATCAGAATCCGGGCAGCAGCACTGATTTCAAACTATGGAATCGGCAAAATTTCCAGGATACCATCACAGGCATCCACAAAAAAATATTGCAAAGTGAGCAAAAATTGAAACACTTCAATGTCGCATTACTCGATACCCTCGACACCGATTTGCAAAAAGCCTATCCCGCTCTCTTTGATGTAATGGTGCAAAAAATGATTTTGATACAACAACAAATCATGCAACGGCAAGCAGAGGATTATCAATTATCACCGAAAGATGTGGCCATTTTCTTCAGTGTCGACGAATCTTTCCTCACACTCAACTTCCCGAAAAACAACACCAATTTCCTTCTTGAACTTTACCAGAAAACGGAGCGTTTCCACTGTGATAAAAAACCACAGTCGGCTTATCTCTATGCGATATTGAAGCGACTCCGTTTTGCGGCCAGCACTTTTGAAATTGAAGATGAGCAGAACAAACAAATAGAAAATCTTGTCGCCCTGAGCAAGCTGTTCCCAAACAATTACTTTCTGGATGAAGTCTATTATGAACTAGCTTCCAAACACGCAGAAAAAGCCAAAGCGGAAAAGCATTCCACACATTTCATCACTGCCATCGACTATCTCACCAAAGCCAGTGCAGAAAGTAAAAAGCATAAAAAAGCCAACGATAAAATAGGTGAACTTCAAACAAGAATCGAAAATCCTTCCCTTTCCGTGGAATGCGAACAAAACGTATTGCCTCAAAAAAGAATACTGGCAAGAGTGGAATTCAGTAATCTGCAAAACAAGGAAAAAGAGCATTTTCTATACATCAGAATATTGAAGCACAACAACATGTCCTTCAAAAAACTGAACAACATCAACGACTATGAAATAGATACCGCCTGGAAAAAAAGCACATTACACAAGATTAAACTCTTCAACAAACACGATTACAACAAGTACAGCACCTATATAGAATTGCCTCCGCTGACGCCTGGCTATTACTCTGTTATATCCAGCTGCAGCAGTAATTTCAAGCAGGAACATGAAGACGGCAATTTGAGACAAACCCTTATTTGTGTCACTAACCTCAGCGCTTCAGCCATGCAGGGCGAAAATGGCAAAGTGGAAATCAGGGTGAAAAACGCCGAAAGCGGAATGCCCATCAGCAACGCCAACATCGTCAGTTACAGCTTTGCGGAATGGGAGAACAAAGCCGCGAAACCAAAAGGCACTTACAAAACCGACTCTAACGGCATAGCTAAACTTCAGGATAAAGCCCTGGACTATTTTGTCTTCACCATAGAACACAAAGGCGAGAAAATTTTCTTCCGCGACTATTACTCTTTTTATTCCCAGCAGGCCAACCGCTATGAACAACACAAAATTTTTACCGACAGGGATATTTATCGTCCGGGACAACAACTTTACTACAAAATAATTTCCACGTCCCATAGCGCAGAAGCCTATTCCAACAAGCCTTCCATCACTTTGCTCAAAAACCAGAAAATCTCTCTCACTCTCTTTGATGCCAATTGGCAAAAGGTGAAAGACACCACGTTAATCTCCAACGATTTTGGTTCCTGCTCAGGCACTTTCATGCTTCCTGAAGGCCGAATGAACGGTCGCTGGAACCTTCAATGCAATAACAGTCACAGCTATTCCTTCCAGGTAGAAGAATACAAACGACCAAAGTTTGAAGTGACGGTGAATACCCCTAAAGGTGAATACAAGCTGAACGATTCAGTAACTGTTACCGGAAAAGCAGTGGCGCTGTCGGGTGCGGCCATCGGAAACGCAAAAGTTAAAATCAATGTACAGCGCCGAATGCATTACTATTATTCTTATTTCTGGAAATGGATGCCTTCCCAGGAAAGCAGCAACTACGCTATCAGCGATCAAGTCACCACCAACGCCAAAGGCGAATTCACTTTTACTTTTTTCGCAAAAGCACCGGCCACAAAAGAAGATGCTTTCTACGATTTTGAAGTTACGGCAAGTACCACCGATCTCACCGGCGAAACGCGCAGCGACAAAACCTCTATAGCCATAGGCGACAAAGCATTGCAGCTTTCTACAAACATTGGATCCAACATTGAAAAACATTCATCCCTTTCCTTCACCATTTTAAGCAACAACCTGCAGAGAGAATTCACTGGTGCCCAGGGAATCTACGAAATTGAAGCCCTGGAAAAAGAAGAAAAAATCTACAGAAAAATTATACTGGCACCGATTGACACGCTCTTAATATCTGAAAAAGAATTCCGGGAAAAATTCCCCCTCGATGACATTTACTATTCTTCCGCTTCTTCAAAAAAGAAAGGAAAAGCTGTATTGCAAGGGACTTTCAACAGCGCTGAAAATAAAACACTCGATTTGTCTGCATTGAAAAATTTAGCACCGGGGAAATACCGACTGCGCTTAAAAAGCAAGGACAAATACAACACACCAGTGGAAAATGAACAGGAATTTTTACTCTTTGATAAAACAGCAAAAACCCCGGCTATTACTACTGATCACTGGAGCATGCAAATAACGGAAAGCGCCAAACCTGGTGAAAAAGCGACTATCGTACTGGCTTCTTCTTACAGCGATGTGTTGTACAATATCAGTCTGATCAACGACAACAAACGCGAATGGACCAAAAACGTGAAGCTCAAAAACAATCAGCATGTACTGGAAATCCCTATCACAGAAGCACATCGAGGTGGTATTTCTGTTTTGCTGAGCACCACAAAAAACAATCGTACTTACGAAGAAAGAATCGATATCAATGTTCCTTATTCCAACAAGCGCCTCGACATCAAGTTTGAAACTTTCAGAGACAAGCTATCTCCCGGTCAGCAAGAAAAATGGAAACTCATCCTCAGTGGGCCCGATGCTGCGAAAGTGAGCGCCGAAATGCTCACCTGCATGTACGATGCTGCACTGGATGAGTTGAGCTACAACTATTACGACGGTGTATGGCAACATCACCTGATGGAAGAAAACCATTATGGTTCTTCGCTCTTCAGGAACGGAGTGCGTTTTGATGCCACAGCCAGCATTTCTATTGACGATGATTTTTACGTGGATGGAAATAATTATTACAATGATCTATACAACTACGGAAAATACAAAGACGGGGGATACTACAGATATGGCGCAATCAGAGGAGTTGGCAGAGCCGGCACATATAAAAATGGTCGCACTTATGCATTCTCCATTAATGCAAATGCTGTGGCTAAAGCTGAGGGGAAAGTCATGGCGTTAGCCGATTCCAATAACTCTTATGATTCTTACCTTGGGAATAAAAAGGATCTACAAAAAGAAAAAGTTCACTATACCGTACCTGAAGTTCTTGAAGAAGAAGTTGCAGATCGTCCTGCAAATACGAATATCCCTCTCCGCAAAAACTTCAATGAAACAGCTTTTTTCTTTCCTCATTTGCGCACCAACGAAAAAGGAGAAATCATCATTGAATTTACCTTACCTGAATCGCTCACCCGCTGGAAATTCAAAACCTGGGCGCATACTAGCGACTTGCTTTCGGGTTTTAGCGAGAAGGAAATTATAGCTCAAAAAAATCTCATGATTACTTCTTTTGCACCGCGTTTTTTAAGAGCTAACGATGAGATCGTCCTCACTGCAAAAGTTGATAATATCTCTACCGAAGCGATGTCGCCAATGGCACACATTCAACTATTGAATGCACAAACGATGCAACCCTTAAGCATAAAAAACCCTGATGTTTCACTGACTGTTGCCGCGCAATCATCACAAAAAGTGGAATGGATATTCAGCGTTCCGGAAGATGTCGACGCTATTATTTACCGCATCTCTGCCGAAACAGCCAACAACAAAGACGGCGAAGAACTCATTATTCCTGTCCTTAAAAATAAGATGTTGGTTCGCGAAACAATGCCGATGACTATTTACTCCGGTGAAACTGCCAGCTTTGAATTTGATAAACTGAAAAACCATAAATCTTCTACACTCACCAATCACAAATACACCGTGGAGTTCACCGCCAATCCGGCCTGGAGCGCAATACAATCGATGCCTTACCTGATGGAGTTCCCGCATGAGTGCGCCGAGCAAACTTTTAGCCGGGTTTTTGCCAACGCCATCACACGCCACATCATGAACAGCTCTCCTAAAATCAAGGCTATCTTTGCTGAATGGGAAAAAACAAAAGGAAATGGGGATGCTTTGTTATCGGCATTGGATAAAAATCCTGAATTGAAATCTGTTCTGCTGAAAGAAACTCCTTGGGTGAATGAAGCACAAAATGAAACGGAAGCTAAGCGACGCCTGGCAAAATTATTTGCCGGCAATGAACTCAATAAAAATATTTCTGTCGCTGTAAAACGACTGATAGAACTGGAACACAACGGCTGGAGCTGGTTTGATGGCGGTAGACCAAACTTTTACATTACCAGTCATATTGTGGGTGGTTTCGGTCACCTCAACAAACTCAACGCAAGTGAAAATTTGTTCAGGGAATTTCCACGACTCAAAGGCAAAGTGCAAAACGGAGTGGAGTTCATGGATCGTGAAATCAACGAATGGTACAAGGAAGAAATCAAACACAAAACCATTGGCACTCCATCTTCCGAAGTGGTGCACTACCTCTACTCCCGCTCTTTTTATCCTGACATTGCTTATAAACACCAGTCGGCAATGACTTTCTACCTGGAGCATGTCAAAAAACACTGGAAAGAATACTGTCTGCAAAACCAGGCGATGATAGCATTGACTTACCAGCGCATGGGCGACAAATCCTTTGCCGCTGCGGTGTTGGCCTCATTGAAAGAACGTTCGGCTTTCAGCAAAGAGATGGGCATGTACTGGAAAGAAAATGGCAGCAGTTACTATTGGTGGAGCGCACCAATTGAAACACAAGCACTCTTAATTGAAGCTTTTGCCGAAGTTGGCAACGATAAGGAAAGCGTTGAGCGCATGCGTCTCTGGCTGCTGCGCAACAAACAAAGTTCGGCATGGAACTCCACCAAATCAACTGCTTTGGCCTGCTATGCTTTATTGCTGCAAGGTAGTGATTGGCTGAGTACCGATAATGCCCTCAGCGTTGAAATTGCCGGAAAAGCGTTGGTAATTTCCTCTCAACCTGTTGCCGGAAATGATGCCTATTCCTTACAAAGCGAACCAGGAACAGGTTATGTAAAAACCAGTTGGAACGACAAAAACGTAAACAAAAAACTCGCAGAAATAAAAGTAAAAAACAATGGAGCTTCAGTAGCTTTCGGTGCGGCGCACTGGGAGTATTTCGAGCAATTGGACAAGATCACTGTGGCCAATACTTCGCCGTTGAAAATCAGAAAAGAGCTGTATAAGGTCAATGGTTCTTCCATGGAGAAAATTGTTAACGGCAGTAAAATAGCAGTGGGCGATAAAATAAAAGTGAGGCTCTACATCAGCTCCGATCGTCAGATGGACTTTATTCATTTGCGCGATATGCGCGCTTCGGCACTTGAACCAGTAGATGTCATCAGTCAGTACCATTACACTCCCGGCGCCTGGTATTACCAAAGCGTGAAAGATGCATCAGTGGATTTTTTCTTTGATCGTATTTCAAAAGGAGAACATGTTATTGAATACGAATTGAATGTAACACATCAGGGGACTTTTTCTAATGGCATTAGTAGCATTCAATGCATGTATGCGCCGGAGTTTTCGGCCCATTCAGAAGGGATTAGCATTGTGGTGGAGTAGATTTAAGGGCCGATCCCTTGCTAACATCTTCTCGCGTATGTCATCCTGAGGGTACTCCCGAAGGACCTATTGCCCTTCTTGACAAGAAGTATGATTAAGCTAAGGACGATAGGTCCTTCAGGAGTACCCTCAGGATGACATACGCGAGAAGACGTTAGCAGGATTTTTCAACAACCATTACTGCTTCACCACTTTCATCACCTCTACTCCATCCTTACTTTTCACCCTCACAAAATAAATTCCTGCTGAAAGATTTTTCCCTGAAGAAAGTAAATTTTCGCCATCGCCTTTCTCCACAACAGCGCCATTCACATCATTAATTTCATATTCAAAATTTCCCGGGAAAGCAATTGAAAAAGAATCGGAAAAAGGATTGGGGTAAGAAGTTGTTTGCTCTTCAATATTTTCGAAAATATTACTTGATCCACCTTTGAAAAAATTGGTGAACGTATCTTTCAAAGGCTGATTCACAGTGGTGCTGTCGAGCACACCGTCCCACCCCTTATACAATCCGAAACCATCTTCACGGTAAACGTGGTAGGTAAAATGAAAATCCAGACTGTCAAAAATATCCATCGCATCTTTTACCCAGGCAGCACCGCCTTTATCATTGTCAAAACAATCACGCACCACACCAAATTCCCCGAAATACACCGGATAACCTTCGTCCATCGGGAATTTAGCATAGTCCAGTATTCTGCTACGCAAATAATTTTTATCGCGTGCCATCACCGACTGATGCGACGGAGAATAATAAAATTCGGTGGTAATGGCTGCTGTAGCTCCCGACGGAATATTTTCCCCTTTCATCCATCCACTGATCATATAGCGTTTTCCCTTCTCCGCTTTAAACGACAGATTACCCGCAGTAATTGACGCGTAGCCTGATGCTCCAGTGCAAGTGAGAGCGAAATTATCGTTATGACCATTGGTGATGATTCCTTTAGAACCATCGTTTTTTTCCGACCAGTACCAATAAGTATCATCCTGAAGATTCACTTTAAAAATCTCTTTCAACATATTGCCCTGAGCATCCACCTCATTCAAAGTAATATCGTCGTAATACGCTTTTCCGGCGCCGAGTTTATGTCCGTAAAAAGACACTCGTCCAAGGATAAGAGAATCGGCATTAACCAAAAACGGATTTCCTTTGTAGTAAGTCCAATCGCTTGTTCCTATGCTTAATGAAGGATTTGAATATTGTCCGATACCAAACGCTATATCTCCCGGAACACTCAACTTTTTTTCATCGGGATACTTCCCTCCCTCGCCGGTATTCGCCCAAGCCTGCAGCTGAGTAGTGTATTCATAAGGATCATACAAATGAACCGTGTACATGAGATTATCTTCTTTCAATATTGGATAATTGTATTTACCATCGTTATATCCGTAATCACAATTTAGGGCAATGGCGTTAGCGGCTATCATCAAATGATTTTGATCCACAGTGCGAACGCTATCAATAATACGTTGTGCAAGTTTTTCCCACTGTGCAACGGAGGTAAGAGGAATAGGTTCATTCACTAAATCGAAACCTGCAATTTGAGGTTCGTTGACATAGCGTTTTGCGATGGCTTTCCATAACCGTGCAACACGAATCTGGTTCAGGGAATCGGTCCATAGGGCATCCCCCTTGCATTGCGACTGGAATCCGCCTTGCGGAACGTGAATATTTAAAATGAGATATACATCGTATTTCTTTGCCCAGGCGATGTTCTGATCCAGCCAGTCCCATCCGGCCTGTTTGTATTGATAAGGCTTTGCATCATCCTCCAAAGTGAGGTAATTCAGGTAAAAGCGGATGGCGTTCATGCCCATGTTGTGCACCCTCTGGTAATCGATTTCACCGTGATGCTGATCGGGTAGCGGATCATTTACCCATACCCGATTACCAAAAGCGATTCCCCGCAAATGAATTTCCTCACTACTTAAAAAGAGTTTTTTGCCCTGACGAGTTATAAAATTTTGAGCACTGCTTTGTAATGAAAGCAGCACCAGTACCGAGAAAATTAATCTTCTCATTGTTTTATGATTTTAATGAAAGAGAAGTCGCTACTATTTCCCACCTTTAGCAGATACAGCCCTGAAGATAGTGTTTCTCCAACACATATCAAATTTTCACCCGACCCTTTTTCTACCACAACACCATTAACGGCAGTAATTTCATAATCGAATTTCCCATTAAAACTTACAGTGAGCTTTTCATTGAAAGGATTTGGAAAAATCACCCCATTCTCTATTTCAGCAACTGCTGTTACAGCCGACACTTCATAAACGATAGTTGTAATCGATGAATCAGGCAACACAATTCCGTTAACAGGAACTGCGCCGAGCGATTGATAATAATTTCCTTCCACCGACTGATATACTGCAGATCCTGAAATAGTATAGTTATCCAGTTTCAAAGTCGACGTTACATCTTTACTTCCTGTATTGATCAGCACCGCCACTACTTTATTTCCATCAGGATTGATGAAAACCGAAGAGCGAATTATCGCGTTATCATTAGTTGCATCAATCCTCTTCCAGCCTCCCGATAGTTCCTTACTGAAATGCTTCATTGCATAAAACAAAGGTGTAACAGCATACCCTTTGGAGTATTTCCAGGATCCTTTGTTCCATGGATTTTCAATCGTGATCAATCCGTCAGTCGGCCAAATCAAATCCCAATGAAAGTAGGTTGAAGAATTGGCTTCTGTCAAAACATTACTGATGAGCCAGCCTGTTTTGAACCATCCTTCTTTATTGATTTCATACTCGGTGAGAAAAGAAGGTTTATTGGAAAAGTTAGTGTTTATATCGGCCAAGACCGAGTTATAAGAATCGGGCTGACTCGTTGTCCCGCCGTGATATAGGTGATAGGCATAACCATAGAGATATGAACGGTTTTTAATAGGTGTATTGAAGTTGCTGAAATTATTGTAGCCTATTCCGAGCGGTTCGGCGCCAATCATTTTTGGCGCGTTAGGTAAATCTTTTATAGCATAATACACCGAATCGAAAGCTTTGTCGTAACCAGGAAAACTGGCGCTTTCCGCAGGTTCAAACTTACAGGTTTCCCATTGTGTGGTGAGCCAATCGGGTTCGTTTTGTATACTGATCAAATCGGGGTAAACACCAATTTTAGCGTAAGCCACTAGAGCATCCTTCCAGTAAGTAGCGAATTTACCATACACAAATTTTCCGTTTTCCTTAACAAGAGTGCCGCTATCCAAAGTCCCTAAACTCTTCAGATTGGTTGGTGGCGACCAGGAACACATCAACACCCTGGCGTCGGGATTGTATTGCTTTGCCTTTTGAACAAACTCCACATCGTCGGTGTTAAAGTTCACCTCATTGCGGTAGCTGTTGCGGATGCGCAGCCAATCCAATCCCAAATCGCTATAAAGCAACTGGTACATCTCATCCTTGTACTGATGAGTGGTAACCCAGTTGTTATAGAAAGCAATGGCCCCACCAAAGCCTTCCAGGGTTTGATATGTTTTACCAGGTGTTACAGTTAAAACATTTGTTGTGCTTTGTACCGGCGCAACATATTCGGTGATGCTAAGGGCATCAATCAAAAAAGCACCAGTTTGCGGAAACTGGAATTTGTGCTGGGGAGTAGTTTCAAGCGCGGTATATTGCCATTCGTACTTGGCCCAGGAACTTGTAAGTGTAAACGACTGGGATGCATATTTTGTGTTTTGCTCCACCACAGTAACTGGTGCCGACACCAGTGCCTTTGCATAAAAAGAAATGACATACACCTTGCCCACCGTTGCCGTCCATTGTGGTCCCATCGTTTGAATACTCCACGCATTGGAGCCCTTTGTACTCACCACCACTTTAAAGGCCTGTGTGCCTTCATATTTATCGGCGGTTGATAAACTATACGTGGCCGAACCTCCATCTCCGGCAAGATTGGTCCAACCGGTAAATCCCGATTCATAACCACCGTTAGTCACCAGGTTTTGTGCTTGCGACAAAGCATAGCACAGCAGCAATGAACAAAATAGTAATCTGTTCTTCATACCTCAATGTTTTAAAATAAATTGTAGCCTTATGTGTGTGCCTGAAAAAAAATAAGGGGGCGGTACCTTTGATACCACCCCCCTTATTTTTTGCTGCTTTGCACTTTACCCAAATGCGAAGCAATACTCCAAAATACAATTTTTAAGTTAATTTCAAAATTAGCCGACTGAAATCTCACCCCACTTGCTTAATTTTGCCGGACATGAAAAAAATATTTTATTTCCTCCTTGCGCTTTCCTTCTTTGTGTCCTGCCAGGATGCTGAAGTGAAAACACTCACTAATGACAGCGTTGAAGGTTATCAAAACTTCATCGCCAACAAAAAATTAGTACTGGTTGATTTCAATGCTACATGGTGCGCTCCCTGCAGAAAGCTCTCTCCTATCCTCGATGAAATTGCCGCCGAAAAAGGCGATGCACTCAATATCCTGAAAATAAATACCGATGCCTATCCCATTATTTCCGAAGCCATGCACATTGATGGCATTCCTGCTTTAGTTTTATATAAAGACGGAAAAGAAGTATGGAATGGCGTAGGGTTGAGATCGAAAGAAGAACTGACTGTATTGATCAACGAGCATCTGCAATGAAAAAAGAACCTTTGATCCTTGCCATTGAATCTTCCTGTGACGACACGGGCGCTGCGGTATTGCAGGGAAGAAAAGTGTTATCAAATGTGGTAGCCGGACAAAGCGTACACGAAAAATACGGAGGTATTGTGCCGGAGCTGGCATCGCGCTCGCATCAGCAAAACATTGTACCTGTAGTACATCAGGCTCTGGAAAAAGCTGGCATCAAAAAAGAAGAACTCGATGCAGTGGCTTTTACAAAAGGTCCGGGATTACTTGGTTCTCTGCTTGTGGGCTCCTCATTTGCCAAAGCTTTCAGCTTGGCACTCAACAAACCTCTGATTGAAATCAACCACATGGAAGCCCATATCCTCGCGCATTTTATTGAGGGTGATGCCAATCCGGAGTTTCCATTTATTTGCTTAACAGTTTCTGGCGGACATACGCAACTCGTTAAAGTAACTGCTCCCGATCAATTCCATATCATGGGCGAAACCATTGATGATGCCGCGGGAGAAGCGTTTGATAAGATTGCAAAAATCATGGACTTCCCTTTTCCGGGCGGACCGATGATAGACAAATTATCGAAAGAAGGTGATGCAAATAAATTTACTTTTCCGCATCCGAAGGTGTCCGGACTCGATTTCAGTTTCAGCGGACTCAAAACATCGGTGCTCTATTTCCTGAAAAAGGAGATTGCAAAGAATCCGGATTTCATTAAAGAAAATAAAAAAGATCTGGCGGCATCTGTACAAAAAACCATCATTGATATTTTAATGAAACAGCTTCGAAAAGCTGCTGATGAGAATAAAATCACACAAATTGCCATTGCAGGTGGTGTCTCGGCCAACAGCGGTTTACGCACTGCAATAAAATCTGAAAGCGGCTGGACTACTTACATCCCTAAGTTTGAGTACTGCACTGATAATGCCGCAATGATTGGCATTGCCGCGTATTACAAATTCATGAAAGGGGAATTTACTGATCAAACCAGCAAAGCAAGCGCCAGGTTGGTGATGTGATCACCTGCTCCTTTCTCGCGTATGTCATCTTAAGCGAGAGAAGACGTTATTACCGTCTAAAAATACGACGAAAACCCAAACTGTAATCCAGAAGTCAATGCTGGTGGATTATTCAACAAATCATGTTGAATATGGTAGCGGTAATTGAGTCGCAAAACAGTTTGTCCCGATGGGCGGAACGAAAATCCCGGCACGATCGCGAAGATATCATCACCGATTGAAGTCTTGGTTTCATTGAAAGTCCCAAAGTTGTAATCCACATATTCCAATCGGACACAAGCATTGATCTTCGATTTTTCAAATTTTAAAACAGAGCCTTTATAGAGCGGTTGAACAAAATCCACAAATCCCCCCATTTGCCTGCTGCCAAACTGCTGCGCTAAACCAGAAGGCACATCCACATTAACCCATGCCCACTCCCCTACAATGTTTGTTTGATCAGCAATAGTGGTATTGAAATCGATGGCATAAGCGGTAACGGATCGTTTGTCATCAATTACCACCCCGTCAAGATTCCATTTATTGTATACACCAGTCATTGCCGAGAAACCAAGCTCACCAATTTTCCTGTGTTTAACAGCCACTTTCCCTGTAGTCATTGGCAGACCGCTGTTGCTCTCTTCAAATTTTTCGATGTTCGATTTCCCCGCTGCCAATGATGTGCGGTTATCTTCATTGTCGATGATCTGACTATCAAACCCATTGGTCAGATAAAGTTCATAAGCAAAAGAAATATTGTGCGCATAGGCTTTACCATGGATACCAAAACCAACATTTGACAAAGTTGCGGGCAATATGGTAGTCGCCGAAAGCGGACGATCGATAAACTCCCAGCGCGGACCATCATGATTTTGGTTGAAGGCACCAATAGGATTCATCACCACTCCACCACGCAAATTCAGGAAAGGGTGCAGCTCAAAATCCACAGCTGCAAACTCCATATTGATTTCCTTTGTACCATCTTCAAATTCAAGTTCCGAGAGAAACTTGATTCTTCTGGAAATAGTAGATGAAAAAAATAATGTGAAACGACGGAACTGGAAAGAAAAACCATCAGTCACCCCATCAGTGCCTATATATTGCGTGTTGGCTTCCAGGTATCCGCCAATGGCGATTGGCACTTTACCGAACGTTAAGAACGGACGGTTGTAAGCCGCATCAAGATTCATGTTCATTTTCGAGGTGTCGACAGGTGTGCGCTTCAACTCCTGCGCATTCATTGCTGGGGCAAGAAGAAGTACAACCATTAATATTTTAAATGTAGCTTTCATCAATTTATAATTGAATGTATATGTTTTCGTCGTCGGTACTTGTTGCATATTGTTTCAAATCCTGTTCGGCAGGTGGATTGAGGACCTTGCCCTTGTTGCTGAACTCACTGCCGTGGCAAGGGCAAACAAGGTATTCTCCCTGAGGAAGCAGCTCACAGCCTTTGTGCGTGCAGTACATGAGCAGGGCCGAATATTCAGTTTCGCTGTGCTTG
Source organism: Flavobacteriales bacterium (assembly GCA_046074525.1). Classification (GTDB taxonomy): domain Bacteria; phylum Bacteroidota; class Bacteroidia; order Flavobacteriales_C; genus JAHEZL01. The sequence goes on from JBJTOK010000018.1 coordinate 38,355, forward strand.
TAAAGGCAAATCGGGAATTCCGACTGCCCTAGCCTCACCAGCACATACTTTCTTTGTTTTGTTTTATCTCCATCGATAAAAGTGAACTCCGATTTTTTCACGGCAATTTTACCACCATCCACCTGGGTTTTCGCAAAGTAATTGGCGCTGGTACAACCTTGCAGGACCGCTGCCATTCCAACAACGCCCAAACAAAGCATGCCACAATCTTTTATGAAATCCCTTCTCTCCATTACAATGATCGAAGGAATTTAATGAGTTGCGCTTTTTCAGTTGCCGACAAGGCATTGAATGCTGTTCTTCTGCTAGCGGCCTCACCACCATGAAGAGCGATAACTGTTTCAAAGGAAGTCGCCCGTCCGTCGTGCAGCAGGAACAAGCCTCCCTGTGTGGTTTCCGCGAGTCCGATACCCCAAAGCGGTGGCGTGCGCCATTCATTACTTTGCGCACTACCTTCAGGATACTTATCGTCGAGGGAAACTCCCATATCATGCAAAAGGAAATCAGAGTAAGGATGAAAGGTCTTATTGCTCAACGCTTCTATATCCGAAGCAGCTGTAGTGAAAGTAGAAACGTGACAGCTAACACAACCTATCTGGGTGAATAGCTTTTCACCTGCCATTACATCAGGATCATTTTCATTGCGGCGCGGAGGAGCCATGAGGGTACGCATGTAAAACACCAAGCTGTGAACAAACGCGGCCGACACTTCGGGATCGGGAGTATTATCGCCGGTATACACGCCCATCTTGTAATTATAGAGATCGGTCATATCGAAATCGGAAGTGATACCGATATCCTGTTTCAATGCAAAAACCACCTGATCCTGAATGGTCACTTTCTCCGCTTTCTTACCAAAACGGCCGATGTACTGACCATTGATATTAGGCACATGAATATCCTGAGGCTGGAAGAAAGAGGTTGGAAAAACATAGTTAGGGCGACCGGAAATACCATCGGAATTAGCATCGAGGGAATCCACATTGGCAAGGATGTCCATATCTGACAAAGCAGCGATATAACCCAAACCCATTACAGCTGGCGCCATTCTTTTGGTAAACACATTGGCTTCTGATGGTAATTCTTCTGCCTTGTAGCCTTCGATGCACAGTTGCTGCAACTGCGGACCGCCTTTCGTGAAAAGATAATCCACTGTAGATCCGTTTACATTAGCGTAGCGGGTAACCACGTTGAAAGGATGCCCCTTTCCGTTGGCAGCGTGACAACCGGAACAGGAATTTTGAACGTAAATCGGACCGAGTCCTTCACCAGCGGTGAATATCTTGGCAAAGGCTTCATCGCCAATAAGGTGTTCTTTTTCCTGTTGTGGCGTTAACCCCGGAATTGTTCCAGCCAGTACTTCATTGGCTTCGGGCTCGGGAGGCAATAGTTTTTCACAGGAAACCACCGTCACCATTAAGGCGAAAAGGGCAAATATTATAATTGATTTCTTCTTCATCTTAGTTGGCTGATTTAAAAATCAGTCTGCTAATATAAAACTAATTCCATTACTGAAAAATAAAATTTAGACTAGCCTAATTTGAAAACTGCGTTTTAGCAGATTCCAACCTCAAGGTTAAGACAACAAAAAAAGCCCCGGTTTTCACCAGGGCTTTCCTTTATATCAGCTTTACGCTTATTTGCTGTGCTTAGCGTATCTGTTTTTGAATTTGTCAATTCTACCAGCTGTATCCACCATGTTCATTTTACCGGTGAAGTAAGGGTGAGACGACATAGAAATATCTAACTTGAACAAAGGATATTCTTTTCCTTCGAATTCGATGGTCTCTGACGTAGCAGCGCAGGATTTAGATAAATACATGTCACCGTTGGTCATGTCTTTAAATACAATTTCTCTGTATTCCGCTGGATGGATGTCCTTTTTCATATGCTTTCAATTATTAATGGGCGACAAAAATAGGGATTCTTTTTCTTTCAACCAACTTTTTCGTCCAACAAAATTTCCTCCACCCTTTTAATACCTTTCTTATTCATTACCAGTCGATAACGTCTCATATGAGTCTCATCCGGACCTTCAAACTGAAAAACCAGGTTAATGTGGTACACCCTATCCCCTTTCGCCTTACGTATAGTGTTTTCGTACATAAAATAAAGATCGCGGTCGGCCTCTTCCATATTTTTGGTAAAGCCCATCACATTGAAGCGAAGGATATCGGTAATTTCATCAATTCCAATCTTATCAAAGAGTTTTTCAATTTCAGCACTATATAAATTGGTATGCTTTTCAAAAAGCATGATATTTTGTCCCACCCCTTCACTTTCAATATCAAGCATACCATGTGAACGTCGCAAAATCAGGATATCTTCAGGAATATCGTATTCCTTCATAAAGGAGAGACGCTGGGTGCGGTAGCCCACATTCTTTTTATTATCACTGAAAAGCTCGTACTTAACATTATACATCTTGCCCCTGAATTTCTCGGCCGCATAGTCGCGAACCCATTCCTTAATCCTGTCCTTCAAAATATACCCTACTACCAGCGACATGAAGAACATGAAGGAAATCTGACCATAGGTCTGCTGAAAATAAAAAGCCACACCTGTCGCAAAAATCATCGCTACTGCCGCACCAATAGCAAAGGCATATTCCCTTCGGCGGTTGATTTCCTTATGATTCACCTTCGGGCGCAGGAACATCCCATTGAGAAAATATTTACGGAAAGTACTGGTGCGGTACATCACATTTTCATTTTCACCCTCTGGTTCCACTACCGATTCATAACCACAGGCTTCCTGATACTCCACCACCTCACTGATGAAATCCTTAAGTATTTGCTCATCACGAATACGAATCATCTGGTAGGAAAACGAAAGGAGGAAGATGCAGATGTACTCGTCAGCATACAAAAAAGCCCGCATGCGCTGCTGCACAAAGTTGAACTTCACCAGCATGTCCTTAAGCTTCCTGAATTCACTCCATATTTCCTTGGCATCGCTGATAAATTCGGCGTAATTAACGATATGCCCTTTTTGTCCGCGACGCAGATATTCCACAGCCCACTCTTTAAAGGACACAACGAAGAGCTTCATGGTGAACTCAAAATTCTGGAGCATCTCCTGGTCGTCGCGGTTATCTACCGACTGGCAAATGATCTCCTCAATATGGCGAATAGAAAAGGCCGCATCGCAAATCAGTTCCTGCTTTGTTTTCAACGGCACCGAAAAATGCAAGAGATTCTGTACATCTTTCAGGAAGTCTTCTTCCTTATAATTGTAGCGATCAATAAGCAGGTTGCGGGGAAGGAAATAGTAGAGTCGTACTTTATACTTCTCCTTTTCCATATTGGAATGGAAAGGATATTTCAATACAATATCGAACTGGAATTTATCTAAAAGCTCGGTTTTGATATTGACCATCAGAGAAATAATTTTAGCATTAAAACGTATTGTAAAGCACAAAGTTTAAACATAAGCGCCTTATATTTACCGCTGCATGAAAAAAGTTATCCAGCTTACATTATTAATATTAGCAATCGCCAGCATCAGCTTGTCGTGCCGCAAAGACCTGGTAACTACCGATCCCAGCGATAAACTGAGTTTTTCTGCCGACACTGTTTTTTTTGATACTCTTTTTGCCAGTGTGGGATCGAGTACACACAAATTCAAGGTATACAACAACAGCGATAAAAAGATCATTATTTCCTCCATTTCCCTGAAAAACGGGAGTTCTTCTTTTTTCAAACTGAATGTAGATGGCGTTCCTGGCGGGAATCACAAAAACGTGGAGATTGGTGCCAAAGACAGCATCTTCATTTTTGCAGAAGTGACTATAGATCCTCAAAACACCAACACGCCCTATGTTGTAGAGGAACAGATTCTTTTCAACACCAATGGAAATATGCAGGATGTTGATTTGGTAGCCTGGGGCCAACGCGCAATTTTTCACAAAGCACCGGCTGGATTCTCGGCTTTTGCTATCGGTACTGAATTCTGGAACAGTGATACACCGCATGTAGTTTATGGCATTGGTGTAGTAGATTCAGGAAAAATACTCACCATCAACCAGGGCGCAAAAGTCCATTTTCACAATGGGGCTGCACTTTACGTCAACAAAGCCGCATCGCTGCGCATTCTCGGATCGAAAGCCGAACCGGTGATTGTACAGGGAGACAGACTGGAGCCGGACTATGAAGAAATTCCCGGCCAATGGCAGGGCATTTATCTTTCGCCACTCAGCAAGGACAACAGGATCAACTACGCTATTATTAAAAATGGAACAATAGGTATACAAGTCGACACCGTCAACGGCAGCAACCCAACCCTCCTTTTAAGAAACACATGGATCCGTAACATGAGCCAGATCGGCCTCTTCGCCAGAGGTGCCACTATAGAAGCATACAACTCCCTTATCACCAACTGTGGCACATATTGCGCTGCCTTAACCATTGGCGGCAATTACGAATTTTACCACTGTACCATAGGCAATTACTGGGAAGGTTATACCCAGCGAAAAACACCGGCACTGATCATTAATAACTGGTTCCAGGCCGCGAGTCTGCAGGTAATTCCTCGTGACCTGACCAAAGCCGAATTCCACAATTGCATCATCTACGGAAATCTTACCGGCGAAGTGGCGCTCAGTAAAGTCGATAACGCCCAGTTCAACTTTAAATTCAACCACACGTTGATTAAAGTCGACCCGGAAAAACTGGTTGCTTCCGGACCCGAATACACCAATTGCATCATCAATCAGGATCCTAAATTCAAGAACACAGCTTCCCTCAATTACAACCTGGACGATGCCTCTCCTGCTTTGAAAGCCGGTGATCTTAACCTAGTAACTAACAATTTTGCAAACCTTTCCACCGACATGGAAGGCACCACACGCACCGATGGCCCTAATCCGGATATGGGTGCTTTAGAAAAACCCTAGGTTACCGAACACTTTCCACGCCCTCCCCACTTGCTTTTTTTGTATCATGAGACTTAATATTATATTTACCCAAATGATTAAGAGACCTCAGTAGACAAGCGGATTATGTTATTTAACTCTGTTGATTTTACTATTTTTTTTCCCTGTATTTTCTTCCTATACTGGTTCTTTTTCAACAAGTCCCTTAAGCTTCAAAATGCTTTTATAATTGCCTCAAGTTATGTTTTTTATGGCTGGTGGGACTGGAGATTTCTGATACTTCTTTTTCTTAGTACCTGCGCCGATTTCTTTATCGGCCTGCAAATGGAAAAACATCCCGCTAAAGAGGCCAGAAAAACACTTTTCATTATAAGCCTTCTGATCAACCTCGGAATGTTATGCTTCTTCAAGTATTTCAACTTTTTCGTCGACAGCTTTGTAAACGCCTTTAATTTATTTGGCCTCCAGCTCGAAAAAAGGACACTCGAAATCATATTGCCGGTAGGTATCAGTTTCTATACTTTTCAAAGCATTACCTATACCTACTCCGTCTACCAGCAAAAACTAAAGGCAACCAGCGACGGGATTGCGTTTTTTGCTTACGTATGCTTTTTCCCGCAGCTGGTGGCAGGCCCTATTGAAAGAGCCCCTCATTTCCTGCCCCAGTTTTTAAATAAACGAAGTTTCAATAGTGAGCAGGCAAGAGATGGTTTGCGCCAGATACTGTGGGGATTGTTTAAAAAGGTGGTGATCGCCGACAATTGTGCCGTGATGGTAAACGAAATTTTCGCTCAGTACGATATACTTCCCGGCAGTACACTTTTTCTGGGAGCCTTTTTATTTTCCATCCAGATTTACTGCGATTTTTCAGGATATTCCGACATGGCTATCGGTTTGGCCAAGCTATTGAATTTTGAACTGATGCAAAACTTCTCCACGCCCTATCTCTCGAAAAATATTGCAGAGTTCTGGCGCCGATGGCATATCTCCCTTTCCACATGGTTCCGCGATTATATCTATATCCCTATGGGAGGAAACAGAAAAGGCAAATGGAGGACGGCCCTGAATGTAATGGTATTGTTTCTTATCAGTGGTTTTTGGCATGGTGCAAACTGGACTTTCATTGCCTGGGGAGCTGTTCACGGACTCTTATTCTTACCCCTCCTGCTACTCAATAAAACAAAAGAAAACAACTCATTGAATCAACAAAAAACATTGTGGACAGGCATATCCGATATCTGGAAAATCGGTTTCACTTATTTCCTGGTCATCATAGCATGGATCTTTTTCCGGGCAGAAAACATTTCAAAAGCCACTCACTACATACAAAAGATCTTTACTCTTTCAGCCTATAACAAACAAGCCCTTGTAAGCACCTACAACTATATTTACTACAATTCCTACTTTGTATATCTGTTTATCGTTTTGCTTTTCATTACCGAGCGGATCCAGAAAGACAAAAAACATTCACTTGAACTAAATCCATTCCGCATTCCCAAAGCTTTTAGATGGAGCTTCTATTTCATCATTGTGATGTGCATTGTTTACTATAAAGGTTCTCCTCAAAATTTTATTTATTTTCAATTCTGATACATGGTAAAATTTATCAGGGACTATATTGTTTTTACTTTAATTGTGATCATAGGAGTTTTTCTTATGGCCTTCATTTATTTTAAAGTAAACCATCTCGATATAAAATACCTGAGTTCTCCTAAAATCTCCAACAGCGATAGTTTTAACGATAAAATTTCTTACCTCAGCAAAAGAACCGCAGCGCGCAATATCGCCCTTGGTTCATCCCTGAGCCTGGAAAATTTAAATTCGCAGTCCATTATTCATTACATAGGTTCCACCGACTATATCAATACCGCTTCCTGGGGCATGACTATGAAGGAAGATTTTATTCTTCTGAAAGGCTATTGCAACAGGGCAATACCTTCCCGGATTTTTATGAGTAGCGACATCGTTGATTTCCAGCTGCGCTCTTTTGAAATTGATGAACAGGACATGAATAATTTATTGCAGTCAAAAAAACTCGCCTGGCTTTACCTGAAACATCCCGATTTCAGAGATTATCTGGAAACTTCCAATTTATACCGTGACAGGAAGTCGACCGACACAATAAAAGAAACCTTAAAATACGACGACTATGGCGCCATTCTCTATCCCTACGAATATTTCCATACTCCGAAATTGAATGTGGAAGCCTTCATTAAGGGAGCACCCATCCCCAAGGAACCCATGTACCAATTTTTGGATAGTATTTGCGCCTTTTCTTCCAGAAACAATATAAAAATCTATTTTTTCCAAAATCCCCTTTGCGAAAGTTATACGGCGGTAGCCCGACAGAAATACTACAGGGATCACGCCCGCCGAGTGGCAAAAATCCTGCAGTCGCACAACCACTTCTATCTTGATCCAAATGACACCACATGGGCCGACAGCCTTTTTATGGACGGAATGCATCTCAATGAAAAAGGCTCTAAACTCTACACAGACTATTGTCTGAGGAAAATTCAATAACCTTCATTTTTACATTATCGAAGCTTTAACACTTTAAAGCAATAAATTGCTTTATCTTTGCTTATAGTTCTTTGGGGCCGACCGGTTTTGACAGGAAGTGCAATCGGTTAGCAAGCATGTAGAGAGTTGAGACCCCTCTCTTAAATCAAGGATTTCAAACTTTAAATGGCGAAAATAACTACGCTCTTGCTGCTTAATCTTGACTCAGTCAGATTTGCTTAATTTCATCTCCAGGAGGTGAAACAAGATGTCTCCGGTGGAAGTGCGCCTGATTCTTCTACCAGTCGAGGCACATACGATTTCAGGATAGCACAAGCGATGTTTCGGCGCTTGCGCAAAACTTAAGAAACTAAGTTTTAAATAGGCTGCTTATGGCCAGTTTATTACCTACAATCAATTATAAGATAAACATGTAGAAACCTAACAGTTTCCTTTTTTGGACGAGGGTTCGAATCCCTCCGGCTCCACAAAAAATCAGAGTGAGAGTGAGACGCGAGAGCGACGAACCTCACTCTGATTTTCTCAAAACTCACTCTCACACTCACTCTTCAAAAAGTTCGCCTACGGAAAACTTAGCTCCGCAAAATAAGGTGACAGCGACCATATTATTTTGCTTTTAATTATTGATTTTTCGGCCTCCCTGCTTTTTTTAATGCAAAACTTCTTCCGCTCAATTTTTCAATCTTCTTTGTGAATTTCTCATTGCCTAAAGGACGACCTGTCCTTGTTTTACTTCTTATTTCAGATATAACATCATCATTTAATTTCTCTTTTAAATACTCCTGCCAATCATCGATTTCTAAATAATTACTTATGGAATCGAGTGCAATTTTACCCTTTCCTGTAATTCTCATTTTGGCACTTGTCCAATTATAACTTTCAATCTTTTTTGCCATTCTTGCCCGTATTGGATTGAGCTCAACATATCGCAACGCTTCATATAAATGCTCATTACCCAAGGCGCATGAATAAAATCTCCCTTGCCACAAGTGTCCAAAAACCCCGCGCTTCTTATTAAAATACTTACTGTATGCAACATGTGTTGCGTTAAATACTTGAGACAATGTTTTTTCTGTACTCGGCTCTACTATAAAATGAACATGATTACTCATTAAACACCATGCGTATAATTTCAATCCAAAACTCTCTTTGTACATCATGAAAAATTCCAAATATTTCTCTCTATCAATATCGTCTTCAAAAATTTCCTGACGATAATTACCCCGCTGAGTTACATGATACGGAACGAATGGAACTACTACTCTTGCTATTCTTGGCATTGGTTTTTTACAAAAAAAGAATTAATAAGGTCGCTGTCACCATATTATATTTAAAATAAAAGAGGCTGTCATGAAAGACAGCCTCTTTTATTTTATTGCAGAATCACCTTCACACAAGAGTTGATTTCACCATTGCTCACCTTCAAAAAATAAAGACCTTTCGAATGTGCCGACAAGTCGATATTCGTAATTTCTCCACTTGTTGACTGTAAGGAATAAACCAGTTCACCTAAAGCATTGTAAACTTCAACTTTTGAATTTTCTAAATCTGTTCTCAGATTAACAATACTTGTTGCCGGATTTGGATAAACCTGGAAATGTTCTGTATTAATCACTTCACTCACGACATCTTCTGTTTCCTCTCCCTTCTTCATAGTACCATAATCACAAACTTTCCACCAGCCATTATCTCCTACATAGGAAAATGAATTACCGTTTGACTTCCATACATGAGCTGCCAAAGACAAGCCGCCATATTCATAAAACGCGACAATATTATCTTTCACGTCATCACTATTAAAATCACCAGAAACCACTCTACCCGTGATTCTTTTTGCATCATAGGTTGGAGAATTCCACCAGCCCTCAGTGGCTGGACCAACGAATGAAGAACCAGTTGATTGCCAAACGTGTGCTGTTGTTTTGTTGCTTCCGTAATCATAAAAAGCAGTGATATCATCTTTATAACCATCGCGGTCAAAATCTCCCGATACCACTCTATTAGTGATTTGAGAAGGCGCATAAGTAGTTGTTGAATACCAGCCATTTGTAGTTGGACCTACGAAAGAGGACCCTGTTGATTGCCATACGTGAATATTGGTGCTGTAAGCGCCATAATTGTAAAAAGCAGCGATATCATCTTCGTAACCATCTCTATCGAAATCTCCTGAAACGACTCTGTTCGTGATATTAGTCGGAGCATAAGTAGTGGTTGAATACCAGCCATTTGTAGTTGGACCTACAAATGACGACCCTGTCGATTGCCATACATGGATATTGGTACTGTAAGGGCCATAATCATAAAACGCAGCGATGTCGTCTTTAAAACCATCTCTGTCAAAATCACCACAAACTACGCGACCTTTTATTTGAGGAGCACTGTATGTAGTATTAGTGTACCAGCCAGCAGTGGTTGGTGCATTAAATGAGCTTCCAGTGGAAGTCCAAACGTGGATTGTTGTTTTGTAATTTCCATAATCATAAAACGCAGCGATATCATCTTTAAATCCATCTCTATTGAAGTCTCCTACCAATACCGCCACAATTTTTGACGCATCGTAACCAGTGCTGTTCCACCAGCCTTTATCGCCCTGATAAGTGAACGTACTTCCACTGGATTTCCAAACGTGAATGTTGGTATTGTATCCTCCATACTCATAAAATGCAGCAACATCATCTTCTTTTCCATCTCTGTCAAAATCCCCCGTCACCACATGATCAGTAATTCTTGCAGCTGCATATTGACCTAGTATTACAGTTCGATTAACAGGCTCAATATCCATCAATGCCTGCTGATTAGTATTAAATCCACTAACTATTCCATTTATTGCATAATAACCATCACTATTTCCATCCCATCCGTAATTAAAATGAAAAAAATTGTTGGCATCGTACCCGTCACACACAAAAGCATGACCTCCATTTGTATTAAAACCAGCATAAAGCACAGGTTTTCCTCCATCTAAATTGGATTTCAACATAGTAATCCACTGGTCATCGGTATAGTTACCTCGCATCAAACCCTTGATAGAAGTTTTATATCCGAAATAATTTTTAAAAGCAGTTTGTGCGTTGAAACCTGCTCCACCTATAACATAGGCACCACTCCCGGTAGGACTATAATCCATATTCACACTAACACCACAATGGTACATCAAAGTTGCTACAGAAGAATTGGCAGAAGTTACTTTATTAGGCATGTTGCACCAATCATAAGAAGCTGTTCCAAAATTTGCAGACAAAACTCCATAAGTAGGATGAGTATATGAATGTGATCCTGTACCGATGCCCGGATTAGTCCAATATTTCATAATCTGAGCCATTGCAGTTGCAACACAACCTGTCACTGAACCGCCCGGACAAGATGCGTTATAATACGCCCCTTGTCCCCACTTGCTTCTTACCAAAGCAGCAACCGATGTGGCTTCCGTTTTGTAGGTTACAGAAGTTCCGGTAATGTATCCATTCCAATCGCTGGTGATTTTAGCTTGTGGTTTGATATTGTTCTTTGCAACATGACTGATCTGGCCAGAATAATTCTGCAATATTTCTTTAGTATTTGGTCCTAAATTATTAGGATTAAAAGTCCCTTCATCAGAATAAGCCAAAATCGGAATTGCATTGTCATCTGCAGAAACGATCACAAAACCATTGCTTGAATTAAAAACATAAAACACTACCAACGACGATGCGTCGGTTCCTTTATAAACCAAGGCTAAGGTTGATTTGATTTTTGATCCGGCCGGAATCAGCCTGGTAGAAATGAAATTTTGCCCTACGATTTTCGCAGTAGCTTCGCTAATACTTTTAGCGCTGACATTCAGTAGCAAAAACAATAATGCTACGGACGTAATTACCCTTTTTTTCATAAAAATTTAATTAAGTTAAGTTTAATAGGCCATCCAGATAGGCTTGAGGCAAACATAAAAATAAAATTTGATTCTCCTTTTGCACGTAAAAAAAAAGGCACTATATAAATTATTTTTGTGTAATTGGCATTCTATTGACTACAGGAAAATCAAATAAAAACTACTGCGCACATGTACTTGCTGGGATGCTTAATATTTTCAACGCTTCCAGCATTTTTATTTTTCGAATCATCAAATTTGACACACTCTCCAACCCCAGGTAGGATTATTAAGTTCATTCTTCCAATAATCCGAATTAAATAATTAATAATTAGGTCGCTGTCACCATATTAATTAAAAACCAAAAAATTAAGTCAAGGTATTTCCGGAAATTCATATATTTACAATAGTGAGATACCTCGCAGCCATATTATCCATTTACGTAATGTTTCTTACTATAACGCCATGCTGCGCAGATGACGACTGCGCAAAAATGGAGCAAAGCGACCACGGAAAGGAATGTGGCATTTGTTCTCCATTTTACAGCTGTTCAACCTGTAGCAGCGGCTTTACTTTCAAAGCTCCCTACTTCCCTATTTTACAATTTGATGAAACTCCGCAAAAAACTATTGCAGAATATAAAGATTGTAAACTTCCTCTCATTTCAACCAGCATCTGGCAACCGCCTAAGTTAGCTTAAGCATTTGCTTTCTTGTACTAAAGGCAAATTCTGCCTTCAGTGTTTTCATTTATTTATCTGTCTTAGGAGATTTTCTAAGGCACAAATTGAAGTTGTATGTTAGACAAAGTAATTTACTTTTCTATAAAAAATAAGATGGTGATCGGCCTGTTCACACTGGGGCTGATTGCCTGGGGAACCTATTCCCTCACTCAGCTGCCCATTGATGCAGTGCCCGATATTACCAACAACCAGGTACAAATCATTACCTCAGCACCTTCACAAGCCGCACAGGATATCGAGCGCCTTGTCACTTTCCCGGTGGAGCAAACGATGGCTACCATACCCGGTACCGAAGAAGTAAGATCTTTCTCCCGCTTCGGCTTATCGGTAGTAACCATTGTTTTTGAAGAAGATGTAGATGTTTACTGGGCCAGACAACAGGTCAGCGAACGACTTTCAGAAGTGAGAACCATTATTCCCAAAGGTATAGGATCACCGGAATTGGCTCCTCTAACCACAGGTCTTGGTGAAATCTATCAATATGTAATTCATTCCAAACCCGGATATGAAAAAAAATATACCGCAACGGAACTCCGCACCATACAAGACTGGATTGTTCGGCGCCAGTTACTGGGTGTTGAAGGTGTTGCCGATGTTAGCAGCTTTGGCGGTAATCTCAAACAGTATGAAATCTCCCTTGATCCGGAGAAAATAAAATCAATGAACATCACTATCAATGATGTTTTCAACGCCCTCGGAAAAAACAATCAAAACACAGGCGGTGCCTATATCGATAAAAAACCCAATGCCTATTTTATAAGAAGTGAAGGCTTGATCAGCAGCATCAATGACATTGAAAACATTGTAGTAAAAAACACCGATAAAGGCATTCCTGTATTGATCCGAAATGTAGGAGAAGTTCAGTTTGGCAATGCAGTGCGCTACGGTGCAATGACACGCAATGATGATGGCGAAGTGGTGGGCGCTGTTGTTATGATGCTCAAGGGAGCCAACTCTTCCAAAGTGATAGGCAATGTAAAAGAACGAATTGCCCAAATCGAAAAGAGCTTACCAAAAGGAGTTACGATTGAGGCCTTCCTCGACCGCACCAAGTTGGTTGACAATGCCATTGGCACCGTAGCGCAAAACCTTGCCGAAGGAGCTTTGATTGTAGTTTTTATCCTGGTGCTTTTTTTAGGAAATCTGCGCGCAGGATTGATTGTAGCTTCTGTTATCCCACTGGCCATGCTTTTCGCTGTGTCGCTGATGAACGTGTTTGGCGTGTCGGGAAATCTGATGAGTCTGGGCGCCATCGACTTTGGATTAATTGTAGATGGAGCCGTTATTATAGTAGAAGCCACAATGCACTATCTGGGATTGCGCACACTCAACCGCCGACTCAACCAGGAAGAAATGGATGCCGAAGTGTATACCTCAGCGAGCAAGATCAGAAGCTCTGCCGCATTCGGCGAAATCATTATTTTGATTGTTTACCTGCCTATTCTCGCCCTGGTAGGGATTGAAGGAAAAATGTTTAAACCTATGGCGCAAACCGTTTCCTTTGCTATTCTGGGGGCTTTTATCCTTTCACTGACTTACGTACCGATGATGAGCGCCTTGTTTTTAAGCAAGGACCCTCAACACAAGAAAACCATTTCCGATAGAATGATGCATTTCCTGCAAAAGTTATACAGTCCTATGATAACCAATGCCCTGAAAAAACCAGTACAGATCGTAACTGTCACAGTGCTTTTGTTTACCTCCAGCTTATTGGTTTTTAATCATCTTGGCGCTGAATTTTTACCAAGTCTGGACGAAGGTGATTTTGCAGTGGAAACACGAGTGCTTACCGGAAGCAGTCTTTCGGAAACCATCGATGCTGCATCTAAGGCATCCAGCATTCTTCTCACCCGCTTTCCTGATGAAGTGAAACAAGTAGTAGGTAAAATAGGTTCAGGCGAAATCCCTACCGATCCTATGCCTATTGAAGCTTGCGACTTAATGGTTATACTGAATGAAAAAGATCAGTGGACCCAGGCCGAAGACAAAGATGAACTGGCCGAAAAAATGACAGAGGCGCTGGAAGATATTCCGGGTGTAACCTTCGGATTTCAGCAGCCGATACAGATGCGTTTCAACGAGCTGATGACAGGTGCAAAACAAGATGTGGTAATTAAAGTATATGGAGAAAATCTCGATGAACTTTCTTCTTATGCACAACAAATTGCAAAGTTAATTCCTTCCATTGAGGGCGCAAAAGATCTATATGTTGAACAAGTGACAGGCTTGCCTCAAATTGTTATTAAATACAAACGCGACCAGCTCTCAAAATTCGGGATGAATATTGAAGACCTCAACCAAACGATCAATGCTGCTTTTGCCGGACAAAGTGCTGGTTTGGTTTATGAAGGTGAAAAACGCTTTGATCTTGTGGTAAGACTGCACAACCAAAACCGAAAAAGCATTGAAGATGTTCGGACTCTTTATGTCTCCACTCCATCGGGCGCACAAATTCCATTGCAGCAGGTGGCCAGCATTGATTTGGTCATCGGCCCTAACCAAATCCAGCGCGATGATGCCAAAAGAAGGATTACTGTTGGCTTCAATGTACGTAATCGTGATGTGGAAAGTATTGTGAAAGAGTTGAAAGAGAAAATTGATACAAACATTGATTTTGCTGCGGGCTATTATCCTACTTATGGCGGCACCTTCAAAAACCTTGAAGAAGCACGTGCAAGATTAGGTATTGCAGTACCGGTAGCCTTGTTACTGATTTTTCTTTTACTCTACTTCACCTTCAAATCCTTTAAGCAAAGTTTGGTGATTTACACAGCTATTCCCCTGTCGGCCATCGGTGGTGTACTGGCATTATGGCTGCGCGATATGCCTTTCAGTATTTCGGCGGGCGTTGGCTTTATTGCCTTATTTGGTGTTGCGGTACTCAACGGAATTGTACTCATTGCTGAGTTTAACCACTTGAAACAAGGCGGACAAACAGATGTGAAAGAGCGTATTTTCAGCGGTACAAAAACGCGTTTGCGACCGGTGGTAATGACCGCTGCCGTGGCATCACTCGGATTTCTGCCAATGGCCATTTCCCAAGGCAGCGGAGCCGAAGTGCAAAAACCTCTGGCTACTGTGGTGATTGGTGGTTTGATCAGCGCTACGCTCCTCACACTAGTTGTTTTACCATGTATTTATTATTTATCTGAATCGGATTTTAAAAAGGAAATTATGAATCGAAAAGCAACAGCAACAGTAATTTTGCTGCTTATCGTCTTGTCGGCGAAAACAGGATTCGCTCAAAACGCATTGCCTCTGGACAGTGCACTGGAAATTGCTTACCTTACCAACAAAAGCATACAGGCTTCTGATGCTGAAGTAATGTACTATGAACTGCAAAAGGGCGCTGCCACTTCACTTCCAAAAACGGAAGTGAGTTTAATGTACGGACAGTACAACAGCTTTTTCAGGCAGGACAATAATATTACAGTCAACCAAACAATTCCTTTTCCTACCGTATTCTCTTCAAAGTACACGTTGGGCAATGCACAGATGAAAGGTGCCGAGCTGAAAGCAGCAATGAGCAAAAATGAAATTACTTATCAGGTGAAGCAGATCTACTACACCCTGAATTATCTGAATGAGTTAAAAGCCTTGCTGCACCGGCAGGACACTATTTATGGCAAACTGGCTAAATCTGCCGACCTGCGCTACAAAACAGGAGAAGGTAATCTTTTGCAAAAAACCTCCGCCGACACCCGGTTGAGTGAAGTAAAAAACAAATTGGCGCTTTGCGAAGCTGAGATATTCTTTTATTCAGCCAAGTTAAAATCTCTGCTCGGTGTGGATTATAGCATTTCTGCCGCTACTGGACTTCCTGAAAAATCACTTGATATTTCTGATAGCAGTGCTGTGGCAAATAATCCGGCCCTGACCTGGTTCAAGCAACAGATTGAAATTGCCGAAAAAGAAAAAGCACTGGCAGTGAATACTTCTCTCCCTGAATTTAAAATTGGATACTTCAACCAAAGTATGTACGGAATTCCGCTGAACGACAACAATACAAGTTTCGCCACTGCCGGAAATCGCTTTCAGGGCATGCAACTGGGATTGGTTTTTCCCCTGTGGTTTGTTCCTGAAGTCAATAAATCCAGAGCCATGCAAAAACAGGTGGAAGTGATGGAGCTGAATTACCAGAATCAGGAAATGATGATGCAAAGTCTTTTTCAGCAATCCCTCCAGAACTACAGAAAAGCAAAAAGCAGTCTGGATTACTATAAAAACGTAGCGGTACCTAATGCAGATCTTATTACCCGCCAGTCCGAAAAATCTTACCACGAAGGCGAAACCGGATATGCCGAACACATCCAAAACCTGCAACAGGCCATTGCCATTGAAGAGCAGTTTTTGCTGACTTTAAACGAATACAATCAATCCATCATCTACATTGAATTTTTGACCAGCAAGTAAAATCATACTTATGAAAACATTAAAATACATCGCCCTGATTTCCGCAACTGCCTTCCTATTCTCGGCTTGTGGCGACACTGAACAAGCTTCTTCAAAAGAAGACCATCACGATGAAGAAAGTAATACAGTAGAATTAACCGAGGCACAATACAAAGTTGCCGGAATTGAACTGGGCAACATTGAAAATCGTTCTCTCAGCGGAACCATTCAGGCCAATGGTTTTCTGGATGTACCGCCACAAAGCAAAGTGACCATTTCAGCACCCATGGCCGGATTTGTAAAAGAAACAGAAATGCTTCAGGGCGCCTACGTTAAAAAAGGACAAGCCATTGCTGTATTGCAACATCCTGATTATATACAGATGCAACAGGATTATCTGGAGAGTAGCAGTCAGCTGGAATTTTTAAAAAATGAGTACGAGCGTCAGCAACAGCTGGCTAAAGAAAATGTAAGTTCTCAAAAAGTTTTGCAGCAGGCAAAGGCCAACTATATCACCAACAAAGCCAAGGCCGATGGATTACGTGCCAAACTACAATTGCTCAACATCAATGTGAGTGCACTTGAAAACGGCAATATGCAAAGCACTATTAACCTGTATGCTCCTATTGAGGGATATGTCACCAAGGTGAACGTCAACATCGGTGCTTTCGTAAATCCAACCGATATGATGTTTGAAATAGTAAATACAGAGCATCTTCATGCCGAACTGACCATTTTTGAAAAAGATGTTCCCCGGCTGCGTATTGGCCAAAAAGTACTTTTCACGCTCGCCAATGAAGCCACACAACGCAAAGCCGTAGTTTACCTGATAGGCCGTGAAATCAATGCCGACCGAACAGTGCAGATCCATTGCCATATTGATAAGGAAGACAAAGAATTTCTGCCCGGAATGTATTTAAAGGCCATGGTTGAAACCGATAATGCTTTAGTTCCGGCCTTGCCCGATGAAGCCATTGTTTCTTTTGAAGGCAAAAAATACATTTTTACCCTGGGCGCTAAACAAGGTAACGAGCAACATTTCAATATGGTTGAAATACAAAGCGGATTATCGGAAGTGGGATTCACCGAGGTGATATTGCCAAAATCTATGGACAGCAAACAAAAAATCGTGGTAAAAGGAGCTTACAACTTGCTGGCCAAAATGAAAAACAGTGAGGAAGGTGAAGGGCATGCACATTAGATGCAATAAGCTGAATCATCCCTTAGCCAGGAACAAGCTCAGAATCTAATCAAACCTTTTTGACAAGGGAAACTCCAAATAAAAGGGGACTAACTAGCAGTCATGGTCGGAAGATCTTTTTAATTGACTATTTTATCTTGATGCCACAATGGTAAACCTGATTTACCTTACCGTTTTATACTTTATCTTAACAACG
This sequence comes from Flavobacteriales bacterium, assembly GCA_046074525.1. GTDB lineage: Bacteria > Bacteroidota > Bacteroidia > Flavobacteriales_C > JAHEZL01. Next base: position 56,129 of record JBJTOK010000018.1, read on the forward strand.
TCACCTTCCCTATTTCCTGGGTTTTATTTCCTCCGTTTTTCCAATCGCCCCAGTTTTTGTAGCTTATTTTCCAAACATATACATCAACCTGGACATCGCGAAGATTATTGTACTTTTTCCCATTCCATCCTGCATCCATATCATAGGAGTGATAAATTACCTCACCCCATCGATCGAAAATAAAGATTTCAAAATCATAAATATTTTCGCCTTTCATATAAAAGAGATCGTTTATCCCGTCGTCGTTAGGACTAAAAGCATTCGGACTAAAAATAGTAGAAACGCACTCTTCGTAAACGTTTACGGTATCAATGTTTTTGCAACCAAATTCACTGATTAATTCCACAGTATATGTTCCTTTTTGTTTAACAGTGATGATTTGTCCGCTTTGTCCGTCGCTCCACAGGTATTCCGCCGCAGTGGGACCGGCATCAAGAGACAAGCCATTGGCCAGCGACAAAAAACATACGGTACTATCCTTCAGTCGGATTACCTTGGGAGCATCATGCAATGCAAAAGTTGCCGAAGCATCCCCTTTGCAACCATTTACATCTGTAACATTCAAGGTATAAACACCAGGAACAGCAACAGTAATTTCTTTGTTGTTGCTGGAGAATGATGCCGGTCCACTCCATTGATAAGCAGCATAGGTACCACCATTTAAAACTGCTGTTTCCCCTACACATTTATCAGCGTTAGCGATCACCGGAGAAGGCAAATCATTAACAGTAACAACAATGCTTCCGTCTCCTTCACAACCGGAGGGGTTTATAAGATGAACATTATAGGTTCCTGCATTGCTCACGCTAACAGGGTTACCTTTGTTACTGTATGTACTCGGACCGCTCCAGGAATAAGTAGTTCCCGGCACAAAATAATTTGCGCTAAGCGACACCGATTCTCCTTTGCAAATGGCAATATCAGGACCGAGATCAACAACAATGTTGGAATTTATGCTCAGTACTGCCGTTGCAGAAGCTTTACACCCATTGACATCGGTAACTTGTACTGTATAATTGCCAGGAGTATTTCCTGAAGTGGTTTGAGCGTTGCCTGTTCCATTTTCACTCCACAAATACGATGCATAAACTCCTGCGTCGAAAGTAACCGCAGGATCACCAGCACAAATGCTTTTGTCGGCCAAAGTTGGTGTGGGTAAAGCATTTACGGTTAACACTCCCGTGGCCGAAGCTTTGCACCCATTGACATCGGTAACTTGTACTGCATAATTCCCGGCAGTGGTCCCCGAAGTGGTTTGAGCGCTGCCTGTTCCATTTTCACTCCACAAATACGATGCATAAACTCCCGCGTCGAAAGTAGCCGCAGGATCACCGGCACAAATACTTTTGTTAGGGAGGGAAGGATTAGGTAAAGGATTTTCATTGACAGTGACATTGGTTTTACTTTTACATTCCTGCGCTCCCTGCAGCTGGGTAACCTCAACATCATAAGTACCGGGCATACTCACAGAGGTGCTTGCCGTTGTTGCGCCATTGGACCAGGCATACTTAGTATAAGTACCGCTTGTCACTTGTAAAGAAGTAGATGACCCTGCGCAAAAATCACTTCCTGTAGCAGCAACGGTAAAAGGAACGCAGCAGCCACCCATTGAACATTGCCAAGGTATTGTGGTACCATGTTCAGCCACCCATTGCTCGTTGGAAGCATTTGCCGTAGCTCCCGTGAATCCCCAATACACCATGTTAGAACCAAAAACCGTTCGATCTATACTTATGGAAAATTTCAACACTCCGTTTTCATACATTCTTAAGGTATTGGGTGCAATCCACTCAATACGAGGGTGATAATACTGATTTCCATAGGGAATACAGGATTCTAAATCAGCTTTATTGATAATAGGTTCGGGGCCCCATAAAATATCGGCAGGAGTACCTGGTTCACCAATAGAGCCATTGCGCAATACGGTAATATGATCATCTACTATATCAATAATCCCATACGCAGCATCGTTAAAATCATCGAATTCAATAGCGATTGAATTTTTTATTTTTTCAGAGGCATTGCCACCATAACCCATGAATCCGCCACCACCTCCCAAAGTACTTAAGCCCCTGGGATCATTTTGTAAAACAAAGGTCATCCCGTCACCACCCCATTCGCCGCTCTGGCAACCAAAAAAGAAATCAATGTCGACATAAAAATCTTTATCCAGGTCGATTTTATTAGTCCCCCATGCTGCACTGGATTGCCATGGGTTAGCTGGTGAATCGCCAATATCCTGAGTTAACTGAATGGCTTTATTGGCAAGATTAAGGGTTTGTCCGGCAACAGCATTATTTGATGTTATGGTGATAGGTAATGTAAATAAATTGGTTTGTGCCTGGGCAGGGCCAGGCATTAAAAACATAAAGCAGGCTAAACTTAAAATGACCAAAAGTCTTTTTTCGTTTCCGAAAAAAGCTCCTTTACAAAGGTTAGTTATCGACATACAGAGCAATTTATTGGTAAAACAAGTAAAAAGCAAGGAATGTTACAACTTAAACAATTGATTATCAACAAATTAATAAGAATGAATTTTACACATGAAGCGCAAAACAGCTTAATTACAACTCCCTGATTAAAAGCATTTTAAAATTCATCAGCGAGAGGCATTTTTACGCTTAAAGTGCAATCTGAAGAAAAAATATTTTTCAAAATGGGAGAACAAAAGAAACATGCCAAAAGGAAAGGCCAATAAAAAAGCACCTGCCTAAGCAAGTGCTCTTTTTTATTTTCCTTCCTTATTATTATTCCCTGTCTTCTTTCTCCCCACCCTCATTTGCAAGATCGCGGGCATCACTGTTGATTTGTTTGGCCAGTTCGTTCAAATTTTCATCTGTACTTTCCTCTTCTTCAAGAGTAGCACCCAACAATTCTTTAACTTCGTCGTGCTCCAGAATATCGGCGATTTCACAAAGAGAACCATAAGAGGCTATCTCATAGTGTTCCACCTTTTGGGCACCAATAATAAGAGCCGCATCCCTTACCGCATTTTTCTCAAAATCTTCGATGATCTTATCCCCTTCTTCAACAAGGCCTTTCATTGCCTCGCAGGTTTCAACGTCTTTTTTACTGATGTCGAGCATGCGGAATACTTCATTAAGTCGTTCCACCTGACCTTTCGTTTGTTCCAGATGCTCCAGGAAGGCAGCTTTCAGCTCCTCGCTTTTTGCCGCTTTGGCCATTTTGGGAAGTGCTTTCACCAACTGGGATTCAGCGCTGTAAATATCCTTCAGGCCTTCTTCCAAAAGATCATGCAAAGTGGCGTTCTTGCTTTGCTCTTTTTTCTTTGTTGTTTTTTTTGCCTGCGTCATTGCACCATTATTTTTATAGGCATATCTAACAGGAGTTTTTTTGTTCGATTTCATTATCTTTTTCATATGAATGTTTTTATATTACATCTACAGGTATAAAAAAGTGTACCTCGCCGAATCCACCCCAGTTTCTTACGAATAATAAATTATAACTGTCAAATAATTACTTAAAGTAGTTTGACTGCCGACATTAATCATTTTTGGGATATTGTAATCCTCAATAAATGATGCCTAAAATCTTAGCAAAACTGATCATCTTCTGTTCACTTTTCACTATTCTGTCCTGCCACCGGAAATCGGAAGTGACCAATGGTGCTTATTTCTGGAACAGCAGAAATTTCTATGAGTATTTTTCTGAAAGGGAGCTGCTGGCAATGAAATGCAACAAAATCAAAAAATACTATTGCAAATTAACCGACGTGGTATTTGACAGGGATTATCATGCACGACCTACCACCATTTACAGCTTGCCCACTGTTGACTCCTTCCAGCAGGAAATTTTAGTACCCTGTATTTATTTCACCAATGAAGTGATGCTTCAAAGTACTAAAGAAGAGCTGGAGTATATGGCTAATAAAATCGCCACAAGAGTCAATGAACTCAAAGTCAAGGAATTTCAAATCGATTGCGACTGGTCGGAGACGAGCAAAGACAATTACTTTCATTTCATTCGGGAACTAAAGAAAAAGCTGAACAAGGAAACTGCCATATCGGCAACCATTCGATTATACCAATACAAATACTTTGAAAAAGCCGGGGTTCCACCCGTCGACCGCGGAATGCTGATGCTCTACAATTTCAATCCGCCAACTACCTACAATGGCAAAAATGCTGTTTTTGAAATGCAGGAAGCAAAAAAATACTTGAACGATATCGATTACCCCCTTCCTCTCGACTTCGCCATGGCTCATTACACCTGGCATATCCTGTACGACATCGATAATAACTTCATCGGTTTTGTCAACCCTGAAGACACTAAAAACATTTTAAACATTGCCACTCAGCAAAAGGACACAAATTGTTATGTATTGAAAGAAGACATCTCCCTGGAAGGATATTTTGCAAGGAAAGGACAAAAATTGGTGAAGCACGAAACCAATGCTGCTACTATCCAGCAATCCGTGGATCTTATTCAGGACATAAAAAATACGGCTAAATATTCCGTAGCCATTTTCGATATGAATGAAAAAACAACGAATTATCTTTTAAGCAATGAAAGTATATTTAAAAAAGTGCTTCCTTAGTAGCGCACTGGTTGTAGCCAGCACGCTGGTCTCAGCCTGCTCCTTTTACCCCTGCGACAATGAATTCAGGATAAATAATTTCGACATCAACTTTCTTAATATAAAAGAACTGAACGCTTTCGGCCTGCAGTCCGATTACCTCAACGGAAACTATGCGGATGAAAATTACGACTGGCGACAAAACATCGATCAGTGGTTTAAATACTGCAATAGCACTCAAATTAAAAAGGAAGACATCTATAATGCTTTGTATAAAAAAACAGATTTCAGCATTGATAACAATCCCTTTATAAAGTATATCTACAAGCACAAAAAAGAAGCTTATACTTATTTAAATAATCTATTGAGTCTGGATGCCAAAAAGACTTTATCTAAAGCAGAAAAAATAAAATTCCACAGTATCTGGGACGAATTTGCCGGGGGAGATTATTACTTCTATTTCAGCGAAGAGGGTCCGGAATCACAAGAATTTTCTTTCCCCGCCATTCAAAAAAATATTGATCACTGTAAAGATGCTTTTATTCAACAACGCTGGGCTTACCAAGGCATTGTCAGGGCTTTTTACTCGGGAAACAAAAAATTGGTAACAGACTTGTTCAACAAACATTTCAGCAGGAAAAACAAATCATGGATCGATAATTCTGCGCAACATTACCTGGCATTGGTTTCTGACAACAAAGATGAACTGATGCTGGACTGCATCATTCACGGCTACGATAAACTCACCAGAAACATCGAGCTGATTACTTATTCCAAGAGCTTTAATGATTCCTTTGCTGCTACTTTAGATGACACTACAAAATCCTATTACTATTTTGTAAAAGGTCTTCGGGAGTTTGGGCGCGGTTTGCCCTATCTGGAGAAAATAAAATCCCTCCATCCCAAAAACAAATATTTCGATTTCCTCCTCAACAGGGAAATCAATAAAATTGAGGACTGGCTGCTTAAACCAGCGATAGTTTCAAGCACAGGATATTACTATGGTTACCAAGAAGAGTGTGAAAAAAAAGCACTCAAAGACAACTGGGAAAGAGATAAAGCGTACGCTGGTGATTTCCTCTCTTTCCTGCTCAGTATAAATAAAAAAACTCTGTATCATGAAATGCTCATCGCCTATCTGGAACATCTAATGGGCATTAAAACACACCGCTTCAATCCCGAAAAATACAAGAATGTAAAGAATCAGTATGTACAGGCCCGCATCATTGATTTCATGATCAACTTTGAAAAGAAATCGGCCACTGGCACTTACCAAAAAGACTTGCTCTTCATTTTCAATAACGCTGATGCGATAAAGCGGAATGATCCCTATTACAATGATTATGATCATGTTCCCGACCTAAAAAACGCTCACATGCGCCAGCAGCTCGCGCGAAATCTCGGATACTTCATGACCAAATTCAAAAAGCACAGGGCCGAAGGATTCCTGCTTAGCGGCAAAAGTAATTTGCCGCAAAATGAAGGTTATCCTTTTTGCGGACAATCCATTTACATCAACCTTTATGAAAAAGCCGACATCAGCGATTGCTTTAAAATCATTGAAATACTGAAAGACAAAAGCAATAATGCCTATTTACAATTTTTACAGGAAGACAATATTCATCATGAGAAAATACATTACTGCAATGAAGGTTACTCTTCCTCAAAAGAAGGAGAATACGATACTTTAAAGATTTACGACATAGTGGCCCAGAAATACGTAAATCAATTACAATTTCAGAAAGCCGTTGAAATCTATGAGAAATTCCCGGCAGAATATTGGAATTACTCCTGTGAAGAATCCCCTTTTGTTGTCAACACCCACAATCCCAAACGTCCTTACCTAACAGCAAAAATGAATTACTTCAACAAGCTCACTTTTTTACAGCAGCTGGTGCAGCATCAAAAAGATTTACAGAAAAATCCCAATAACATCCTACTGAATTTCTATGTCGCCAATGCCTTCTACTCGCTTTCCGAAAATGGCTGCTTCTGGTATGCGTCATGTCCTTACCATTATAGTCAGGAGAATTACAACATCAACAACTCTTTCTTCCTGAAAAAATCGGCAGCTCATTTCAATAAAATCCTCCGGCTGAGTAAAAACCTAGGAATGCGCTATATGTCTTATGTAGCACTAAGCATGATGGATGAAGTTCATTTAAAAAGCCAGAAAGACAAAAACAATTTACGCGAGGAATTCACCTATACTTATTGCGACACCTATGCTCAATACCTTGATCAGATTTCCAACGCTTACAAACCCGCTGCCCATGTTAAAGCATTAAGGATACCTTTGTATCACTTCAGGAATTTTTAGGATCTGACCAGATAAATATTTTAACTTCGGACAATGTCAGATATCAAACGATATAATTTTAAGTCCGGACTGCCATTGGAATTCGAAGTATTAGACGTTGCTGAACTATACCGGAATTCCAGAGAATTAATGACCTCAACCCACCGCACCGATTTCTACCATATCATCTGGTTCAAGGAAGGAAAAGGAACGCACCTCGTTGATTTTAAGCCCCACGCTATAAAAAGCAACTCCCTGCTTTTTATCAATAAAAACAAAGTACAGCGCTTTGATCTGGCAGGACAATACAAGGCCAGGGTTTTACTTTTCACCGACAGCTTTTTCTGCAAGTCGGATCATGACGCCCGATTTTTAAAAGAAACCATTTTGTTCAACGACCTCTTTGATGATGCTCAGGTTCAATTGGACAAGGACGACAACACTTTTGCTGATCTTTTGAACATGATGGAAGACGAATGGAATAAAGCTGCTGACAATTTCCAGCATGATCTCCTAAAAAATATGCTTCATAATTTCCTGCTGCTCGCTGAAAGAAAAAAGAGAAAACAAGGTTTTACGGAAATTAAAAAAGGCGCCGATCTCGACTACACCTTAATATTTAAAGATTTACTGGAAATCCATTTCAGAAAAAGAAAACAGGTGAGTTATTTCGCCAGGGAAATCAGCATTACCGAAAAGCGACTCAATAGCGCCACATCGAAAACCCTCGGTATCACCCCGAAGGAAATGATTGATGAAAGAATAGTATTGGAAGCAAAACGCCTTTTATCCCACACCGGCAATAGCATTAAGGAAATCGGATTCGAGCTGGGATTTGAAGAACCTACCAATTTCATTAAGTACTTCCGCAAGCATTGTAACTGCACGCCTGTAGAGTTCAGGGAAGAATATTCCCTGTAATTTTCCCTAAGTAAATATTGCGAATGGTTTTCGGGAGCGGGTTTCCCTCTTGGAGAAGAGGG
>JBJTOK010000019.1:0-79969 GCA_046074525.1 Flavobacteriales bacterium
TTGCGAGGAGGAACGACGAAGCAACCCCATCATCAAATTATTATGTTTGACGAGGAGGTTGCTTCGTCGTTCCTCCTCGCAATGACTTACTGGGTGGGGAAAGACAATAAGATGGATCACTTTATCAACGCCAATCCTTCCAGCGCCGACTTATCCTGAGGCGACAGCAACAATACTTTATTGAATAATATTTTTGCTTCACGTGTTTTTCCCAACTGGTAATTCGTCCAGGCAAACATCAGTAAGCCATCATAACCAAAAGGATAGAGATTCACTACTTTTTCAAAATACTTGTACGCCGTTTGGTAATCTTTCTTTTCATAAAAAATATACCCCATGCGGTAATTGGCTGTGGTGTTTTGAGGATCGATGGCGAGGATTTTAGTGTACTGCTCCATCACCTGAGTCATATTACCCAATGCCGCTGCGGGGTATACAACACCAAACTTAGCTTCAATGGAATAAGGCATCAGCGCCGCTGCAACCTGATAATAGTTTAAAGATTCCTTGTACAATCCTGCCGAATAACACAACCAACCCAAACGCAAATTAATTTCATAAGACTGCGGATCATACACCTTCTTCAATGTAGAGATCGCCAATGTATAGTTGGCTTGCTTTTCAGAATAATAACTTTGCGTGAATGCGTCTTCCAGCAAATTTTCCTGAGCTCCGGCCATGGTGCCCAGCATCATCGCCCCGATTAAAAATTTATACATGATTTTCATATAGAATGGATATTAGGTTCCTTAAGGTTTGTATTTGAAAGCGATAATAATAGAATTGAAATTATAATTACCAAGACCAAAAGCCGAGGTTTTGTTTTCAAACTGGTAAGTAGCACCGATATCAAAATGCTTGTTAATGCTGTACTCCGCGCCCACTGTAAATCTAGAGGTAGTAAGATCAGGAGAATTATTAAAGAGGAAACCATTCCATTCGGCAAGATTATTTCCTGAATTGGAGAGATAACTGGCATGAAGCCCCAAGCGCGCTGACACCCGGTAAGACACATAAGGTGTAACAGCAAAATTAATATTTGAATAATTGTCCCTGGTATGCATATATACTTGCGCTCCCAATGCCAGTTTATTATTCCCAAGCGGATAATAAGTAAGTCCGGTATGGTGTTGAAACTGCGCCACACTATCCAGCCATAAAGCGGAAGATCCTATCGAAACATCAAAATGCTTAAGATTTTTTTTAAGGGTTAAGGATCCAACATAATTATACGCCGAAGCACTGTAAGACACGGATGGCTGCGGGCCAACTCCTGTAGTGAGAAAATCCGTTCTTCCCTGAACAAAATGGAAAGATCCAAGGGCAGTCCAATTTTTTTTCAAAGGAACTACAGCACCTAAATAATATTGATTCTGGTTCACGCGCCAGCTGGTATTTCCCTGCGCATAAAAGGTATAGGAATGATAAAGGGAAAAGCGATTGGCTACATAATGATTCAATCCAAGCTGAATAATCATGGCCGACGGAACATCGGTAATATTGGTAATTTTTCTTCCGGCGTCCAAAGAAACTGCATCTACTTTTGGTAAGTCATCTATACTCAATTTAGCTTTTAATGTCGCACTGAATGTCTTCGACAGCATTCTGCTTTCTTCATAACGACCGGAATACAAGTAGATGTAATACAAATATTCAAAAGGCAAATCTTCAGAGGCATTGAACTCAATTGCTTTCTTGAAATGCTCCTCGGCAAGACGGTATTTTTTTAACTCATAATAGGCAATGCCCACGCGCATGCGGATGTAATAATAATCAAATCCGAGTGGCATTACTGAATCACCGTACGCGATCAAATCATCCCATTTAGCAGTAAGATAAAGAGCATAAGATCTTTCCTCCACTATTTTTGTATTGAGTGCTTTCTGAGAATATCCCTTCTGTACAACAATAAAAAATAACAGGAAAAATATTATGATATGCGAATTACGCTTGTGCATTTTTTTCCTTCTTGAATGGTTAATTTAAAATTCCTGCTGGTATTGAGTTCAAAATCAAAATCGATTTTCCTGTTCACCCTTCCCATCACTGTTGCCTGTGCTACAGAAGAAATACGGATGCTTGTCGGATTGAGCATATCATCAATAGAAACAAATTTTGCTTTATATGCTGTTTTCAGATAGATGGTCAAAGGTGAGATAAAGTCCTGAACAACCTTCGACAGGCCGGTGAAAAATCCGTCTATAGGTAATACGTCTTTCACTTCCACTTCATTGTAGTAACCCAGTAATATTTTGTGCGCACCGAGATAAAAATAATACAATAACGATGTTTTATCTCCTTTGAATTCGGTGAAATAATGCAGCGTTTCATTGTTAATGAAATATGCGGTCGACTGTGTTTCGTGGCAATAGATGTACGTTTGATTGTAAGCATCTACAAACACTTCCCACTTTACAGTCGATTTCACTCCATCTTCATCCACGGCAAATTCCATCATCATTCCCGGCACAAATGAAAAACTTTGAACAAGAAGAGAAGTGGGTGTAATCCTGAAAATACTCTGCCCCTCCTGCGGGTAATCGAAAGCATGAAAACTATATTTCCCATTGCTCTTTGCGATGTAATAAGCCAACGGATACTTCAATGTTTTGGCGCCTACATAAGGCGAAGCCTGCAACTGAAAATGAACATGTGGTTCAGGTGAACGACCTGAATTACCACAGCTGGCAAGCACCTCGCCTTTCTTCACATAATCGCCCAGTTTCACTTTAAAAGATCCTTTTTTGATGTGTGAAATTTTGCTGTACAGAAAATCCGAATGCTTGATGACAATAGAATTCCCCCAGTTTTCACCAAGGTTGATATCGCCAACAGCATTATCGTCAATGTCATCCACCACTGTCACCACATACCCTGCAGCAGGCGCCAACACTGGCAGATTGTAACAATAAAAATCGGTAACCTGCTCGCCCGGCGTTTTAAAAGTTTTTTGTGTTTCATCAACAATCACGAAATCGAAAGCAAATTTCCAGTCTTCCTTATGCGTGATCTTTCCTTCGTGCGCCTGCGACACAAACCACTCTCCGAAAAAAGGCAAATGAATATGGAAGTAGGTATCGTTTTTAAAGCGCTCCAAGCGATTGTGAAAAGCATATAAATTTCTTTCTGGCGAATATTGCTGGTATTGCACCAAATGCAACCCATTCAATGAATAGCGATTGTTGAATACATAAATAAGCAACATCACCACCAAAGAAAAAGGAAGAGAATAAATCGGTAACTGGAAGAAGCCGAAAAAGAATTTACCCAGCGCACTTATGCTGAGTGCAATGAGCGCCGCAGTAGCCATCACCAGGAAATAAGAGCGTACCGATGGCACAAGGAAAAATCCACCCAGCGCGATCGACGATAAAATGTAATTGAATCCGATATAGCTATACTCCAGCTCATTCATATTGCCCTGAAAAAGCTGCACAAAAAAATATCCCGTGAGAAATCCGAGAATAGAAAATGAAAAAGCGATTCGGGAATAAATCAACAAGCCAACAGCAATCAGGATACCCACCAATAAATTATACTGAAAAAAAATGGCACCTAATGATTTCAGGTAAATATCAATCAGCAGCGGAAGTTTAATCGCTGATAAATCCTGAATAACCTTAGCCATATCAGGCCCCCACACACTGTATAAATCATTGATCGTGTATATCCCATCCTGACTATACTGAATGGCATTAAAACCTTTTGCACCGAGAAAAATTGTCCATATACCCAACATAAAGGGCAAACTCAAAAATGGCACTTTATATACCGCCAGCAGTGATGACAACCACACCGTAAGCAGCATTGTAAGTAATGACGCCAGCAAAAGAATTCCAAAGAATGGTAAATTGTACTCATAGGTCACTCCTATCGCAAATCCTACCAAAATAGAATTATAAGAATACATGCCGCTGCGGATGTTTTCCAGATTGAAGCCCATCCATTTGGCAAAAAAAACAGATGCAGTCGCACAAATCAATCCGCTCAAACCAAGATAGGGATCAATGAAACTCGCGAGAAGCAACAAGTACGCAAACCATTTGTGATTGGAAAAAAATATTTGCGCATAGCTGTTGACGATGCCGTCGGTGTATAATTTCATAGTGTCCTGGTAACAAATTAATTTTTTCACTTAAAAGCCCTGAGTAAGTCATTGCGAAAATTTTTGTACTCAAAAATTTGAAGCAACCTATTTCTTGAGTACACTCCTCGCAATGACGAACGTAAGGCTCAGACTATCATACTATTTTTTACAATTTAAATGTCTTCAAATAATCAGGTAAGGTTTCCACTGATTCAATAGAATTCAGCGTTTCTCTATACCTTATCAGATGTGGCTTTTCATCCATATCAATCATGATTACTGCGGGACGCATCGCAATGAACTGCATCCACTGCGTCATGTTGTAAGCGCCTACCGTATGTACCACCACATGATCGTCGCGCTTCAACGGAGGCAAGGTGCAGTTTTCTCGGATCACGTCGATGTTCATGCAAAGCGGACCGTACAACACCGCGTCTTCAGTGTACTGACTGAAATCCTGGGCCGGACTGATCTTGTGATCGTACCAGAAAGAAGTAAACAAAATGTTCACACCAAAATCCATGATGGTAGCGCGACGCCCATCCGACAAGCGTTTGTTGGAGATCACGGAACCCAGCAACGAACCTGCTTCATCAATCAATGATCTTCCTGATTCCAGGATCAACAACGGTAATTCATTCTCTAAAAAACCTGCATTCAGTATCGCTGTGGAAATTGCTTCAGCATACTGATCGAAAGTTGGAGAAGTATCAACCCCCTGTAAATACGAACCTTTCAATGTGTTTTTAGAAGCAAAACCTCCTCCCAAATCGAGGTACTGAATATTTTTCTTGTATTTCTTCTTAACGTTCAGTGCTAAATCAGAAAGCTTGGTAGCGGCAATTCCGTAGGCATTTGGCGACAACATAAAAGTTCCGATGTGTGCGTGTAAGCCCACCAATTCCATTTTATCGTTCAGCAAAATTTTGTTGATAGCGTCCCAGGCCTGACCGTTTTCGTAGTTGAATCCAAAACGATCCCATATAGGATAAACACCTGTATCCATATTCACACGAATGGCCACTCGAGGCTTCTTGTTCATCTCCACTGCCAGCTCCTTAATGAGATACAACTCATCGAGGTGGTCAATATGGATGAGAGAATTGTGTTCAATCGCGAGTTTCAGATCGGCTTCGGTTTTATCCGGACCGTTGAAAATAATTTTACTTCCAGGCACATTGTTATTGAGTGCTTTGTGGTATTCAAAACCCGATACCACCTCGGCCCAAGAGCCTTCCTGATGGAACACATTGCACACCGCGTTGATGTAATTTGTTTTATAGGACCAGGCGAACTGCACCTTCGGATAACGTGTGGTGAAGGCCCTCATGGCATCTTTAAAAGTTTTACGGATGGTTTTTTCAGAGATCACAAACAACGGTGATCCGTATTTCACAATGAGGCTCTTCACCGAATTACCATCGATATGTGTTACAGGAGCATATTCTGTTCTTGTCCCGAATTTATTGGTTACGCCACTGTTCAAGCGGGTGATTACCGGACGTTCATATTGCAGCTTTTTCATAATAGGTTCACAGTTTTAGTTAACGATCACAGTTTTTTTTACAATTCCCCGAGGGTGGATATTTTCTCAAATTCCTTGAGATCAACAATCATATCATAGGCATAGCGGATAAACATCTTTCCGACATCGTATTTCGTGAAAGGTTTAACCTCTTCGCCCATCGCCATGCGTACCAAGGCTTCCGGATGATTTTGTCCGCAACCCACCGCCAGGTATACCCAGGCAGGAAAACGCGGATTGATCTCCAGCAGGTAATATTCCTCTTCAGCGGTTTTGATGATCTCCAACTCGAGTCCGCCTCGCCATTTACTGGATTTAATCACTCTCTTCGTCATGCTGATCAGCTTGTCATCAGAGATAGAAATACCAGCCCATGCCTTGCCTTTATCTGTGATATAGGTTTTGCGCATCGCCACGGCGCCGATCGTAGTACCTTTGCCATCGCCAATTGCAGTGACATTCACCTCCTGACCATGCACAAATTGCTGAATGATAATCGGCAATCCCCATTTGGCGCTTATTTTATTAAAATAGTTCGCCGCCTGCTCGGGAGTATAAGCTACCGAAGCATCGTAAAACTTTCCTTTCACCACCAGCGGATAGGTGAATTGCTCTTTCAGCATGCCAATTTCAGCAGTACTGAAAATCATTTTACTGTAGGGAACTTTGATTTTGTGTTTTTTCCCGAATTCATCGAGATTGGCTTTGTGGCGCTCTTCGAATTGCTCTACAGTAGGCACAAAAACCTTGATATTCATCTTCTTTTCCAAAATCTCCACCAGCTTGATGAAGCTGAATAACTCGGCATCGAAATTAGGAATGATAAGATCGATTTTCTCCCTGTCGTTGATGTATTGGAGTCGGGTGAGCAGACTATCAATTCCCGACGAAGGGAAAGGAATCTGGTAAGTTTTGTCCACCAGGTCGTGCATATAAATACCTGGCTCCAAAGCTTCATAAGAGAGACCGATGATGCGCACATCAAAATGCTTGCTTTCGCGGATGGCGCGGATAACAGGCACACCCGGTCCCGGACTGTCAATGGCATTTAAGCCTGTGACAGCAATGGTCAGTTTTTTCTTTTTCATAGTAGTAGGTTAGGGGCCTATTTTTTCTTAGCTTCTCCTTCAGCAATCTTGAGCTTTTGAAGCATGTTGACGAAATCGTAAAAGTCTTTTTCAAAGGTGTTGTCATCAATCATGTAAGTCGATGTCATGTGCTTTTTAATTTCTTCATCTGACTTCCCACTTTTCATGAGCTTAATAATTTCCAAACCAATTGGATTGGTAGAAAATGAATCACCGCTGGATGGATCGAAAACAAATCCCGAATCACTGAGTGCTATGTTCTTCTTTATCGTCATAAGAGTATAAGTTTATTGATTTAACAAATAAACGATCTTCAAAAAAGCATGTTGTTATAGTTTATCGCCAAAATGTTATAAGATTCGGCTCCCTGATACAGGAATGAGGTTAGTAAAGTTACGGAATAACTAGTGTTTATAAGGATTACAAAAACAAACACCACACAACTTATGAGCCAGGGATTTATCGTCCCATAAACGCATCCAGCTTAGCGCGCGACGCCTGCTGTATTTTATTATGAAAGAAGGAAGTCCAACCTAACAACACTCCTTTACACCCGAAAGCTTGTTTCGACCATTTAAAAAAATCAAAACTATCACGATGCGTAGCGATTTTCCCGTCTTTAAAGGTAAACTCAGCATGAATAGGGTTGATCACTTTATTGCCGCTTAAGGAAAAGGTGTAAGTCGCCACCCAATTGCAGGAGCCGCTTTTATCATCGGCTTTCACCTCAGAAAAACTGAGCTGCATGTCTTTAGAGCCCTTCAGCAGCATTTCCCACATGGCTTTCACTTCCTTACTATTCAGGTTCTTGAAAACAGAATCAGAAAAAGTAGCGTCGTCGGTATAACATTCCTGCATGCCTTTATAATCCTTAGTTTGAAAAGATGTATAGAATTTATGAATGAGTGCCTCGTTGGGATGCATAAAAGTAATTTGGAACGGAAAATTACTGTTTTGGACTGTATATTTACCAGAAAATGAAGAAATGTATCAAAATAATTGTTTTGATTTTCGTAGCGTGGTTTAGCATGCACTGCACGATTGCTATTACCGACGGCCTTGTGGATGAAGAAGGAAAAAGTGATGTTGGTGTTATTTTCGGTAATACCGTGAACCCTGACGGAAGCCTTTCTGCGAGATTAAAGGCCCGATTGGACAAAGGTGTTGAATTATATAAAAACGGAAGAGTCCCTCTATTAATAGTGAGCGGAGGATTAGGAAAAGAAGGGCACTACGAGGGCACTAAAATGCATGCTTACCTGATACAGAAAAACATACCTGACTCCTGTATCATTAAGGATAACAAAGGCAACACCACCTCTGCCACTTCAGAAAACTTTAAAAAGATGAATCTAAAAGCGGAGTCAATTACAGTAATCACTCAGTATCACCATATCACTAGAGCGAAGCTAGCATTCAAAAAATTTGGTTTTGAAAATGTGAAAGGGGTACATGCCGACTATTTTGAAATGAAGGATTTTCTTGCGGTTATCAGGGAGTTCGTAGCGTATTATCAATACTTATTCTTTTACTAAAAGGACGATGGGTCCTTCGTGAGTACCCTCAGACATTACCAACCCATCCTTAGAATTTCTCGTGTATGTCATCCTGAGGGTACTCCCGAAGGACCTACCGTCCTACTCGGCGAAATATTTATTACGTCTGTATTACCCCTACACTAAACTGCTTTGTAATGGGTGCGTGATTCGCAGCTTCAATGCCCTGAGAAATCCACTTGCGCGTATCCAGCGGATCGATGATGGCATCTACCCACAAACGTGATGCAGCGTAATAAGGCGAAGTTTGCGCTTCGTAACGTGCTTTTATAGTTTTGAAAACTTCTTCTTCCTTCTTTTTATCTACCTCTTCCCCTTTGGCCTTCATTGTTGCTACCTGGATTTGAAGCAAAACTTTTGCCGCCTGCTCCCCTCCCATCACTGCAATTTGCGCAGTAGGCCAGGCCACGATGAGTCGCGGATCATAAGCTTTTCCGCACATCGCATAATTTCCGGCACCAAAGGAATTCCCAATTACAATAGTGAATTTTGGCACTACTGAATTTGCAACTGCGTTCACCAACTTGGCGCCATCCTTAATGATGCCACCGTGTTCCGAGCGAGACCCTACCATAAATCCCGTAACATCCTGAAGGAAAACCAAAGGAATTTTTTTCTGGTTGCAGTTCATGATAAAGCGCGAAGCCTTATCGGCAGAATCGGAATATACCACACCACCAAACTGCATTTCACCTTTCGCTGTTTTAATGATTCCACGCTGATTAGCCACAATCCCAACGGCCCAGCCATCAATACGCGCATAACCACAAACGATGGTTTTGCCATAGCCCTCCTTGTATTCCTCAAACTTGGAATTATCGACGAGGCGCTCAATAATGTCTTTTACGTTGTGCGGTTTATTGGAAGCCGAAGTGAAAATGCCGTAGAGTTCTTTTTCTTTTTGTTTTGGCGCTGAAGATTTCTTCCTGTCGAAACCAGCCAAATCCTGACTACCAAACTTATCCACCAAATCGCGGATTTTAGTCAGGCAAGCTTCATCGTTTTCACATTCGTAATCCGTAACCCCGGAAATCTCACAATGCGTTTTGGAGCCGCCAAGAGTTTCATTGTCGATATCCTCACCTATCGCAGCTTTCACGAGGTAAGATCCGGCCAAAAATATGGTTCCTGTTTTTTTAACGATCAGGGATTCATCCGACATGATGGGCAGATAGGCACCTCCTGCAACGCAGCTACCCATTACAGCAGCTATTTGCGGAATGCCCATCGACGACATGATAGCGTTGTTCCTGAATATTCTTCCAAAGTGTTCCTTGTCGGGAAAAATTTCATCCTGCATAGGGAGATAAACTCCGGCGCTATCAACGAGATAAATGATAGGCAATCGGTTTTCCATGGCTATTTCCTGGGCACGCAAATTCTTTTTTCCTGTGATTGGAAACCACGCCCCCGCCTTCACTGTGGCATCATTGGCGACGACCACACATTGCTTTCCGCTGACTTTCCCCACTACCACCACCACGCCGCCAGCCGGACAACCACCGTGCTCGGCGTACATGCCGTCGCCGACAAAAGCACCGATTTCAATGGTTTGGGAATCTTTATCAAGCAGGAGGTCAATTCTTTCGCGGGCACTCAGCTTGCCTTTTTCGTGCAGCTTATCCACCGCTTTTTTGGAGGGCATAACAGCCAAAAGCTTCTGGTTCATTTCCGACACCAAAAGCTTCATTTTATCTTCGTTCTTTTTGAAAGATTCGTCCATAAGAGAAATTTAGATTCATGAATGATGAATCTATACTCAAATAAGACTATTTGGTTTCACTGGTAAAGGCAGTAGCGGTAATTGAGGTTCCGTTTTTGAAGTAGTACACACCACCGTAGCTATATTTTACTTCCTTGTATTCATCAGCTTTTCCGGCCCTTACTACAATCACACGGGTAATCACACGCTTGGTCTCCTTAATGGTTTCGCGAGTAACACCTTCAGGATATTTTTTGGCGAGTTCCGACAGGTACTGTTCTTTTTGTTCCTTGTTGTTGAAGTCGATTTCCTTGGTTTCCGTACTCTTGGCAATGGTCGCCTGATCCTGCTGTAATTTTTCCTTGTACGCTGCGATGGCTTCTTCCTTGCGCTTACGCTCAGCTTCAGCCACACGACGGGCTTCGTCTTCCTTCATGCGCACCTGAACCATACTGTCGGCCACCGCTTTTTCGCGAAGCGCCTTGGCTTCCGACAAACGTTGCTCTTCAGCTGCTTTGGCTTTGGCTATGTCAGCCGCCTTACGCGCTGCTTCAGCTTCGGCAGCTAAGCGGGCTTCTTCCTCTTTTCTTTTTCGTTCTGCCTCGTCGGCAGCTTTTTTGGCGAGATCAGCCTTGGCCTTTTCTTCGGCGGCTTTGACAGCTGCTTCATCAGCCAATCTCTTGGCTTCCGCTTCCTTGCGCTGCGCTTCTTCGGCGCGGGCCTTTTCCTCATCGGCCTGCTTCTTAGCCAGCACCAACTGAGCCGAGCGAATAGAATCCTGAGTTGCCTTTTCACGGGCATCGGCAATAGCTTTCAAACGGGCAGCTTCTTCGGCAGCCTTGATTTTTTCATCTTCCAATCTTTTTCTCTCAGCCTCTTCTTTTTCACGTGCTTCACGTGCTTTTCGCTGCTCTTCCAATTTAGCAGCCACTTCAGCTTCTTCCTTAAGCTTCGCTTCCACCTCGAGTTTCCTCAGGCGGGCAGCTTCAACCGCTTTGCGGGCTTCTTCTTCTTTTCGTTGTTGTTCTTCGGCAGCTTTGCGGGTTTCCTCAGCCAGACGGGCTTCTTCGGCAGCTTTTTCGGCGAGGCGTTTTTCCTCCGCTGCCTTCGCCACTCTTTCTTCTTCAGCCTTTTTGGCTGCCGCGGCTTCCTTCTCAGCTTTGATTCTATCTTCTTCTGCTTTAATACGCGCAGCCTCTTCCTCCTTGCGTTTTTTCTCCTCGGCATCGGCCTTTGCCTTGGCTTCTTCTTCAGCTATACGAGCTGCTTCGGCAGCTTTTTCGGCTTTGATGCGCTCCTCTTCTTCCAATTTCTTTTTCTCTTCAAGCAATGCTTTTTCGGCATCGGCGGCTTTTTTCGCTGCTTCAAGCTTCGCCTCTTCTTCTTTCTTCTTGCGTTCCTCTTCTTCCGCTTTCTTGCGGGCAGCTTCAGCCTCGAGGCGGGCTTTTTCCTTTTCTTCTTCCAATTTTGCCAGTTCGGCTTCACGCTTGGCTTTTTCTTCGGCCTCTAATCGTTTCGCATCCTCTTCTTTTTTCTTTTCGGCAGCAGCAGCTATGCGATCGGCTTCAGCTTTGGCTTTATCAGCTTCGGCTTTCTTTTTTGATTCATTTTCACGTGCCAGGGCCTCTTCCTGTTGTTTAAGAGCTGCGGCCTTGAGGGCATCCTGTTCGGCTTTCTTCTTATCGAAGTCAGCAGCAGCAGCAGCGTCACCCTCCAGTTTCTTGGCATCATCCACCACCTTATTCTTCTCGTCGATCTTCTTCTCCATCTCATCGAGCTTGGCCTTCACTGTTTTTTCATAGTTAAGGTCGTAGTCGAAAAGTCCGATGTCCTCCTGAAAATAAACCTTCGCCACCGGTTCATCAAAATTCAGCGTTGATCCATCCTTCGGTAAAGCATACATTTTAAGGTAAACGTCCATCGACATATCTTCAGCCTTCCCTCCTTCTGGCAGGGTGGTATTCACCGTCATGGTTTCGGTAACATAACCTGGTTTGTCAATTACGACTTTGAAATTCTTGTTGTAATCGAGATACAACTCATAGCGGCCATTGGCGGTAGTAGTATACTCGGTGACCAGCTTCGTCCCTTCATAAACAGCAATGTGAACACCGGCCACCGGCTTTCCTTTTTCCTTGGCAAAGCCTACCAGTTCAAGGGTTTTATCCTGTGCCGAAATAGCGAATGAGCTTAAACTCAGGAAAAATATAAGGAGATGTCTTGAAAAATTAATGTCCATTCGATTCAGAAAACAACAATTACACGCTAGTTCCGGATAAAAATAGTGATTTATTTCTATTCAGAATACACTTTTAAAAAATCATCAACCACCGACAACTTCACTTTCTTAGAGGCCTTGATATAGGCGTCTTCCGAAGCTTTCTCAAAGGACAACTGTGTTCCTTTAACACCACTCAAACTCGTCTGAAAAATCTCGGTGGAAGTGTTTTTGTTTTTAAACAAGATGGCCGCATTCAGTGAAGAGGAAAAAAACTGGGTATTCATTTCGGTAGCAACGCCATTATCAGTTGATTCAGCAGAAATTTCAATAATGATGTCGGCTTTTTCAATCGCACTCACGGCGATAAAACCATGGGCAGCCAAGCCTTCCCGAAGGGCCTGATCGAGTAACGTACGCGGCAGCACTTGTCCGTTGTGCTTCTCCACCGATCTAATCAGCACAAACACCGGCTGAACCTCAATATTTATTTTTTCGGGAGAAGGAGTTACTGTCCCCAGAATCCTGGCAACAACACTGTTCACCGCCGCCTCCTTAATTAGTTGTTTCACATTAACCTGAACGCTGACGTACTGCTCCTGGGTGCTGCGCACGGCCTTACCCACTTCCACACTGATCAGCCCCGACTGGTCGGTCACCACATCCGAATAAGTAAATAATTTCCTCTTTACCTCTACAGTCATTGGAATGCCAACGAGTGATTTTCCTTCCCCGTTTTTCACAGAGAATTTAAGTGTTCCGCTGTTGCCCATCTTAACCCGATATACTTCCACATCGGCATCAATCACAATTTGATTGAGTAATGAACGATAGCCATTGAAAAGTTCATTGCCCAGGTAAATTTTTTGTCCGTCCAGCTCTGTCTCCAGCGATTGATCAAGATAAGCGGAAATCTTCCCTATCCCCGCGATATAAGCAATCAGCGCTTCTTTATAGCGAAACTGACTTTTAAAATCGCGGGCTTTAACCAGGAAATCCTTCCCCTGGTTCATTGCGTCAATGACCTGCTTTTGTTTCTGCTCCTGGTATTCATATTTAGACAGGCGATAGTAGCACCAGTAAAAATCCTTGTTCTCATAGGCATCCACCTCATCAAAACCTTTCAGCTCTTCATTTACTGTTACGTGAATATCCTGTTTGAATTCTTCTTTGTATTTATTGTCGTTTTCCAACTGGGAAAGTACCGACTGTGATGAAATGGTCACCGAAATTTCTCCAGCCAGATTGTTCAGCGCATTCTTGCGGGCGGCTTCTCGGAAATCGGCAGGAAAGGTTTTTTTAGAGGCATAACCTATACCTATATAATACTCGTCGGAAACAGGTCGCGTATTCACCCATTCGGGAGTAGGCCTGTTGTCGTTTTTCGCATCAGGCGCCAACTCTTTTTTAGAAGATGTGCAGGCAACAAAAAAAAGACATAAAATTATAGTAGCAATTCTCATCATCAGTTTTCGGGATTATAACTGTAAACAGCTCTGGCAGCAGCTGAACCTATTTTATCATACAAGGTCGACAACATGGCATCCTTGGTCTCCAGCACTTTGGGTGCCTTAAACAAGGCCTGCAATTGTTGTTTCTCGGAATTGCCATTATGAATCACATCGCTTGAGCTGCTTTGATTGAGCGACTGCCACGTTCCCGGACACAAGAGGGTGTAATCGCCATCGTAATATGCGTAGTGTACGGAGCTTACTTCGGTGCGCGAAATGATATCGGAAAGCAGAATCTCCCCTGTTTCAGCGGAAATCAATTTATACTGGAAAGAACAGCTCACCTGGCGGCTTCCTGAGTAATCAGTATAAATCACTTTTTTATATGCAGTTTCGTTGTAGTATTGTCCGGTTTGTGGATTCAACTTCTTAATAAAATAAGACTCGTAGGCTTTAATTCTTTGAGAAGAAAGAGGTACTTCACTTACTTTTACTTCAAGCAACTTGCCAATCAACACAGCCTTGGCACCAATAATATTTCCGGCATTGGCAGCTGTACTCTCGTCCACCACACCAACCATGGCCAGCTTTTGTTCTTTCAACAAAATATCCAGGTTCTGGCGATCGATAATTTTTAAAAAAGGACCTTTATTCTGCAGCACGTCGTTCATGATTTTAGCAGATATCCGGTCGGCAGCCCCTCTTTCATAAGTAACATTTTCAAAATTGAGGAAGGCAATGGTGTACTGAGCTTCTTTGAGGGACTCCTCCATGAGGGTCTTCGCATCTTTATAATCATCCTGCTGTTTTACCACCTCATAAAAAGCATAATACGCCTTACGGTATTTTTCTTTTTTCATCGCCTCGGTGCCCTTTCTGTAAACAGGCTCGATGCGCGCATATTTCCTGAGGGATGCCGCATCCTTGTAATTGGGCTCCAGAACCATGATTTCATTGAAGATAATTTCAGAAGCGGCAAACTCTTCTTTATCTAAAAGAGCATTTGCCGCTGTAAAGCGCTCACTGAGGTATTCGGCTTTCACCTGCTCGAAATCATCGGCATACATAGAAGAATAACTCACATCTATTTTAAAGGCCACCACTCTATCCCTGAAATTACGCATCTCAATAAAAGTGTAGACAGCCGTTTTTTTATCGCCTGAATTGAAGGCCTTGAAAAATTCAGACTGAAGGATATCGATGGTTTTTTGTCCGCTGAACTTGAGTCCGACCTGCGCATCCACATAATCCGGACGCGCTGTAAGGGCCCTCATAAAATACTCGGAAGCCTCCTTATACATTCCTGCTTCAGAAAGCCTGGAACCCTTTTTAGTTAAAGTTTTTGGACCTTCACATCCAAAAATTATTAACATTAAAACTATAGTAAAATAAAAGTAAATGCTTTTCATCTGCTACGAATATGATTTAGATTTACCGATGTGAATTAACAAATATTGTTCCACTTGAGCAAAGGTATTAATAGAAATCCGCTTTTTTATAAAACTCTGGTCCTCCCGGCACTGCTGGCACTGAGTTTCCTTGTGGCCTGCGATGAAGAAAGTTCTCCCGGCAATACAAATACTGTTGAGGCAAACAACGAAGAAATTGTTGTTGAGCACGAACCCGTGCCTATAGACAGCAATTTGATGAGGAAAATAAAGTTGTTTTTCGATAAGCACCTCGACGAGAGCTTTTTCAGCGGGACCATTCTGATTGCCAAGGATGACAATATCTATTATGAGTTCTGCAAAGGCCTTGGGAATTACAAAAAGAAAGACGACAGCATCTGTATGACGTCCACTTTCCAGCTGGCATCGGCAACCAAACCTTTTACTTCCTTTGCTATTTTAAGACTGATCAGTCAGGGCAAACTATCGCTCACCGATACCGTCAACCAGATTTTACCTGATTTTAATTTCCCGGGGATTACGGTAGAAATGCTCCTCTCTCACTTTTCCGGATTACCCAACTATATGTACTTCACCGATGAACACTGGGGCTATACCGAAGGCAGCATCACCAACGCCGATGTGTTGCGCCTTTTCAAGGAACATGGTGTGAAGAGCGCCCGCCCAAACAGTCACTTCTATTACAATAACACCAACTATCTCGTGCTTGCCTCCCTCATCGAGCACATCGCCAGGATGCCTTACGAAACTTACATGCTCGACTCCATCTTCCTGCCGATAGGCATGGAAAATACAAGGATTTTCAACAACCAGAACCGCGGCGAGCTCATCAATGCTACCTACGGCCATCTAGGGGATTTGCGACCGCTGTACTACGATTATCTCGATGGTGTTGTGGGCGACAAAGGCATTTACTCCAATGTTTACGACCTGCTAAAATTTGATCAGGCCCTTTACGATGGGAAACTCGTTCCGAAACGTTTGCTCGATATTGCCTTCACTCCACACGAAAAGGCGGAAACGCATGGCGGATCTTATGGATTGGGCTGGCGACTGAAAAGCAATGATAACTTCAAGCAAATCGTTTACCATAGCGGTTGGTGGAAAGGATATAAATCTCTGTTTATAAGGGTTCCGGAAGTACATGGCACTATTATTATTCTCTCCAATTCTGTACGCGGCAGCTTCTTCCATGTTAACGATCTGGTAAATTTATTTGCCGAATGATTTGCTATTCGGATGTTTTCCAATAAATTTAGCGCCAGTAAGTTATAATCATGACCACAGACATCTTAAAAAAGATAGAGGGCATCCTTGCTTCTGGCTCCATGCTGGAACAGGAAAGCGCAATGGATTCATTACAGAATGACTTTCTGGAAAGTGCTGCCTCTATTGAGAATGCCGAAGGAAATGATGCTGAAAAAGAAAAGCTCGCCGCCGAAAAGGCCGAATTCCAGAAACTGATCAACCACTTCCAGGTCAAGCTTAACAACGAAAAAGCTGCCGCCGAAAAGAAAAAGGAAGAAATTTATACGGCTAAAAAAGCGCTCGTTACCCGACTTCAGGATTTGATACAGAACGAGCAGGAAATAGGGAAAGCGATACAACTGAAAAAAGACATTCAAACCGAATGGAGTGCTCTTGAAGACAGCAACGCTTCTTCGGTTCGCCAGCTCAATCAGCAGTTTCATAAACTGGTGGAGGACTTCAATTACAACCTCAACCTGTATAAAGCTATCAAAGACCACGATTTCAAGCGCAACCAGCAAATCAAAGAAGAAATACTTGTCCAGCTCACTGAACTGCTGAATAAAGACAGCAACCTCGGTGATACCTTCCGCATCCTGCAGAAAAAATGGTTCGATACGGGACCGGTAAAAAGAGAATTACAAGATGAATTCTGGCAAAAATTCAAGGAAGTTTCTCAAAAAGTTATTGATAAACTGGCCGAGAAAAAAGAAGCTTTAAAAAGTCAGGAAAAAGAAAATCTGGAGAAGAAACAAGCCATCATCACTTTTATCAAAGGTTTAATGGACGAACCTATCACCAGGGAAAAGCAGTGGAAGGCCAAAACCGATCTGATCATTGAAAAACAAAAGGAATGGAAAACCATTGGTTTTGTTCCAAAAGCTGATTCAACGCGACTTTGGGATAACTATAAAGCAGCTTCCGATCTTTTCTTCAAGGAGAAAGCAGCCTTCTATGAAAGCCTAAAAGAAGAACACAGGAAAAATAAAACTGAAAAACTCAACCTTTGTGAAAAAGCAGCAGGCATTATAGCCAATGACAACATGGGCAACGACGAAAAATCAAGAGCCCTCACACAGCTGCAACGCAACTGGAAAAACATCGGTCAGGCCCATCCCCGCGATGAGCAAAAAATATGGAAGAAATTCCAGGACACCTGCAACCTCTTCTTTGTTGGCCTGAAGAAAAGCAAGGATCAGGAAAAGGTAAATATGGAGCAGTCGCTCTCAGGCAAGAAAGACCTCATCAACCAGCTGCAATCCGCTACCGACAAGGATCTGGTGCTGGCCATCGTAAAGCAATGGTATTTACTTGATGAACATGTAAGAGGCTTATCTCCCGATATCAGTAATCTTTTTAATGAAAAAACGCAGGAGAAACTGATCGCTGCCGGAATAGACAAAAAGGAAATTTCAGATCTGCGCTTTGCTATTAAAATAGAAGCTTATAAAGAAATCGGCAATATGGATCTCCTCAGCAAGGAATCACATTATTCCCGAGAACAGATTTCAAAACTGGAAGAAGAAAAGGCTAAATTTGAAAATAACCTCGGCTTCTTCAAGCATACTAAAAAAGACAATCCTATGCTTACCGACCTACTGGAAAAGGTAGAAAAAATGGCAAAGGACATTGAACACCACAAAAAACGCCTCTCCCTTATCCGTAAATTAATGAAGTAGCAATATGAAACGTCTCCTTTCCCTCTCGTTTTTTTTAATCTCTTTAGCATCGTTCTCCCAGGATTTCGCAGGGTATAACACCAGCAATTATGCAGGTGTAAACGGTATTGACCTGCAACCCGCATCAATTGTAGATAACCGATATAAACTCGATATCCTCCTGCTGGGATTGAATGTAAATGCACAAAACAATTACTTTAAACTTGCCCCGGGTTTCCTCAGCGACATGGGTAATCCATCTTTCAAATACATTTATGTTGATAATGATACCTCCAGCTTGCCAAGAACAGGTTTTATGTCAACTACTTTACTCGGACCATCGTTCATGTTCACGGCCAACGAAAAAAACTCTTTCGCATTTACCACAAAAATGCGTTTACTGATGAACTTAGATGATGTTGACCCTAAACTCATCCAAACCATCTATCAGCAGTACAACTCCCCAGAAGTATGGGGATTGACTCTTGTGAATAAGGGACTCAACATGAAAACCATGGCATGGACTGAATACGGACTCGGTTATGGTAGAGAAATTTTGTATAAGGGCGATCATTATTTAAAAGGTGGTATACGCGTTAAATTATTGCAGGGTATCGGTGATGTTTACACCGACATTCATCCCGTTGATATTACGATAGAAGATGATTCAACCATAACATTGAAGGGGGACCGCTTTGCTTACGGCCATTCATCCAGCATAGAAAATGCAGGTGTTGGCATGCTTAATCCTTTTTCTGCTGATGCCAATCTGGGCTTCGGTTGCGACTTAGGATTGGTGTATGAATGGAGACCCAACAAAGACAAGCATACCTATGAAATGGATGGTAAGCAGAACTCATCAAGAGATGAAAACAAATACAAACTGAAAGTGGGATTATCCCTCATCGATCTTGGAAGCATCAAATATAAATCAGGTACTTACAGCAAGGATTTCAATCCTACTATCAACCATTGGGATGCTGAAGGATTGAACCCTACCAACCCAACACAGGTTGACAGTATTCTTTCAGCCCACTTTGTAACCACTGCGGTTCCTTCCACATACACCAGAAGTCTGCCTACCGTATTTTCCTTACAGGTGGATTACAATATCTGGAGAACTTTCTTTGTGAATTTTACAGCTTACCAGGCTTTCCGCTTCAACAACTCTCCAAGCCAGGTACACGAAACCAGCACTTACTCTATTACTCCGAGATGGGATTACAAGTGGTTCGGACTCTACGTTCCTATGAGCTACAATACTGTTACAGGATACAAAATCGGCGCAAGTGCCATGATCGGACCTTTCTTCCTTGGAACCAGCAGCCTAAATCCGCTGTTTACCCAAACAAAAGGCCTCGATGTATTCTTTGGTGTTAAGGTTTCGTCATTGCATTACAAGAAAAATGACGATGATGGCGACAAGGTTTCCGACCGCAATGACCTTTGTCCGGATGTTAAAGGTATTTGGGCTTTCAAAGGTTGTCCTGATAGCGACAAAGACAGTATTCCTGATAAAGACGATGCCTGTCCAAGCATCCCTGGTGTACGTGAATTCAAAGGCTGTCCTGATACCGATAAAGACGGTATCGAAGATCAAAAAGACGACTGTCCTAGCGAGCCTGGCTTGAAAGAATTCTATGGTTGTCCTGATAAAGACGGCGACAAAATCATCGACAAAAAAGATGAGTGTCCTGACGAGAAAGGGTTACTGCAGTTCAATGGCTGTCCGGATACTGATGGCGATTCTATCATCAACCGCCTTGATTCTTGTCCTGACCTCGCCGGTCCGCGCATGTACAACGGTTGTCCAGATACCGATGGTGATGGCCTCCACAACAAAGTGGACAGCTGCGCTACCGAAGCCGGTCCGAAAGAAAATAACGGTTGTCCGTTTGGCGATGAAGACCGAGATGGTGTTCTCGACAAAGATGATGAGTGCCCTAAAACAGCTGGTACAAAAGAAAACAAAGGTTGTCCTGAGTTGAAGAAAGAGGAAGAAGAAATCCTTAATACTGCCTTCCAGAACCTGGAGTTCGAAACATCGAAAGCAGTCATTAAAGCCGAATCTTTCGCTTCACTGGATGAACTGGCGGCATTACTCGTGAAAAAACCTACATGGAAGCTGCGTGTTGCTGGTCACACCGATAACGCAGGTGATGCTAATAAGAACCTCAAACTATCGAAAGACCGTACCGAGGCCGTTGCAAAATACCTCTCTGAAAAAGGAGTTGACATGAGCAGAATTATTGTGGAGTACTATGGTTCTACGAAACCAATTGCCGACAATAAAACAGCTGAAGGAAAACAGAAAAACAGAAGGGTTGAAATGACCGTGGTGTTTGAATAATGCTTCATTTAAAAAACAATAATATGAGGTCGCGGTATTTACTTACCGCGACCTTTTTCTTTTTCCTGCTGCAGTTACAGGCACAAAAGCTGGATTCGCTGCTTCATAAAACAGTGCCCTCTTTCACGGGACAGGTGGCCATCATCAAAAACGATTCTTTGGTTTTTTCTTACAGCGCTGGATGGATGAATTATCCCTTGCAAATTCCAATGAACAATGATCTTCTGCTGGAAAGCGGTGAACTCAGTACTTTTTTCACCCGCGAGGCGATTATGGATCTGGTGAAAAGCGGAAAGTTGAAACCGGAAGCTCCCGTAGCCGATTACCTTCCTTCTTTCCCCTACAAAAATATTACGGTAAATCATTTACTCAACTACACTTCGGGCCTGCCTGGCAATTACCTTAAATTGTACCACCGCTATATTTACGACGATGAAAACATCAAGGTAAAGGATAAGGTGAAAAACATTACCAATGCTGATATTCTGGAGATATTACAAAAATTCCAGCCAGCCCTTGAATTCAATCCCGGCGAGAAAAAATCCATAAATAACATCAACGACATTGTACTGGCGGGCTTGGTAGAAATCCTTTATTTCAAAAACTTTGAAGCCACAATCCACGAGATGACAAAAAGTAAATACAAAGAACTGAAAATCGTTGCCAGTTCTGACTTTGAAACGACTCCTGTTCCACTGAAAGCTTCGGGACACAGGAGAGTTGACTCCACCCATTTCTCTATGGAGGAATCTTTAAGCGATATTGGATTTAAATATAATGATGCTACCATGGGCCATCATCATGTGTATGCCTCCGCCGAAAGCATGGCGAGATATTTCGCGGCCAATTACCATACTATTGACCAGGCTCTTCTTCCTTATTCCGGACACGAGCCGGGTTTCAATTCCACCCTTGCTTTTTACAAAGGAATGGTTATTGTTATTCTTTCCAACACGAGCGATGAGCAGGATACACAAAACATTTTAAAAGTGTTAAGGGCTCAATTTTAATTTATCCGATTGAAAGATTTTTAATACACTTGTATAAACAACCAACATTATGAAGCGTTTACTGATCATCCCTGCCTTACTCGTATTAGTATTTTCCTTTGTTATCGACTGGAAGAAGGAGCAACTGATGGAACCCGCTGATCTGGCCAAAGTTTTGAAAGACGACAAAGCCAAGAAACCGGTGGTATTGAATGTAGGATCAGTGGAAGACATCTACACTGCCATCAATGTCGGTCCGAGCAGTATAGCCATGGGCATCAAAAAAATTGAAGCCCAGATGCCTAAAATGAAGAAAAATCAGGATATCGTGATTTACTGTGGCTGCTGTGCGCTGGAACACTGCGAAAACATCAAGCCGGCATATGATCTTCTCCTCGCCAACGGATTTAAAAAAGTAAAAATCCTCAATCTTCCTGTAGGATTGGCTGATGACTGGAGAGCGAAAGGTTATCCAATGAAGAAGTAGTGTTAACCTCTTGATTCAGACAGAAAAAATTGCTCATTAAAATTCACGAAGTACAGTTTTTTTGAGGCTCGGGTAATGGCAGTGTACAACCACCTCAAATACTCCACATCCACCATTTCATCGCTAAGATAACCCTGCACAACAAAAGCGTAATCCCATTGTCCGCCCTGTGATTTGTGACAGGTAACAGCATAACCGAATTTCACCTGCAGTGCATTGTAATAGGGATCCTTCTTGAGCTCATCCTTAATCTTGGTTTTGTAAGATCCTTTTATCAAATAATCGGAATATACATTTTCCTGAAACTGCTTGCCCTGTTCGCGCGTGAGTGCCGGTGCGTCAGTCATGAGTGTATCCAGCATCACTTTCACTTCGAGCTCAGGTTCACCGGGATAATCCACCAGTCGGATTTGTAAATTCACAAAACGGAAACCATACTTTTCCTCAAACTTCATCACACGTTCCACATACACCATATCACCGTTAGCGATGAAGCCCGCCTTCGATTCATCACCCAGCCAGAAATAATTGTTCTTCACCACCATAAGGTAATCGCCCGATGCAATTTCATCTTCCTGCCAGCGAATGCGATAGCGGATTTGCTGATTGAACTGGTTAGCCGATTTATTGGAACGACAAATCACAATGGCATTTTCTACGCCTACCTTAGCGTAGGCCGACGACAAAATTTCCTCTACATCATAGCTATTGACAGAAGCCACGTCAGGAAAATCGCTCAGCTCAATGGCAGGATATCCGGGCAGCTTTTCCTTCAGCTGATCCCGGATTTTAGTGGCATTGTATAAAATACCCGACTTTGCCGATTGACGCACCACCTCCGTGAGTTCATAATCGAAAACACTGAGGCCGATATATTTTTGCAAATAGTTTTTATCTAAAGCCAGACTCACATCCATGCCTACAGGAGGAAGCTGCGCCGTGTCGCCAATGAAGATGAGCCGGCAGTTTTCACCTGCAAAAACGTAGCGCACCAAATCTTCCAGTAAACTCCCTCCCTTGCTGACAAACGAGCCACCCAATCCGCCTGAATTAGCGATCATCGACGCCTCATCCACAAAAAAAACCGTGTTTTTATGAATGTTCTTTTGCAAAACAAAGCGACTCACGCCGTCTTTCGATTCGTGGAAATATATTTTCTTGTGTACAGTATAAGCCGGCCGGCCCGAATAAGAGCTTAATACTTTTGCGGCCCGGCCCGTTGGCGCCAGCAGCACCGAGGTAATTTTGTATTCTTCTATGCTTTTAATAAAGGCGCTGATAAGAGAGGTCTTCCCCGTTCCGGCATAACCACGTAGGATGAAGGTTGGGCGATGAATGGATCCCGACAGGAATTCGGCCAGCAGGGAGATCAGCTTCTCCTGTCCCGACGTAGGCTGGTGCCCGAGATGATGTATAATTTTATCTCTCAAAATTAAAATCGTCTTAACCTTAAATTAACCGCGATACCCTAGCTTTACGATATCAAAATTTATGTCGTAAATTAGCCGAGCATGGAAGCCGAAGTTATCAATAAAGTAAGGGAGCAGCAAATCATCGACAAGCGCATGCTGCAAATTCCGGCAGAGGAATTACAGCTGCATTTAGAAGTGGAAAATGCACTGATCAAAGCGCATGTGTTCAATGCACGTGAAAATGAAATCCTGGGCTTCCAGACGACCAATCTCAATAATGAATACTACGAATTCGACAACGATAAACTGCAGTCGTTTTTTAGTTCTTCAGCACTGCAGCTCAACCGTAAATTCCAAAAAATATCACTGTCGGTAGTGAATCACAAATGCGTCCTGGTCCCTTCTGCCCTTTTTGAAAGAGACAAGGCAAGCGATTATTTAAACACCAGCTGCACACTCGATGCTTTTGATACTGTTATGACAAAGGAAATTCCTTTTCTAAATGCCATTGCAGTATTTGCCGTTCCGGATACCTTGAAAAAACTTATGGACAAGCAGTTTGAGCATATTGAGTATTTGCCACATGTTGTTCCAACATACTTGTTGTTATACAATCTCTACAAAAGCGAAAAAGAAGCATTGATTTTCGTGAATATCCACTCCGATTTTTACGACATCATCGTTTTTCAAAACGGACAATTGAAGCTGTTCACCACGCACCCTGTAGAAACTACCGAAGACTTTTTATACTACACCTTCTATACGCTGGAACAAATGAAAATCAGCGCTGCTACCACTCCTGTCTATCTCACTGGAGAAGTAGAAAAAAACTCTGCCATTCACGAAATACTATTGAAATATTTCAAGAAAAGTTCCTGGATCCTGAAAGCGAGTCCGTACAAAATGGGATATGAATTAAACAGCATAAATCCTTATTTTTACTGCTCACATTTCAGTCAGTACCTATGCGTATAATCAGTGGTCAGTTTGGAGGAAGGCGATTTTCCCCACCAGGAAACTTACCTGTTCGACCAACCACCGACCAGGCGAAAGAAGCCATCTTCAACGTATTCAACAATAATTTTTCTTTCGATGAAATCAGTGTTCTCGATTTGTTTTCGGGCACAGGCAACATCACTTTTGAGTTTGCTTCACGCGGTGTGAGCGACATCACCTGCATTGAGCAAAATTTCAAGTGCTGCGACTTCATCAAGAAAACTGCCGAAACGCTTGGAATCTCACCACGCATTATCAAAGCTGATGTTTTCAGGTGGGTGGAGCAAAATAAAGGCAAGAAATTCGATCTCATTTTTGCTGATCCTCCTTATGAACTGCCTCACCTGAAAACCATTCCCGAGCTGATTTTCAACGCCGGTATTTTAAAGGAAGGCGGCTGGCTTGTAGTGGAACATCCGAAAGAAATCTCCTTCTTCGCGCACGAAAAATTTTCGTGGCACAGGAATTACGGACATGTGAATTTCTCGGTGTTTGAAATTAAGGCATAACTATTTTCAAATTCTGAAGCAAGTTCAGGATCTTCTTTAATACGCCAGCAAATCACTCATTGTAGCTTTAAACTGATTAGTAGTGCAAGGATCTATATTGATCTTCACAATTTCTTTTTGCGAAGTATTGAAAGAAGTATAGCCGAGCATAAAATTGTTTTTATCACCACCGAAACTAATGACTATTACTTCCTGATCAGCAGGCAGGTCCTTGGCATAAACCAATTTATCCTGTCCGGTACTGTAAAGCGGTAAAATCGAATTGATGTCTTTGAAAACGAGATAAGTCTGCACGTTTTTACCATTTTCCAGCTCACAGGCAATGTTCACTTTATTCCTGGTTTCATAAAAACGATCGCAGTTGATCCAGCCCAGTTGCGACGATTGCATGACAGAATAGAGCGCTTTTTCCTGTTCAGATACTTCTCCTTCATAATAAACACCATCAAGAGATCCTTCGCTTCCCTCCCAATTATCATCATTATTCTGCTCCACTTTTTGAGTCGCCAGCGAATCCTTGATCACCGGTGAAACCACCCTGTGCAACCCATCCAGTTTCCAATCTACCAAACCCGAAGAAACATTGCCGTTAAATGTGAAATAACCGTCGGCCGCATCCAGCTGTTTAGGGAAAATGATGTTCATTAGATAACCCTGCTTAAGTTGTAATTTTACGCCTTCACACTTCGCTTCCACATAAAACATCCCCATCGATTCCAGTATCCTTCCTTTGGAACGTGCCACCATCCCATTCATCACAAAATCTTCTTTTGACGCGTATTCCCAAATACACAAATCTACTTTATCACTCATCGTACCCTTGCTATCGAATGAGTAAGGCGGAAAATAAAATGAAATTCCCCCGGCGGTCACTACCGTTCCGCCCTTCGCCTTGCTAATCAAAAAACATTGGCGCAGATTGCTGTCGAGAACTGTTTTACAATTTGTCTTCTGGAGTTCCTTTGCTTTAAAAACCCAAAGGAAAGCATAAGGTTCATATTTGATGACGATGTCCTTATCCTCAACTTCCAGCTCCTTCAAATAAGAAGAAACAACGTTGCAACGCTCTTTTGACAACTTGGAAAGATATTTTCCATCGTCCTTCCTCTCCTGCACAGCTAGCATATTGAATTTCAGCCACCCACCCACCGGCACATTGATGTAATTGCGAATGATGGCGGTTTTAATTTCTTCTGATAATCCTGCGCTGTCCAACTGCAGATTCATGGTGTGCACATTCACCTGTGCCGGCAAATTGCCAATCAGCAATAACGCCAGCGAAACTAAAATAGAGCTCTTCATCATCCCCGGTTTTGAAATGATAATGTACTTTTTCTAAAACGTTACAAATTATTTTTTCTGAAGTCGGATTTTAACTATTGTGTAAATCGTATACAAAATCACCAAAGGCAGGATCAGTAAAGACAACAAAGAAAATATACCGCCAAACAAAGCGAAAATTAAAAATAACAACACATCAATAAAAGTCACTTTTGTATCGATGGGGTACTGATCAAGCTGCAGTATGGCTTTTAAATCCCCCACCCTCATATCCATAGCGTCTTCCGTAGAAAACGAAGTATTGTACAAATTTTTTGTTTTCCTCCCTCGAGCAAAAGCCTTCAATGTTCTTGAAAAATTCATCCAGAACCCCATCATCACCCCACTGGTGTTGAGGACAAAAGCCGCCCAGTATCTGGTGCATCCTGATGCGATTTCCCAGGCGCTGATTTCTGCTTCCCCCTTGATATCTGTGGAATAACCGGTAAGGAGGTGATGTATATCATGCTTGATTACTGCTTTGCGGCGCGCATCAAAATTGGGAATGTAGAAATAAAATTTCCCCATTTCAATCTTTACATTCGGACTCCCCTGACCGCCATCCAGTTCCAGATTGCTGTCGATATAAAACTGCGTCAATAACTCGCGGGGGCTTTGGTGATTCATGAAATGAAGGTAAAAAATTATTGTGGCGAACCAAATCCCTGCATTGCCGTATCACGGGTAAATCAATCAAATTTTATGAAATGAGCCATTAAAAAATAAATAATCCACCTATGAAAGAAGTATATATCGTATCAGCCGTAAGAACGCCAATGGGCAGCTTTGGCGGAAGCTTATCAGCCATATCAGCAACTAAACTAGGCGCCATTGCCATCAAGGGCGCCATCGATAAAATAAAACTCGATCCTAAACTGGTGCAGGAAGTGTACATGGGGAATGTGCTACAGGGGAATCTC
The DNA here is from genome assembly GCA_046074525.1 of Flavobacteriales bacterium. Classification (GTDB taxonomy): domain Bacteria; phylum Bacteroidota; class Bacteroidia; order Flavobacteriales_C; genus JAHEZL01. The sequence continues at coordinate 26,926 of JBJTOK010000019.1, forward strand.
GGACAGGCTCCTGCGCGGCAAGCGGCTATTTTTGCCGGACTCAGCAATGCCACACCTTCCACTACTGTAAATAAAGTTTGTGCCTCGGGAATGAAAGCCATCATGCTCGCTGCACAATCCATTATGCTTGGTGATAACGACGTTGTTGTTGCAGGAGGAATGGAAAATATGTCGGCGGTGCCTTACTATCTCGACAAAGCCCGATTCGGTGCTAAGCTCGGCGATGCAAAAATGATCGACGGCCTCATGAAAGACGGTCTTACCGATGTATACAAGCAATACCACATGGGCAATGCCGCCGATATGTGCGCCAAAGAATGCAACATCAGCAGAGAGGCACAGGATGCCTTCGCCATCGAATCTTATACCCGTTCGGCCAAAGCCTGGAAAGATGGGAAATTCAACGATGAAGTTGTTCCTGTAGAATTGCCCTCCAAAAAAGGAGAGCCTGCCTTCATGAAAGAAGACGAAGAATATACCAATGTTAAATTCGATAAGATTCCGACTCTCAAACCTGTGTTTGATAAAGAAGGTACGGTCACTGCTGCCAATGCTTCCACTCTGAATGATGGAGCAGCAGCACTGGTACTGATGAGCAAGGAAAAAGCAGAAGCCCTCGGCATCAACCCCCTCGCAAAAATTGTAAGCTTTGCTGATGCGGCACATGAACCGGAATGGTTCACCACTGCTCCTGCCCTTGCGCTTCCAAAAGCGGTGGAAAAAGCAAAATTAAAAATGAACAACATCGATTATTTTGAATTGAATGAAGCCTTCTCTGTGGTAGGACTCGTGAACATACAAAAAATGGGACTCGATGCCGCCAAAGTCAATGTGAATGGAGGCGCAGTTTCGTTGGGCCATCCACTGGGTTGTTCAGGAGCTAGAATCATCGTTACACTGATCAACGTGCTCAAGCAAAACAATGGTAAATTTGGCGGTGCTGCCATCTGCAATGGCGGCGGTGGCGCTTCAGCCATGGTGATTGAAAATGTAGCGTAAAACAAATACTTCATAAGAAAAAGAGGAGTCGGCAACTCCTCTTTTTTTATTAGCTTTAGCTAATGGATGTCCAACCTGATTTTAGTTTTGAAGTGCAACTGGAAAAGAAATTGCGCAAGCAAAAATGGTTGCTGCCCGCTATTTCTACAGGCACTGGAATCTTGCTTTATTCGGGACTCATTATTTGCCTTCTCAAGTTTGAACAGGGTGCTTATTAGACCATCATTCCTGCGGGATTGCTGGCTCACGCCTTTTTCATCGTGGTGATTCACGATGCTGCACACAAAGCCATTACCCGCTCGAAAGCCGATAGATTCATTATGAACTTAGGCTCCGCTTTTATGCTGCTTCCATTCTACGGCGAGCCTTTCAGGAAATATCATCTCATTCACCATGGCAATACCAATAGTGCATTTGATCCATTGTGGCCTTCACTGAAACAAGGATTGTACGCCAACAAAAGATGGTTTTATATCTTATGCGAAATGGTGCCCTTGCTGTTTACTTTCTATCTCGTAGCGCGAAAAGAGAATGAAGTAAAAAGTATGCAAGGCAAGCCAGCCGGTCCGCCTGTAGAGATCAAAAATATTATTGCTGCCTTTATTATTTCAGGCCTGATCATTTATCAGTTCCAGCCTTCATTATGTTTTTGTTTAGGCACACTTTTCACGCTGAATGTTTTCAGTACTTTAAGACATTGGTGCGAGCATTTGGGATCAGATGCGAAGAAAGCCAGCAACACCTTTTGGTTTCCACTGGGTATGGGCATTGGCAATCACGATACGCACCACCATGATCCTAATATTTCGTGGTTTGTATTGATGACGGGCTTATTGTTCAGGAGAAAAGATACCGGTCCGCTACAAACCATATACGGCGTATTGTTCCGAAAATCCTTCATTCATTATGTTAGGGAACAGAAGGACAACTCACTGGATCCCGATAATTTTTAGGCTGCTTCTCTCTTTTTCATTTCTTTCAGCACCCAGTACAATCCTTTGACATCCGATTGCATTTCTTTCAGGATAAGGAGAATCACGATCTCTTCTATCCACGAGAAATAACCGAAGGCCATGGCGCCATAAAAAAGAGCTGGATAATAATCGAAAGCGAAGAGACAGAAAAAGAAAATGCCTTGCACATAGCCGCCGGTTTTGGTAGAATACAAATGCAGACTCGGCCACTTTTTAAATTTCACAAATGACACTAAATTTCCTAAAATAAAAATAGCAAGGAAGAGCCAGAGCATCCATACAGTATCCGACAGTTCTTCCATTTTAAACTGATAAATCCCAAGGAAAGCCAGGATGTAAGTGCCGTTATCGGCGAGGGAATCCAGTCGGGCACCAAACTGTGTTTGCAGCTTAAACGTTCGGGCAATCAAGCCATCCAGAATATCCGTCACCAGGTTAATGCACAAAAAAGTAGCGAACATGGTTTCTTCTCCGGCATACACCATCCATAAAATAAAAGGGAAAGTAAGGAGGCGGTAAAAACTGAGGAGATTCGGGATATTGAATATTTTTTCTTTAGGCATCTTTCAAATTTTATGTGAAAATACTATTTATCTTCTTCCAGTAAATCCAGCATGCGGAAAGCAATGTTCAGCACACGCCCGGAAAAATCATACTTAATTAAAATACCTGCTACTTCGTAAAAGGATAGACGACTGGAAATATACGTTTTCAAAGAATATCGATAAGCTCTTCGCCAATCAGATGGCCTTATACAATCATATAACCCGTGATGATAATCAAGATAAAAAAACAATTCTTCTTTTGTGAAATTTTCAGGCAAAACAAAACTCAATAACTCCACTATATCACGATGTGGAAAATCGATCACTGCTAATTCCCAATCGTAAATCAGCGCCTTCCCATTGGCCCGAATTGCAATATTACGTGAATTAAAATCGTTATGGACAATGGTTATCGGAAGCACAATTGATTTAACTTCTTCTTCGAAATGATCAATATCCGAGAACAACTTTTGCAAGTGAGTTTCATTATTTTGAGACGAACCTTCCTTCAATAAAATCGACAACAACTTTTTATATAAGCCTGCAGATTTCCATGGCAAAAACTCCTGTATCTCTTTAAAATCAGCAATTCTTACATTTTGATGAAATTGCGTAATGGCTGCAATTGTGTGCAGGATATTTTCTTTTTGCCAGCGTTCAGGATGATTTTCCGAGTTGACGATTTTCAAAGACGAATAATCGAAAAATTCCTGGATGAAAAAATAAATCTCCCTTTTTTCAGCGCTGTACTGACCATAGAAAGTCGGCATATATTCAAATCGCTGCTCGTGAAGATAAGTATACAGTGCCATTTCCTTGAGGTGAGAATTTTTAAATTCGAGATGCTCTTTGAGAAGTTTAAACAAGTCGGAAAGCGCAGGATCTATCGACGCTGCAATCACATGCAACCCTTTAATCACTTCTTCATCTAGCGGTTTTGATTTGAGCAGCAGCGGCAAACTTCTCTCTTCATTCCCTTCCTTATATAGCACTTTCAGGGGCACAAAACCAATCAGCTTTTTGCTTATGCGCGTAGTAACATTCGTGATGATGCCATTTTCCAGCAAACCATCCTCTACCACCTTTATATGCAGTATTTCCTTGTCTTTAAAGAAATCGTTGAGGGCTGGCAAAATAAAATCAGGAGTGAGCTCGGAGCGCAGCAACCATTTAACTGGTTTGTTTCTTCCAAGCTTTTCGTGGGCCTTGGCAAACTCACCACTCACTATTGCTGCATAGGTGGAAATTTCTAATCCAAGAGCAAAACCCGCAATCATTTTTGCAAAGCGCTCCACCTTCCCGCTTCCTTTGCAACCCATAAGTTCCAACGCCTGCGATTGTTTAGGCAAATGCGTTCCGCCACCGACAGTACCAATCACAAGGTTAGGCAAATTCAATTGTAAAAAAAGTCCGTCCTTCTTTCTCTCCAGATGCAAAATGCCAACCCCCGATTCATGTACCGATGCCAGATCTTGACCAGTTGCTACAAATATCGAAGCAATGGCATTCGCCACATTGATGTTATAGCCTACCATTCCATCCCTTTTAGCAAGCTTTTGCGAAGGAAGTAAGCAACGCTCCAGGGCCTCAGAACTAGTGCGCAGCACTTCCTTGATCACCTTCTCCGGCAAAAAACATTCGGCAGTGACGTTAATACCCCTACCGGAAGAAATGTTATGTTGCGACACTTTTTTATCCGAAGCACCATTGCCTTCAATCACGAAATCGAGAGGCGTGATATTTTTTTCTTTTTTAAGAAGATCAGCGATAAAGAGCATTGCATGCCAGGTGCAGGTGGTCGTCATGTTCTGACCAGAGGCATCGCCGGTTGCATACATAAATTTAAGATGAACTTCGCTGTCGATAGCAACTACATGAATGTCCAGCAAGGAAGCATGGTTAGAATATTTCTCCGCCACCTTTTTTACTTCAGGAAAAATCAAAGGAATGAAAGTCGCAAAAGCTTTGGCCTCATTTTCCGACGCAAATAAAAACAGCGGAGCCCTGCACATACGCTGCCAGGCAATGGTAGCCGAAAATCCACCGCTCTGACTCAAAGCTTTGGCACCGCGATTCATGCTGGCCACCAGTGCACCTTCCAATGTTCCTGCAGCGCAATACACCAGCTCGTGCTGGCCGGCATCATTGAACAACAGCGGACCAACAATCCCTAGTGGAATTTCGGTACTGCCAATGTATGATTCAAAATTGTTTTGGATATCCTGAAAATCCAGATTGGAAGAGCTTAGGAAATGCGTTTTCATTCCTGCAGCTTCCAGGAAGTCCAAACGCAGCTGAGTAGAGGGTTTTGTCACCACCCCCCTTCCGGGCACGATGGGTCAGTTTGTCAATTTTTTTTATTTAGTTATGCGAAAAGGACGACTCCTTTATCACTCAACCAAGGTTAAGGAATTATTTTGTTTCTGCTTCCTTTTGCTTCAACTTTTCTTCCTCTTCTTGTAATTTTTTAAGAATTTTTTCTTCCTTCTCCTTGCGGATTCTTTCACGCTCCAAGCGAGCCTTTTCCTCCGCCTCCTTCATCTCCTGTAATTTTTTTTCGGTGTCACTTACACCTGACTCCGCTTTCTTGATTTCTTCTTCGTAAGCCTTCTTGCGTTCTTCTTCAGCTTTTGCCTTTGCAGCTTCTTCAGCAGCTTTGTCGGCAGCAGCTTTTTCAGCGGCAGCCTTTTCATCGGCTATCCTTTTTTCTTCAGCCTCTTTCTTTGCTCTCTCTTCAGCTTCAAATTTTTCTTTGAGTTCTTTTTCCTTCAGTTTTTGTTGTTCACGGAATTTCTGCGCTTCAATTCTCAGCTTGATTTTCTCCTGTTCTTCAGCAAGTCTGCGCTGATAATCCTCTTCTTCCTTTTTAGCTGCAGCTTTAGATTCTTCTTTGAACTTAGCGATTTTTTCCCTGAGCTCCTTTTCTTTCTGCTGAATTTCCTTCAGCTTGGCTTCCTCCTCAGCACTGCGCTTCCTGCTCTCGGCCAGGGCTTTTTCCTTTTCAATTTTCTCGTTCAGTTTTTTGAGTTCTTTCTCCTTTCGTTTTCGGGCTTCTTCCGCAGTTTCTTTCTTGTTTTTGTCGAGCGTATTATTGTCGAGATCACCCTGCAATTTCTTCTTCGCCTCGTCATACTCTTTCATTTTGTTCATGCGGTCTTTAGCAGCCTGCTCAGCCATCTGCATCTGCTTTTCCAGCTTCTCCTTGTCTTTTTGGAATTTCTCCTCGTCGCGCTGACTCTGTTTGGTTTGTTGCTCAATCTTGCTCTTGTACTTGTTTTCAATAGCATTAAGATTCTCTTTTTCCTTCGCCTGCTGCTTCATGAGCTTCAACTGCTTTTCAGCTTCTTTTTTGGCCAGCTCGGCTTTGTAGGCCTCCTGCTTTCGGGCAATGGCATCTTTTTTCGCCTGTATTTTCTGTTCCTCCTTCACTTTCTTCAACTGGAGAGCCATATCGGCTTTTTGCTTCTCCTCGGCCTTTTTCTTGTTTTCCTCTTCCACTCGTGCCTGCTCTTCCAACTGTTTCTGCTTGGCTTGTTCGAGTTCCTTTTGCTTTTTCAGCTGGGCGTCATATTCCTTTTTCTTTTGCTTTCTTTCCTCAGCCTTCTTCTTTTCTTCCTCTTTCAACTTTTTCTTTTTGGCCGCAGCTTCTGCTTTAAAATTGGAGTTTTGGGCCTGGATAGTATGCGGAACAAAAATCGCCGTTACCATCATTATGCAGATGGCTACAATACGGTATTTCAAATTTGTCTTCATATAGAATGATCTTGGCTTAATTTACAAAAATACCTCATACGCCCTTTTACACCTTAATGTTGTTTTATAGTTATCAACACTACATAATTAAAAAGCACAGGCTAAGTAACAGAGCCTCTGAAAAATAATTTTATTTTTGGACACTTCTAGTAAACAGAAACTATGACTATTGACTCCGCGAAAACCTCCCGAAACACCTATATGATTGTAATTGTAGCTGCTTTGGGCTATTTTGTGGATATCTATGATTTGATACTGTTTGGCGTAGTGAGAAAGGCCAGTCTGACCGAATTAATCGGCGCCGACCCGGAGAAAATTAAATCGATCGGAGAAATGCTCTTAAATTGGCAGATGGCGGGTATGCTCGTTGGTGGAATTTTCTGGGGCGTACTGGGTGATAAGAAAGGAAGATTATCGGTTTTATTTGGCTCCATCCTCACCTATTCACTGGCCAATATTGCCAATGGGATGATCGACACAATTCCGCTGTATATCGTTTGCCGCTTCCTTGCGGGCGTTGGCTTAGCGGGAGAACTCGGCGCAGGAATCACCTTGGTTTCTGAAAGCATGCATAAGGACAAAAGAGGTTATGGGACCATGATAGTGGCCACTGTTGGGGTTTTTGGTGCAGTGGTAGCCGGACTCACCGGTGAGTTCCTCGACAGCTGGCGTTATTCCTACTACCTCGGCGGCGGCATGGGTATCGCATTGTTGTTGCTCCGCATAGGCATTTACGAATCAGGAATGTATGAACACGTAGCCTCCAGCGAAGTAAGCAAGGGAAATTTCTTTTCACTTTTTTCATCAAGGAAAACCGCCTATAAATATTTCAGTATTATCGCTACTGGAATACCTATCTGGTATGTGATTGGAGTGTTGGTGACCTTCTCACCTGAAACAGCAAAAGCAATGGGCATGGTTAAATTGCCTAAAGCAGGGATAGCGGTTACTTTCGCTTTTGCCGGACTCACCGTGGGCGATTTCCTCAGCGGCATGATCAGCCAGATGATTCGAAGCAGGAAGAAAACCATTACTTTGTTTTTAATCCTGACCTTCCTCTGTGTAGTTTCCTACTTCCTGTTTGGACACCTTTCGCTCACCATCTTTTACACCATTACCTTCCTGCTTGGTTTATGCACAGGCTACTGGGCTGTATTTATGAGTACAGCCTCCGAATTGTTCGGCACCAATATCCGGTCCACGGTAACTACAACAGCACCCAATTTTGTAAGAGGATCTCTCATCACCACCACGCTCATGATAGGATTATGTAAAGATGTTTTTGGATTTAGCGCTCTGACTTCTATTATCGGTGTAGGTGCGCTGCTGTTTGCTATTGCCTTTATCTGTCTAGGGAATATTGAAGAGACCTTTGGAAAGGACTTGGATTTTGTGGAGGAGTAGGTCCATCTCCCTCCCTTCTCGCCATCGCTCATTTCCCACAGATTTTCACAGAGTGAGCCTCTAACTTCGTGCGGGGCCCAAGCCGCGATGCGGGCCAAGCGGCAGTGAGGCGGGAAGACCGGAAAGCCAAAGGGCTTTCCTCCTCTTAACATCAAACTTATCTTGGCGATTGATTTTTTGTTACTTTTTCATCAAAGAAAAAGGAAGAAGACTACTTCAAAATCTCCCTACTGATCACTACTTTCTGTATCTCACTGGTGCCTTCACCAATCGTACACAACTTAGCATCACGGTAGTATTTTTCTGCAGGAAAATCCTTGATATAACCATAGCCACCAAAAATCTGTACCGCTTCATTGGCTACTTCTACCGCTACTTCAGAAGAATAGTATTTCGCCATGGCCGATTCCTTCGACACCGGTAAATGTTCGTTCTTAAGATAAGCTGCATGCATGATCAGCAATTCAGCAGCTTCAATTTTAGTGGCCATATCAGCCAGCTTAAAAGCAATGGCCTGAAATTCGGAAATGGTTTTTCCGAACTGTTGTCTCTCTTTTGAATATTTCAAGGCCGCTTCATAAGCACCTTTCGCGATGCCTAAACCTAATGATGCAATGGAAATCCTACCTCCATCAAGAATAGCAAGCGCCTGCTTGAAGCCACTGCCCACTTCGCCCATGCGACAGGAATCAGGAACACGCATATCCTGGAAAATCAGCTCCGCTGTTTCAGAAGCACGCATGCCCAGTTTATCTTCTTTTTTACCAGTGGCAAAGCCTTTAGTTCCTTTATCAATAATGAAAGCCGTTGCATTGTTCTTTTCGCCCGGTTTCCCGGTACGGGTCATTAATACCACCACATCTCCGGAAATACCGTGAGTGATAAAAGTCTTGGAACCATTGATGATCCAGTGATCACCATCTTTTACAGCTGTGGTGCGCATGTTACCAGCATCTGATCCCGTTCCTGGTTCAGTTAAGCCCCAGGCGCCGATAAATTCAGCCGAAGCGAGTTTTGGAAGGTATTTTCTTTTTTGTTCTTCAGAACCGAAGTAGAGAATATGATTGGTGCAAAGGGAATTGTGCGCTGCCATGGATAAGCCGATGCCACCGCATATTTTGCTGACTTCCATAATGGCAGTCACGTATTCAAAATAACCAAAACCAGAACCGCCATACTCCGTTGGCACCAGAACGCCCATCAATCCGAGCTCTCCCATTTGCTTGAAGAGTTCCACCGGGAAAATCTGTTTTTCGTCCCAGTGATTCCTGTTCGGGAGAATGTTCTTTTGTCCGAAATCACGCACCATTTGTGCGATCATTTTCTGGTTTTCGTTCTGACTAAAATCCATGCTATAATTTTTGATTTAGGGTCAATACGTCGCCAAAGAAATTATGTTAGGGCTATATTGCAATAAATTTTCCTTTCCCTTTAAAAACGAGAGTTCGATGATGAATCCGAAGCCGGCCACTTCAGCTTCCATCTTTTGTACAAGTTGAGCTGCAGCACCTGCAGTACCACCCGTTGCCAGCAAATCGTCATGAATAAAAACACGACTGCCCTTGTGGATAGCATCAGAGTGGATTTCCACCTCAGCTTTACCATATTCCAGATCGTAAGAAACCTTGTGGGTACTGTAAGGCAGCTTGCCCGCTTTTCGCACAGGTACAAAGGGAATCTCCAAACGGTTGGCCAAAGCAATGCCAAAGAGGAAACCCCTGCTTTCCACGCCAATCAAGGCATCAATTTTAAGAGGTCGGAGCTTTTCAGCAAATGCTTCAATGATATCTTCCCGCAATTTAAAATCAATCAGCAGCGGAGTAATGTCTTTGAACATTATTCCTGGTTTAGGAAAATCAGGAATATCGCGTACGGTATTTTTAATTTTTTCGGCTATCATCGATCAGTATATATGGTTCAGCCAAATATAAGATAGAATCGTTGAGAACTCTGGTTTTAAGCAAATCTTTTACAGAAGCAAAAGCGCCGTGCTGTTCACGGTAAGCATAAATCACTTTGGCCCGTTTGGCACCAAAAAATTTCACTTTGGACAGTTCTTCCATACTAGCAGTATTGATATTGATCCGCTTAAGTAATGAGGGGTCAATACTGATTTGCTTTTGAATTTTGAGATAATTGACAGAGTCCATACCATACACCTCCTTTAGTTGTTCCTTAGCAACAAAACCACCCAGCAAATCGCGGTATTTGATGATTCTTCCAGCCAGCTTCTCTCCTATGCCCTCTACCTCCATGAGTTGTTCGGCAGTAGCGGCATTCACTTCCACTACCGGTTTTGCTTTTCGCTCATAAAAAGGGAAAGAGAAAGTATTATTCTTTTTGGAATGCTTTTCTTCTTTTGAAGCAATGCCGATTTTGTCTTCCACTTTTTTGTAAAAAGCGGTGTCCATGCCATACACTCTCAGCAAATCGGAAGGCTGATGAAAATGTCCGCCCTTCGTAACATACTTCTCAATTCTTGCTGCAACTTTATCATCAAGCCCCATCGCTATCCAGTCGGTAGCTTTCAATGTATTCGGATCAAAAGAGGAAGCAGGAATTTTGTATTCTTTTTTCGCCGGTAAAGACGATGAACTTGACTGCATTTCATTGCCATGAATAGCAGTCGAAGGAGGGAAGAAATAAAATTTCCCCGCAATAAAAGCAGCAGAAAGCAAGAGCAGTACATACAAACCCTTTCTTTCTTTTCGTGCAAAAAGAAAAGGATAATTCATCCAATTGTTATTTATAAGGCTTTATCTCTCCCGATTTGACACGGGCCAGAAAATCAGTCAGGTCTCGTTTAATTTCAGGAGCCATAATATACAGGGCGATCATGTTGGGAATGCTCATAGCGAAGATGAGCGCATCGGAGAGTCCGACCAGTGCATCCAACGACAATACCGACCCCACCACCACAAAGGCACAAAAAATAATTTTATAGATATAGGTCATGAATTTATTCTCCCCGAACAAATAGCCCCAGGATTTCAATCCGTAGTAACTCCAGCTGATCATGGTAGCGAAGGCGAAAAGCAACACGGCCACTGTAAGGATAATATTACCTAAATAACCGAAAACACTGTGAAAAGCTTCGGCAGTCATCTCTACTCCTTCTACTCCCTGATGATTGTAAGTTCCGGTAATCACCAACACCAGTGCCGTCATAGTACAAATCACCACCGTATCAATAAATGGTTCCAGCAAAGAAACCAATCCTTCACTCACAGGCTCATCGGTTTTCACCGCCGAATGCGCAATCGCCGCCGAACCTATTCCGGCTTCGTTAGAAAAAGCAGCCCGCTTAAAGCCTTGTATCATGGCCCCCACAGCACCACCAGCACCAGCGTCAAAATCCAGGGCACCGTTAAAAATCAATTTAAAAGCAGCAGGAATTTTATCGTAGAAAAAACCGAGAATAATCAATGCCGATATCACGTAGAGCGCACACATAAACGGCACCAGTTTATCGGTAACACGCGCAATACTTTTTATTCCACCGATGATCACCACCCCTGTAAGCACAGCGATGATCACTCCAAAAAGCAAAGCCCCTTCCTCACTTTGCCAAAAAGCTCCAAAAATTCCGGAGAGACTCTGGAACTGCACCCTTGCCTGGTTTACCTGAAACATATTACCACCACTCAGGGAACCTCCTATGCACATGAGAGCGAAAAAAACAGCGAGTACTTTTCCCAATCCAACCATTCCTCTTTTTGAGAAGCCTTTACTGAGGTAATACATCGGTCCGCCCGAAACAGAACCGTCGGTATTTTCATTTCTGTATTTCACCCCGAGTGTACATTCCACAAATTTAGAAGACATGCCAAGCAAACCGGCGACGATCATCCAGAAGGTTGCTCCCGGCCCCCCAATGGAAATAGCTACCGCAACGCCAGTGATATTTCCCAGTCCGATAGTTCCCGACAAGGCGGCAGTTAACGCCTGAAAATGCGAAACCTGTCCGCTTACCTCCGGATCTTTTTTATCGTACTTCCCTCGCACAATATTGATAGAATGTTTAAAGCCCCTGATATTGATGAAACGCATATAAACCGTGCAAAACACAGCCCCAAGCACTAGCCATATCAATATTAGCGGAATAGAAAAACCGAGGAAAGGAATTTCATAGAAAAAATATTCGGTCACGGTTTCTGCTGCCGGTGAAAAAGTGTTTACAATAGCATCGTTCACCTTTTGCAAGGTTGACTTTTCCTGTGCCGAAGAAATCAATGGAAGCAAGAATAACAGTGCGAATATTATTTTTTTCATTGCTTATGTTTTTTCATTTGAACTTCTAAAAGAGCGATCCCCTCCTCAAAAGAATGAGGCTGGTAATCCAGATCTTTGCAGGCTTTATCGAGAACAAAACCAGTGATCGGCGGACGCTTCGCTGTTTGATTCAATGTTGCCGAAGACACCGGTCGGATCAATGATTTATCGAGTTTGTAATAATCTGCCACCTTCTCCACTATTTGAATAATACTCAGCTGATCTTTTCCCGAAATATTATAAATGCCTGTCGCCTTTTTGTCGGCGATGAGGATACAGCCATCCGCCAAATCTTCTGCTAATGTAGGTGTGCGAAATTGATCATCCACCACATTGATTGGCGATCCTTTTTCCAAAGCGCCCTTAGCCCATAAAACAATGTTGGAACGACTCATATTGTCCACCAATCCATACACGAGTACAGTACGCGCTATAGCCCATTTCCCTTTGTATTTTTGCACTAACTTTTCGGCAGCCAGTTTTGATTCGCCATAATAGCTCACAGGATTTGGCAAGCCTTCTTCGGTGTATGGTCCGGAAGTACCATCAAAAATAAAATCGGTGGAAACGTGAATAAAATGCGCCTGGATTTTTCCGGCGGCAGTGAGTAAATATTCTACCGCATCCACATTTATTTTCCAGCATTCTTCTTTTTTGATTTCGCATTCATCCACGTTGGTCATGGCGGCGCTATGGATGATGATATCAGGCTGGTGACGGGCAATCACTTTTTCTACTGCTGAAGAATCACCGATGTCCAGAGATTCATAAACATATCCTTCTTTGGAAAGCAATCGGTTTTCGCCGCGCGCCGTGGCAATAACACCGTACTCTGTTCGTGGAGCCAATGCGTACACCAGTTTTTGACCGAGTAAACCGTTAGTCCCAGTTATTAATATTTTTTGTTTCATGAATTAGAGGTGCCAGATATTTCTTCTTTTGAAGCTGTTGAACCATCTTTTATACTCCAATGACAAAGCCATAAGGAGATAAATGACTACCGGTGAACCCAGCGCAAGGAAAGAAATATAAATGAAGAAAATGCGTATGCGACTGGTTTCAATGCCGAGTTTATTCCCCCAAAAGGAACATACACCAAAAACACTGACTTCAATGAGATTTCTAAAACGCTCGAGCATATTGATTTACATTTTTAAAAATGGAATGACCGATAGCGCAATTTAAACATTTTTTTTGAGAGCAGAACTCATTGTATAACTCTATCAAAGCCTGCGAATCATGGGCATTTTCAGACGCAATACCGGCATTGCTCCATTGCATTAATATTTTATTGTCTTCGGGTTTTATTAGAGAAAGGAAAGAAAGGGCTTTTTCCTTCAATTCTTCTTCACCGTTTAACTCTGCTCTTAAAAAGAACAAGGGTACAAGTGCATTGATGATGATCTTATCCATGATTTCCTCCGTGAGGCGATGTTCGGTTTTCGCTGTGAGCTTATCAAAATGGTAATGATTCTCCCAATATTTGGAAACAGGAAAATTGAAATACGCATAAAATCCACTGATGTCGGTGATCGCTATCAAACCCGAGAAAAAATTATGTCGATTCAGCAAAAATCCTGTCAGCTGTGCAATACGCAGTGAAGGAAAAGAAGCCGGCCGGATGCGGAACCATTGCCACTGCGAAAAAGAAAGTGATTGCAGGTTGTATTTCTTTTGAAGAAAAGTAAAAGTTTCTTTTAGTACAGAAGGATATTTATCATGATAATATTCACCGAGAAATCCCGCTTGTCCGAACAAAAGTGCTTCCATGTTGAGTTTGTTGTCATTGTTTTTATACAGCACATCAATAGGCAGGGAAAGAATTAATTTTTCAAAGGCGTCGCTGTTGTGCTGCAAACCCAAAACCTTTGCTATAGCCAGTAAAGTCAGATGATCCCAATTTTTATTTACCCGGATAAAATCTCCTTTCAATATATTTTTCTTGCGCTCAATGCGCTCGACAAGCAGGCGGTCCTGAAAAATTTTGCGCTTTACTTCAGGAACAATGCTGAGCGATCCTTTGCAGGAAATGATTTCGGGAGAAGAAGAAAATCCTTTTATGTACTCCAACACCTTTGCTGAAACATATTTCTGCAACACCAGTGTTGGCAATACTTTCCCGTAACGGGAAAAGACCGGCTCATCATTTTCCCACACTACGTGAAGGATTACCGAATCATATTTTGCATCTAGTTCATGATGATGTATGTACCAATCAGAGCTTTTGGTATGTAGCTCAATATTCCCATACCAGTGGGTATCGCCAATTTTGATATGTGCATTCATGAAATCGGGACCACCTTTGCTGGTGTTGTGCGTGCCGCATGAATACACTTTCACGCTCTGACCATCGGCGGTAGCCATGTCCAAAGCATCAAAGAGCCGATACTTCCACAAATAGTGAAGCACCTTTTCCTGCATTTAAATAAAAGTTTACTTGTCCAGTAATGTTTAGTTAAAACGAAGATAGGAATTTTTCTTACGCTTCCGTCATTGCAAAAATTTTTGGGTACAAAAATTTTTGCAATCTTTCTTGTCTTTTTTCTCGCGTATGGGTTTCCCTCTTGGAGAAGAGGGGTGTGAAAGCCTTTTTGCGCGTGAGGAGGGAGATGGAAACACACAAATAATCCATCTCCCTCCTCACGCACTTTCCAACGCACCCCTCTTCTCCAAGAGGGAAACCCACTCGTGAAAATTAGTTTAAAAAAATCTTGTGATTATATGCCTTTCTCCTTCAACAACACTTCCATCTCCTTTTGCAACTTCATTGCTTCCTCCCCTGCTTTTTCAGCAAAATCAGAACCAGAAGAAGCATAAATAATGCTGCGGGAAGCGTTGATTAAAAGTCCTACTTGTGAAGATGCTCCATATTTAAAAACATCTTCGAGTGATCCGCCTTGTGCGCCAACGCCCGGAATTAACAGGAAATGCTCGGGAGCAATTTTCCTTACTTTCTCCAGCATTTGCGGACGGGTAGCACCCACCACAAACATCAGGTTATCGGGCGTTCCCCAGGAGCAGGTTTTTTCAATTACCTGTTCGAAGAGTTGCCGGCCATCCTGCAGATACTGCATTTCAAAATCGGCAGCACCCGGATTAGAAGTGAGTCCGAGCACAATCACGAATTTTCCCGGATACATAAAAGGTTTGATCGAATCTTCGCCCATGTAAGGAGCAATAGTCAGTGAATCGGCATTCAGGTTTTCGAAAAAAGCCTGAGCGTACAGCTGTGAAGTATTGCCAATATCGCCGCGTTTGGCATCAGCAATAGTGAATATCTCTTTCGGAATGTATTCTAATGTTTTGCGCAAACTGTTCCAGCCCTTCTCTCCCAAAGCCTCATAAAACGCAGTGTTCGGCTTGTAGGAAACACAAAAATCTTTTGTCGCATCAATAATTCTCTTGTTGAATTCAAAGATAGGATCTTCGGTATCCAGGAGGAATTTTGGGATTTTATTAATATCAGGATCGAGACCTACGCAGAGAAAAGATTTTTTCTTAACGATATTTTCAAAGAGTTCTTGTCGTGTCATAGCTTAAAAAGTACCCGCTCCCTCCTTTAATTTTTCTGCATTCTCCGCTACTTTCAACGATTCAATCATATCATCGATATCGCCATTCATGAAGGCAGTGAGATTGTAAATTGTTTTTCCTATACGGTGATCGGTGATGCGCCCCTGTGGATAATTGTAAGTTCGGATCTTCGCTGAGCGGTCACCGGTTGACACCAATGATTTACGCTGTGCAGCACGTTCTGCATGCAATTTATCTGCTTCGGCCTGATAAAGGCGTGCACGCAAAACCGTCAATGCCTTCTCGAAATTCTTATGTTGTGAGCGACCATCCTGACATTCCACTACTACGCCGGTAGGTAAGTGAGTCAAACGAATCGCCGATTCAGTTTTGTTAACGTGCTGTCCACCTGCACCCGATGCACGAAAAGTGTCTTTCTTCACATCATTCATATTGAGGACAAAATCCACTTCTTCAATTTCAGGAAGTACAGCAACAGTGATGGCAGATGTATGCACACGGCCCTGTGATTCAGTTTCAGGAATACGTTGTACGCGGTGTACACCCGATTCAAACTTAAGTTCGCCATAAACATTTTCACCCATGATACTCATGGAAACTTCTTTCAACCCCTTCACACCGCCAGGAGTAGAGTTGATCAATTCCGTTTGCCAGCCCTTGTTCTTAAAGAACATGGTGTACATACGAAAAACATCTTCCACGAAAATACAAGCCTCGTCGCCACCTGTTCCGGCGCGGAGCTCAATGATCGCGTTTTTATCGTCTTCTGGATCCTTTGGAATCAACATGATTTTGATATCCTCCTCCATCTTGTTTTTCTTCTGCTCCAGCTCATGCAATTCTGCTTTTGCCATTTCCACAAAATCAGGATCGGTTTCTGTTTTCAGAATCTCCTTTGACGACTCAATGTTGTCCACTACGTTTTTGAATTCTTCGTAGGCATCTACCAATGGTTTGAGCTCCTTGTATTCCTTGCTCAATTGCGTGTATCTTTTCTGATCGCTGATCACATCGGGAACAGTGAGTTGCTCACCAACCTCGTCATAGCGCAGTTTTATGCTGTGTAATTTTCCTAATAAATCCTTCATGTCTTATGCGTAAACAAATTTGCCAAAAGGCGATTCTACCTGCACCTGCTTGCCTGTGAATTCTTCACAATAGCCAATCACTTTTGCATCAATATTAAAACTCTTCGCGATGTCGATGACACCCTGCGCGTATTTCCCGTCGATATATACCTCCATGCGGTGCCCCATGTTGAAGACCTTGTACATTTCTTCCCATGAAGTACCGCTTTCTTCCTGGATAATTTTGAAAAGTGGAGGCAACTCAAAGAGATTGTTCTTTACGACTTTCAAATCGTTGATGAAATGCAATACCTTGGTTTGTGCACCACCACTACAGTGCACCAATCCACCAATCACCGAACGGTATTCCTCCAACACTTTTTTCATTACGGGAGCATAAGTTCGAGTTGGAGATAAAACCAGTTTACCTACGTTCAAAGGAACGCCTGATTGAGTATCGGTGAGATTGTATTTTCCTGAATAAATCAAATCGGAAGGAACACCGGGATCAAAACTCTCCGGATATTTATTGGCGAGCGCTTTATTAAAAACATCGTGACGCGCTGAAGTTAGACCGTTACTGCCCATCCCGCCATTGTATTCTTTTTCGTAGCTGGCCTGACCGAAAGAGGCCATGCCCACTATCACTTGTCCGCCCTTGAATTTTTCGTTGGTTACCACATCGGCGCGTTTCATGCGGCAGGTCACGGTAGAATCCACAATTAATGTTCTTACCAAATCACCTACATCCGCCGTTTCACCACCTGTAGAATAAATACCAATTCCATTGTCGCGTAAATCCTGTAATACTTCTTCTGTACCATTAATGATAGCCGAAATTACTTCCCCGGGAACCAGGTTTTTATTTCTTCCTATTGTAGATGAAAGTAAAATTCCGTCGGTAGCACCCACACAGAGTAAGTCATCAATATTCATGATCACGGCGTCTTGAGCTATTCCCCTCCACACCGACAAATCACCGGTTTCTTTCCAGTACAGATAAGCCAGCGACGATTTTGTTCCAGCGCCATCTGCATGCATGATGTTGCAATACTCATCGCTACCGCCCAAAATATCGGGAACTATTTTGCAGAAGGCACGGGGATAAATCCCCTTGTCCACATTTTTAATGGCTGCATGCACATCCTCTTTGGAAGCAGAAACACCGCGTAGTTTATATCTTGAATCCTGACTCATTGTTATAAAAAATGAAAAGCATCCCAAAAATAGGGATGCTTTATCATATATAAAATTATTAAGCTATTTATTGCAAGCGTCGGCAGCTTTTCCTGGCACCCAGTCATCGCAGAGAATTCTAAACTCTGTGCGACGATTCATCTGGTGAGCCACTTCCTGCAGTTCTTTTGTTTTTAGGCTATTGATGAAAGCCTCAGTCAATCTGGTGCCTACAGGGAAATAGCTTTCATACCCTTTAGCGACAAACTTCTTATTAGATTCAGTGATCTCCTTAGGTTTTTCTTCACCATATCCTTCTGCTTTCAACCTACTAGGATCAACGCCTAACTCAATAAGGTAATTTACAGCTGACTGAGCTCTATCCTGAGCAAGTTTTCCGTTGGAAGCATTACTACCCCGTGCATCGGTATGGGAACCCAACTCGATAGTAAGAGTGTTGTTTGGCAAAAGTACTTCCTTGTAGAAAGTTCTTAAAACCACCTTGGCCTCAGGCTTAAGATCAGCTTTTCTGTATTCGTATTCGATGTTTGGTAATTCTATAGGTGTAGATGGAATCGGTTCAAGCTCGATAGGCTGGTCATATATCTTTGACTCCATCAGGTCAACACAAGAAATCATGCTGGTAGCAGAGGAGAAGTATTTCCTCTTTCCTTTTCTGCCTAAACCCTCACTATGCACTGCATCAGAAACAGCATTGAGATCATAGCTTACGTTCACTGTTAACTTAAATCTGTAAGCACCATTAGCATCGGCAACAGTATCCTTTTGTGAACCATCACTGCCTACAAGATATACTTTAGCACCAGGAATAACTTCCTTAGTTACTTTATCAACCACCAAACCTTTCACTTCACACTCCAGCTTTGGCAACACGAATGACCAGATGTCATATTTACCTTTAGTTCCTTCTCTGTTAGAAGTGATATAACCTCTTTCCGCTTTGTCTTCGAAAGCAATTGAAATATCATCAGAACAAGAGTTCAATGGGAACTTAAGGTTAATTACCGGACCGAAACCGTCTTGTGTTTTAGCCGCTTTGAAAAGGTCAAAACCACCCATTCCGATATGTCCGTCAGAGCTGAAGTACAAAGTACCATCGGCATGGATATAAGGGAAAAGTTCGTCCTGCGGAGTGTTGATTTCAGGACCAAGGTTGGTTGGTTTTTCCCAAACATTGTCTTTCTTGTTATAAGTAGCATACCAGATGTCTTTTCCACCTTGTCCACCCGGCATATCAGAAACGAAGTACAGAACCTGGTCGTTAGGAGACAAGGCAGGATGAGCTACTACCAATGAATCGGCAGCCAATGGAATGGCGATACCAGGACCGTAGTTTGCATCTCCCCCTCCTTTTTTGGAAGTATAAATCTGACAACCTCTTTTTTCATTTTCACCACCACATCTTGTGAAGTACATAGTATTGAACTTAGCATCAAAGGTAGGGGCACCTTCAGTGAACTCAGTGTTTACTTCCTTGTTCAAGAGGGCTGGAGTGCTCCATTTACCGTTTTTATCCAATTTAGCAAAGTACAAATCCGGGAAGTCCTGGCCAAGGATCTCTGATGTCCCTTTACCTGTAGAACCACTTCTTGAGGAGTAGAATACAATATCTTTGTTCCCTTTTGCAGAATAAGCTGGATTAGCATCATCTTCCGGTGAATTAAGGAGCACTACGTTTTCTACTTTATAACGGGTAGGATTTTTCTGCCATTCAATTGACAGTTCGATAGATTTGATAGCATTCAATGTTTTTTTGTCGCCAGGTACTCTTTCTTTGTATGCGTTGAATTCTGCAAGAGCTTTATCGTATTCGCAATTGGCCTTATATGACAAAGCCAGGTAGTAAAGCACTTCCGGATGAGCTTCGCTGTATTTCACATCCTTGGCTTTCTGGAATTCCTCGATGGCATGTTTGTAGTCATGCATCATGAAATAGGAGTAACCTAAGTTATAGGTTTTGCGAGCCATTTCGCCCTTGTCTTTTTCTTTTGGAATTTCTTCTTTATAGGCGTTTATGGCTTCGTTCCAGTATTTAGCGCGAAACTTCATGTCCCCACTATTAAGACTGCTTAAACATGAAGAAAGGACAGCCGTAAATGATACAATAACAACTAAAAAAAGGCGGGAAATCTTACTCATATATGTGTTATTTTTAAAGTATTTGGACCGGAGTTAAATGTATTAATAATTTTTTATCAAACAAATAAGGACATTTACCTAGGGTAAAAAACTAAAGGGTACGGTCGACATCCTTTTTGATCTCATCGGCAATGTCCTGCACTTGTTTTGTTTCCTCATTCATCCCCTTGCGGATCTCATTCTGGATCTCGCCTGTTGCATTCTTTATCTCCCTGATGCCCTTGCCCAGAGTCCTGGCAATATCAGGAATATTTTTGGCACCAAACAGCAGCAGCACAACCACCAGAATTAAGATGATTTCGCCGCCGCTGGGAGATAAAAAAAGCAGATTATTCATTTTTCTTTTTAAGCGCTCTGAGTTCCAAATCAACAAAGATTGGTGTTGCTACGAACAATGAAGAATAAGTTCCGATTACAATCCCGATCAACAATGCAAAGGAGAATCCTCGTATTGTTTCACCGCCAAAGATGAAAATGGCAAGCAACACCACAAAGATAGTCATTGACGTGTTGATGGTTCTACCGAAAGTACTGTTCAACGCCTCGTTGGTAAGCGTTACCGGATCCTTCTTAGGATAGAGTCCTTTGTACTCCCTGATTCTATCAAAAACCACCACGGTGTCGTGGATAGAGTAACCCAGTACCGTCAGCAAGGCTGCGATAAAGTGCTGGTTGATTTCCAATGAGAAAGGAAGAACACCATGTAAAAGGGAGAATACACCCATTACTATTACAACGTCGTGGAAGAGCGACACGAGACCACCCACACCAAACGACCATTTTCTGAATCGGAAGGCTACGTAAAGGAAGATACCCAGCAGGGAAATACCAACGGCCCACATGGCAGAGTACTTGATATCATCAGCGATCTCAGCACCCACTGTGTTCGCGTTCATGATACCTACTGTTTTATTTTCATTGTCGCCAGCAAATTCCTTATAAGTCATGCTTGCAGGAATATATGGCTTCAATCCATTATAGAGAGCGGTCTGCACTACAGTTGCAGCACTATCCGAATTCAAGCCATGAAGGTATTTGGTTGTAATGGCAAACTGGTTGTCATCACCATATTGTTTTACTTCAGGCAACATACCATTTCCTTTTTCATCTACGAACTGCTTACTGAGGGAAGTAGCGATTTCATCTACCAGAGCAGATTTATCGAGACGAACAGTATAACTTCTACCACCGGTGAAATCCACACCGAAATCGAAACCTTTCACTGCGAAAGCCACAAAAGCCAGCACAGTAATAGAAATAGAGAAGATGTAAGCCTTCTTCCTGTTTTCCATGATGCGGTATTTCACACCCACCAGGAAGTTGTTGGTAAGTTTGGTACCAAAAGTAAGCGCTTTGTCTTTTTTCAACAGTGCCATGAACACCAAACGCGATACAAAGATTGCAGAGAAGAAGGAAGTGATTACACCGATAACCAGTGTTTGCGCAAAACCTTCTACCACACCTGAACCGAAGTACCAAAGGATAACCCCGGTAATAACAGTAGTTAAGTTGGTATCGATAATGGCAGTCATGGCATGTTTATAACCATCATCAACAGCCAGTTTGAGTCCTTTGCCTGCCCGGAGCTCTTCACGTATCCTTTCAAAGATCAGTACGTTGGCATCCACCGACATACCCACCGTTAACACGATACCGGCAATACCCGGAAGTGTAAGCGATATGGTTGGGAAAGCCGCCAGGACCCCTGAAATGAGGAACATATTCACAAACAACGCAGTGTTCGCGATCCAGCCAGCCTGACCGTAGTAGAAGGCCATATAAGCCAATACCAGCAAAATAGCTACGATGAAGGAAATAACACCAGCCTGGATAGCTTCCTGACCGAGTGACGGACCAACATAAGCTTCTTCAACAATGTGTACCGGAGCAGGGAAGCGACCAGCATTCAAAACCGTAGCGAGATCGAGGTTCCAGTTAGGATTTTTATCAGAACGGCTGGTGATCTGCGTTCCGCCACCAGAGATTTCTCCCTCGGCAATCGGCGCAGAATAAACAAGTCCGTCCATAACAATAGCAATAGGTCTTTGAGTTTGGTGCGACAACTTCGTCATCGCAGCCCAGTCGGCAATACCCGATGGATTGAAATCCAGGGATACAATAGGAGCACCAGAAATCTGGTGATTTTCGGCCAAGGCACGCTTGATCACATCACCCTTCATTCCGGCAGATCCATCTTCCCTCTTCCCTCTCAATAAATATAAGTAGTGGAAGAACATAGCTTTATTTCCTTTTGAAGCTTTGGATTCCTCAGCATCGCTGCTCCACGCCACTTCAAGATTTCTTGGAAGGTGGCCTTTTGCTTTTCCTTCAATAAGGAAAGTACGCACTTTAGAAGTATCACCAACAGCTACAAGAACACTTTGTCCGCCACCCTGGAAAAGGGCGAATAAAGGATGTTCCTTCTTAATTTCTTCAATTGATTTCTTGGAACTGTCGGCAGCAGCAGTTTTCTTCGCTGTGCTGTCGTTCTTTAATAAATTGGTATCCAGTTTTGCATTGATGATGTTGCTTAGGTCTCCCGCGGTAGATTTAACAGCTTTGGCATTTGAGCTATCGGCCTTAGCAACAGTTCCGCTGTTGAGTTTTTCTCTTGCAGCAAGTTCTTTGTCGATTGCAGTGAATCCCTGCTGAATCACCTCTTCACCTACAGCGTAAGTATCCCAGAACTCGAGCTGGGCCGAACCCTGCAACACTCTCTTTACACGCTCGATATCTTCGATACCCGGAAGATCCACCATAATACGACCGGAGTTCCCTACTCTCTTGATAGAAGGCTGGGCGATATGGAACTGAGCAACCCTTGTTCTCAATACTTTAAATGATTCATCGATAGCCTGTTCAGCATAATTGGAGAGGTACTTGCTTACTTCCTCATCGCTGGCTTCATCAGACAGCTGATTGGCGTTTTCACGGTTCTTAAAGAGGTAAACATATTTAGCAGTTTGGATTTGATTTTCATCTTTCAGCTTCACAAAAGCCTGATAGAAACGCTCAACGAAATTATCTTGTGAATGAGTACCGAGCTCTCTCGCTCTTTCCAATACTTTTTTGAAGTCTGGTTTTTCGGCATTTGCACCGGCTTTTTGTTGCACCAGATTTTCGAGGGCAATTTCAAGTGTTACAGAAACCCCTCCTCTCAAGTCGAGACCAAGGTTGATTTCTCTTTCCTTACATTCCTTGTAAGTATATTCGGCACCAACCACACTAAACACCACTTCATTTTCCTTCGACTTCAGGATTTCACGGTATTTGGTTGCATTGCCAGAAGCCTGGTTGCGGGCATCTTCCTCAACACCCCTGGTTTTAAAAGTAAAGGTCAGTTCGTAAATACATACCAGCAACAGAACAACCGTTAAAAACTTAATGACACCGCTATTTTGCATAATCTATTATTATTCAGAATTAGTAAAGAGGCGCAAATATAAAATATAGGAAAGGATTTGCCAAACAATAAAAAAAGGAGAACCAACGAGTCGGAAAAGCCCTATTTTCCAGCCTATTAACTCTGTCACGTTAATAACTTATCCACTCTACTGATACATTTGTTTAACCCTAAACATATATTTGTTCAAACGGGGGCAACCCCAGAAAATCTGAAAAAATATGCTTTCTACTTTATTCGGTAAAAAGAAACTTAAAGAAGAAAAAATCGCGCAGCTTTTTGTCAACACAATCAACAGTACTGCGCTCGAAGGATTCCCAACTCTTGCCGACTACATCAACGACGGTCCCGATTTCAAAGAATCTCCGAAAATATCTCCCAACCAGGTGGAATGGTTCCTGTACATTGTATTTTGTGCAAACCTTTACAACCTCAAGAAATTTTTCCCTTCCGAACAACTCAACCGCATGCGACTCCTCATCATTGATGAGTTCATCGCCTCCCTCGAAGGAAGGAGTGAAGAAGAAACGCTCGAAAACATCAACAACTACGAAGCATTTATTGCCCAGCTCAAATCACCTACCGATGAATTGGAAAAAGTGATTTCAAAAGCGGTGTTTTACAAATACGGACTGAACCGTTTCCAGATTGATCATTTTCAACGTTTAAATGCGCCGAATCCTGTGGTGATAAAAGCATTGAGTGAGGTGAGTCAGAATTTCGTATGGAACTGGGAAGATGTTTTAGGAAAATACAAGCTGGTTGCCTAGAACCTTTGTAAACACTACATTCTAAGAAGTTTACATCCGAAAGAAATGAAAAATATTTTTTCAAAACAGATTTTAGTTGTAAATTTGCGCCCCATTCTTTAGAAATGTTCATTTAATGGAAACGTTAATTTGACTATCCAAATTTTAAAGAATCGACAACCCTCAGGAAACTGGGGGTTTTGTTTTTGTCTGAACCTTGATTCACCTGCTTAAAAGATAAAAACGATTTTTCACGCACCATTCTTCCTACATCCTTTAATCAGGTGAATCAAGGTTCGGATAATTTTTCTACATTCATCTTCCTAACCTTATAAACTTAACAATATGTCTGCTTATAAAACCCTCGATCTCGATGGCTATGCCAAAAATAAATTCGGTTCAAAAGCCTCCGTTGTAGCTTTGAGCGATCATCTGAACAGCTGGCGCATCGTGCTCAATGGCAAACAATACAATATCGACATGCAGGAAGTCGCTAAATGGCAGTACAACAATTTGCACAAAGCGGTGGCAACGGGTGTGCATAAATACGACTGGTGTGCTATCGACTTTCCTAATGTAAACTGGACGGTAATCCCCGTGGTGATTGTCAGCAGTGATAAGATCAACGATATACAGGGAGTTAAAAAAGCTTGTCAGAATTTACTTAACGGACTCGATCTTACCCGCAGCTGGTACCTCAATAAAATGAAATATAAAACCTTCAGCTTCCTCGATAAAGCACTTGTCATCACCGCTGCAGAGGACGCCCGCACCTGGGACCTCTTTGCCTCAGCCACCGATATTCCCGATACCATTAAGGATCCCGCAACAGGCAACATGGTTCCTAATCCTAAAGATCCATTCCCGAAAGAAGAAAACAGATGGATACTTATTGATCGCTGCACCAAAATCCTTCACAATGCTTTCGGGGTTATCAACGACAGTGGTACAATAGTATGCATGGCACCTTATACCGGCTTTGGCGCAACAGCTTCAGGCGCCGGCGCAGCCTGCTCAGCTGCCGTGATAGCCGAACCGCCGTCGGTACTTGAAACCGATCCGAAAAGCACCAGTGATCCGCTGAAGAGAGATGTTATTATTTATGCATTGGGACATGAACTGGGACATGCCTTCGGATTACCTCACAGCTGCGATGTTTATCCGGGAAATAAAGATTGCTGGAACTCTATCATGCAAAATCCCTCCAACAATTTTAAAGATGCCCTGCTTCTTCCTGAAGAAATAAAAAAACTGGATGCCTCTCCTTTTTTCAGCTAGTAAAAGTCGGCACCTTTTAATACCTTTCCAACCATGAAATATTCATTATCCTTAAAGGAGATAACAATCTGTGAATATTCCATGAGACCTAAAAAAAGAAACAAATGCACTCATGAAATTAACCAGGGAACAAAAAGGATGGGTAATGTTTGATTGCGCCAACTCGGCGTACTACCTCATCATCAACAGCACTATTTTTCCGGTGGTTTTCACAGCTCTTGTTCCTGATGGATCACTGGCTTTTGGTATTCATGTTAAAAGCAGCGAGGCGATGTATCAGCTGGCGCTGGGACTAGCCTACCTTATCATAGTTTTCCTTTCTCCTATTTTAAGTGGTATTGCCGATTATGGCAACCGCAAGAAATTCTTCATGAAGCTCTTCACCTTCATCGGTTCGGCCGCCTGCTTCAGCTTGTATTTCTTTAACGAAAACAGGGCCGAGCTGGGCGTTATTGCTGCAGCTGTGGCCATGATAGGATTTTCGGGCAGTATTGTCTTTTACAATGCCTTTCTTCCTGAAGTAGCGGCGCCGGAAGATCAGGACAGGATCAGTGCCCGCGGATTCGCCACCGGTTATTTCGGAAGTTCCATCTTACTTATACTAATCGTCATCGCTTCCGAATTTTACGAAGAGCTGGGTTTTAGCGGCAAGCTGGAAATATTTTCCTTGGGTTTTGTTTCAGTGGCAGCCTGGTGGATGCTTTTTTCGCAATATACATTTAAGCGACTGCCACTGGAAGAAAACATTAAAGTGCCCTATAAAGAAGCCATCAAAAACGGCTTTAAGGAAACCAAAAAAGTATGGCAACAAATCCGCACTCAAAAACTCCTGCATAAATTTATTATCACCTACTTCTTCATCAGTATGGGCTTGCAAACGCTGATGCTCATTGCTCCCATGTTTGCACTAAATGATTTAAAGGTTGAAAAATCGGCACTGATTGTAGTAGCATTGATCATACAGGTAGCCGGTATTTTAGGTGCTTTGTTTTTTGCACGGCTTTCCAAAAAGATAGGAAACTTCAGTGCCTTGCTTTATCCGCTCATCATCTTTGTGCTCATTTGTTTATCGGTGGTATTCATCAACGCCACCTTATTTTATGTGGTAGGAGTTTGTCTGGGTTTCGCCATGGCTGGTGCGCAATCCCTCGCCCGCTCTACTTACTCAAAGATCTTACCTGAGACACATGATCACGCTTCTTTCTTCAGCTTTTATGACATCGCCGAAAAAATGGCCACTGCCCTGGGGATGCTCATGGCAGCCCTGGTTTCTTTTCTTGGCAATTCAAGGAGTAGTATCTTGTTGCTTTCCCTTATTTTTGCTGTCGCAATTGTAATGTTGAAGTGGACGCAAAAAATAGCGAAGACCAATGGAACAAAAATTTGATATCGTCATCATCGGAGGTGGAATAGTAGGATTGGCCACGGCTTACCAGCTTACACAACAATTCCCCGATCAATCCATTGCCGTTATTGAAAAAGAAAAAGAACTGGGCGAACACCAAACCGGTCACAACTCAGGTGTGCTGCATTCGGGCTTGTATTACACGCCCGGCTCAAAAAAAGCAATTCTATGTTTAGAAGGAAAAGAAGAAATGGTGGCCTTCGCCAAAACACAAAACATTCCTCACGATATCTGCGGAAAAATCATTGTCGCCACGGAAGAAAAAGAACTCAAAAATCTCGATAAAATTTTCCAGAACGGTATAGCGAACAAAGTGCCTGGTATTGAAAAAATCGATGCAAAACGCATAAGCGAAATTGAACCACACTGCGTAGGCATTGCTGGTATCTGGGTCCCGGGTTCAGGCATCATCAACTATAAAGACGTTTGCAAAAAATTAGGTGAACTGGTAGAAAAAGCCCATCCGAAAAACAAGGTTTTCCTTGATGAAAAGTGTGAAAAAATACGCGAAGGAAAAGATCTCTCTACTGTTCAAACCAATAAGAAAAACATTCAGGGCAAAATAATTATTGCCTGCGCCGGATTGCAGGGCGACCGCGTTGCGAAGAAGGACAAGCTCGATCCGGGAATGAAGATTGTTCCTTTCCGAGGCGATTATTACGAGCTCAGTGAACAGGGAAAGGCGAAAGTGCGCAACCTCATTTATCCTGTGCCCGATCCCGACTTCCCTTTCCTTGGCGTACATTTTACGCGCATGATTGATGGCAGCGTGGAATGCGGTCCTAATGCGGTATTCTCCTTCAAGCGCGAAGGATACACACGTACCGCTTTCAACGTGAGAGACAGTATGGAATCCCTCACCTACAAAGGCACATGGATCTTATTTAAAAACCACTGGCGCCAGGGATTGGAAGAATACAAACGTGCATTCTCCAAAGATTTGTTTTTAAAATCCCTGCAGAAACTCATTCCCGATCTTACGCTGGATGATATCCAACCGGCGCGTGCCGGAGTACGCGCACAGGCTCTCGATGCCAAAGGGAAAATGATTGCAGATTTCAAAATTGAATTCAAAGGCAAACACGTACATGTGCTGAATGCCCCATCCCCGGCGGCTACCGCATCACTTGCCATCGGTCGACATATCGTGGAAGAAATTAAAAAGAAACATTTATTATGATGCGTTATATTCCGTTCCTTGCACTCCTTGCCTTCATAAGCTGTGATCCTTCCTCCGAAAAAAAAGGAGAAGAAATCACCAATGAAATCAACTACAACACCTTCATCGGTGATCCACTGGCCAGCGAAGCTACTTTTGAAATTGAAGCGCTTCCTGCCGCACAGCGCAAAGAAATTTTAGAGAAATGGATAGGAGGTGTTTTTGAAGGAAAAATAAAAGCCTACCTGCCTATTCCCAATGGAGAACGTGTAATGACAGCAGAAGAAATTGCACTTATCAAATCCAGGAACGACACGGTATTTGAAGATATCCCCGACAAACCGGGAGAAGTAAAAAAAATTCCTATCGTACATGAATTCAACTACGATGGTGTAACACATGTTAAGTTCAAGGAACGCTGGTACTACGATGAAGAAAGCAATCATTTCACGAAGGAAGTCATCGCTGTTTGTCCGCTTGTAAAAACATACGATGACACAGGGGAAGTCCGCGGCCTCACTGCTTTATTCTGGATTTATTTCGATGAGCATCAACCCGACAAGGCCAAAAATGAATAAGGAATTCGACATCTTTGAATTGCAAAACGGCATCAAAGTTTTGCACCAGGAATACAAACACAGTCCGGTAGCACATCTTGGAATAATTGTAAACAGTGGCTCCCGTGATGAAGACATTCATGAGCACGGACTGGCTCATTTCATTGAACACGTTATTTTCAAAGGCACAAAAAACAAGAAAGCCGCACAAATCCTCAACCAGGTAGATGCTGTAGGCGGCGAACTAAATGCTTATACCACCAAGGAAGAAACCTGTCTCTTCGCCTCTTTCCTGCAAAAGCATCTTGAAAATTCAGTGGAATTATTATCTGATATTTTTTTCAACTCCACCTTTCCCTCCAAAGAACTTGAAAAGGAAAAAGTGGTGATTTACGATGAAATCAAATCGTACCAGGACAGTCCGATGGACATGATCGTAGATGATTTCGAATTACTTCTTTTCCCAAAACATTCATTGGGAAGAGAAATTCTCGGCACAAAAAAATCGCTGCAGAAATTCACTAAAAAAGACATTCAGGATTTTATCCGAAAACACTATACGCTCAACAATACCGTCATCAGCAGCATTGGTAATATTTCCAGCAAAGAGCTTAAAAAATTGCTTGAAAAATATTTCGGGAAATATCCGATGAGCTCTTCTGCAGGTGAAAAAATTCCGGCTGTAAATGCAGTGAACAAACATAAGGTACATCGCCCCGAAGGCAACCAGAGTCATTATATTTTGGGCAATGCAGCTTACTCCTTAAACGATAAAAGAAGAACAGCTTTAACTCTGCTCACAAATGTTTTAGGCGGCCCCGCAATGAACTCGCGCCTCAACATGGAGATTCGCGAAAAATACGGCTACACCTATAACATCGAAGCCAATTACAATCCTTTAAGCGACACAGGAATTTTCAATATTTATTTCGGTAGCGACAAAAAAAATCTCGGTAAAACCATTGAGTTGGTAAAAAAAGAATTGAAGAAATTCTGCGATAAAAAAATGTCGCCGCTGGAATTGCAAAATGCGAAAGAACAAATCCTCGGACAAATAACGCTGGCCAATGAAAACCGCGCCGGACTAATGCTAGCTTATGGCAAAAGCCTCGTCACATATGGCAAAGTAGATTCCGTAAAACAGATTTATAACAAATACGAAAAGATCACCGCTGAGGAAATCCTTGAAATCGCGAATGATATTTTTGATGAGAGGAAAATGTCATCGGTGACTTATATTAATCGATAAGTCAATTATATTCCTTCTTACGTTATTTCAAATCTCTCTTTATAATATCTGTCAACACCTATCATACAGAGCCAATAAACAGGAAACACAATAGGGTATAAAATATAAATTAAGAAGAAATACCCGTGATATTCAGAAGCTTGATCTCCTATTACCCAATCCACAAAAGGGTAAAAGAACATAAGAGATGTCATTGCTGCAAAAGGCACTATTACAGCGCCTAAAACTACAGCCAGTGAAATTCTTTTTTTCAAATTATCCCTTCTGTATTTTCTCACCCATTTAAAATGGTAATACACCAATAAAATAAAGGTGATTATCATTAGTCCAAAGGGGGAAATAAAAATTAAAATCGAAGCAAACGCATTAACCTCAGGCACCCAGGTTACAGAAATGAATTCTGCTGGAATTTTATCAAAATGGTAATGTGATATAGAAGGTTCATTTTTCACTAATCCCTCCTCCAGATTACAAGTCAATTCTTCGCCAAAATCAGATTTATCTATGAATAAATCTAAGGTTCCAAAAGACTTCCATGACCTGGCAGGAGTAAGTGAATATCTAAAAGAATATTCCTTAACATCGGAACTTAAATCCAACCATACAGTGGAATTATATTCTACAACAATGAGGTGTTTTCCCTTGAATAAATTGGTTTTAAAAAATTTCAAATCCTTATTGTCAGCAATGCGTCCTTCATGATCCATGAACCATATACTTATATTATTGAAGGATCTATTGCGCTCAGATGAGTTTTCTGCATAAGCGAAATCTTCTTTATTGGCAGGGTTGATACCACTATCAACCTTAACTTCCATGCCATCCACCCATACTTTGAATTCACCACTATAATCCATCGCATAAAAAATGAAAGGCAAATCAACACCATCTTTCAAAGATTCCACCTGGTATTCCACTTTATAAAAAGCCGTTAAATCAGATTTTGGAGTAACAAATATATTTTCGTGAACAATATTCACATATTGATTAATGAATGGCGCTGAAGCAGCGGATCCATCATAGGTCGGCGAAGCCATATTGGCCCTTAACACTCCTCCAAAAAGCATAAACAGAAAAACTATTTTCTTCATATTTCAAATGTAAAGATTCTAAGTATACAGTATACGCATCGTCATCGGTAGGGGCGAAATGCTTTTCGCCCGCGATATGGTTGACGTACATTATGTGGGCGAAAAGCATTTCGCCCCTACCGATGACGAACATGGAGACAATGACAAACGCGGCAAAAACTATTTCTTCCTCAATGTCTTATACAACAATCCTCCTCCCACTCCAACCAACAACAACACCCACCAAATCTTCAACAATCCCAACACCAGTATTTCCAAGCCATTCAAACCGAACGCAAGTGAATCACCCACCTTGGAAAAGAAAGAAGGCTCATAGGGTTCCACTATTTTTTCACGTGCTAACAATTGCTGTTTAACCGATGAACGCTGGTAGAGATAAATCTTCACTGTACTGAAATCCACCTGATCCTGAATAGAAAGGTTGGCAACAATTGCATCGTCTTTTTTCTCTTCCTTTTCGAGAAGGGAATTTTCGGCAGCGGTGGTGCTTTTCAAAGTACCACCATTGTGAATGACATTGTCCATGCGCTTTTCATGAGTAGTAATTCTTTTTTGCACGAGTTTGTTCGCAAGTAATTTTAGTGTTACGTCATCGGCGTTGATGTTGCGGTAATCAAGGAAATCCACGAGTCCGTTGATATCTTTTAATACATCATCCATTTGTGTGTTGGGGACGCGGATTTCGATGCTGTTCTCCATCGTGTAATGTGTGGTTTCCATGGTAGAATCTTCACTCACAGGAACAGTTTCTACATAATTCACCGAACTGAATAAATTGGTATGCGTGACAAAACCACTGTTTTTGGCAACTACATCTTCAATCGCAAAAGTCGCTGAACGTACATCATTGGTGCGGAATTTAATATCGGCTGTTCGTACAAAACGGCGATTAGAATGCACATTTTCAATGGCTGCCGATGAGGATAAGGTGCTGTCGGCAGCAATAGCGTCTTCGGAATAGGCTTTGGCGTTATATGCAGACTCAGCGTCATAGCCGCCGCTGCAGGAGAATAAACTTAAACTTACAATAGCGAGGGGAAAGATTATCTTTTTCATGAGTGTGTATTTTTCAGTTTATTCCGGGGAATGAA
This sequence comes from Flavobacteriales bacterium, assembly GCA_046074525.1. GTDB lineage: Bacteria > Bacteroidota > Bacteroidia > Flavobacteriales_C > JAHEZL01. The sequence continues at coordinate 58,792 of JBJTOK010000019.1, forward strand.
AAAGGTAACCCTTGAATGAGTGTGAGAGTGGGTTTCGAGAGTGGACAGCTAACTAACTCTCCTCCTTTTCAAGGAGGAGTGCCTGAAAGGCGAGGTGGTTAATAGATAGAAAAATCCTTTGATTTCGTTTTTAATTAACCACCTCCCCCTTCGGGTACTCCTCCTTGAAAAGGAGGAGAGTTAGTTAGCGGCCCACTCTCTGAAAACAAAAAAACCTCCCGTTTCCGGAAGGCTTTTTTATTTTTATTCAGAAAAAGAATTACTTCTTAATTCCGAATTCTTTTTTGATTTTATCAACGTAATCCAATTTCTCCCATCCGAAGAAAGTCACTTTCTTCTTCGATTTTTTACCATTGTAAAGGAGTTCAACTTCTTTCTCATAAGAATTTCTTCCCATGTGACCGTAAGCAGCAGTTTCGCCGAAGATTGGGTAACGCAAACCGAAACGCTCAATGATAGCAGCCGGACGCATGTCGAACAACTTAGCTACTTTGTTAGCAATTTCACCATCCGTAAGATTCACTTTCGCAGAACCGTAAGTGTTTACATACAAACCAACTGGTTTAGCAACACCGATAGCGTAAGCCACCTGTACCAGAACCTCCTCAGCAACACCTGCAGCTACAAGATTTTTGGCGATGTGACGTGTTGCATAAGCAGCAGAGCGGTCAACTTTTGATGAATCTTTTCCAGAGAAAGCACCACCACCATGAGCACCTTTTCCACCGTAAGTATCAACAATGATTTTTCTACCGGTTAAACCAGTATCTCCGTGCGGACCACCGATTACGAATTTACCGGTTGGGTTGATATGGTAAATGATATCTTTTCCGAAAAGTTTTTTGTTGGATGCTGACAATTTCGATAATACTCTTGGCATCAGGATAGCCTTCATATCATCAGCAATTTTCTTCAGCATTTTTGGTTCTTTATCGAAATCGTCATGTTGTGTAGAAATAACGATAGTGTCGATTCTTACCGGTTGGTTTTTGTCGTTGTACTCAATCGTTACCTGAGATTTAGCGTCAGGACGCAGATACTTCATTTGCTTGCCTTCTTTACGGATAGCAGCCAATTCCAACAACAATTTGTGAGCGATATCGAGGGCCAATGGCATGTAGTTCGCAGATTCGCTGGTAGCGTATCCGAACATCATTCCCTGGTCACCGGCACCTTGTTCCTTGTGCAAACCTGCACCTTCATCAACACCCTGAGCGATGTCAGGAGACTGACCGTGGATAGCAGAGATGATACCGCAAGAATCGGCATCAAACATATATTCAGCTTTATTGTAGCCAATTCTCTTGATTACGTTACGGGCAACTTCCTGTTGATCGAAATGTCCGTTGCAAGTTACTTCACCTGCCAATACAGTTAATCCTGTGGTTACTAAAGTTTCGCACGCAATCCTTGAAGCAGGATCTCTTCTGAGAAATTCATCCACCAGAGCGTCAGATATCTGGTCGGCAACTTTATCCGGATGCCCTTCGGAAACTGATTCGGAAGTAAATAAGTAATTAGCCATTGTGTATTATTAATTTAAGTTGATTTTTTTAATTGCGATTGCAAATAAACAAAGATTAATTTCCAATAAGAAATTATTTTGAAGGTTTTGTGGAATATTTTCCCACAACTTGTTTACATCCTAAAATCACTATAGAGTGCAGCAGGCTTCCATTTCGTACAAATCCTTTACTTCTGAGGATTCCAACTCTTTTTTATAGATGATAACATCGTCCAGAATTCCTGAAAAATTCTTCCCGATAAAAAGGTCTCCGATATCCTCCACAGATACTTCGCTAGAACAATTTCCCTTACTCCATTCGCTTTCATGCAGCTTGCCATTAACGTACAACTTAATACTATATGGAAACTTCCTATATGTAGCTACAACATGTTTCCATTGATCCAATCCGAAATCCTCGCAGGCAATTCCCGAATCATGCTCTTCCCATACCGAATTCAGGTGACCAAACTCCGCAAGATGACAGTCGAACAACCCCAATTTCCACTCCCCTATTTTATCGGGACATCTTTGCCCTTCACCTCTACAAACAAAAACCTCGTGCCCACCAGCATTACCATTATCAATCGCATAATACCACACTGATATAGAAAATTCGTCTAAGCCATTTAGGAAATCACTTTGAGAAGAAAATAAATGCTGCACATTCCCATTTAAATTATCAAAATTCAAAGCACAACTGACATTGCCTTTTCTATCTACTGTTGAAGATGGGGAACCCACAGCCTGCAAATGATGACCCTCTCCTGAAAAATCTTTGAAACTGCCATTAGCAAAAGGGAAAAAAGCTATCACATCCTTATCGGCAATAATGGAAGTGCAATTTTGATTTTTTCCTTTCTGACATGACGAAAAACCAAACGCCATAAATAATAAAAGAGAAATAATTTTATTCATTCACAAAATTTTGAAGCAGTAAAGCGAAAACAAAGGTTCCTTTATTGTATTACTTAGTTAAGCCCTGGAAAACTTTTTCAAGAGTTTCCCCTTTCTTGAGGATGCTGGCAATGGATTCATCGGCTACGATTTTGCCATGATTAATGATAATGGCGCGCTCGCAAATCGCTTCTACCTCCTGCATGATATGAGTGGACAACATTACGGTTTTGTTTTTTCCGAGGTCCTTTATGAGGGCACGGATTTCGGAGAGTTGATTCGGATCGAGACCTGTAGTGGGCTCATCCAGAATGAGCACTGCCGGGTCGTGGATAATAGCCTGGGCCAAGCCCACGCGCTGACGATAACCTTTGGATAACTGTCCGATTTTTTTGTTTTGCTCTATGGTGAGGCCCGTCATCTCCACCATTTCCGCTACACGGTTTTTGAGATTTTTCACATGATAGAAACGACCAACGAATTCAAGGTATTCTTTCACGTACATATCGAGATAGAGGGGATTGTGCTCAGGCAGGTAGCCTACTTTTTTACGCACTTCCATCGACTCCTCAGCCACATCCAATCCACATACTTTCGCAGTCCCTTGCGTAGCCGGTAAATAACAACACAAAATCTTCATCAGCGTAGATTTTCCGGCGCCGTTCGGACCGAGGAAACCAACGATTTCACCGGTAGAAATGGAGATAGAAACATCATTGAGCGCTTTTTGCTCGCCATAAATTTTAGTGACTTTGCTAACTGCTATTGACATAATTCTAAAATCGTAAATCTACCTTCGTAAATCGTTTAAAGGTATCCAAATCTTTTCAATTGTTTATCGTCGCTGCGCCATTCTTTCTGCACTTTAACGTGCAATTCGAGAAAAACTTTTTCCTGCATAAAATCTTCCATTTCCTTGCGGGCCGCAGTGCCTACTTTTTTTAGCATGCTGCCCTGGTGACCAATAATGATGGCCTTTTGCGAGTCGCGCGCAACATAAATCACTACCGAAATGCGGGTGATTTTAGCATCCCGCTTGAACGACTCCACTTCTACCTCAACGCTGTAGGGTATCTCTTTATCGTAGTTGAGTAATATTTTTTCACGGATGATCTCGGCAGTAAAAAATCTTTCGGGCTTATCGGTAAGCTGGTCTTTGTCGAAATAAGGGGGCGACTCCGGCAGGTTTTTCAAAATCCACTGGAGCACGATATCGTGGTTCACTTTATTCAAGGCTGATATCGGAAGAATGCTTACGCCAGGTAATTTCTTGGCCCAGCGCTCAACGAGTACTTCCAGTTTCTGCTGATCAATCAAATCAATTTTATTGATGATGAGCAGCTTTGGTGTCGTGGTTTTTGCCACCTTTTCCCATAGTTCTTCATTAAGTGGTGTTTCCTCCTCCACGTCGGTGACGAGCAAAAAGATATCCGCATCAGAAACTGCTGACGACACAAAGTTCATCATGCCTTCCTGCATTTTATAATGCGGTTTGATCATGCCCGGTGTATCCGAATAAACAATCTGAAAATCCTCACCATTTACGATACCCATGATGCGGTGACGCGTGGTTTGCGCCTTGGAAGTGATGATGGACAAACGCTCCCCTACGAGCTGGTTCATCAATGTTGATTTACCAACATTCGGACTTCCTACGATATTTACAAATCCTGCTTTGTGTGCCATGGGGTAAAAATAGGGATTAATTTCCCACAGATCTCACAGATTCACACAGAAAGAACAATTGGTGAAAATCGGTGATATCTGTAGGAAACTATAATTCCAACCACCAATGTGAATATTTTTTCATCGCTGCACCTAATTCTTTTTTCTCTTTAAAAATGCCAAAGAAGGAAGAGCCACTCCCGCTCATACAAGCATACAAAGCGCCTATATGGTACAAATCGGCTTTGAGTTTTTTTAATTCGGGATACAATTCAAAAGCGGAGATTTCGAAATCGTTGATGAGTAAATCCTTCCATTGTTCTACCGGACGTGCTATCACATCACGCGCATTCACTTCGGATGATTTTGGCACAACGCGGGAATAAGCTTGCGCTGTACTAATATGAAGATTTGGATAGATGAGAAGCATGTGATAATCCTTCAACCAAAGATCCAACGGCTCCATCAGCTCTCCCCTTCCCCAGGCATAAGAAGCGCGGTTGTCGATGAAAAAAGAACAGTCGCTGCCTAGTTTTGCGGCGTAGGATTTTAGTTGTTCGTTGCTGAGTGGCAAGCGACAATAATCGCGCACTGCCTTCAGCATGAAAGCCGCGTCGGAAGAGCCTCCACCGAGTCCGGCACCTATCGGCACCCGCTTGTGCAAATGCACTTTCAAATCATCAAGAGAGAAATCTTTTTTGAGTAAATCATAAGCCTTCATCACTAAATTCCCTTCACCCGGAATCTCAATTCCTGAAGAGGAAAAAGAGGTTTTTTCATCGCGTGTAATTTCCAGCACATCCGTCATCGGGATAGGATAAAAAACGGTTTCAATGTCATGAAAACCATCTTCGCGTTTGCGAACGATGTTAAGACCGAGATTGATTTTTGCGTTAGGATGGACAATCATTGGCTAAAGATATTTATCATTCCTGTTTTATTCAAATGTGCGTTTAGGCTACTATACTAATCACTACATTCCCTGTTTTCTCTCCCGTTTCAACATACTCTGTTGCCTCAATAATTTTTTCGAGCGGATAAATCCTGTCGATGATGGGACGGTAATGTCCGCCTTCCAAAAGCTCTTTAAAAAAGAGCATATCTTTTTTGCTATCCGTTGGAATGGGGAATTTCACTTTTTTGCGACTGAACCAAGGCGTCCACAGCGCCAGAAAAACATTTTGCCACCAAGGCCCAAGCTCCGAAGAAAAATAAACACCGTTCGGTTTCATGATTTTTTTGCATTTGAAGAAAGTGCTTTTGCCAACAGCATCTAAAACAACGTCGTACAGTTGTCCGTTGTGGGTAAAATCTTCTTTGGTGTAATCAATCACTTCTTTTGCGCCGAGAGACTTTACCAATTCCAGGTTTTTAGTCCCGCATACCGCAGTGATGTCTGCACCGTAATATTTCGCTAACTGAACTGCTGCAGAGCCTATAGAACCTGAAGCTCCATTAATGAGTATTTTTGGATTTTTCTTAAAATCAACTTTTCCAACATAATTAATCGCCAGCATTAATCCTTCGCAAACCGCTGCCGATTCAATATGATTGAGATTTCGGGGCTTGGCAACAATTGATTTGCTTTCCTTCATGCAAATGTATTCGGCATGAGTTCCGAATTTGAACGTGCTCAAACCAAAAACAGCATCGCCCACTTTAAACTTTGTTACATTTTTGCCAATGGCTTCAATTTCTCCCGACAATTCGGTTCCTAAAATGTTTTTGTTGGGCTTGAATAATCCACCTACAATTCGCACAGCAAAATATTCCGCTTTGCGAAAACCACAATCAGTACGATTTACCGTTGTTGCATGAATCTTAATCAGTACCTCATCGTCGGCAGGAACAGGCTTGTCCACTTCCTTTAATTGTAATACTTCCGGCGGACCGTATTTAGTGTAAACTATAGCTTTCATTTTTGATTATCAAACTCAAAGAATTTCATCCTGTAATCCCCGATTGTTAAGGCCAAGCTAATCTAATAAACATTTTCCTATATTTGTCGCCCAAACGAATTTAGTATGATTACATTTTTAGAATTCGAAAAACCAATTGAAGAGCTCTACCAGCAATTGGAAAAGGCCAAGGAAATTGAAGTTATCAGCGGTGTTGATGCCTCCTCTACCATAAAAGATATTGAGAAAAAAATAGCCGATACCAAGAAAGAATTGTACTCCAACCTTACGCCATGGCAAAAGGTGTTGGTGGCACGCCATCCTGAGCGTCCCTACACCCTAGCTTATATTGACGGGATGTGCGACAAGGATTCTTTTATTGAACTTCATGGCGACCGCAATGTGCGCGACGATAAAGCCCTCGTTGGCGGACTCGCCAGCATCAACGGCGAAGGTATCATGTTCATCGGCCACCAGAAAGGAATCAATACCAAAATGCGTCAGTACCGCAACTTCGGGATGCCAAATCCTGAGGGCTACCGCAAGGCTTTACGACTGATGAAGATGGCCGAGAAATTTGATCGTCCGATTGTTTGCCTCATTGACACACCAGGAGCTTATCCTGGACTGGAAGCCGAAGAGCGCGGACAAGGGGAAGCTATCGCCCGCAATTTATTTGAAATGGCCCAGCTCAAAGTGCCTGTGATCTGCGTGATCATTGGCGAAGGAGCATCAGGAGGTGCCCTTGGAATCGGTGTGGGTGATGTGGTTTTAATGCTTGAACATACCTGGTACTCTGTAATTTCTCCTGAATCCTGTTCTTCCATCTTATGGAGAACATGGGATCACAAGGAAAGAGCGGCGGAAGCCCTCAAGCTCACGGCCCAGGATATGCTGAAAAACAAACTGGTTGATGGTATCATCAAGGAACCTATTGGTGGCGCACACTCCAATGTGCCCGAAGCCTGCAAAAACCTGAAGGAAGCCATCCTTACGCATCTCACAAAACTCAAGAAAATGAAAGCCGATAAGCGCATTGACAAAAGAATTGAAAAATTCTGCGCAATGGGTGTGGTTGTAGAAGACTAGAAGGATTTACGATTTTAGATTTACGATTTTAGATTGGGCTTTCGTGTCACAATCTAAAATCGTAAATCTAAAATCGTAAATCCTTTTTTGTTCATAATTCCCCATTTGAACTTTCCTCTTTTTTGCGCATCTTTACGTGCTCACAAAAAATTTATAGCGCATGGAAAGATTAGGTGGCAGAAAGACAGGCACAAAAAAGCGTACAACTCCATTGACTATGGAGGAACAGCACGGAAAAATCCCCCCTCAGGCTGTTGACCTGGAGGAAGCCGTACTTGGTGCGTTAATGCTGGAAAAAGATGCCCTTAACGCTGTTATCGATATTTTACAACCCGAAAGCTTTTATAAAGACGCCCACAACAGGATTTACGCCTCTATACAACGCCTTTTCCAGCGTTCGGAACCTATCGATTTGCTTACTGTAAAAAATGATCTGCAAAAAAACGGAGAGCTCGAACTTGTAGGTGGCGCCTACTATCTCACCCAGCTCACCAACCGCATTTCTTCTGCAGCCAATATTGAATATCACTCGCGTATTATTTCGCAAAAATATATCCAGAGGGAACTCATTCGCATCTCATCGGACACCATCCGTGATGCCTATGATGAAACTACCGACGTTTTTACTTTGCTCGACAGTGCCGAAAAAAACCTTTTCCAGGTAGCCGAAGGCAATATCCGCAAGAACTACGACAGCATGGCTACCCTCATCAAGCAAGCCAAGGAACAAATCAAAAAGGCCGGTGAAAAAGGCGAAGGTGTTAGCGGTGTTCCATCGGGTTTTACCGAATTGGATCAACTTACTTCGGGCTGGCAGCCAGGTGATTTGCTGATCCTTGCAGCCCGCCCAGGCATGGGTAAAACGGCCTTCGTACTTTCTGTAGCCAGAAATACTTCTGTGCGTTTTGGAATTCCAACAGCCATCTTCTCCCTGGAGATGACGGCACTGCAAATGGTCACCAGGTTAATGGTAACTGAAACACAACTTTCGGCCGAAAAACTCAAGAAAGGAAACCTGCAGAGCCACGAATGGGAACAGCTCCACTCCAAAGTAGCCAAAATCGCCGAAGCCCCTTTGTTTATCGACGATACCCCGGCGCTCTCTATTTTTGAATTGCGCGCAAAAGCACGACGATTAAAACAACAACATAATTTAGGCATTATCATTATCGACTACCTCCAGCTCATGACCGCCGGTGGTGAAGGCAATGGTAACCGCGAACAGGAAATTTCCTTTATCTCCCGATCCCTCAAAAGCATCGGTAAGGAATTGGGCGTTCCGGTAATTGCCCTCTCACAGCTGAGCCGTGCCGTGGAAACCCGTGGTGGTGATAAGCGCCCGCAACTCTCCGACCTTCGTGAATCGGGAGCGATTGAGCAGGATGCCGACATGGTAATGTTCCTCTACCGTCCCGAATACTACAAAATCAACGAAGACGAAAACGGGAATTCCCTTCTTGGTATTGGTGAAGTAATTGTAGCCAAACACAGGAATGGTGCACTAAAAAACATTCCGCTGCGTTTCATTGATTCACTGGCGAAATTTGAGGATCTCGATTCCAACCAGTTTGGTGTGATCACCAACGAAGGCGGAACATCCTCGGTAATTAAAGGCTCACGAATGAATGACGAATGGAGCAATGATGAAACTCCTTTTTAAGAAAATACCACACCTCTTATTCTTACTGTTGCTCAGCAACTCTGCTTTTGCGGCCTATCTCTTTATTCCTATGGACAATACCCAGAGGGATCATTTGAAATCCTATGGAATTGCGTATTGGTCGCTGACCAAAGGCGTGGAAATCGACTGGTGCCTCAACTACCGGGGAGGCAGTTTCGCGATGAAGCATTCCACTGAAATAGAGAACGAATGCCTCATCCGTGGCGTGAGCTACGAAATCGTTGCCGATACCAAATACAATAATATCCTCACTGAAATTGCCAATCCCGAATACAATGCCGATGTGGTGAAACTGGAGAAAGCCCCAAAAGTGGCCGTATATTCTCCTAAAAACAAACAACCCTGGGATGACGCAGTAACACTGGTGATGAGCTATGCCGAAATCAAGTACGACATCGTGTACGATGACGAAATCATCAATAGCTCACTGCCTTTATACGACTGGCTGCACCTGCACCACGAAGACTTCACCGGGCAATACGGAAAGTTCTGGTCGAGTTACCGCAACCAGGCCTGGTATCAGGAAACACAAGTCATTAATGAAGCTACTGCAACGCGATTGGGCTTCACTAAAGTATCACAACTGAAGCTCGCGGTAATCAAGAAAATAAAGGAATTTGTTGCCGGTGGCGGATTTATGTTTGCTATGTGTGCAGCTACCGACTCATACGATATCGGTCTGGCAGCGCAAAACACCGACATCTGTAATGTCATGTTTGATGGCGATCCGATGGATCCTAATTACCAAAACAAACTCGATTACACCAATGGCTTTGCTTTTAAAAATTACACACTCGAGGAAAATCCTGCAGTGTATGAATTTTCTACCATTGATGCTACTAAAGAGCATTCTGATTTTGTTGCTATGTACGGCGAGGAAAAAGATGTTTTCACACTCTTCGATTTTTCAGCAAAATGGGATCAGGTACCTACAATGCTTTGCCAAAACCACTCCAAAGTAATCAAGGGCTTTATGGGGCAAACTACCGCTTTCCGCAAAGAATACTTAAGATCAGATGTGCTGGTGATGGGTGAAACCCCCTCACTCAATTCGGCAAGATATATTCATGGGGAATTTGGCAATGGCACCTGGACTTTTTACGGCGGTCACGATCCGGAAGATCACACGCACCACGTTGGAGATCCTCCTACCGACTTGAAACTGCATCCGAATTCGCCAGGCTACCGGTTGATCTTGAACAACGTGTTGTTCCCTGCCGCGAAGAAGAAAAAAAGGAAGACTTAGATTAAACCATTTCCCAACCACAGATCATGACAAGTTCCTGATTCATACTTTCATCTCTTCCTCCCCAGCAACTTCCCTAACTCATATTTTATTTTATCCTTGATTTTATTGCGAAGCGTCTGCAGTTTGCTAGGTGTACCATTCATCAATCTTAAAAAAGAAGAAATGATTTTTCGGGCGCGCAGGTCTTCCTTTATTTTAATTCTCTCCACAACAATTTCCCTCTCGTAAAGCAGGTGTTTTGAAAACAAGAGATTTTGCAAACTATTTTCACCACTACCGTCGTGACCAATATTTTTAACCAGTGTTTTTGAAGGATACAAACACAGTCCATCCTGTAGAAAAACCGTGGCGTACCACTTTACAGCCCATGTTTTCATCGTGCCCTCCCGGTTCATCAGCAAATGACTGAAATAGCCCATACCTCCATCCACATCAAAAGCAGCAACCAGATTATTTTTTTCAATGTTATGAATATGAGCCTCTGTATCCATCGACAAAGTGTCCCAGGCCCTTTTCCAGGTTGCCCAACCCCACGATGAAGTTAATTTCACAAAATAAGTGGAGGGTAATTGTCCTGTCACAGGAAAGCAGAATCCCGTCACCTGCATCACCTTTTCTTCCTTTTCATAAAGCTCCAGCGCAGCATTCATGTATTTCAAAAAGTAAGGAGAAGTGATTAAATCATCCTCCAGCACTATAGCCCTTCCATGAATATTGATTTGTTCGGCAACACCATCAACTATGGATTTTGCCAAACCTTTATTCACCGGCTGCAAAATGATTTTCACCTCTATAAATCCGTTTATAGAAGAAAGGTAATTGCGCACCTGCTGCACTCCCGCTTCATGCTCCTTTTTAGAGGCAGCATCAGAATATACAATCAGTAAACTATCCGCTGCCAGATGATTTTTCTGCAGCGCTTCTATTGTTTGACGAGTGTGATCGAGTCGATGGTAAACAAATAACAGTATAGGTGCACATCCACTCATGAACCTTATTTCCAGTGCGGATTTTTAGTGAGTTTCTTAAACACAAAACCTGCTTTGTTCAAATCATCAATCAACGCCTGTTCAGGCATTTTCTTGAAAAGGAAGGCAATCAGATAATCGTAATTCTGCCTTCCCGATTCACAACGCGCATTCATTTCCTCGATCTCCTTTTTCAAATTCCTGAACAGGGCAGATGAATCATTGGCCACTTCATATTCACCGCCTTTGATGTAATGATCGTTCATCTCACGGAAAGCAATGGCATCAAAATTCTGACCGTAGCAAACCTTCAAAAGTTCGGGTTTTGAGATTTCATATACATAATTCCCGATATCCTCATAAGCCGGATGGAAATCATCACGATTCACTTCCCCAATCACGGCAATAGGTGATTTTTTTAAGAACATTACCCTCACATAGTTTACAAAAGCACGCCAAAGCATATCCTTAGCAGGAAACTTTCTTATTCTTTCACGGGTAAAAATATCCTGGTCCTGAGGCTCAATCAGCAATGCCGCTTTTTTAGCTACCCTTAGCATTTCAGCCAGAGCCACCATCGGCCGCGGGAAATGGTGATAGCTCTCCTTGCACAATACATAATCGAATGATTCATCGGGAAAATGCAGCTTTTCGGCATTTGCCTTTTCATATTTCTTGATGTATCCGCTATCCTTAGCGTCTTTCAATATTTCCGTGCTGATATCGGTGGCCAAAGCATCGATATTGTTTTCTTCCAGGAAACGAACATCAGAACCATAGCGCCCATCTCCTACCGTAAGCCAGGTGGCCTTTGGATCATTTTTGATGAGGGGCATCAAATTATTGTACTTCCTCTGATGGCGCCAGTAATCGGCAGTATCCCTTCTTTTCCAGGCCGCAATTTTTTGTTCAATATCACTTGCACCTGTACTATTCCATGAGTTCTTCTCATGCAAATCATAACTATTTTGAATACTCATATTCCTTTATTTATGTGAACCGAATAATTCTTCCATTTGTCTAAAATGGCAAGATACCCCTCCGGCAATTCAGCGCTGAAATTAAGAAATTTCTTCTTAGTCGGATGAAGGAAACCAAGAGTTTGTGCGTGCAGGGCCTGACCGGGAATCAGCTCAAAGCAATTTTCCACAAACTGCTTGTATTTATTGAAATTTACTCCTTTCAGGATTTTATCGCCACCATATTCCGGATCGTTAAACAAAGGGTGGCCTATGTGCTGGAAATGCACTCGGATCTGATGTGTCCTTCCGGTCTCCAGCTTGCATTCCACAAGCGTAACATATCCGAAGCGCTCTAAAACCTTGTAATGTGTTACTGCATGTTTGCCTTCTTCACTATCAACAGGGTAAACATCCATGATCTTCCTGTCCTTCCTGCTGCGACCGATATTACCGGTGATCGTTCCTTCGTCGTTCGCCACATCACCCCAAACAAGGGCGCGGTAGCGACGATCGATGGTGCGATCAAAAAATTGCTTTGACAAATGTGACAGTGCATAGTCGGTTTTCGCCAGTACCATCACGCCACTCGTGAGTTTATCAAGGCGATGAACCAATCCGGGACGAATCTCATTATCGGGATTTTTCGCCAGCTGATTGAAATGAAAAAGCATAGCGTTTACCAGCGTTCCGGTGTAGTTCCCATAACCCGGATGCACAACGAGTCCGGCATTTTTATTTACCACCGCCAGATCATCATCCTGATACAAAATCTCAACAGGAATATTCTCGGGAATGAGTTCAATTTCGCGCGGCGGATAAGGCAACACTACCGATACTTCATCGAAGGGTTTTACTTTGTAATTGGATTTTACAGCCTTGCCGTTCACCACAATGCTACCTGCTTCGGCGGCATTCTGAATTTTGGTACGCGAAGTGTTTTCTAGTCGGTTAAGCAGGAATTTATCCACCCGCAGCGGTTGCTGTCCGCGATCGGCAACAATCTTATGATGTTCATATAACTCGTCTGCCCTTTCGTCCTCCAATTCTTCTATCATCGTACCACCAACTTATGAAATTCGGTTTTTCCGGAAGGAAAAGTGATTCTTAAAAAATACAAGCCTTCGCTCCATCCGGATAAAGAAAGACTGCTTTGCCCTTCGCTGAGCAGTGCAGTGCTCACTTCGCGACCATTAATATCAAAAGCCGTCAGTATGGCCTTGCTTTCAGTCAGCACAAAAACTTCTGATGAAGCCGGATTCGGGAAAACCTGCACCGATTGATTGCCTTCTTCCGCCACTGAATAAGGATTGGTAATTAGCTCTTCGCTTAGCACCGGACGAAACATCACGCTGCCCTTTACTGCCGAAGATTTCCATGAGCTGGAAGTAGTACTGTAATAAAACATTTTATTAGCGTTGGGCGAGTTGAAATCGAGTCCGATATTGATGTAATCATTCGTTGTTTGTTTGAAGCCCACAAAAACCGTATCCTTCACAAAAAGTGGCTGGTCGAGCGGATAATACAAAAAGTGGTTAATGCCCATAATGCTATCAGGAAAATCGGTGCTGTTTTCATAAAGCAGCGCACCTGGTTTTCCCTTGCTGTAAGCCCATACCCTGATATTGAAAGGGATAGCATAATTGGCAGCTCCCAGTACTTCATTGAAATAAATCTTTACACCACGTAAACTGTCGCCTTTGCTTTGCAGAATCGGCAGCTTATATGCAAACTCAACACCGGTATTGTAAAAACCATAACCTGCTTCCACAGAGCCATCATCGTAAGCGTAAAAATTGGATAATTCCTGCTGGAAAGAAACAATATCATTTTCAGTTCTGTTGCCGGAAAGAGGAGTTGTTAAAGCATACTGGATATCAAATACAGCGCTGTCGTCTTCTGCGGAAGTGTAAACAAACGCCCCATAATTTTCGGTAAAGGAATGTGTGAGTCCGGCAGGAATAGAAGTGCTTTGCGCCGCCGCCGAAGTATAGAGCGATGAAGAGTTTTCCTTCACCTCCACACTGAAATTTACCGTTGCTGGGAAAGCCGAAATATTGCGGATTACACCTTGCGACGAGCCGCTCATCACGCCCCCTGCCGATTTAAAATGCTTCCAGGGAACGGAGTGGTAACCATTCAGCAAGGTTTTGGGCGGATAAACGAAAGCCACATCGGAGATATAATTGTCGTTGTTTGACCGGTTTTTATCCAGCACCACATAATCCAGATGCCATTGATCGCGGTTGCCCACATCGGTGCCAAAGCCATCCAGACTGGCATAAGAGAAAAACCTGAAGCGAAAATTGTCATGAAAAAAAACAGGAGAAGACAGCTTCACATAAAATTGGAAAAAACTGTCGACAGCCCAGCTTTCCTTCACTGATGTATTCCACACGGAACGCCAGGTTAGATTACTGTCAAGAAATTGCAGCACGAGTGAATCCATATCTTCAGGCTCATCACCATAGCCCTTAGCTTCCACATAAAAACTGAGATAAAGATTATCGCTTACAGAAAGCCCCGAAATATCTATTGGCTTTGATACCAGTGAATCGGCAGTATAGGCTGTTACCGTTGCTGTATTATACATTTTGCCACTGGAGTTGATAGCATCAAAAGTAGCCACGCCAATACTTGGCGGCGACACAGGATAATTGTCATTCACAAAAACACCTCTCCCCGTCCACAACGAAGCATCATCGGCCAGGAAGTAATACATGTAATGCGTATTGGAAAGCAGGTTCTTTTTGAGATTGAAAGTATCGGTTCCGTAAATGCTGTAAGCCGGCCACACTTTCAAGGTATCTTTCACCTTGGCAGGATATACATCGGCAAAGTATCTCACAATCGTTAACTTGGGATTGGGAGCAATCTTAGTACTGTCGGTGGTGTATTGCCAGGTAGTATCGGTAGCATAGCGCACGGTATCAGCAAAAGCCCCATCCACAATGAAGCTGTACTGATGCACCACGGCTGAAAGTTTAGCGGCAGTATCGGTGGAGTAAATCTTAAGTCGGTCAGATGAAAAATCATCGATAAAAGGAAGTCCTGCTTTATTGAGATTGTAAAGATAGCGGACTTGCAGCGTGTCTGATGCAGCGAAAAGCGGCTGGTTGGCCGGGGCCGACAAAAGGGAATTTCCCGCTAAGCCGGTCACCACTTCCTGCGCCATGGCCACAGCAGAAATAAAAAACAATAAACCAAACAGGATAGTTCGCATCTTATAAATTTAAGAAGATAGCGCTGTAACGCAAAAAGATATTACTTATTGGGCGTTTCGTGATAAGAAGTATCGCAGGTGAAATACAACTGAACCGGCGACCCCACTTTCAGCTTCATGCCCTGTTCGTATTCAGGTCGCTGGCGGATGACTACAGCCGTCATACTGTCCACTTCCTTCTTACACAATGGATTCCCTACCTGCATTGGCACCGGTACAAATGCGTTGGCCTGTACCTGACTGATTGCGTCTTTTAATGTTAATCCGATATACGGAGCCATATAGGCTGTAGAACCGGCACCCTTCGCCACCTGAATCGATACCACATCACCATCATTAATAAGTGTTTTGTTAGGGATGATCTTTGATCCTTTATAGGTCATACCCAGTACCGCTCCGGCAGGTGTACTCGATTTCCATTCAATATTCACTTTTACACCATAGGATTCCAAACGATCTATCGCGTCTTTCATCGACAAATCCTTCACCTCTTCCTTAATCATGATTTTTTTGGTGGTACGCGCATTGATTGTAAGATAAAGTTTACGCCCCTCCTTCACGAAATTTTTTGGCGACGGCGACTGGTCTACAACTATTCCTTTAGGACGCTTGCGATCAAAAATCGAATCGATGATTTCATATTGAAAACCTTTCTCCACAAGGGCAGTATCCAGAGCCCCCACTTTCTTGCCCAACACGTCCGGCACAACCACTTGTTCCCCATGCTGCGTATAGTTATCAAGATAAGAAACCACAACATACAACAAGCCCGCAGTGAGCAATATGGCGATCAGGAAGTTGACTAAAAATACCCTGCTGAAAATGAATTTAAACATCTGATGGAGTTTAGCGAACAAACTTACATGATTCGACTTGAAATCCCAATTAAATACGGTTCAAAAAACACAAGTTATAAACAGTCACTTTATCAATTATATTATGTGCTATATCTTTTTTAAAAATGAATATCCCCCTATTTTTATCCTCACAAATTATTCAAACTATGAAAAACATTGCCCTTGTATTTGGCGGATTCAGCAAAGAAGCAGAGATTTCGGAAAAAAGTGCCGGTCAGGCCAAAAAAGCACTGGAAGGATCACAGTACAATCTTTATCCTGTTAAAATCTCCAGAGAAGAATGGACTCATGTAGGGGCTGATGGGCAGGAATACCCTATCGATAAAAATGATTTTTCAACGACGGTAGATGGCCAAAAAATAACTTTCGACAAAGCACTCAACCTTATTCACGGAACTCCAGGTGAAAATGGTTTACTGGGGGGCTATTTTGAATTGATTGGATTGCCTTATACTTCAAGCGGCGTGCTGACTTCGGCACTGACAATGAACAAAAACTGGACAACTCGTTTTCTCAGTCAGGCCGGTATACGCACCGCTCCTTCCTTTGTGGTATACCGCGGTGATCAGTCGGCCGATTACCAATCGAAAGCAAGCTATCCCTGCTTTGTAAAACCCAATAACGGTGGATCAAGCGTAGGTACCTTCAAGGTAAAAAATGCCGAAGAACTTGAAAATGCATTAAAAGAAGCGTTCAAGCACGACGATGAAATCATTGTAGAAGAATTTGTGCAGGGACGCGAATTCACCTGTGGTGTGATGGGCTTCGGCGGAAAAATTCAGGCACTCCCACTCACCGAAGTAATGCCGAAAAGCGAATTCTTCAACTTTGCAGATAAGTATGGCGACGATGGTGCCAAGGAAGAAACTCCGGCGAACCTAAGTGCTGAACTCACCAAAGAATGCCAGGCTATTGCCGAAAAAGCCTTCAAAATACTCCGCTGCAAAAATGTATCGCGTATCGATTTTATCCTGAAAGGAAATGATTTTTATCTCATTGAAGTGAATACTATTCCGGGCATGAGCGCAAAAAGTATTTTGCCACAGCAGGCGAATGCGGTGGGCATTTCATTTAAAGATTTACTGATTAAGATTATTGAAGGATAATAGAAGGAGACTGGATAGTGACTGCGGGTTTTAACGAATTACAGTTATTCTCAACGTTGATAATTTCAGATTTAGCGATGATGATCTGAAACTACTATCCAGAACTCACTACTCATTCGGACTAAACCTATACCCCACTCCCTTCACCGTTTGTATATAATCATCGCCCAGTTTTTCACGGAGTTTACGTATATGCACATCAATGGTACGATCTCCCACAATCAAATTTTGTCCCCACACTTTATTGTAAATTTCCTCGCGGGTGAAAACCCTTTCCGGAACAGAAGTGAGCAACAACAATAATTCAAATTCCTTTTTCGGGAAATAAAATTTCTCTTCGTTTTTATACACTACGTATTTCGATTTATCGATAACGATTCCTCTCAGGGAAGCAGTTTCCTCTTGTTGCGGCGAAGCATTTTCTCTCTTCACTCTCTTCAATAATGAATGTACTTTTGAAACAAGCACCCTTGGCTGGATGGGCTTCTTGATAAAATCATCGGCGCCCGCGTTGAGTCCGGCAATTAATGTATAATCCTCTCCACGTGCGGTGAGAAAAACAATCACTGCATCTTTCAAGCCCACATCATTTCTCAGTCGAAAACACAATTCTATACCGTCCATATCAGGCAGCATAATATCAAGGATCAGCAAATCGGGAACCAGTATTTTACATGCCTCCATTGCACTTTGTGCATTAGAAAACTTATGCACTGTAAACCCTTCTTTGGTGAGATTATAGCCAACGAACTCCAAAATATCCGGATCATCGTCGACTATCAATATATTGGTCTTAATCATGGCCTTTTGCTTTTCTCAAAGCTACGTCCATACAATTACCACTGCGTTAGCTAAACATTAAGGAAACATTAAAATGCCGCGCAGCATCAACACAACAGAGCAGCCTTTGTTAACACTACCATAACATTGAAGTAATACTCAATTGACTTTACGAACCTTACTTTGTGCTCATTAAAAAGTATTACAATGAGGTTAAAATCGCTGCTCACATTTATGGCTGTTTTATGCACAACAGCTCTCTTTTCACAAAACTCAATCCATGGCAAGGTAATCGACGGTGCAACAGGCAATGCCTTGCCGGATGTAACGGTGCGCATCGACAGTTCGACTATTACCGGTGTAACCGACCTGAATGGTTTCTTCAATATTTTGAATGTACAACCAGGTACCTACACCTTAATATGTGATGGCGGCAGACAATACAGCAAAAAAATGATTGAAGAAGTTGTGGTAAAAGCTAATGAAGCTACACGCGTCGACATTATCCTTCGCAGAACAACCGATATTGTTATCGAAAAGAAACCAAAAGCGAAAGGCGGCGAAACTCCTGATGCCTTGCTCTCCCAACAAAAAAACAATGTCACCGTGAGCGATGGAATTTCCAATGAACAGGCAACGCGACAAGGATTAAGAAGCACCAGCGATGCTCTTGGAAAAGTAAGCGGAGCGAGTATACAGGACAATAAATTTGTTGTCATAAGAGGTTTGAATGATCGCTATAACGCAGCTTATATCAATGGCGCTCCACTGCCAAGTTCTGAATCCGACAGAAAAGCTTTCGCCTTCGATATTTTCCCTTCCAACATGCTGGATAATTTAGTGATTACCAAAACTGCTTCTCCTGACCTTCCTGGGGAATTTGCGGGAGGAATCATACAGGTGACAACGAAAAATATTCCGGAGAAAAATTTTCAGGCTTTCTCCATTGGTGGTGGATACAACACCATTACTACCGGACAAAATCAAATCACTTATAAAGGCGGACAATGGGATTGGCTAGGTGTGGACGATGGCAGCAGAGCTATGCCTGGCGTGATTCCCGACAAGGATCACTTCCCAGTAAATATTGATGAGCAGGCCACATTAGCGAAGAAAACAAATATTGATTGGGGCTTGCAAAACAAAACCTTCATGCCCAATTTGAGTCTGCAATACTCCATGGGCCTCAGCGATACACTTAAAGGAATTCCCGTGGGATTGGTGATGGCCCTCACCTACAACAAGAGAAACAATTACAACGAAACCGCCCGTCGTGGATGGACAGGCAATGATGCAAACAGCACCATTTCATCACAGCTGGATTATCAGTACCTCGATAAAATTTACTCCGAACAGATCCTGGCCAGCGCACTCGCCAACTTCTCAGTAAAACTGAACAGAAATAATACGCTCAGCTTTAAAAATATTTATAGCATCAATTCCGATGACAGGGTAATTTCACGCAGTGGTTCTACCAATCCGCTGGAATCCAATCCTACATTAATTCAATCAGATGCTACATGGTTCACCGGAAATAAAATTTACTCCGGTCAGCTCATCGGTGAACATTATTTACCGAAACAAAAACTGCGCTTCAACTGGGTAGGCTCCTTAAGTCAGATTGAAAGAAGCATTCCTAACCTGAGAAGAAATATTTACACGCGCCTCACCAACGTTAATGATCCCAACGACCCTAATCCGAACGACACCATGTACACTGCAAACATTGGTACTTCCAACGTTGGATCCAATTACGGGGGTGGTATGTTCTTCTCCGAAAACAAGGAAAATATTTACAGTTTCAAAGCCGATGCGTCACATACTTTCAACATAGGAAAATCGATCAACGAAGTGAAGATGGGTACATTTTTCCAAAGCAGGAATCGTGATTTTTTTGCGCGCCAGCTCGGTTATACAAAACACACCATTCCGGGCGGTAGCGTGACTTTTGATGAAAGTCTGCTCTACCTCTCCCGCGGCGAAATATTCAACAACGCAAATCTCGGATTGATTTCCAATGGTGTAGGTGGCTTCAAACTTACCGACGGCACAAAATATACCGATGCATATACTGCAGCCTCTTCTTTGTACGCAGGATATTTGATGCTCGACAATAAATACAAAAAAGCAAGATTGGTTTGGGGAGCCAGAGTGGAAAGCTTTTCACAGGAATTGCATGCATTGAAAGCCGATCAAAGTAAACTCGACATCAATATTTCAAAAACAGATGTATTGCCTTCTGCAAACTTCATTTACTCGGTAAATAAAAAACAAAATTTGCGTGTGAGCTATTCGCAAACCCTCAACCGTCCTGAATACCGGGAATTGGCTCCGTTTGCTTTCTATGACTTCAACACTACTTTCGTCATCTCCGGAAATGATTCGTTGAGAAGAGCAAAAATCCACAACACCGATGTGCGTTACGAAATCTATCCGGGCAAAGGTCAGGTGTTTTCAGTAACAGGTTTCTACAAACAATTCATCGATCCTATCGAACAGATTTCAAGGGTGGATGTGACCAATGAAATTTCTTTCCGCAATGTTCCTAAAGCCACCAACTACGGAATGGAGATTGAATTGCGTTTGCTGCTTTCTTCACTCTTTAAAAATGATTCTATTAAATTCCTCAGTCGCACCACAGTTTTTTCCAATCTTGCTATCGTGCGATCTATGGTGGATGTTACTTCCATTGTCGGAAGTCAGGACGATGTACGTCCGCTGCAAGGCCAATCGCCTTATGTTCTCAACTCGGGGATTCAATATGTTGATGAAGAAAGAGGTTTTATCGCATCCATCAGCTACAATACTGTTGCTCCACGCATCTATATTGTTGGTAATGTAAATGAACCCAACATCTGGGAAAACGGAAGAAATTTCATCGATCTCCAATTCTCGAAATCTTTCCTGAAAAAGAAATTGGATGTAAGACTTAATTTACAAAACCTGCTGGCCCAAAAACAAAATTTCTATCAAAACCGTGATCTTGGCGCAGAAGGTGCCACTGGTGTTTCGGCTTTCTTTAACAGCATTCTCACCGGTGATGCGCAAAATAAAAACGATTATAATGCTGCGGAAGATGATCTCGTATGGTCGACTAAATTAGGCAGAACAATTTCTCTCAGCGCCGCTTTTAAATTTTAAATCAGATCCTGAAACAAGTCCATTGTTGTCCGGTTAAAAAGAGAGGTTGATAGTTTCCTATCAACCTCGGCATGATATATTTGAGTCACCACAACCAAAATATAATCATGCATAAAGATAGTTATTTTACCGGACAGCCGGTCTTCACCCAGTTACTAAAA
>JBJTOK010000020.1:0-31828 GCA_046074525.1 Flavobacteriales bacterium
CATGGTCGGAATTTCTTCCGACCATGACTGCCCGAAAGCCGCCTTTTATATTTTCTAAAAAATTGAAATTCCGGTTTTAGTGGTAAAAAGCTCCAATGCCTTCATACCTAAAACAGAGTTTCCTTTTTCATTGAGTCGCGGACTCCACACGGTAATACTAAACTGGTCGGGCTGTACCGCTACAATCCCTCCTCCTACGCCACTTTTACCTGGCAATCCTACTTTATAAGCAAACTCTCCTGACTCATCATAAAATCCGCAGGAAAGCATTACAGCATTAATTCGCTTTATTTTGCTGCGGGTTAAAATGGCCTCATCCAAAAGAGGAGAAGTGCCATGGTTAGCAAAAGGTAAAAAGGCTCTGCTCAATTCCTTACAAGTCATTTCAACAGCGCACTGATGGAAATAGAAATCCATCACTACATCAACATCATTATGCAGATTTCCGTACGATTTTAGCATATTGGCCAAAGAAGCATTTTTATAGCCGACAGCCTTTTCGGAAGCAGCCACTTTTTCGTTGTATTGCAATTTTTGATTGGCTGATAATAAACGGATATACTCCAGGTATTCCTTCTTTGGATGCTTCAGATGCGACACCAAAACATCGGCCAGTACCAAGGCTCCGGCATTGATAAATGGATTTCGCGGCTTCCCCTTTTCATATTCCAGCTGAACGATAGAATTGAAGGGATTACCTGAAGGCTCCACGCCAATCCTTTCCCATATTTTTTCACCAATAAGCGACATCACCAGGGAAAGAGACAAAACCTTTGAAATACTTTGAATAGAGAACTTTTCATCAGCATCTCCCACAAAATACTCCTGTCCGCCTGTAGTAAGCACATGCATCCCAAACTTTGATGGATCTACTTTAGCCAACTCAGGAATATAGGAAGCCAATTTACCTTCCGACTTCCTGCTTTTTACCTTTTCATGTATTTCCGATAAAACGGGAGAAAAATTCATATAACACTGTACTTTTAAGATGGACTAAAATATAAAAAAGTAAGCCTGTTCTGGGCTTTATTTATTTTATTAAATTTTATAGCTGGACGTCACAATTTGCTGTATTTTTGACCAAAATTTGAAGTCAGGATGTCTGTCATTAAAAAAATACTTTTAACAACCGATTTATCCCAGGCATCTGTCAATGCGACGGATTACGCCCTTTTCTTTGCTAATAAAACTGGGGCCGATATCCACCTTCTATACTGCTACAAACCAAAGTACGAAGAACTGATTGCTAAAAAAATTGCTGAGGTGGATGCCAAAGCAGTGATTTATGGCGAAATCACCGACTTCAAGCATGCTGCCGCCTTCCTGCTCAAAAGATATACTGCCGACATCCGCATGAAATTGAAAAAAAGCTCCCTGCACGAGCATATTGTAGAAGGGTCCTTTCAGGATGTTGTATTTGAATTTATCGAACAAAAGAATATTGATCTTGTGGTAATGGCATCCCAAGGGATCAACTCTATTGAAGACAGGATTTTCGGGTCGAATGCCCTTAAGATCCTCCGCAGCTCAGCAGCGCCAGTACTCATTGTCCCTCACAATTACGACAATGTAAGCGTAGACGATATTTTGTATCCTACAGCCATCGATAACAAAGACAAGGCGATTGAACATTACCTGGCCGGATTTGCCGAGTTGTTTGAAGCTCAGCTCACCCTGCTGCACATTGATGACGGCCGGCACGTGATTAACGCTAAAGACATCGTAAACTTCAAGAGAAAAGCACTCAATTTCAAATACAGCAATGTAATTTCAGAAATTGAACCTAATGTGAGTGTTGCTGATGGAATCAATGAATATATCGACAATCACAAGATTGACCTTCTGTGCATCACTTCGCATACCACTACTCTCGTTGATCGCTTCCTGAAAAGAAGTACAGTAAAGAGTACTCTGTCTAAAATCAGAATTCCAGTGCTCGGTTTCAACGAAACCTGCCTGAAGGTAATAGAAAAGAAAATGGCTAAAATGAAGTAATAACTACTTCACTGTAATCAGAGATTTTCCGGATTTTATCACCACATGACAACAGTCGTGGGCAATTCTATAGGGTTCATTCACCACTTCATTTCCACCTTTTTTACCCACGAAGGTAAGGTACACGCCTTCCTTAGTCACTTTGCTTTTTTCGGTATCCGACAATACAACATAGATCCCCGTAGTATCGACACTAGGATTAATGGTTTTGGAAAGCAATACTTCTCCACCCGACTGTGCAGTAACGGTATAGCTATCGAGAATATAAGGTTTATTGAGAGTATCTTTTAAGATCACAGGAATAGTAGCATAAGACTGGTCGCAAATTTCACCTGTGCATTCATCAGTTTCACAGGAAGAAAGGGTAATTGCTGATACTGATACTACAAGTGCTATTTTGAAGAAGCTGATTTTCATAGTCGTTAATTTGGTTAGTTGAAGTACCTAAAATCTTTTTACATACACAACTTTTTTTGTAAGGAAGAACTCCTCTTTAAAAAAGTCGCTGATATCATAAACCTTCGCTTTCCCCTTAACTGGAGCCAGTTCGCTCTTAAGATCCCCGCCTTTGAGGTACAACAATCCGTTACCTATATAATTGAAACTTTTAACCAAATATTTGTTGCGTATCCAGGTCATGAATTCCGGCAAAACTGTTACAGCGCGACTCACAATGAAGTCAAATTTTTCATCAACATCCTCAGCTCTTGAATGAAGAGCTCTAACATTCGTCAAACCAAGCGATGTAGCCACCTCTGTCACCACCTTTATTTTTTTTCCGATGGAATCCACCAGTACAAATTCTACTTCCGGAAAAAGAATAGCCAGCGGAATACCAGGAAAGCCACCACCTGTCCCTACATCCATGATTTTAGTACCAGGTTTGAATGTTACAACTTTCGCTATGGCCAGGGAGTGAAGGATATGATGCTCATAAAGGTTATCGATATCCTTGCGTGAAATGACATTGATTTGCTCGTTCCAGTGGCGGTATAAGGGCCCGCACTGTTCAAACTGCTGAATTTGTTTCGGACTGAGATCCGGAAAATGTTTGAGTATTTCTTCCAAGTTAAATGCTTCCTTCTGTATTCTTAAGCAACTGGAACAGGAACTCTCTTGCCCTGAATAACTGAGCTTTAACAGTTCCCAATGGGAGATCCAATTCTTCAGCAATTTCTTCGTAGGAATATTCCTTGAAATATCGGAGTTCCACCAAAGTGCGGTAGCGTGGTTTAAGTTTTTTCACCACATCCTGCATCAATCTTATCTTCTGGTCTTTGATGTAATTTTCTTCAGGATTGAGTACATCAGCTTTTACATCCATCTCCATTTCACTGCCTTCGCCATCATCCATTGACCGATTAAGGGAGAAAGTATTTTTCTTTTTCTTACGAATGAAATCAATACAGTTGTTGGATGCTATTTTAAAAAGCCAGGTACTGAATGCGTAGTTGGGAGTGTACTGGTGCAGCTTGCGAAAAGCCTTACCAAAAGCCTCAATCGTGAGATCATCAGCATCATCTTTACTGTTCACCATCTTGAGGAGCATAAAATAAATAGAGTCGCGGTAACGATCCATCAACTCGGCATACGCTCTTTCCGATTTATTTTTTATTGCCTCCTGAACAAGGTTGTAATCATACATTGCCTTTTCAGAAAGATTGGGTCCCGGTACTACCATTTATCTCTTTTAGTTATCATGTTTGAACAAACTACCGCCACACTGAGAAACATTAAGATATTTCCAAATATAACCGATAATATTAAATTGGCCCCAGTTGTAAGCTTGCTTAACGTAAATTTAAAGATAATATACTGGATCAAAACTTTTACAAACCAGAGTGTAAAAACTACTAACAAGCATTTGTGCATAAGGATACTCCCTACTAAAACAAAGGGCCACAGAAGGAACACAAAATTAATAAGAGAGAGACGAAGAAGAATATTTCTTTTGTAAACCGTCCCTGTAGTAAGATGTCTCGACTTCTGACGATACCAATCTTTAAAGTTTTCCTTTGCCCTGGAAACCGTATGTGATCCATGATGTAACACGATGGCCACATTACCTTTGGTGGCTGCTTCCATAACAAATAAATCATCATCACCTGAGGCAATATGAGCATGACTTTCAAAACCATTCACCTTTTCAAACAACGATTTTTTATACGCCAGATTCCTTCCCACTCCCATGTATGGTCGACCAGCCAGCGCAAAAGAAAAATACTGCAATGCCACAAAAAAAGTATCCCATTGCACCAATTGATTCACAAAGCCGGCACGCTTTTCATATTTGCCATAGCCTAGTACAATTTCCTTTCCTTCAGAAAAGCCATTAGCCATTAATTGAATCCAGTTTTCACTGCGTGGCTGGCAATCAGCATCGGTCATCAACAAGTGTTCATACTTTGCATTTTTAATCCCCACCGACAAAGGATATTTTTTTCCCTTTCCAGTTTTTTGGGAAGCGTCAACCTGTATAATTCTCAACAAAGGAAATTCCGCTGCAAAATGTTCCAACACCAGCTGTGTGGCATCTGTAGAAGCATCGTTCACAACTATTACTTCAAACTCAGGATATTTTTGATTGAGCACAAAAGGCAGATGCTTCCTTAGATTCAATGCTTCGTTGCGAGCACAAATAATGACAGAAATACCTTGCGAAAAATTTTGCTGAACAGCTTTCTCCTTAAAAAAAGCCAGCCGGCGCACATACACCAGCAGAAAATACATAAATACGGCAAAGCAGCCGATGTAGATATAAAACAATATGTTACCGAGCAGTTCCAAAGCTCAGTAAATGTAAATAATTCCTGTAGATTTCTAGCGCTTGAGGAATTTAGCAGTATAGGTTGTCCCCTGATTTTTCAATACAATAAAGTAAATACCTGGTAAAAGGGATGCGACATCGATATTTTGACCAGCAACCTCCATCACCCGAATTTCTTCTCCCAATGTATTGTACAAGATGATCGATCCGCCAATAGGAAGCATCAACTCATTTTCAACAGGATTTGGAAAAACGGAGAAAGTCTGAGCCGATTTCTCTACTACTCCCACATCTGAAATTGTCCCTTCCTTTACTTCAATATAATTCAGATTAAAGCCACCGTTATCAATCACAATCCGCATGAATTGTTTTCCTGCAGACAGCGCTTTATTAAACACCTTTTTCGTTTGCCAGCTCTGCCAACCGCCAGTATTGGACACAGCTATTTTACCGCTTACGTCCACACCGTTCATCTCCACATGAAAAGCAGCTCCTTCTGCAACGGAAGCAACCCGGAAGAGAAAGTTATAAGTGGCGGAAGAATCAACATCCACAGTATATTCCAACCACTCACCACTATCTATATAACCAAGATTTTGCCCACCACCATCATCCGAACAAGCCTCAATATCTACATCTTCTCCATTTCTATAATTTGAATTTCCAGCATTGCCCAAAGCCTTATCGAAATAAGCCCTGCCCTTTCCCCCTTCATCAAAATCCTCCGCTTCTATCTTCCCTGGAATAGGCCAGACCTTGCTGCCAAAAGGAGTTTGAGTTACGGTATCGTAGACATAAACGTTCAAGGTATCATTATAAAAACCACATTTCTTTTTAATGCCCAGAATTACTTTTCCATCATTAGCTCCCCATTTCACTTTAATGACATTAGTGTCTGATTTACCAATGATACTCGCATCATTGGGGATGGTCCATGTATATACATCACTGTCGTTTTGCGGAACGGAATAAGAGTATATTGAATCAGCAAATACCTTTGCCGGCCCGGAAACAGGCAAATAAGTACCCGGACTGCTGTACATCCTCACATAATCAATCTTGTATTGCGCCGGGAAGATCGTGTTATCAACACCTTTCTCCCCTCCCCATGAACCGCCGACAGCGAGATTTAATATCAAATGAAAGTCCTTATTGTAAGGCCACGACTGCCAGCCGCTGCCATCGTTAGTAACAGAAAGGTACTTAATGTTATCTACGTAAAAATCCATTTTCAAACTATCCCACTCCAGAGCATAGGTATGAAAGCCCGTTTCCAGTCCGGATAATTTCTTCCAGTTGGTTTTTACATTGCTGTTTTTCCAGTTAAAGTTGTGACTATGTAATGAAGCGTGTACCACATTGGAATCGTGGCCTACATATTCCATAATATCAATCTCCCCATTGTCGGGCCAACCGCCATTGCCGTAGCTTGACTGGTTCGGCATCATCCACATGGCTGCCCAGGTTCCCCTGCCATGAGGCAACTGCGCGCGCATCTCTACTCTTCCATAGGTAATTGCATACTTGGAATTGATGCGGGCCGAGGTATACTGACTCCCCTTATACACTTCCTTGCGTGCTTCAATAATCAAGTTACCGTTTTCAATGCGGACATTTTCACTGCGGGCTGTGTAATACTGTAATTCGTTGTTTCCCCAGCCTCCGCCCCCAAGCTGGTAGTTCCACTTGGAATTATCCAATAAACCATCTTGATCAAATTCGTCAGCCCACACCAATACTTTACACTGGGCAAAAAAAGCAGTAGAAGTCAAAAGTAAAATAACAAATAAGAGGAGTCTTTTCATAAATCATATTTTGATTCTGCTATAATACATCAATCCAAAACAGTGCGGTTATTTAAGCGTACAGAGTTTTGGTTCCTGCGTTCAAATCCATATACGTACGGGATTTTACGTCTTCGGTATCCCCAGGGACAGAAAATGTCCCTGTCTCCACCCGACCATTTATTTTCAGGATGAGGTCTGCCAATATTTGCCTATTTTTGCCCCTTCATGAAATTCAACTTATTAAATAAAGACCCACAGTCGAAGGCCCGTGCCGGAGTTATTGAAACTGATCACGGCCCTATTGAAACCCCAATATTTATGCCTGTAGGTACAGCGGCAACAGTAAAGGCTGTACATCAGCATGAGCTTAAGGAAGACATCCAGGCGCAAATCATCCTGGGCAACACTTATCATCTTTATTTACGTCCAGGCACCAACATCATACAGCAAGCAGGTGGATTGCATAAATTCAACGGTTGGAACAAGCCTATCCTCACCGATAGTGGTGGCTATCAGGTTTACTCTTTGGCCGAAAACCGCAAAATCAAAGAAGAAGGAGTTAAATTTCAATCGCATATCGATGGCTCCTACCACGTTTTCACTCCCGAAAATGTAATGGATATCCAGCGCCAGATCGGTGCCGACATCATCATGGCTTTTGATGAATGTACGCCTTATCCTTGCGAATATGGCTACGCGCACAGAAGTGTTGATATGACCCACCGCTGGCTGAAAAGATGTTTTGACCGATTCAACTCCACTGATCCTTTATACGGCTACAGTCAGGCCCTTTTTCCCATAGTGCAAGGCAGCGTTTATAAAGACCTCCGCGTGAAATCGGCTGAAATGATCGCCTCCTTTGATGCGCCGGGAAATGCCATTGGCGGACTCTCTGTGGGAGAACCTCATGAAGACATGTATGCCATGACAGATGTGGTTTGCAGCATTTTACCAGAAAGCAAACCCCGCTATTTAATGGGTGTTGGCACTCCTATCAACATATTAGAAAACATTGCTCTTGGCATCGACATGTTTGATTGCGTGATGCCAACCCGCAACGGTAGAAATGGCACCCTATTTACGAGTCAGGGCACCATCAATATCAAGAATAAAAAATGGGAAAACGATTTCAGTCCGCTGGATGAATTCGGCACCAGCTATGTCGATAAACAATATACCAAGGCATACGTACGCCACCTCTTCGCCAGCGACGAAATTTTGGGCAAGCAAATCGGAAGCATTCATAATCTTGCTTTTTATCTGTGGTTAGTAAAGGAAGCCCGAAAGCAAATTATAGCAGGCACCTTCCATCCGTGGAAAGAAAAAATGGTAAAACAAATGGCTGTACGACTCTAAATGAAAAAACTCGATTTATATATAATCAAGAAGTTCCTCGGTACTTTCTTCTTCATAATCGGGATTTTCATTTTGATTACCATCGTTTTCGACGTGTCGGAAAAAATTGATGACTTTCTCGACAGGGAAGCACCGCTTGAAGCCATTGTGTTTGATTACTATTGCACCTTCATCCCCTGGCTGTATAGCACACTCAATGCCCTCATCGTATTTTTAGCCGTTATCTTCTTCACCTCAAAGCTGGCGGGCAACAATGAAATCATGGCCATCCTCAGTGCAGGGATAAGTTTCAACCGAATGTTGAAACCTTATATGCTCACTGCCACTTTACTATTTGCGCTGTCCCTATTCATCAACCACTTTGTGATTCCTATTACCAATAAAAGGAAACTGGATTTTGAAAACCGCTATTACCATGATTCCAACCACATTGACCTGGGGAATAATATACATCGCAAATTGCAGCCCGACGTATTCATGTATGTCAGCACCTATGGCAGCTACAGCAAAACAGCCTATAACTTTAGCCTCGATCAGATGAAAGACGGCAAACTCTTTAAACAATTTAAAGCCGATCGCATCATCTGGGATTCAGCCAGCACAATGTGGGTGGCCAAATCATGGAGAGAACGCACTATTGATGGGATGAGAGAAAGTTTCAGAAGTGGCGACAGCAAGGATACCACCTGGGGTTTCCGCCCTGAAGACTTTAGTGATAAGCCCAACCAGATCTCTACCATGAATTATTTTGAAATCACCGATTTCATTGAAGAAGAAGAACAAAAAGGATCGGCCTTCGTGAAGCGCTATCAACTTGAACTGCATAAGAGAACAGCCATTCCGTTTTCAATTATTATCCTTACTGTTATTGGTGTTTCTATTTCTTCGCGGAAGATTAAGGGCGGACTGGGCATGCACCTGGTGTATGGTATCAGTTTGGGACTCATTTACGTCTTCCTTTCCCGTGTTGGGGAAGTATTCGCCACCAACACCAATTTCTCGCCGGCTTTTGCAGTGTGGATTCCCAACATTTTCTTTACTGCCGTAGCCTGGTTCATTTACAAGCTGGCTCCTAAATAATTTGTACCTTTCAGCATGGCCGACAATCAGGTAAACATAAAAAATAAGCGTGCAACTTTTGAGTTTGAAATTCTCGACAAGTACGTTGCGGGAATGGAGCTGATGGGCACTGAAATAAAATCCATTCGCAACGGGAAAGCCGGACTGAATGAAGCGTATTGCACTTTCGTTGGTGACGAGCTTTTTGTTTTAGGCATGCACATCGGTCACTATGAAAACGAAGGACATTTCAACCACGAAGAAAAAAGACAGCGCAAATTGTTGCTGGAAAGAAAGGAGCTCGACAAGCTGCACAAAAAAGTAAAAGAAAAAGGACTCACCATCATACCACTTAAAATCTTCCTCTCCAACAATCGCTGGGCCAAGCTGGAAATAGCATTAGCGCAAGGAAAAAAGATATACGACAAAAGAGAGGATCTTAAAAAGAAAGATGCAAAAAGGGAAATAGATCGCATGAACAAACGTTAACAGCAGCGATGAAGCATAGCAAAACATATCTTTTGATTGTTGCCTTTTTGGTGCTGATTTTTTCTATCTCCTGCGAAAAAAATGAAGGATCCAGTATTTATAAAGTATGGTATTTGCTGGAAGTACCCAATCAATTTGACGCGAACATCACCTATTATTCCGATAAATACGCAGCCACAGGCCAACTGGAAACCATCCACATTACCGATACCACTTACAACCCTTTTAATGCATCACTTTCCGAAAATTCAGGAAAAATAAAAGTATGGTACGCCACTCACCTGCAAAAAGACCGGTCACTGCCTTATTACATCGAAGCCCAATTCAACGACAGCACTAAATTTGATTACACTGGAAATAAAAAATATGTGATGATGGTGTTTGTCAACGACACTACATTGGTAGACTCTATTCAGTTTACACCTACTTTCAATAAAATAAAGTTAACTGGAGATATTCCTTAATAATAAATCAGGACTTTATTTAATGATGAAAATTGGTAATACTCACAATTACGTGTTACTTTTGCGGATTAGCGTTTGTGAATGATAAACCCGGAGATCCCTCAGAAAGAAGAAAGAAAGCTTTATCCCTACCAGGAGAAGGCCATCAACCAGATTACGGAGATACTGAATCAGCGTCCCGATAATTTCAAGCTCCTTTACCAATTGCCTACGGGCGGTGGGAAAACTATTATTTTCTCAGAGATAGCCAGGTATTTCAATAACGTGAAAAATAAAAGAGTGCTCATTCTTACCCATCGGGTGGAATTGCTGGAGCAAACTTCATCTCGTTTGAAAGACATCAACGTCAACAACTTCATCATCAACAGCGACATCAGGAAAATTGAAAACCAAAACGACTACAACTGTTTTGTGGCAATGGTGGAAACCCTGAACAACCGCTTGCTGGAAGATGATAATTTTATAGGAAATATCGGACTCGTAATTATTGATGAGGCCCACAACAACTCCTTCAGAAAGATTTTCCAGTATTTCCGTAACAGTATCCTGCTTGGTGTTACCGCCACTCCGCTAAGCTCCAATAAGAGTCTGCCATTAAAAGATAATTACCAGGAACTCATCACAGGCGACTCCATTCATTCTCTGATTTCAAGTGGCTACCTTTGCGAGCCTTCTACCTATACTTACGATGTTAACCTCGGCTCACTGAAAGTGGGGATTAACGGAGATTATACTGTAAGCTCATCGGAAAAACTGTATTCGGGTTACGACATGCAGTTCAAGCTCATCAGTGCTTACAAGGAAAAAGCGATTGGTAAGAAAACGCTCATCTTCAATCCGGGTATTCAGGTTTCATGGCTGGTGTACGATTTCTTTAAAGAAGCGGGAATCACCAATATCAAGCACCTCGACAGTACTTTCGGGGAAAAAGAAAGAAGAGAAGTGTTGGAGTGGTTCAGGAATACACCGGGAGCAGTACTTACTTCGGTGGGGATTTTGACCACCGGTTTCGATGAGCCTTCTGTAGAAGTAATTGTAGTTAACAGAGCTACACGTTCCCTCACGCTATACCACCAGATGATTGGAAGGGGCTCAAGGGTGACACCTAATAAAAAGAATTTTACCATTATCGACCTCGGGAACAATGTTCACCGCTTTGGTTTATGGGAAATGGAAATCGACTGGGCAGATGTTTTTGCTCATCCTGATAAATATCTTGAACAGGAATATTTTGATGAGATTGAACGCCAGCGAGAGTTGACTTATAATATGCCTGAGGAAATCCGACAAAGATTTTCCAATTCCATCGACCTCCTCCACTATCCCGTGGTGGAAATGTATGAGGAGTATATGAGCATGGGCATTAAGCCCAACCGAATCATTGACGATTGCATACAAAACCACGCTGATGTGATTAAACTGAATGCAAAGAGTTTTGAAGAAGCGAAGGAAATGCAGACACTACTGCAGGAAAGCATTAAGAACCGCATTAAACTGTATACTTCCTGCCTCACTAAATCCAGCAACAATTATTTCAACTGGTTACTTGAAACCTACAACAGGAAACTGAGGAATTTATTAAGGATAGTAGTAGAATCAGAAGACTAATTCAGCAAGAAAGCGTTTCTTCTTTTACCCACCCAGGGTAAAAAAATCAACAGTGGCACCAAGGCAAAGGCCATATATTCATACTGTGCATTTTCCCAGAAAACCAAAGCAATGGCTACCGACATCAGCACTACCCTGGCAATTTCAAGCGCAAAGGATATTCTGTGGCGATCGAGCACAAAACCCAAACTGAGAGAAGAATAAATCATGAAAGAGGCAATGATTACAATAGATGGATATGGCAGGTCGGCATGATAATAATAAATCACGAAAAAAAGTATTACCAAAATTGCAAACTGCACTACCAAATACGCTTGCAGTGACCGTTCTTCCCTTGGCATTTCCTCCTCTTTTTTCTCAATTGAATCATAGTACGCAGCCATAGTCTCCGGTCCCGATAAAAAGACATGAAGCTTATTTTTCAAGCCCTTCACTTGTTTTGACGCCCTGTACAAATCAATGTAATAATGAAACCATGCATTAACAGGGTTCCGGCTTTGCAGAGGTTTGGTGATACCATAAGCAACTTCTTCTTTCTCTTCAGTAAAAGTCCCAAACAACTTATCCCATAATATAAAAATGCCACCGTAGTTTTTATCAATATACTGTTCGTTCCTGCCATGATGCACCCTGTGATGTGAAGGTGTCACCAGTATATTTTCCAGTAAACCAAGTCTCTTCACCAGGCGCGTATGGATAAAAAACTGATAAGCTGCATTAATTCCAATAATAAGAGTCGTCAGCTTAGGATCGAAGCCGAGCACCGGCAGCCACAACCAGAAGAACATCCGTATTATCAGCTGGAAAGCCGACACCCTGAAAGACAAAGAAAAATTATACTGTTCACTCTGGTGATGTGTAATATGCGCAGCCCACAATATATTGATTTCATGGCCCGAACGATGGTACCAGTACCACAGGAAATCAACACTTAAAAACAGAATCACCACTGTATACCAGTTGACCGGGATATTGAACAAGGCGAAATTAGAATATACATATTCAAAGGCTGCATAATAAAGGAAAGCTACAAGCAGAAACATAGTTCTCTCCATAATACCACAGGCCAGGTTACTAAGGGTATCAGAAAACTCAAAAACTTTCTGTTTCTTCAGCTTGCTGAATATATATTCCACAAGCAATAGCAACATCATTACTACAATACTGTACGCAAAGGGCTCAAACATTATAGTTTGTTTTATTCTTCAAAATTAATATTTGAATGAAATTGAAAAAAATCTTTATAAAATAATGTACCTGTATCTATTATTATCTTGCCTCCAAAAATTCTCCATAATAATGAAAACACAAAACGAAGATAAGGGAGAAATATTTCAAGTAAGAATTTCTCTTAAACCATTAAGTGTTTTACACATCATTTTCGATTTTTTTTCCTTAAGCGATTCTTCTTTAAGAATTTACTACTTTATGAAGAACAGAGTTTGTTGAAATAGCAAATGGGCAACGTACCGAACAACTACCCCCCCTGTTCCGACTTGGTAGTTCACTCACACGCTCTGAATACCAATAGCGATTTCCTGTACATTCGCGAAAAAATTGGAAAGCATTTTCTTATTTGTCCAACAAAACCCGACGCTTACCTCCAGACTCTTCTAAAACACTCAAAAGCAAAATTGGTTTTCGATAGAAAAAACTCGGGGAAATTAATAGCAGGTTAATTTACTTCTTCAATAATTTCAGATGCTGCGTTTCTCCGTTAGCCGCAACCAATTGCACTATATAATATCCACTGCTATAATTACCAAGTGACAAATCGAAAGAATTTGAACCCTTATCAGCTTGAACAACCTCAGTATTCAATTCATTTCCGATGGCGTCAAAGAGTTTTACAGTATAGATCCCTCCTGCTTCCGCGTTGAAGGAAAAAGTGCTGATATTATCCACCAGATTGGTAAGCGTCTTAAAATTAAGTTGTGCCAAGCCCTTGTTGAAATTTATTGCGATGGTATGAAACAACTCAGAAGCACCATCATAATCGAACTGACGCAAGCGGTAGTAATTATTTCCTGCAAAAGGATTAATATCGATGAATTGATAAGAAATCATTTCAGTACTATTTCCTGCTGCAGCGACTTGTCCGATAACCTCAAAGTTTACACCGTCGGATGAACGCTCTATTACAAAATGACTGGCATTGATTTCACTTGCCGTTTGCCAGTAAAGATTTACAAGAGCATTTTCCTTTTCACCTGCGAAATAAACCAGTTTTACGGGCAGGGTTGATCCACCGCTGAGCACAATAAACTCAAAAGTACTGCCATTGGTATTTACTTCTCCATTGGTCCCTACTGTAAATGAAGTGGGTTGTAATTTTTTTACAGCACTTACATCGGCACCTCCTGTAAATTTATAAGAGGTATCGGTCCCCATGGCCGATGTCTTGAACCATGTATTTTGTCCGCCATTGAAATCTTTTACCATTACAAAAGTTGGCGCGGCCGAAACACTCACCGATTTATTATTCACCCCAGTTCCAGTGTATGAACCGGTTTGAACTGTTGAACCCGGCTTGAAAGCAACGTAATTGTATTTAACGCCATTGGCCGGACCGTCGTGTGTTCCCCTGTTACTTACGGCGCGCGTTGTAAATCCCGTAGCACTTAAATCGCTGATGATTTTTTCGGAATTCGCAATCACACTACCCTGGGTGAAATGCGACATTTTATTGGAATTGCTATTATCAAAAGTAAACTGTCCGGGAGAAGTTTCATCCCACTGATTGGTGATTCCTTCTCCAAATACCCACAGCATTTCAGGACGATAACCAAGGGTGATATTCACATCAAAAGCACTGCAGGCCCCTAAATCTGTCCAGATGGTACTGTTGATATCCGGACGGTTGGTTCCTGAGTTGGAGGTGTGTCCCGATAATGCATGATATGTAATCGATCCATAAGTGACCATCGATCCCGGACCGTAATAAGTGGAGTTGGCCCAGGCCGCAGAACCACAGTTCACAGGAGTAAAGCTGCCTACCGTAATATTGGCATCAGCATCATCCCAAGCAGTAAAATAATAAGTAACACCATTGCTGTTTGAGCCTGATGAAGAGCCAACTGTAAAACCATCATTATCCAAGGACACAATGTAACCAGTAGTCGGAGCATCACTATTGGTAAGTGATTTGGCGTATCCAGCAGTCATCGTTGAAGTAGCGATCCAGCCATCCTGGTTACCGCTGCTTTTAACCAGAACCACTTCTGGTTTAAAACCCAAACCCGTTACAGATTTGGATGCAGTGCCGTTTCCGGTGTACTTCCCTGAGATATAAGAGGCATTTAAAGTAAAGCTTAAAAGGAAAAGGAAGAAGAAAATTAATTTACCTGATTTCATATAAAACTTAAAAGTCTTATACAAAAGCTAGTTTATCCCCGACTGCGATATTAATTATTATAGACCCACATGTCAAATTAAAAAAAGCCATTTTCGACGAAGGTGCATTATTTATCTGCGAACAGCTATTTTAACCAGGGCCAGATTATTTTTTTAAAATCTTTAGTTGCTCAATCTCACCGCTATCCGAAGATAGTCGAAGGATATAAAAGCCAGAGCTGTATTCCGAGAAAGAAACATCATAAATGTTTCTTCCATTATTGGCAGAGATATTTATCTTATCAAGTACTGATCCCAGCTGGTCAATAATTTCCAGAGTGTACACTTTCTCTTCTTTTGCATTAAAAGACAACTCTGCCTTATCACCAGAAAAATCAGTAAAAACTTTCAGTTGCATAGATGAGACATTACCAAAACCAACTGTTATGGTATTGAACAACTCATTCATACCATCATAATCATACTGATGCAAACGATAATAATTGATTCCTGAAAGAGCTTGCTGATCGATAAACTCATAATTAATACGATGATTTGAATTTCCGGAAGCGGAAAGTTGACCTATTGCTTCATAATTTAACCCATCAGAAGATCGCTCAATTACAAAATGACTGGCATTGATCTCTGCTGCGGTTTGCCATTCAAGTTTCACCCCGTCATCCTGCTTTTTTCCTTTGAAATAAACCAACTCCACTGGCAAAGTGGTAGCTCCGCACAATACTATATATTCAAAAGTTCCTGCATTCTGATTCACTTCACCTCCGGTACCAACTGTAAATCCCGAAGCATCAATGGTTTTAATGTTAGTGGTCGACATAGCTCCGGTAAATTTTGAGGAATTATTGGTACCCATCGCTGATGTTTTAAACCATGGGTTCTGACTTCCGTTGAAATCCTTTATCAGAATGAACTGACCACGCAAAGCAGTTACGGCATGACTCGCGGCAGCATCGCCCGTATAAGATCCTGTTTCTACACACGCACTAGGCTTCCAAGTCACCCAGTTGTACTTAACACCGTTTGCCGGACCATTATCCGTTCCATCACCAGCAATAGTTCGAACAGTAAAACCGCTTGCACTTAAGTCACTAATTATTTTATCAGTATTATCAATAGAAGTACCTGAGTTAAAATGCGACATCTTACTAGAGTTGGACCCATCCAAAGTAAATTGCCCCGGCGAGTTTTCAAAGTAAACATCTTGTCCTTCCCCAAAAACCCACAACATTTCCGGTCTATATCCTACACTAATATTTACATCGAAAGCACTGCAAACACCTAAATCCGTCCAATGTCCACTACCTAAATCAGGACGATTGGTCCCCGAGTTAGAAGTGTGGCCAGATACACAATGATATCCATTGCTTCCATATTTCACTATATACCCTTGTCCGTAAAAAGTTGCGTTCGCCCAGTCGGTACCACAATTATTCGGAGTAAAGCTCCCCACATCAATACTTCCATCGGCATTATCCCAACAAACAAATTGATAGACATCACCATTGGTATTTGAATTCGCCGACGACCCCACGGTAAATCCATCGCTATCAATCGAAACAATATACCCTGTAGCAGGGGCACTTGTACCTGTTGTTAATTTGGCTCGTCCCGCGGTCATTGTAGAAGTTGCGATCCACGCAGTCTGGGTTGGCCCTTTCACTAATATTACTTCTGGTTGAAAGCCCACTCCTGTAATAGCCTGACTTGCCGCACCATTCCCTGTATAGGTCCCTACGTAATAAACAGCAGGAAGAGAGAGCGCTGATCCGCACAAAAATGCTATGATTACCCCTAGCTTTTTCATATTACAAGCAGTTAATTATGATGCATAATACGAATAAACTGTGAATCAGTTCCTTAAAAACCAAGGAAAGTAATTAACAAAAAGCTACCTTTGTTGACAATACAAACTGCCTTATCGCCTTGTTGGAAGACACAGGGAGGAAAGTCCGGGCATCGCAGAGCGCCATGCCTTGTGAAAACGAGGGCAAAGCACTGAAAAGTTCTTTGACGGAAAGTGTAACAGAAAACAACCGCCTCTCCTGTGGGGTAAGGGTGAAAAAGTGAGGTAAGAGCTCACTAAGGCTTCAAGCAATTGCAGCTTTGTAAAAACCCCTTGGGATGAAAGCTCAAATAGGCCGGGGAGCTGCTCGCTCTAACCCGGTGGGTAGAGCGTATAGATAAATGATAAGGGTTGGGCAACCAATCACAGAATCCGGCTTACAGGTTTGTACTAAAAAAGCCCTTCAATTATTGAGGGGCTTTTTTTACCTTGAATCTCATGTGAAATGTATTACATACATAACCCCCCCTCTTTTTGAAAAATAAAAAATAAATCAATTTAAGCGTCTTTCTTTTAAAAGCCGCAAACCCTTTGTACTTTTGAACACTTGTTAATAAAAAACCATTTATGCAAAGCTTCAGATCAGAATTAGAAAATCCGGTAGTACAGCAAGACATCATTGATCTTGAAAAGAAAATCGCAAAGTTCCGTGCAGGAGAAATTGACGAAGAAAAATTCCGCTCGCTGCGTTTGGCGAGAGGCGTTTACGGTCAGCGCCAGCAAGGCGTGCAAATGATCCGCATCAAAATTCCTTATGGAAAAATGACCACGGAGCAATTGCTCAGAATTTGTGAAGTATCGGAAGAATATTCTATTGGAAGATTGCACACAACAACAAGACAGGATATTCAGATCCACTATGTGAGTCTGGACAGAACCCCGCAATTGTGGGCTGATCTCGAAAAATCCAATATCACTTTGCGTGAAGCTTGTGGTAATACTGTAAGAAATATTACTGCTGCACCAGATGCAGGCATCAATAAAAATGAAGTTTTCGACGTTGCTCCTTACGCTCAGGAAATGTTTGAATACTTCTTGCGCTACCCTGTTTGCCAGGAAATGGGAAGAAAATTTAAAATTTCTTTCTCTGCTTCTGATAAAGATGAGGCTTTCTCTTATATCCATGATTTAGGTTTCCTTCCTAAAATTGAAAATGGAGTAATTGGCTTTAGAGTAATGCTGGCGGGCGGATTGGGAGCTCAGTCTTTCCATGCCCACACTGCCTATGAGTTCTTACCTGCCGATAAAATCATTCCTTATACTGAGGCTGTATTAAGAGTTTTCGATCGTCACGGTGAGCGTTCTAAAAGACACAAAGCAAGAATCAAATATTTGCTGCACGACCTTGGTTTGGAAGCTTTCCAAAAGCTCGTTGAAGAAGAGTGGAAAGCCATTAAGCACAAGACTTATCCTATCGACGCTGCGGCGTATGTTGATACGGTTGCTCCTGCTGCAAAAGAAATTCCGGCAGTTACCATCAGCGACGAAAAAGAATACGACAGATGGTTTAAATCCAACGTTTTCGAACAAAAACAAAAAGGATTCTTTGGCATATGGATCAAATTGACCAATGGTGATTTTTACCTTAAAGAAGCCAGAAACCTTGCTGCTTTGGTGAAAGAATATGCGGCCGATGACATCCGCATCACTGCCAACCAGGGATTGATGCTGAAATACATCCGTCCGGAAGCATTGAAATTCTGGTACAATGAATTGAACAAAATGGGCATGGCGAAACCGGGCTTCAACTCCCCTGCCGACGTTACTTCCTGCCCTGGAACAGATACTTGTAATCTCGGTATCTCCGACAGCGTTCACACTGCTCAGGTGATTGAAAAAATGATTGAAGATGAATATCCTGAACTGGTATTCAACCAAAACCTGTCTATCAAAATCAGCGGTTGCATGAACTCTTGCGGTCAGCACGCTTTGGCGGGCATCGGTTTCCACGGAAGCTCCATGAACGTGAAAGGAAAAGTAATGCCTGCACTGCAAGTATTGCTGGGTGGTGGAACCAAAGGCGACGGACAAGGTGCTTTATCTGAAAAAATAATTAAAGTTCCTTCCCGAAGAATCCTGGATGTTGTTAGAACTTTGCTCGACGACTACAGTGCCAACCAAACCGAAGGTGAGTACTACTGGCAGTATTTTGAGAGACAAGGAAAAAACTATTTCTACAACCTCTTGAAAACTTACGGTGATACGACCAACGTAACCGACGAAGATTTCACCGACTGGGGTCACAAAGAAGAATATGTAAAAGCGATTGGTGTGGGTGAATGTGCTGGTGTTGTAATCGACTTGATTTCTACTTTGTTCCTCGACGTAGAAGAAAAAATCGACAATGCGAAAATCAATTTCGAAGGCGGCAAATATGCCGATGCCATTTACCATGCTTACAGCTCAATGGTAAACGGTGCCAAGGCTATGCTTACCAGCGTTGGAAAACAAACCAACACACAATCTGGTATCATTAACGATTTCGAGAAAGAATTTGTTGAAACAAAACAATTTACTTTGTTCCCAAGCGCTAAAGAACTCATCCTGAAAATCAACAAGAATGAGCCTTCTAAAGAATTCGCTGCTTCTTATATTGCCGAAGCAGAAGCTTTCTACAAAGGCCTCACCACCTTGAGAGACCAGCAGGTTGCAAAGGAGACAGAGAAAGCTTAATACTATGATAGCGGCCAACGGAAATAAAGCTCATCTCACGCTGATAGGGGCTGGTCCGGGAGATCCGCAACTCATCACCCTAAAAGCAGTTAACGCCCTGGCGAGCGCTGATGTGGTATTGTATGATGCTTTAATCAATAAAGAATTACTGGCATATGCGCCGGTAAACGTTCCTAAAATTTATGTAGGAAAACGTGCCGATGTGCCTTCTTTAAAGCAGGAGGAGATCAACGCTCTGATTGTAGAGAACGCAAAAATCTATGGCAATGTAGTGCGCTTAAAAGGTGGAGATCCCTTTGTATTTGGACGCGGACAAGAAGAGATTGCCTATGCCTATGCCTATGGTATTGAAAGCACTGTTATTCCAGGAATATCAAGTTCTATTGCCGTTCCCGAACTTCAAAAAATCCCGGTTACCGCCCGCGGCTATGCCGAAAGTTTCTGGGTGGTAACAGGCACTACAAAAGATGGCGAGCTCTCCCAGGATTTACCGCTGGCTGCGCAATCCACAGCTACTGTTGTAATTCTGATGGGACTCGGAAAGCTGCCGCAAATCGTTCAAACATTTTTACAGCACCGCGACGGAAAAACTCCCGTTGCCGTAATTCAAAACGGAACACTTCCCAACGAAAAATGCTTGCGCGGAACTTTGAATACCATTGAAGGTCTCGTCCTTTCCCACGAAATAAAAGCGCCGGCGATTATCGTCATCGGACAAGTGGTACACGTCCACCAGGAAATGGTGGAGAACATCATTGAAAGGGGATTCAAAAACTCTTTGTAAAATATTCACTGATGAAAAAGGCTTTTTATCTTTCCATAATTCTTTGCTTCTCCAGCGGTTTTCTTTGCGCTCAGAACATATATAAAATAAAGTTCAAAGCACAAGTAATCGATA
The DNA here is from genome assembly GCA_046074525.1 of Flavobacteriales bacterium. Lineage (GTDB taxonomy): Bacteria > Bacteroidota > Bacteroidia > Flavobacteriales_C > JAHEZL01. Next base: position 20,294 of record JBJTOK010000020.1, read on the forward strand.
GCATTTCCGGGCTCCCTATCGCTAACGCTGAGATTAAATTCACCAACTCCAGTGACTCTGTCGTAGCGACAACAGATAAAAAAGGAAATTTCTCAACTATAATAATGAGCGACCAATGCTATAATCTCACCGTTACTGCTGCTTATTATAAGAATTTCGAATTTGAAAAATTCTACTGTCTCGAAAGACATTATAAAGAGAAAAGAAGTGCAATGAATATTCGCTGGAAAAAATATAAGATAATTCGATTATCAAAATGAGCGACACCTCCACACAAAACCCCCTCTACCCCGTCTTCTTTCTTCCCGAAAGATTGAACATCCTTATTGTAGGTGGTGGAAATGTGGGATTGGAAAAAATGCACTCTCTATTGAAGAACAGTCCGAAAGCCAACATTAAATTGGTGGCTAAGGCTTTCTTGCCGGAGACCCTGGAACTGGCCAAACAATTCAATATTCCCACTTTTGAAAAGGCTTTTTCCACAGACGACCTGGAAGGCATGAATCTTTTATTCCTGGCTATAGACAGCAAGGAAGACAGTCGCGTCATCCGCGACGAAGCAAAGAAGAAAAATATTTTGGTGAACGTTGCCGACAAACCGGAACTCTGCGATTTTTATCTGGGATCGGTAGTAACGCGCGGCGATTTGAAAATCGGGATTTCTACCAATGGCAAGTCTCCTACCCTGTCGAAAAGAATACGCGAATATCTTGAAGAAGCTATTCCTGATTCTACGCAAGAGATCATTGATAACCTTACAGAAATAAGAAGTACATTGACCGGTGATTTCAAAAGCAAAGTGGATGAGCTGAATGAGATCACTAAAAATTTGAAGAAGAAAAAAGAATAACAAACCCGTAGAGACGCAAGACTTTGCGTCTCACACAATAATTAGAGACACAAAATCTTGCGTCTCTACAGGAGAAAATGCTCAACGAAAAAGAAATACAACGCTACGACCGCCAGATGATCCTCCGCGGTTTTGGAAAAGAAAAACAGGAGAAGCTCAAAGCGGCAAGCGTACTGGTAATTGGCGCAGGCGGATTGGGCTGTCCGGCTTTGCAATATCTGGCTGCAGCAGGCATTGGTCGTTTGGGTATTGTAGATGGAGATAAAGTAGAGATCTCTAATCTTCACCGACAGATTTTATTCAATAACGCCGACATCGGCCAGAACAAAGCCGCCAAAGCTGCCGAAAAAATCAACGCTTTAAACGCCTTTGTAAAAACTGATATTTACAGCGAACATCTCAGCACAGAAAATGCTTTGGAAATCATTTCCGGCTATGATATCATTATCGACGGTACCGATAATTTCCCTGCAAGATACCTGATCAATGATGCTTGCGTCATCCTTGGAAAACCAAATGTTTTTGCCTCCATCAGCGAATTTAGTACCCAGGTAAGCATCTTCAATTATTCAACGGGAGCGCAGCGCGGCGTGAACTACCGCGACCTCTACCCTGTTCCGCCTGCACCGGGAGAAGTACCTTCCTGCGCCGATGCTGGTGTTATTGGCGCTCTGCCAGGTATCGCCGGAACAGCGCAGGCCATGGAAGTCATCAAGCTCATTACAGGCATTGGAACGCCTTTAGTGGACAAGCTATGGATTTACGACACACTCAGCAACAGCAGTCACACCATTGGACTCAGCATCGATGAAACCCAATTCCCGATTTGCGAACTCATCAACTACGAAATATTCTGCGGACACAGTGAAAACATTAAGGAAATAGACCCTTCCGAACTTAAAAAGCATTTCGAAGATTACACCCTCATCGACGTGCGCACTGCCGATAAACACAACAGCAAAAACATCGGCGGCGAAAATATCTTCATCGACGATTTAGAAAAAAAGTTAAAAGATCTCGACAAAACAAAGACTTACGCTTTGTATTGCAGCACAGGAAACAAAAGCAAAAGAGCCGCAGAAATCCTACAAAAAAACGGATTTGACAAGGTGGTAACTTTAAAGGGCGGACTGAGCAATTACGAGTAATATCACCTATATTTGTCCTACATGAATCTAGACGAACTCAATAGTAAATACCGTGCCCTTTCTCCAACAGAAAGAGTGGCCGAACTGTACAAGGATTTCCCAACGGAGAAAGTCTTGTTCACCAGCTCCTTTGGTACTACTGCGGCTATTTTGCTGCACATGATCACCAAGACAAATCCTAAACAGGTAATTCATTTTCTCGACACCACTTATCATTTTCCTGAAACGCACGAATACAAAAACCTGCTTGAGGAACAATTGAACCTGAACATAGAAACCATTTTGCCTGAAGACTGGAAAAATGAGTTTACTCGCAACGATGAAACCTGGAAAAAGGATCCTGATCTCTGCTGCTCCATCAATAAGGTAGAACCTCTTGACACCATCAAACCGAACTTCACAGTTTGGATTTCAGGATTGATGAGCGATCAGAATACTTTCCGTAATTCACTGAATGTATTCGAGAAGAAAAACGATATCATCAAGTTCTACCCAATCATTGATTTCAAAGCCGAAGATGCGCAGCAGTACTTCGAAAAATTCGCTTTGCCAAAACATCCGCTTGAAGCGCAAGGCTTCAGCTCTATTGGCTGTACGCATTGTACCGCGAAAGGAAAAGGCCGCGAAGGACGATGGATCAATAAAAATAAAAGTGAGTGCGGACTGCACATTTAATCTATAAAACATGGAAAATATCATCGACAATCCGGAAGTAGAAACAGGAAATCTGAAATATGCCGGATTCTGGATACGATTTGCTGCATCTTTAATTGACGGCATTATTTTAATGGTTGTTTACGCAATGATCTTCGTGGGAATGTTTGCCGACCAACTTGTGCATCTTACCGACAGAGCCAGGCTCCAGGAGCTGGTCACCAGCGAAAAATATGCCCTATACAGCTACAGCACCATATTTATAGGTTTAATGTACGCCACCATCATGCATGCTTTACCAAAACAGGCTACCATAGGAAAAATGGCAGTAGGCATTCAGGTGGGTAATGAAAGCGGAGAAAAAATCTCTCCTTTAAATTCTCTTGGTAGATATGTAGCACGAAACTTTTTCATTTTTATACTACTGATTCCGGCATTGACCCAAATGGCGCTGGTTTTTTATTTTCTGTTCTTCGCCGGATTCCTCCTGGCGGTTTGGGACAAGCAGAAACAGACCTTGCATGACAAGATCGCGAGCACTTACGTGTTCTACAAGAAATAACATTTCTATGAATCACCTGAAAACACTCCGCATCCTGGCTATATTAGAAGGAATAAGCTACCTCATGCTCTTTGGTGTCACCATGCCTTTGAAATATGCGGCTGAAATGCCCGGTCCAAACAAAATAGTGGGAATGATACATGGCGTGCTCTTCATTGCTTACTGTATTTGGGTAATACAGGCAGCCCGCGACCACAAATGGTCTTTCTCAAAGATAGCATGGGCGCTTCTCGCCTCTGTATTGCCTTTTGGTACTTTTGTAGCCGACAAAAAACTTTTTAAAAACCAATAGCATGGAAAAAATATACAAAACCATCCAGGAGTCTGAAGTTCTGCTTTCTGAACTCATGCTTCCCTCCAACTCTAATTTCAGAGGGAATGTTCATGGAGGCTATGTACTTTCCCTGATGGATAAAATTGCTTTTGCCTGTGCTTCAAAACATTCCAAACACTATTGTGTAACGGCCTCCGTCGACACTGTGGATTTCCTTAATCCTATTGGCATTGGCGAACTTTTAACCATGAAGGCATCTATTAACTATGTCGGAAAAAGTTCTATGGTAGTGGGTATCCGCGTGGAAAGTGAAAATATACAAACCGGCGAGAAAAAACACTGTAATTCTTCCTATTTCACCATGGTGGCAAAAGACGAAAAGGGAATGAATGCTCAGGTTCCCGGACTCATCCTCCGCAATGAAAACGAGAAAAGAAGATTCATCAAATGCGCGCATAGATTGGAAGCTAAAAAATTAAAGACCAAGGAATTCAGCAAAGCTGATTTTGTTTCAGCAAAGTATCTGGATGAATTGAAAAAGCACAATGTTCAATTGGTTGACTAAAAGGAATGATTTTTGTTTTTTGAGGAAAAGATATAATTATTACATTCACTGTAAATCGATAACTATGAAAAAATCAGTTTTTATCCTCATCGCCATCGTAAGCATCAGCTTGCTTGCCTTTACTAAAAAGCCAAGTGCGGCAACCATCAAATGGCTCTCCATAGAAGAAGCTGAAAAACTCAGTAAGAAAAATCCTAAAAAATTACTCGTCGACGTGTACACCAACTGGTGTGGATGGTGCAAGGAAATGGACAGAACCACCTTCTCCGATCCGGCAGTGATAGAGTATGTGAACGCTCATTTTTATGCAGTTAAGTTCAATGCAGAGGGATTTGATACCATTCACTTTAACAACCAGACTTTCGTGAATCCTGGCGCAGCAACAAAAACAAAAGCCACACATCAGCTGGCTATTGCAATTGGTTCTAAGGAAGGAAGAATTGGCTACCCTACCATTTCTTATCTCGACGAACAAAATCACCTGATGAATGTAGCGCCGGGCTATTATCCGGCAAAGGAATACCTGATGTACCTCAAGTATATTAATGACGGCGCTTATAAAACACAGCCCTTCGAAGATTTTGCAAACAATCCAAGTAATCAGTGATGTTAAATAAAGGAACCAAAGCATATAGTATATTTAAAATGAAATGTCCCCGTTGTCATGAAGGAGACATTTTTTTTGCTGCCAATCCGTACATTTTTTCCAAGTTCGGGAAGATGCATGATAACTGTCCGGTTTGCGGACTCAAATATGATATGGAACCAGGATTTTTCCTCGGGGCCATGTATGTGAGTTATGCTATGGGAGCAGCCATCGCTCTGCCCAGCGGATTGCTGCTTTCTACTTTTCTGCCTGAATTAAGCATCGCGCAGGTAATAGGCACCGTTTTCATTGAGATCACCTTACTGATGCCCATCCTCTATTATTTATCCAGAAGTATTTGGCTGAATATCTTTTTTAAATATGAAGGAAAATAAATGTAGGAACCCTGATTCAATCCTTCACGATTTTCTTCACTGCTACACCATCCTCACTGCGCACCTGCACAATATAGTTCCCAGAAGCGAAGGAAGAAATATCTAATGTTTTTACTGACACCCACTCTCCCATTTTTTGTCCGAGCATATTGAACACACTCACGGTATAATTGCCCTGATCTTTCATGTGTATCTCCAAAGTATTTTGAACCGGATTAGGATAAACAGCTACTTCCATCTCATTTACTTCATTAATGGCGTAAGGCGTTTTCACTGCTGTCGCTGTCGGAATCTGCAACAAAGTAACCGACAATTTTGGGACCGATAAAGAAATCTGGTTGCCGCTCACACTATATTGTTTGCTTTGCAAAGCATTGTTGCTCTTTGATACAAAAGTTTCAGTTATTGAAGAAAGAGCAGCCAATTGAAATCCATCAATAGTACTTCCCGAGGCAGTATAATTCTGGAGATTCACAGTAACATTCTTGCTATTGTTTCTATCCTTATTCACCAGCACAAGCGTTAAGGTATCGCCATGATTAGACAGCGCTGAATAAGCACCTACAGCATCTTCTGATGAAGACGAAGTTTGGGTGGCAAAAGTCCCATAATAATTACTGAACAAATGCAGTACTTCCCATTGTCCCCTGTACCAATCCCAAGGTGTGAAAAACTCAACCCCTTTATTCGCAAACAAACCTAAATGCGAGGCATACCAGCAAGCTATTACATTTGCGTCTTCTGAGCCATTAGTAGCAATTTGTCCGTATTCGCCGATACCAAATGTTACTTGGTGATCCGGCCCCATATATTTAATCAACCACTGATTACAACGTTCGAAAAAATATTCTTTGGTGATGTTTCCATCCCAACCCCATTTCCCTAATCTTTTCACGCCATTGGCACCACTGTATACCCAGGCGCTGTCAAACCATATTTTATGCAGTTTCAAAGTAAGATCAGGATTGCCCGCTGTCCCAGGATAAAAATGAACATCCAGCACATCCAGTAATTTCATTCCACAGGCTTTTTCTTCTTCAGCGATGCGCTTAATGAAATATTCAATCAGCGTATAATCCTTATTATCGCTGCCTTTCACCAGGTTATTGTTCCAGTTGAACCAAGTCCACTCGTTGGCGAAAGCCGGTCCTACAATTTTAACAGAAGGATGTCTTTGTCTCACCAGTTTGGCAACCGCAACATATTTCTGGATGTATTGCTCGGCGGTAATACTTGTCGCTACATCATCATGCGTTCCATACCATATATCAGGCTCATTGTCCATGTTCCAGTATTGCAATCGCGTGCTATCGTATTTGCATCATTTCCGCCGTAAGCGGCCGGTCCGCCACCACCCGCCCAGTTGTTATTCGGTGAGTTGTAACCTACTCCCTGCGAATAAGCCCAGTCATTAAAGTTGTGTGAAGTGTTGGCCGCTACTTTCCCCATGAGTTGAAAAGCATACAAGCCCTGAGTTCCTGATGTGTTATCAAGCAAACTTTTAGCGCTGTAATTCCAGTCGTGGGCATACACATTATTGTACCAATCCGGGTGACTCGACAACTTCAGTCGCCAGTTGTATTTAGTACAATTATTTCCTCCGTTTTCGCGGTAAAAGCGCAATCCGGCATCTTTGTATAATTGCCAGTTGGTAGAAGATACCGGTTTCGATTTATCATCAGAGAGATTGTTGTTTCTTCCATAAATCCAAGGAGAAACGGGAGAAAGAATTTTTGAAGCATCCACGGTAACCGTGACTGTTTGCGCCAACACAGGTAACGAAGCGGCAATAAGCATTGGGAAGATAAGTTTTTTCATGAGCATTTTGGTTTTGTTTTGAATCTATCTTCCCCCCTTGGCACACAATATACGATTTAGGGAAATAAGTGACAAAGTTATTTTTTTGTATTTTTCCCTTCATGAAAGTACAATTCAACGAACCTGTAGCCTCTATTACCGTCGACTGTGTTTTATTCGGATTCATAGACGGAAAGCTGAATGTACTTCTGATCAAAAGAAGCTCGGATCCCGAAAGCGGGAAATGGGCACTACCCGGCGGATTTCTTGAAAAAGGAGAAGCAATCGATGATGCTGCCGAAAGAGTTCTTGAACTGCTGACCGGTGTTAACAATGTATTCATGCAGCAGTTCCATACTTTCGGAAATCCAAGCCGACATCCTATCGCGCGCGTGGTGACGGTTGGTTATTATGCCCTCATCGACGCCGGTCATCATCAGTTAAAACCTTCCTGGCATGCCAGTGAAACTGCGTGGTTTGATATTAATGAAATGCCAAAACTAGCCTTCGACCACAATGAAATTTTCAATGGCGCACTAAAAACCCTGCAAAAAGAATTGAATATCACTCCATTGATTTTCGAGCTTTTGCCTGCTAAATTCACCCTCAGCGACCTGCAAAGCTTGTTTGAAATCATCCTTGGTAAAACAATGGACCGACGCAATTTCCGCCGCCGACTCAAAACGATGGATATCCTCACCGAATTGGATGAAGTTCGTCCGGGCGCACATGTTGGCGCCACTCTTTTTAAATTTAATAAGAAGAGGTATAAGGAGCTGGAGGCGGAGGGGTTTGATTTTAGCTTATAATTTTTACTCTCAAGAACGAGCACCATGTAAAGAATCGTAAAAAAAAAAAATCGACATCAATTAATCCCCCCTCTTCATCATAAGACATTTCTAATGATGAAAATATATCGCTATGTTTTTGCATGACTACTTGTAAGCACACTAAGTCCTTGTCAATTCAAAAATTTTATTTCCTTCGCTCGTTTTTATAATTAATTTGCTACCTGACAGACTAAAATTTTCAATCAAATCAAATAACTCATTTACATGAACTTCTCCACGTTTGTTAACCAATCGATAAGAGGCTTCTTCTAATAGAACTAAATTCTCTTCATCGGTTAGATAAAGACCTATTAAGGGTGTCCCTATTTCTAAACTCTTGATTATTTTCAGATCTCCATTCAGTAAATAAATATTTCTCCCTGTATCTAGAACAAATAAATTAGCACTTTCCCAAAACATGAAGTTCAGCTTATCTTCTTTCTCATCACTGCTAAAGAAAATTGCAAATTCCTTTTCACTAGTCAAGGAATTATGACAAACATAACTGTAAAAACAATCTCCATACGACTCATCAATTTTTAAAATCGCATTTACATTTTGATTGTTCCTAAATGTATCTGACTCGCTCACAGAAAGAAACTTATATGCCTTTATATATTTATTTTTGAATATCTGTCTCATAGTCCTTTTCCTATTAATTTAATTGTTATTAATTGATCTGCCTGCCAAATACTTTGAACTTTCAAGATTCCATTTGGTCCTGTTAAAATGGATTCTTTTAACACACGTCCATTCATTGCTATTCCTTTAGCATAATTATATGTGTGACCTAAATGCCCTCTCACATATGCACAACCTGCATCATTATCAAAGATACCTATTCTATTGAGTTGTCTCAACATATCTGTAGAACGATCAATATTATGAGCATTACCTGTGGCTTTACCAAATACATAATCTAATTTCCTTCCTAAATAAGGCAATTTTGAACTTACTCCCTCTACAACCATTTCTTCTGGACCAGCTACAAAAAATAAAGCAACATCCAGATCCATACTCTTTATTCCAGGACTTGGAGGCAAGTGCTTATACATTTGTTCCAACCTATACATCGAATTCGTCGCCATTAAATACTCATGTGCGAACTTCTTTGATTCATTTTCAGCAGCTAATTGTCCCGCTAATTGTGCAGATGTTGATCCACTTCCTGCCGCACTAATTGTTGGATGAGACAACTTTGTACCAAAATTTTGATCGATAACCCCATAGTATGAATTAATAAATTGTCTTCTTTGATCCAGAGTATAATCCTTATAAAGGCCATTCGGATCATCCAAAATAGCCTCGGGAGTGGGAATAAATATCTCTTTTGCAGCTTGTGCCTGATCAGCAGGTGTTAACAGATAATAATTCCCGTCCCCATCTTTTGCATAATAAGTACCATTACCGTTATCATGTGCTTCTCGCTTTATACCATCATCCCACGCATCAATATTTGTCATGGTTTTCTGCTCATTGCTAAGGCTTCCGGCGTCAACTTTTGTTCGTTTGAAATTTTTCTTTCCTACAGTAACTTCTTCTCCATGCCCACAAGTTGGGCAATCTCCAAACATATCATTGAAGCTAATCGGGTTATTATCCATTGATGTATATGGAGATTGCCATGGCTGGAACATTGGATTCAAAAGAATACGGAACGACTACTTTTTTCAATGAACGCCTGTCGTCCGAAAGCAATACAGATAAAGGGAACCACCAATATTTAACACAAAAAAAGACTTCCAAAAACTGGAAACCTTAAAAGTAATTTTATATATTAGTGGTATGGATTTACATGCAAGAAAACTTCAACTTATTCAGTTCCTTAGCTTAACTACCAGCGAAGTCCTGATAGATAAGATGGAAAAACTGATTCAAAAGGATAAAACTGATTTTTGGGATGAACTTTCTCCCGAATTGCAGTCGGCTATTGAGAAAAGTGTCGCCCAAGCCAATAGCGGAAAACTTATTCCCCATGATGAGGTAATGAAGAAGTACAGCCAATGGGTTTGAAAGTATTTTGGACACCCGATGCCGAACGGTCTTTTGGCAACGTCATTGATTTCATATTGATAAAATGGACGGGCAAGGAAGTGAAAAAGTTTACCTCCGCCACTAAGAAAACCATTCAACAAATTTCCAAGAATCCTGAAATGTTTGTCAGCTCCCGCCACGAAAAGATTCGTAAAGCGGTTATCACTAAACACAACTCCCTTTACTATCGGGTAGAAAAGAATTCCGTTCACCTTCTTATCTTTTGGGATAATCGAAAGAATCCTGAGTATAATATTTATAAGTAGTTTCATTCTTTTTGTCTGTTTAGATTTCATCTGACAATTCTTAATTAAAAATCCTGTCCAATTCCTCTCGTAAATCTTCTACCGTATTTTGTAAATATTTCTCAATGGTCTTTATCTTCTTCATTCCAAAGTATTCCTGCATCTGACGGAGGTTATCGGGAGTAACAAAATCATAAAACTTGACAAATCTATTTTCTTTACCTACTTTAGTTGTGTCATATAGACACATCTAAATTTTACTCTATGTCGGAACTAAGATGGAACCCCTTACTGAAAACCTACACCATTGTGGCCGCCAACAGGCAGTCACGACCAAATCTTGAGAAGAACATTTGCCCTTTTTGTCCGGGCTCCGGCAAAGTTCCTGATCATTACGATGTTCATTTATACGCCAACGATTTTCCAGCACTGAGCACTAATGCTTCCGCAGTAGAAAGCAACAACAGCATTTATTCAAAGGAAGAGAGTTACGGTGTTTGTGAAGTGGTCCTTTACTCCCCCGAACACAGCAAAACCCTTCCTGAATTAGCCGAAGATCATTTATATAAACTTGTTCAATTGTGGACCGATAGAACGGCGAAAATCGCCAGCGATCCAAAAATCAAGTATGTATTTGTATTTGAAAACCGGGGCGAAGAAGTCGGCTGCACCATGTCGCATCCTCACGGACAAATTTACGGCTATCCCTTCGTACCACTAAAACTAAAAACAGAGCTGGATGCCTGTAAAGAATACAATGAACAAAACGGTCGAAATATGCTACTCGACATCAATGAAGAGGAGATCAAGGTGGGGAGCAGACTCCTCTTCGAAAACGATTCCTTTCTTTCTTTTTTACCCTTTTTCACCGATTACCCTTACGGTGTTTTCATTTCAAGTAAAAAGAAAAAAGGATCGTTTTTAGATTTCACAGAAAAAGAAAAAATGGATCTCGCAGCGATGTTAAAAGCCGTTTGCGGCGGACTCGACACGCTCTTCAACAAACCTTTTCCATACATGATGTGTGTGCACCAAACACCTTTTAATAGCGAAGAATACAACAACAGCGAAGAATATTTCAACTTCCATATTGAGTTCTACCCTCCCCTGCGCAACGAAAACACCATTAAGTTTTACGCCAGCTCGGAGATGGGTGCATGGGCTGCTACCAACACCCGTGAAGTGGAAGACACCGCCAAAGAATTAAGATCAGCCATCCATAAATTTTTAGATAAATGACACATAAAGAATTACAAAAAACATTTGCCTCAACTTTCGGAGAAGGAGATGAAGCACGCATCTTCTTTTCTCCCGGAAGAATAAATCTTATCGGAGAACATATTGACTACAATGGAGGTAAAGTACTGCCTGCCGCGCTGAGCATAGGCATTACCGCCCTGGTTCGCCCCAACAACTCCTCTCGCATCAACATGATTTCCCTCAATGCCGAAGGAAAAACCACTGTTGATCTTACTAAAAAAATTGAAGCGCAGATCAATCAATGGGGCAATTATCCAAGAGGAATTATCCATCATCTTTTACAGCTGGGAATATCTCTTCAGGGCTGCGATGTGCTATTTTACAGCAATCTTCCC
>JBJTOK010000021.1:0-158012 GCA_046074525.1 Flavobacteriales bacterium
TTTTTGAATGGATTGAAACATGGTACAACAAAAATCGAAGACACTCGGCATTAGGAAATTTAACCATCAAAGAATTTGAATTATTAACGCAACTTAAAAATGTCGCTTAACTTAAAGTCCACTTTTTTGTAGGAAGTTCAGGCTTCCTTTTTTGTTTTAAAACAATTCCAGCTGCTGAGGGGTATCTGGCCGATCTTTAACCTCTGGCCCTTTAAAAAACTCCATCATGCCGAATTGCTTATCGGTGAGGGTAAAAACAATTACATCGCCCTTAGGCGGAAGAAAGCGTTTCACTCTTTTAATGTGTACTTCAGCATTTTCGCGGCTATTGCAATGGCGGGTATAAATGGAAAACTGCATCATGGTAAAGCCGTCTTTCTGCAAGTTTTTCCTGAAAAGAGTATAATCCCGCCTTTCCTTTTTGGTGTCGGTGGGAAGGTCGAAAAAAACGAATACCCACATAATCCTATATTGATTTAAACGACTCAGCAAGACGTTTATAGTTTACAATTCAGGGTAGAGAATCTTTCTGGCCTCTCCTTCAAAACATTTCATCAGGCTGGCGGTAGTGCGTTGCATGCCAACCATCAGCGGACTTTTTTCTCCTTCTATCTCAATATCAATCACCGGTACCTGCAGTAATTTCTGCTTGATCTCCTTTGTTAGCTCACCATCAAAATCTTCGTGTTCTTCCATTATCGAGAGTACTAGTCGATCCACATAAGGACGGAAAGGTTCCATAATATCATCCGCCAGGCAGAAAGCATTGTACTTATTACGGTGGAAGATGCCCAGTGCAGGGAGGCATCCGCTGGCTACCAAACTGCGTGCTACAATTGCCCTAAGTAAGGCGTAACCATAGTTCAATAAATTATTAGGAGCATCGCCGAAGCGTCGTCGTGTAAAATCGGGATTTTCATCGAAAATATTTTTCCAGTAATAAGCTGCTGCACGTCCTTCATAATTTTCCGGATCACCGCTTCCCACACTGTTGCACCAGTATTTCATGTTTTCAATGTCTTTGCCGTTGAGCTGCAATATTCTGGATTGATTGGTGATTTTGGCCTGTACCGTTTGTTTCCACAGTTGTTTTTTTAGGGGTTCACTGGCGTCGAGCTGATAACGCAGCTTTTCAGTAAAAATATGATTTCCGCTCATAGGAAGCACCAATCCGTTGGGTATATGATGGCTGTCGCACCACAATAGCGCAGCGTTATTGCCGATTAAAGCATTGATGAGTCCGTGTGTAACGGAAACTTGTTGATGATCAATAATTACGATTCCGATATCTTCAATAGGCACAGATTTGCTTTCGTTGCTGTCGGGGTATTCCACAACCAGCTGGCTCTGCTGCATTCGCAGACGCGCTGGATTACCGAAATAGAGCGTGCGTTTGATCATGATGAGGTTAATTTACATGGAAGTAATGTTGCCTATCCTATCTATTTTGATTTTAATACAATAATCTTTTATTTGTTTACCTTCAAAACTTGCTGTTTTCGTATCATAAGACCCTGATAATTTATTCTTTTTTATGTCAAAATTCAAGTCAACTTCTTTAGGAGCAATGTTCTTTGCTAGGTAGTTTGGCGTAAAATAACAGGTAGTAGAAAAGTCATTAACTACAAAAATTCTTTTTACTTGCACTTTAGTCAAGTTTCTAAAATCAATTTGGCTAAAATTTTCTTTTTCATCTTCAGTTGGCACATAAACCAAATCATTTGGCGAAAGGTGAAATAAATATTTAACATCGACTTCTTTACCTCTATCTTCTAATATGTTTTTAACTGCAATTGCTGTTTTTTTATCCTTTGGTACATTTTCCGAAACCTGTTGTTTTTGATGTTCAATGACTTCATTTAATGGAACTGTATCAAACATTCGTGTTTTAGAGTCCTTTCGTTCATAAATAACATAGAAGAGGTTTGTGCCTTGTGCTGAAGTTACATATTTGTTTTTTTTATTTATAGATTGACCTATTTTAAACTGTTCTCTTGTCTCTTTATAAATTCTTACTTTATAAATTGGCTGATGTGGCTTTTGGTCATTATATTGTGCAATATTTTTGTTCATATCTTCAAGTCCTTCAGAAGAAAAAGCTAATTCAGGATTGTAAGATAGTTGCCCTTTGTCGTTGCTAATTTTAAATTTTTCTTGTTTCAAATAGTTTCTTAAAATCTTTTGGATGCCAGTATCAGTAATTGATTCTATTTTCTCCAAATCAAAAGAAGTATCAATGTTTTTTCGTGTTGCTGTTAAAATTATTTTGCTTGGGACTTTTATTCTTGACAACTCTACCTTTCCATAAACTGTTTCCTTATGAATTGGTTTTCGAATTGCCCAATTCATGCCCTTTTGCTCAACAAGTTCCTTTACTTTTTGTCCGTTTTTGTCAATCCATTTTTCGTAATGATTAGTTGCTTTATTAATAACACGTATATTTTGTTTAAAGCTCACTATGATTTTTTCCAAGGCTTCATGAGCATTTTCAGTAAGAGTATCCCATGGTTTTAGAAAATATTTTGGTACTTCTTTTTCAACCGATTCACCTGTTTTTTTATCGATATATTGAACCTTTTCGAACTTTCTTAATTTTCGGTTCAGATCAAATCGCTCATTTGATTTCGCGTGTTTGTTATTAAGTAAATTGACATGACTTCTCGTAGCACAGGCAATTACTAAAGCGTCTAAGGCATGATGACGGTGGTCAATACGCTTTTTCTGAAATCCTTTTGATAATTCTAAGGGAACGGTCGGAATAGTTTTATTATGTGTGTTTTTTGAAGTAAAGCTTTCAGAATTTGTCAATTGATTCATTCTTTCAAAACGAGGTAAAATCAATTCATTCCATACATCATTTAGCCCCCAATCTTGTTTTAGGGTTGAGGTAATCTTTCCATTACCTAAAACAATGTTTTTTGAGTTTACGCCGTCATCATCTTTGTCGGCACGAACTATATTTGACAATATATTCGAAATAAACTTACTAATATATCGAGTATCATTGAGTTGGCGCTCAATCATTTTGTCGGGAATTTCTTCTAGCAGGAGTTTGGTTTTCTTTGAACGGTTTTTAGCATAATGGCTATTCACAAATTCTCGATACTTTTCTTCTGAGAAAATCACCACCTTTTTTCCAAAACCAGTTTCTACTGTTGTTCCGTAATGCTTTTTGATAAACTCTAAGGCAAGTTGATTGTCCTTTAATTCGTTTACGCTGGCTTCGCAGATCACTTTATTGCTAAAGCTATCATCAAAATACCGGCTTTGAGGAATTAAATGTTCAATTTGATAATCAGTAGTAAATAATCGGTTTAATGGGATTATTTCTCCTGTATATGGTGAACGATATTTTTGCTCTAACCACAATCTATAACGTGTTAATTCAGATTTTGAAGGCTGTGCTGTTTTACTAATCTTAACAATGTCTTCAGGAATTTCAATCTCCGAATTCAGAATGCCATCTTCATAAATTTTTAATGCTTCTTGTTGCATTGGAGAATATGGACGAACATTTTCTACTGTAGAGTCATTTTTTAACTCAGCGATTAAAGCTTTGATACGCAGATTAGTGTTTTCGTTTTCTGAGACTTGACTGGTGATTCGCTTACGATCCTCTGCTGTGTTTTTCATTTCGCGACCTAATTCAATATGGATTTCATCAAAGAAATTTTCTAGGCCTTTTCCATATTTTTCATTCACCCAAATGTCCTTTACAACACGCAATGTTTCAGTAATTACTTGTTCTACTATCGGGTTGCGTAGTGAATGTTGTTTGAACTCTTTTAGGCAGTTTTCCAAATCTTTTGCAGATTTCCAAATGCCTACTGAAGCAGCTTCTGAATGCCTGTCGTATACGATGTATTGTGCTAGCCACAATTGTAATCCTTGAAAATTACTTTCATTTCTTAAATGAATGGCTTTTTCACGAACCCGGTTTTTTATTTCATCATCATATTCGCCTGTAATAATTTTATTTATTCTGTCTTGAGTTTTTATATTAATTGCTTCCCAAGACCAATATTTCCCCAAGCGCATTAATGACAATAGCTTTTTTATGGCCTTTTCAGAAAAAGCACCATATTCATTTTTAAAAGGAAGAAACTTTCTAAAATTCTCAATGAAGGAAGCCTCATCTAATTGATGTTTAGTAGCAAAGGATTTTAGCGCTTTTTCAAAATCGATTTTGTCTGTTACCGAATAAATGATGTGCCAGAGTTTTTGTTCGATTTCAGGAGTTAAAAAATTATCAGGAGTATTAGCCACTTTTTCTAATCTCCTTCTTATTTCATATCCTGTTTCATTGCAGGGATATTTTTTAGATTCGTCTTTTTCTGAATCGTAGACATAATTCCAACGATATTTAGCTATTTCTGTTTTGAGTTCTTTTGGCTTTAATTTTTTGGATTCAAAAAAGTGTTTGAGTAAATCTTTATGATCAACTTCTTTTTTTGTCATTAAAAACGTAAAGAGATTTTCTTGACTGTCAATGCTATTTATAAACTCTTCAGTTACGTCTATATCATCGCCTTTTCTATAGATTTTCAGATTAAAAAGCCATTGCCATACTCTGAACTCTTGATATAAAGGATGTGATTTTGGTATACTTTTTAAGTATTCTTTTCTTCCTTCTCCATTTATCGTGTAAGTTCTATATTCCAACGAGCAATTTCCAATAGAAGATTTTTGACTTTTTAATGGACGTTGGTAGAAGAGAATATCTTCAATAAAGAGATGAACAAAATCCCTCTTGCTTAAAGTGAATTGATGAGCTTCATTGTTTCTATATAATTCGCGTACGCAGTCGTTATAGAGATCATTATTAAATAATTCCGGTTGTAGTTCAATTTGTTTTTTCAGGATTGCTTTTAATTCCTCCTTATAAAACTTACGTTCAATGGTCCGGACTAATTTACCTCGGATTTTTTGATTAGGTTTTTGGAGTAAAGTATCATAGATATATGTCCCGACTGTTTTAGAAGAATTATTGATATCCTGTTCAGTTTTCTTTTTCAGAAGTGTCCAGTCGTCTTCTCCAGGGGCTCTAAAACTTCTACTTTCATTTCCTTCTTTATCAGTTTTGATTGTTTTATCATCATTCAACTCGGTAGTAACTATAAAATCACGTATTTTATCTTTCCAATCCAATAAAGAAATTTTACTTGATCTTCGATAAATCCAACCATTCTCCAAAATCAAGGAATACCAAGTTTCTCCCTTTTTATTAGTTTCTTCATCAGCCTTTACATCAACAATTTTCAGTGAATGAAATTCTACTAATTTATTAGGATTTTCCTCTTCTTCTTCGCCTCTTAATTGGTAATAACCACGTTTTTGATTAAAATTTAATAATAGCCAAGCCAATTCTCCTTTTTCTAATTTTTGAGAAAGCGCTTTTTTACGTAAGTAGTAAATAGTCCAATCATAAGGAATTTTTGCATCGTCACCATTCCTGTTTTTTCTATTCAATAAATCTGGTTGAGTTTTTTTGAAATCTTCCAGCATTCCTTCAAAGGAATTTTTGAAAATGAATGTTTTATTATTGTAAGCTAATTTTGGTTCAGTGTTTTCTAAAAATTGACCAAATCTTTTTTCAAAATCTATTTGATTGGCATAATGTTCAGGCAGGAAACCTAAAACATCCAAAACCCTATGTAATCTTTCTCTTCTTAAAAGATGACGTTCACGTAAATGCCTAGTTCCTCGCAATCGTGTTCGTTCAGCTGTTTGAGAAATAGAAGCTCCTTTGCCAAATTCATTTAGGATATCCTGACTCATCGGAATAATCCTACTTCCCATCCCAAGTATTTTCCCTATTTTATTCTCAAAATCCTGTTCAATCAACGCCCATCCAATCGAGTTAGTCCCTAAATCCAATCCTAAAATTCTTTTCATATTTCAATTTCTTTTATATATTCGTCTTACAATTTGAAGCAAATCACAATAAGGATTATTCCGTTGTGAAAACATTTAAGGCGGCGCAAGTCGCCTTTTTTATTTCACCAACGTCCCTTTCAACTCCTCCACATCATCGAAAACTCCTGCCAATGTATGTTGTGTTCTATCCATATAATGACTGTCGTAATCCATTTTATACAAAATGTCGGAAAGAGAGATAAGTTCTTTTTCCAAGTCAACAATCTCCTGAAGCGTTTTGCTTTTTTGTTCGATATCAAATGCATCAGCTCCTTCCAGCAGATCAGAAGTATATTCTCCAATATCATATACATGGTTAGCTAGATCTGAAAGGATAGAATCAAGCTTATACAATTGCGATACAGGCAAAGTATTCAACTGTTGAATAAAAGCAGATAACTGTATGGAAAATGGTTTCGGCATCCAGCTGTTATTTTGATTATTAATGAGGCGTTAGAATATTCCCCCTGGAGTATTCCGGTTCTAAAATAGACAAAAATTGTATTTATGCAAAAATTGATAAATGATAATTTTATTATTTAATGCATTGAATTTCTGATTGATGGCGAGCTTGCTCTTAGGGGATTCTCGGAAAAGCCCTAAAATAAAGTGTTTTCTGATGTTGGTTTTTGAATCTCCGGAGCGGTCAACTTCAATCCTGTAGCCTTGTTCAGATGCGTAATAAAATAAATCGCCAGCTCCGGGGTCAGACTTTTATCATGGGTATGCACAAAAAAATACAAATTCTCTAATCCTGATTTTATCCATTCATGGCAACGCTGCACCCAATCGTCCATGCGCTTGAAATCAGTAGCATGGAGATCGTTGGCGACAAATCTTACAAAAGCAGTTTTGTTGGTTAAGCGCTGATGAAGTACGTCTCTTCGGCCAGCTACATCGGTAATGTTGAGTGACAGATCGTTTTTGTACAAATAATTGCAGAGTTGATTTAAAACAGCAGTATCTGTGAACCAGCTTTCGTGACGCAGTTCAATGGCGAGATCGCGCACGGGGCAGTGATCTAAAAATTCAAGTAAATAGCTAATGTGTTTCGTGCTAAACTTAGGAGGCATCTGTAAGAAAGAGGTCCCCAGCTTGTTGCCGAAATGCGAAATACTTTTGTAAAAGGCATTGATCTCGGGAATGCATTTGCTGATGTTGTCGCTGTGACTGATGCTCTGGTGAATTTTCGGGCAGAATTTGAATCCCTTAGGAACGGCTTCTGCCCAACGTTGTACGGTGGCTTCTGAGGGAACACGATAATGAGGGGCATTGAGTTCAATGGAATTGAACTGCTTGCCGTAATATTTCACAAAGTCCTTGTCGCGTGCTTTGGCAGGATATATTTTTCCTGGAAATCCGGGATGGTTCCATATCGGCGCACCTACATAAACATTCACCTTCTTGCTTTTGTCGCCTCCCAATATTTTTGCTGTTCCGGGATGAGGAGGTGGAAAAGTAAAATCAACGTTGCTGATATTTTCGAGGTGACCGAATTCCATTCGTATTTCATTGTTCTTCTACCGTCGTTGCGAAATTTTTGTACTCAAAAATGAAGCCCCCTCATCATAAATTTAACGAGGAGCTTGCTTCGAAGACCGAAGCTCCGCTTCTCCTCGCAATGACGTACGCGAGGGATTATTTCAACAACTTAATAAACTCCAATGCGCTTTCTTCCGATGCTTCCGGACCGTTAGCCGTGAGGATTAAACCGTCAACTACCACTGCTTGTTGCGCATTATCCTTCACTCCGTTTTCTGTTGCCATTTTAGAGAAGCCACGATCGTTGTTCCATCCCGTAGCATTTTTCCCTTTCAGGAAACCCCAGTGAATGAAGTTGCGAGGCGCCATGCAAATTGCGCCAACAGGTTTGTTTGCATTCAGGAAAGAAGTAAAAATGTTTTTTGCTGTTTCGTTTTCCATGTATTCCATGGAACCACCACCGCCCACTAAGTAAATACCATCATAGTTAGCAGCTTTGATGTCCTGCAACTGCACATCGTGTTTTACCGAAAATCCGAAACGGCCTTTGGATACAGGGGTTGTAGAAGAAGTATGAATCTGGAATCCGGCTTGTTCGAAGAAAGCTCTTGGAGTGATATATTCAATATCCCTGAAATTTTCAGAAGCGAGTATCATTACAATTTTCTTGCTCATGAGAGTTTGGTTTTTGGTTAGTCAATAAATTCAATAATGAAATATGTCGGTGTTGTTGTTTTGCTTGAACCGGTGTACTTGTACAAGCAGAAATAAATTCTTTTGTCAATGGATTTTTCTACGGGGATAACCTTCGATTCAAAATCGAGATAAGCGTAAAACAGGTTTTTGATTCTTCTTTCGCAGGTCATTTTTTTGCCGTCGATTTTCACTTCATTGAAACGATGTTCTTTCGGGGAGTCGTAATACCAGTAACCCTGACCGTAATCAGCAATAGCAATATCGTTATCCTTATTTTTTAAATATTCGGCGTAGCCTGTTCCCGGCCCAAAGCAAGCTACCGAATTCAGATCTTTTTTAACAGTGAATAATTTGTAGATGGTATCAAGAGCGCTGGAGTTGATTCCGATGATGGAGGAAGTATCCACTTCAAAAACCAGCGTGAATTCCCGTCGCTTTATTTTGATGGTATCACCTTCTTTCACTTTCTGCAGCGATTTTTCCTGTCGCACAAAAATGTTGAATATTTCGTTTTGTTGGGCGTTGACTGTGTTTACTGCAAATAGCAATAGGGCGAAAAATATTGTTTTCATAATTCAATTACTTCTATCCATTTTTTATCCTGCATCGTCACAAATAGTTTTTTTTCATCTCTGCTCAAAGCAACGTTGGTGGGTTTGTCGCCATGTAGAACAGCGACCACCTTTTGCCGGCCCTTAGGAGAAATGATAAGAATAATTCCTGCATCGTAGCGGGAGATATATAAATTCCCTTTGCTATCACAGCAGATACCGTCGAGTCCATCTTCCTGAAAAGAAAGAACTTCTTGCTTATTGGAAATATTGCCGTTGTCGTCGAGATCGTATTTCCATATTTTGCGTTGCATGCTTTCGTTTACATACAATGTTCTTTGATCAGGAGAAACTTCAATGCCGTTGGTTGTCCCCATGTTTTCTTCTAAGAGGGTAGTGCTGCCATCTTTATTGATCCTCCACAAATTACCACTGCTTTTTTCCCAGCTGGGATCGGAGGCGAACAATAACCCGTTTTTCATGATGGCAACATCGTTGGGCTGATTCATTTTTTCGTTGTGTGCAAGAACAGAAATCTTCTTCGTGTGTACATCAATTTTTAAAATGTTGTGTTGCGTGTAATCGGCGACGTACATGTTGTTTTGCGCATCGAAGCAAATGCCGTTGCCAATGCTTCCTTTTGGTAAATCGACAAACAATTGCGGAATGGAATCGCCATTTTTTATAATGCCGATAGAACCTTCGTGATGAAAATTAACAACATATAAATTACCACTGCTGTCTACAGCCGGACCTTCAATGCCTTCGGTGAAAACAGCGGGTGTAAAGATTTTTGAATGCAGTGTCCGGTGACTGCGGAGAGAGAAAGAGGAGAGAAGGAAAATGGCGAAAACGCAGCTTAAGATGAATAAACTTTGCTTCATGGTTTATAAGTTGAATTGCACTGCTCAATAAAATCGAGGATCTGTTCCATGCCTTCTTTTTTCTCCGAAGAAGTGGAAAAGGTGATGGGCAGTTCTTCCCAGTATTCAAGTAGTGCTTTACCGTAATCGGCGATGTTTTGCGCTGCTTTTACCTTGCCCATCTTATCGGTTTTGGTAAAGACAATGCAGAAGGGAATCTGGTTTTCGCCGAGCCAGTTGATGAACTCCACATCAATTTTTTGTGGGGCGTGCCGACTGTCGACGAGCACAAATGTGTACATCAGGTTTTTGCGTTGCAGCAGATAATCGGAAATCATTTTTTCCCATCCTGATTTCACTCCTTTCGAAACCTTGGCGTAGCCGTAGCCGGGTAAGTCGGTGATGAACCACTTTTCATTGATGAGAAAATGGTTGATGAGCTGCGTTTTTCCAGGCGTAGCACTGGTTTTAGCAAGATTCTTATGGTTGGTGAGTGCGTTGATTAAACTGGATTTCCCAACGTTGGATCGGCCGATAAAGGCATATTCGGGCAAATTGGTGACAGGGCATTTGGAAACATCACTGTTGCTTACCGAAAACGCTGCCGAGTGAATGATCATTTGCCCCTGGTTTTTAGCAACCAGGCGTCGAGCAAAGCATTAAATTGTGCAGGATGTTCCATCATTGCGGCATGACCACATTTGTCGATCCAATGCAATTCAGAGCCTGAAATAAGATTGTTAAACTCCACCGCTACTTCAGGAGGAGTGATGATATCATTTTTACCCCAGATGAGGAGGGTTGGTATTTTTATTTTGTGCAGGTCGTCCTTCACGTTGTGGCGGATGGCACTTTTCGCCAGTGCCAGTACCTTAACAAGTTTCGCTCTGTTGTTGATGATCTCAAAAACTTCATCCACCAGTTCGTCCGTAGCGTGTTTAGGATCGTAAAAAGTTTGCGCTGTTCTTTCGCGGATAAAATTCTTGTCTTCTCTTTTAGGGTAATTTCCACCAAAGGCATTTTCATACAAACCAGAGCTTCCGGTGAGTACCAGAGAGTGCACTTTTTCCGGCCAGCGGTCAACATACACCAAAGCAACGTGTCCGCCAAGGGAGTTTCCTAAAAGGGTCACGTTGTTGTATCCTTTGTGGACAATGAATTTTTTCAGGAACTCAGCCAAGGTTTTTACACCGGTGGTGAGCAGTGGCATATCGTAGAGCGGTAACATAGGGATCACGATTTTGTATCGGCCCTTAAAGTGCTTGAATAATTCCTCGAAATTGGAAAGCGCTCCGAAAAGTCCGTGCAGCAAGATTACTACTTCTCCTTCTCCTTCTTCAATGTATTTGAATTTCCCGTCGTCGATGATGTTGTATGCCATAAATCTCTCTTTGTGCTTTGAGCAAAAATAGTAAAATAATAATAGGAAAACAGTTCGCCCTCTCCGGGCTTGTTAAAATAGTTTTCTCCCACTCCAAATATCCCAGTAAAAACAGTCGTGTGGACAGCTTGGTGGTAAAAGTTATCAACAATGTGGTAGAAAGTGGGATAAAGTGGAGATAAGTGGTTATATTTACGCTTTAAATAGCGGGAAATCGCCTGAAAAAAAGGGAATGACGAACTTCATCGGAGAATACGAATGCAAGCTGGACGCCAAAGGCAGGTTGATGCTGCCTTCGGGGTTGAAGAAGCAGTGTGCTCCGGAGTCGGAAGGTCGTTTTGTGGTGAACCGCGGAATGGAGGCTTGTTTGGTGATGTATCAGAAGCATGACTGGGAAAAGGTGACGGCGGAGATCTCTAAGCTCAATCAGTTTGTAACCAAGAACAGGGAGTTTATCCGTCGTTTCAACAATGGTGCAACGGCAATGGAGCTGGATGCTGTGGGAAGATTGCTGATTCCGAAAAAATTATTGGATTATGCCGGTATCGATAAAGACCTTGTGCTCTTTGCTTATGCCGACAAGATTGAAATCTGGTCGAAGAAGGCTTACGAGAAAATGATGAATGATGATGCTGATTTCGCGAAGCTGGCCGAAGAAGTAATGGGAAATAAAGATTCACAAAATATTAATGAGTAACTACCACGTTCCAGTAATGCTTAAGGAAAGTATAGATGCATTGCAGATCCAGCCGGATGGAATATACGTTGATGCAACGTATGGTGGGGGAGGGCACTCTAAAAAAATCCTTGAAAAATTAACCACCGGTAAACTCATTGCTTTCGATAGAGATCCTGATGCAGCGAAGAATGAAGTGAATGACAGCCGACTCATTTTTGTGAACGATAATTTCAGTCAGCTCGAGAAATACGTGAAGCTCTACCGCTTTATGAAAGTGGATGGTATTCTTGCGGATTTCGGTATTTCGTCATGGCAAATCGATGCGGCGGAAAGAGGTTTCTCTACCCGCTTTGATGCGGAGCTCGACATGCGTATGGATTCACGTTCCTTGCTTTCTGCAAAAGATATTTTGAATACTTATGATGAGTCGCAGCTCTCTCATATTTTGAAAGAGTATGGTGATATTATCAACGGGCGGCAAATTGCGCGTGCCATTATTGCGCACCGCACCGCACAACCTTTCAAGACTACCTTTGATTTGAAAAATGCTTTGTCGGGTTTTACTTCCAAAGCAGATGAAAATAAATTCTTTGCCAAAATTTTTCAGGCGATCCGCATTGAAGTGAATAAGGAACTTGAAGAAATAAAAGCCTTTTTAACCCAGGCAGAAAATGTGTTGAATCCTAAGGGTCGATTGGTTTGTATTTCTTACCACTCTCTGGAAGACCGATTGGTAAAGAATTACATGAAGGCGGGCAATGAAAGTGGTGAAGTGGAAAAAGATTTTTTCGGAAATCCGAAAGCAGGGTTGAAGGTCATTACTAAAAAACCAATGCTGCCAACAGAAGAAGAAATTAAAGTGAACAGCAGGGCAAGAAGTGCAAAACTGAGAATAGCAGAAAAAGCATGAGCGACGAAAAGAAAATAGAAGAAAAAGCAAAGGCTGCTCCCAAAAAAGGTCTGTCGAAAAGGATCAATGAGGAGAAGGCTTACGCGATTTTGCCTTTCGTGATCTTCCTTACACTTGTTGCTGTGGTGTACATCGCGAACTCTTATTATGTGGAGCATACCATTCGCGATATCGCCCGACTGCAAACGGAATTGCATGAGTTGCGTGCCGAAGACATTGAACTGAAGACGATCGTGAACATACAAACACGACAGTCGGAAGTGATAAAAAATGCTGAACATCTGGGCCTGAAACCCCTTGTTGAGCAGCCCGCAGGAATTTTAATTAAAGAGAAAGTAAAACCTCAAACTGATAATTGAAGTGGATGTAAAAAAGGATATTCTTTGGAGAGTATATCTTACTTTTTTTGTGATGGTCGCCTTCGCACTCGTAGTCATCTCCCAAATTGTCAACCTCCAGTTTTTCCAGGCAAAAGAAATTAAAGTCGCGGCTGTCGCCAAGATCGCTGATTATCGCGAGGTGGAAGCCAACCGAGGTGATATCTATTCCAGCGATGGGAGTTTGATGGCTACTTCAATGACTTTCTACCTTGTAGGAATGGATTGCAGTTCAAAAGCGCTCACCGACGAAAGTTTCAATGAAAATATTGATGCGTTATGCGATAGTCTGTCGGCTTTGTTAGGTGGCAAAACACCTAATGAATTCAAGCGCGACCTTGAGCATTGCAGAAAGATAAAAAAGCGCTGGTATAAATTGCACGATGGCTTAACATACACTCAGTTCAGAAGACTGAAATCTTTCCCGCTTTTTAATAAAGGAAAATACGCTGGTGGATTGGTGTACACCCGTAAGATTGAGCGCAGGCGTCCTTACCAGATGGCATCGCGTACTTTAGGAAAAGGTGGCGATAGTGAAATTGGTATTGAAGGGGCTTTCAATTTGTATCTGCGTGGTGAAAACGGATTGCAGTACCAAAGAAAAATCGGTGAGGGCATCTGGGTGCCTATTGATGATGCCAACTCTGTGGATCCTGTTGATGGCGGCGATGTGTACACGACTATCGACATGAAGATTCAGGACATTGCAGAAACAGAATTGCTCCGCAAGTTGCGTTACCACGGCGCTGAACACGGTTGTGTGGTGGTGATGGAAGTGGCTACCGGAAAAGTTCGCGCCATTGCAAATTTGAAAGTGACTGATACCGCAGGTGTTGGTACTTACCAAGAGTATGTGAACTACGCTGTGATGGAAAGATCGGAGCCTGGTTCGGTGTTTAAACTGGCTTCACTATTAGTAGCGATTGAAGACGGAAAAATTGATGCTTCTACTTTAGTGGATACTAAAAATGGCCGCGTGACTTTCTACGATAAAACGATTGTTGATTCTCACGGACCTTATGGAATTATCAATGTACAAAGGGTTTTGGAAGTTTCTTCTAACGTGGGGACTTCTATTTTGATCAACGAGCATTATGGAAAAAATCCACGTGCTTTCGTTAATCGCTTATACAAATTCGGACTCACTGAAAGTTTGAATCTCGATATCGAAGGTGAACCAAAACCAAATATCAAAACACCAGGAGGTAAAGGCTGGTCGGGTTTGACACTTCCTATCATGTCGTACGGTTATGATATGGAAATTACTCCCCTGCAAACTTTAGCTTTTTACAATGCACTTGCAAACAATGGCTATCGTGTAAAACCAATGTTTGTAGAGCGTGTGGTGCAAAAAGACGGAAGTGTAAAAGTGTTTAACCCTGAAGTTTCCAAGTCACCGATATGCTCGCAAAAAACAGTAGCCAATGCAAAGGCAATGCTTGAAGGCGTGGTACTCAACGGAACAGCAAAAGCAATTCAAAACGACAAATATTCCATCGCCGGAAAAACAGGTACAGCATGGTTTGGCTACAACGGTCGCAAAAAAGATGAAGAGCGTCATTATCGTTCAACTTTTGTTGGTTATTTCCCTGCCGACAAGCCGAAGTATTCCATCATCGTGGTGGTATCCGATCCAAGAAAAAATGGTTACTACGGTGGTGAAGTTTCTGCACCGGTTTTCAAAGCGATTTCTGATCGTATTTATGCCAACATGATCGATAGTGCGAAACTGAAAAAAGCTACCGTGGCTCCTTTAGTGGCTGATAAACTCAAGCCTTCTGCAATGGAAGATGAAGCAGTGCTCTCTAAAAGAATGGCTGTGAAAAGTGTGGCTGCACAAAAGAAGATTGTAACACCTGCGCTGGGTGATAATAAGGTGCCTGATGTTACCGGACTGGGTTTGAAGGATGGCGTGTTCCTTTTGGAAAATATGGGATTGATAGTGAAGGTACAGGGAAGAGGAACCATCGCGAAACAATCGATTGCACCCGGAACACCAATCATTAAAGGAAGTGAAATAATAATAGAATTGATATAAATGAAATTATTATCCGACATACTATATAAAGCAGGTATTGATGAGATCAAAGGCACCACAAAGCTGGCGATCACATCCATCTGCTTTGATTCGAGAGCTGTAGAGCAATCTTCGCTCTTTGTTGCTGTAAAAGGAACAAAGGTTGATGGGCATGAGTTCATCAGTAAAGCAATTGGAGATGGTGCGATTGCAGTGGTTTGTGAGCAGTTTCCTGCTGAGATGAATGATAAGGTGACTTACATTCAGGTGAAGGATTCCAGCTTTGCTTTGGGAATTATTGCTGCGAATTTTTTCGATAATCCTTCCGAAAAGCTCAAGTTGGTGGGGATTACCGGAACCAACGGAAAAACGACTACTACTACTTTGTTGTATACACTTTTCAAGAGCACAGGAAAAAAAGTAGGATTGTTGTCGACAGTGAAAAATCTCATCAACAATGAGAAACTCGTTTCTACCCATACTACTGGTGATGCCATACAAATCAACGCGCTCCTCGCCGAAATGGTGAAGAAGGGTTGCACGCATTGCTTCATGGAAGTGAGTTCACATGCCATTCACCAAAACCGTATTGCAGGATTGAAATTTGATGGTGCCGTGTTTACCAACATCACCCACGATCACCTCGATTATCACGGTGATTTCAATGAATACATCAAAGCGAAAAAGAAATTTTTCGATCATCTTCCTTCTGATGCTTTTGCGCTTGTTAACAGCGACGACAAGCATGGCGAAACAATGGTGCTCAACACCCGCGCCAAGGTATATACCTATGGTTTGAAAACCATGGCCGATTATAAATGCCGCATTCTTGAGAATCGTTTTTCAGGTTTGTTACTGAATATTGATAACAATGAAGTATGGTCGAAGCTGGTAGGAAAATTCAACGCTTACAACTTGTTGGTGGTGTACGCTGTGTCACTTCTTTTAGGAGAAGATAAAATGGTAGTACTTACTTCCCTCAGCGCTTTATCTGCTGTGGAAGGAAGATTTCAATATGTGAAATCGAAAAACGGAATCATCGGAATTGTTGATTATGCTCACACTCCAGATGCTTTGGTAAATGTTCTTGAAACAGTAAATGGTATCCGCACAGGAAATGAAACTGTAATTTCTGTGGTAGGTTGTGGTGGCGATCGTGATGCGGCAAAGCGTCCGGTGATGGCAAAAATTGCTTGTGACAATAGTGATAAAGTAATCCTCACTTCTGACAATCCGCGGTCCGAAGATCCCGAAGAAATCATCGCGCAAATGAAGAAGGGTGTGGATGCTGTGAACTATAAAAAGTGTTTGGCTATCCTCGATAGAAAAGAAGCAATTCGCACTGCTTGTTCAATGGCACAGCCGGGCGACATTATTCTTGTTGCCGGAAAGGGCCACGAAAAATACCAGGAGATAAAAGGGGTAAAACATCCTTTTGATGACCTGGAAATACTAGATGAATCATTAAAATTAATTGAAGGATAATGTTATACTATTTATTCAAATATTTAGATGAGCTGAAAGTTCCCGGAGCGGGAGTTTTTCAATACATCACTTTTCGTACGCTTTTGGCGATGGTGGTTTCGCTCTTCATTTCCATGATACTTGGTAAAAGAATTATCAACCTGCTGAGAAGATTGCAGGTAGGAGAAACTGTGCGTGACCTCGGTTTGGAAGGTCAGCTGAAAAAGCAAGGTACACCAACTATGGGCGGATTGATGATCCTTTCAGCGATTGTTATCCCAACTTTGCTTTTCGCAAGATTGGAAAACGTTTATATCATCCTGTTACTGGTGACTACAATTGGTTTGGGTTTCCTTGGTTTCATGGATGACTATATCAAGGTATTTAAAAAGAACAAGGAAGGTTTGCAAGGGAAATTCAAGGTAGTCGGACAAGTGGGGATCGGGCTCATCGTTGGGGCTGTGTTGTTCTTCAATAAAAATGTAATCATCGCTGAACCAGTGGGAGAAGGTGTGGTGCAAAATGAAAAGACAGAATACAAGAAAGTGAAGTCGATGAAAACTACTATTCCTTTTCTCAAAAACAATGAGATGGATTACGGGAAGGCAGTAGAGTTTTTCGGACTGGATCCTGCTGAATGGGCCTGGCTGATTTTTATTCCGGTGGTGATTCTCATTGTAACCGCAGTGTCGAACGGTGCCAACTTAACCGATGGAATTGATGGTTTGGCAGGCGGTTCATCAGCTATCATAGGAACTACTTTAGGTGTTCTTGCTTATGTAAGTGGTAACGCAATTTTCGCCGATTATCTCAATATCATGTACATTCCGAACATTGGTGAACTGGTGGTTTTCATGGGTGCGTTTGTGGGTGCGTGTATCGGCTTCCTTTGGTACAATGCCTATCCGGCTCAAGTGTTTATGGGCGATACAGGAAGTCTGGCTCTTGGTGGAATTATCGCTGTATTCGCTATTGCGATCAGAAAGGAATTATTGATTCCTATTATTTGCGGAATCTTCCTCGTGGAAAATTTATCAGTGATCATGCAGGTGAGTTATTTCAAATACACCAAGAAAAAATTTGGTGAGGGTCGCAGGATTTTCCTGATGTCGCCGCTGCACCATCATTACCAGAAGGCGGGCATGCATGAAGCTAAAATTGTGACACGCTTCTGGATCGTGGGAATTATATTGGCGGTATGCGCCATTGCAACATTGAAACTGAGATAGAAAAAGAATGAATAAAAAATCCATCATAGTGTTAGGAGCCGGCGAAAGCGGTGTGGGCGCTGCGATTCTCGCGCAGAAGCAAGGCTATGCTGTGTTCGTTTCTGATGGTGGAAAGATTGGTGAGCAGTACGAAGAGATGTTGAAAGGTTATTCCATAGAATTTGAATCAGGTGAGCATAAACTGCTGTACAATTTTTCACCTGAAGTGGTAATTAAAAGTCCGGGAATTCCTGATAAGGCAGAAGCAGTGAAGTTTTTTGCAAAGAAGAATATCCCAATCATTTCCGAAATAGAATTCGCAGGAAGATACACCAATGCCAAGGTGATTTGCATCACCGGAAGTAATGGGAAAACTACGACTACTCTTCTTACTTATCATTTGCTGAAAACAGCAGGCTACAATGTCGGCCTTGCTGGCAACGTTGGAAATAGTTTGGCCTTGCAGGTTGCTGAAAAGTCCCATGAATACTATGTTTTAGAGTTGAGTAGTTTTCAGTTGGATGGCATGTTCGACTTCAAAGCGGATATTGCTATCTTGTTAAATATCACTCCCGATCATCTGGATCGTTACGATTACAAACTGGAAAATTATATTGCTTCCAAATTCCGAATCGCTCAAAATCAAAGCAAGAATGAGGCTTTCATCTATTGCAAAGACGATAGTAATATGTCGGCATGGATGAAAGACCATAAAATAAATGCTACACAATATTCCATCAGTGTTAAGGAAAGTGCTGATGCCACTGCAACTGAAGAGCAGTTGATATTTTCTGTTGCAGGAAAAAAAGAAAGTATTTCTACTTCATCATTAACAATACAAGGAAAGCACAATCTCTACAATGCAATGGCAGCAGGCTGTGCGGCCTTTCTGGTGGGGATGACGAAACAACAAATTGAGGAAGGCTATAGCACTTTTAAAAACGCCGAACATCGTTTGGAAAAGGTGGCGAACATCAACGGCGTGGAATATATTAATGATTCAAAAGCAACAAATGTTGATTCAGTGTGGTACGCGTTAGAGAGTATGAAAACTCCTGTAATATGGATTGTTGGCGGGGTTGACAAGGGTAATGATTATTCAGTGTTGGAATCTTTTGTTAATAAAAAAGTAAAAGGAGTCATCTGTCTTGGAAAAGACAACAGTATCTTGTCAGCGTTATTTGCTGACAAGGGTAAATTGTTTCATTCAACGAATAGTATTAAAGACGCGGTTTTGAAAGCAAGGGAGTGGGGAGTGAAGGGCGACACGGTTTTATTGTCGCCGGCATGTGCAAGTTTTGATTTGTTTAAAAACTACGTCGATCGCGGGAATCAGTTTAAGCACTTAGTCAATCAGTTAAATAACCAACAGTAATTAAAGCACAATTATGGCAACAAAAGGAAATTTCGAATTTCAGAACCAAGTTAAAACCGGTCCTTCCATGGCGGAAAACCTCAAAAAGGATTATGAAAAAATCCGTAAAGAAGGTATCCGTGAAAGTTTTTCAGAATTTGAAAATGTGGAGCACCGACTGGAGTTCGTTGCCAATATTCATGGTATTGAATATGTGAATGACTCAAAAGCGACCAATGTTAATTCTACCTGGTATGCTTTGGAGAGAATGACCAAATCCGTGGTGTGGATTGTTGGTGGTGTGGATAAAACTGTTGACTATTCCAGTTTGCATGAACTGGTGAAAGAAAAAGTGAGATGTGTTATTTATATAGGGACTGAGAAGAACAAAGCTTTTGAAGCTTTCCTTGACAAAGTGCAGATGATTGTTGCCGCTGCAAGTATGGAAGAGGCTGTACAGATGGCTTACTACGCTGCTGAAAAAGGTGAAGCTGTGTTGATGTCGCCTGCCTCTGCAAGTTTCAATATGTTTGAAAACTACGAGGAAAGAGGTAACAGATTCAAACAGTTGGTGAGAAATTTATAAACTCTACGCATATGATGGGATTGTTCCTGGAAAATGATGGTTCCCGAAAAGAGAAGGTTTTATTGATCTTGACGGTATTACTTTTCGGTTTGATTCTATTGGCTATTTATTTTGTTGTGGAAGCGGTAAAAGGTTTTAATGCCGTTCATGACGATCTGGTGACCGCTCCTATTCAGAACAAGGAAGACGTAACACCTGAATTGGCGCTTAATGAAGAACATATATAGTGCCATACATGGTGATAAAATTATCTGGTGGGTAGTCTTTTTACTTTCCCTCGTTTCAATTGCAATGGTCTACAAAACCGCTGGAAGCCTTGCCTACCGCTTTCAGAATGGAAACACTGAATATTACTTAATCAAACATTTGCTGATGCTTGTTCTCGGAATAGGCATTATTTATTTTACGCACCTCCTCAAGTACAAATATTTTTCCCGACTCTCACAGATTCTTCTCATCATCTCTATTCCGTTGCTGTTGCTGACGATGCTGGTCGGACAAAGTTCTGATTCGGCTGATCGCTGGCTGGAGATTCCGGGGATTGGTGTGAGCTTCCAAACTTCCGATTTAGCGAAACTCGCGCTCATTACCTACCTCGCACGTGTGTTGCATAAGAGACAGGAGGGGCAGACTTACAAAGAAATTTTTCTTCCTATCATCGCGCCGATTTTTTTGGTGTGCGGATTAATTGTTAAAGTGAATTTTTCTACGGCAGCGCTCATCTTTGGTACCAGCATGGTTTTGCTGTTTATCGGCCGGCTGCCTTTCAAATATATTTTGTACACTGTAGGAATTGCCATTGCTTCCTTTGCCATTTTTATCATGGTGGCCATTACTGTTTTTCCCGATAACAACAGGGTGCAAACCTGGATCAACCGGGTAAAAGCCTGGGGAGGAGATAAGGTTTCCGAAGAAGATACAGAAGCCAATTACCAGAGTAATCTTGCGAAAGCTACGATTGTGAGTGGTGGCGTTTTCGGAAATTGGTTCGGTGGAAGAAATGAGAATCCGAGTCCGCCACAATCTTTCTCCGATTTTATGTACGCTTCTCTCATTAAAGAAGTAGGTTTCATTGGCGGCGTATTATGTATTGTTTTGTATCTGCTTTTATTTTACCGGTCGATACGCGTGGCAGTAAAAAGTGAATCTACCTTTGCGATGCTACTCGTCATAGGTTGTTCCATTTCCTTGATATTTCAGGCTTTCAGTAACATGGGTGTTGCAGTCGGACTCTTCCCTGTCACCGGTCAGCCCTTACCTTATTTAAGTATGGGTGGTACTTCACTGTGGTTTACGAGTATTTCATTAGGCATTATTTTAAGTGTGAGCAAGGACGTATATGACAAACAATCCAGCAAAGAAGAAGTGGCCACGGGTAATCATTAGTGGTGGTGGTACAGGCGGACATATTTTCCCGGCTGTAGCCATTGCGCGCGGCATTCAGGAACAGTATCCGAATGCTGAAATACTTTTTGTGGGTGCTAAGGGAAGAATGGAAATGGAGAAGGTTCCCGCTGCAGGTTTTCCTATTGAGGGCTTATGGATCAGCGGACTGCAACGCAGCTTTACTTTCAAAAATTTTCTTTTTCCGCTCAAGGTGATTACCAGTGTTTGGAAGGCTTTGCGTATCATTCGCAAGTTCAAGCCTGATGTGGCGATAGGTGTGGGTGGTTACGCCAGCGGTTCCTTGTTGTATGCAGCATCGATGAAAGGCATTCCTTGTTTGATCCAGGAACAAAATTCTTATCCCGGCATCACTAATAAAGTCCTGAAAAACCGCGTGCAGAAAATTTGTGTGGCTTACGATAAGATGGAAAGATTTTTTCCGGCCGATAAAATTATCCTTACCGGAAACCCGGTGAGAAAAGAGATCACGAAGCTGGAAGGGAAGCGCGATCGTGGATTGGAAAAATTCGGATTGGATGGTTCTAAAAAAATAGTGCTGGTGGTAGGAGGAAGCCTGGGTGCACGTTCGGTGAACCACGCCATCGATGCCAACCTGCAACTCTTTGCCGATAACGATGTGCAGCTAATCTGGCAAACAGGTAAGTTGTATACTGAACAAGCAAAAAAACGCGTTGCTGAAGTAGGGAAGAAAGGTATTCAGTCACTTGATTTTATTGCTGATATGGATCTCGCATATGCTGTTGCCGATGTCGTGATTTCAAGGGCAGGAGCCCTTGCAGTATCGGAACTCTGCCTCGTGAAAAAACCTGCGATACTCGTCCCCTTGCCTAGCGCTGCGGAGGACCACCAAACCAAAAATGCCTTGTCGCTGGTGAATTACAATGCTGCTTTGTTAATCAAGGACAGCGAGGTAAAAGATAAGTTGGTACAAACAGCAATTGCGCTGTTGAATGATAAAGAGCAAATGGAAAAGCTATCGCGTAACATGGATAAGCTGGCCTTTGCCAACGCTACAGAAACCATCGTTAGCGAAGTAATGAAACTGATACAAAAATGAGGCTTTCGGAAAAAAATATCATTTATTTCATCGGCATTGGTGGCATCGGCATGAGCGCTTTGGCACGTCATTTCAAGGCACAGGGCAAAACAGTTTCTGGTTATGATAAAACCGAAACAGCACTTACTAAGAAACTGGTGGAAGAAGGTATTGCAGTACATTATGATGATAGTATTGAATCTATTCCTGCCGAGGTAAAAGCCAATCAAAGTGATGTACTGGTGGTGTATACACCAGCGATTCCTCCAACACACATTGGCAAAAATTATTTGATCGAAAAAGGCATTCCTTTATATAAGCGGTCAGAGGTTTTGGGGGAGCTGACGAAGTTGTTGTACAATGTCTCTGTCTCGGGAACCCACGGAAAGACAACCATTTCGTCGATGGTGGCGCATTTATTTAAAGTAGCCGATTTGTCGTTCTCTGCTTTTTTAGGTGGTGTTTCCAAAAACCTCAACAGCAATTATCTTGGTAACAAAGACGCGGAGATTTGTGTGGTGGAGGCTGATGAATATGACCGAAGCTTTTTGCGTTTATTCCCCGATATCATGGTGTGTTCTTCAGTAGATCCCGATCATCTCGATATATATGGCACCGGCGATAAAGTGGTGGAATCCTTCCAGCTCTTTTCGAAAAATATTAAAAGGGGAGGATTGCTCCTGGCTAATTATAAAGTAGCCGATACCTTTGAAGAGCCTTATTTAACATACTCCCTGGATAACCCCGAAGCCGATTATTACGCCAAAAATATCCGTGTGGAAGATGGGGCCTACCACTTCGATATCGTTGCGAAAGGAAAAGTGATTGAAGGTGCTTCTTTAGGTTTGCCCGGACTGCATAACATTGAAAATTGCATTGCTGCAAGTGCCGTGGCGTTTGAAATGAATATCACGCCGACAGTAATTTTGAAGGCCTTGAAAGAGTACCGCGGTGTGGATCGCCGTTTTGAAGTAGTGTTGCGAAAGCAGGATATGGTGTATGTTGATGATTACGCACATCATCCCGAAGAGCTGAATCGCTGCATTACGTCATTGCGTCATTTCTTTCCGGGAAAGAAAATTACGGGTGTTTTCCAGCCGCATTTGTTTTCGCGTACACGCGATTTCGCTGATGGTTTTGCCCGGAGTCTGGAACTCCTGGATGAACTTATTTTACTGGAGATTTATCCCGCCAGAGAATTGCCTATTCCGGGGGTGGATGCTCAATTTTTGCTCGATAAAATACAGTTGAAAAACAAGCAGTTGCTTTCAAAAGAAGAACTGAAAAACAAGATCAAAAATGAGCCGCTTGAGGTTTTACTCACAGTGGGCGCGGGCGATATAGGGGCAATGGTGGGCGACATTAAACATATTTTAGAAGGAAAACAGTGAACATCAAAGTGAAAATAGCGCTCTGGCTGCTCTTTTTTGCAGGTATCATCACCACTACTGCCTTTGTGGAAAACAGTAGTAATGATATGCTGTGCAGGAAAATTAACATTCGCATCGATAAAGCACCAGGGAATAATTTCCTCGATAAAAAAGATGTGATGAATGTCTTACTGTCGAATGGTGATTCGCTCGTTGATAAGAAAGTGAGCCTGATCAACACGGGAGAAATAGAAAAGTTGATAAAAAAATTGGAGCCTGTAGATAGCGTGCAGGCCTTTGTCAGCGTGGATGGAGAGGTATTTATTAACATTTCTCTGAGAAAAGTTTTGCTTCGGGTTATTCCACACAATGGGAAAGGTTTCTACATTGACAGTGCGGGAGCGCGAATGGAGTGGTTGCCCAAATACACCTCAAGGGTGGTGGTAGCTACCGGAGATTATTTCAGCTACTGCGGTGTGAAAGACAGTTCTTTGGCGGGTCAGTGTGAAAAAAAGGTAGTGAAGGATCTCTACGTGATAGCAAAGTTTTTCAGTGAGAATGAATACTGGGAAGCCTTTACCGATCAGTTGTATTTCAACGAAAGAGGGGAAATAGAGCTGGTGCCTAAATACGGTTCTTTTCGTGTGATTTTGGGTGGTGTAGACAACCTTGAAGAAAAATTCAACAAGCTGGATTTGTTCTACAAAAACAGTCTGAGGCCTGAAAACATTGACGCGTACTCAGAGATTATTTTGAAATATAGGGATCAAATTGTTTGTAAAAAGAAAGTAATATAATGGAGTCATCAGAGATTATAGTAGGACTGGACATAGGGACTACAAAAATTGTTTGCCTGGTAGGAAGGCGTAATGAATACGGGAAAATTGAAATTCTCGGTATGGGTCGATCGGAGTCGGTAGGTGTTACGCGCGGTGTGGTTTCCAACATTGAGAAAACCGTTCAATCCATAAAAAGTGCTGTTGCCGAAGCGGAGAACCAGTCGGGTGTTACCATCCGCGAAGTGAATGTGGGTATTGCAGGTCAGCACATTAAATCGCTGCAACACCGTGGTATCAAAGTGCGCAGCTCACTGGAAGAAGAAATCAGTCAGAAGGATATCGATGCGCTCATCGACGATATGTACAAGCTGTACATGCAGCCGGGTGAGGAGATCATCCATGTTTTGCCGCAGGAATACATCGTTGACAATGAACAGGGCATTAAAGATCCGGTAGGTATGTCGGGTGTTCGACTCGAAGCAAACTTCCACATCATCACCGGTCAGATCGCTGCTGCGAAAAACATTCACAAGTGTATCCAGAAAGCAGGATTGAAAGTGGTGGATCTCATCCTTGAGCCACTGGCTTCTTCTGAAGCGGTGTTGAACGACGAAGAGAAAGAAGCGGGGGTGGTGCTGGTAGACATCGGTGGTGGTACTACCGATATCGCTATTTTCCAGGATGGCATTATCCGCCACACAGCGGTGATTCCTTTCGGTGGTAACGTAATTACTGAAGACATCAAGGAAGGTTGCACCATCATCAAGAGTCAGGCGGAATTGTTAAAAATGAAATTCGGTTCGGCGTTGGCCAGCGAAAACAAGGAAAATGAAATTGTCTCTATTCCTGGTTTGAGAGGAAGAGAGCCGAAAGAAATATCGGTGAAGAATCTTGCGCATATCATTCAGGCGAGAATGGAAGAGATAGTGGAGAATGTTTACTACGAGATCAAGAATTCAGGTTATGAGAAAAAACTGATTGCAGGCATCGTGATCACCGGTGGTGGTGCGCAACTGAAGCACATCGGCCAGCTGGTGGAGTACATGACGGGAATGGATACACGAATAGGTTATCCTAATGAACACCTGGCGAAAGGCAACTCGCAGGAAATTACTAGTCCGGCTTACGCTACCGGTGTTGGTTTGGTGATAAAAGGATTGCAGGTTCTCGACAAGCAGAGAATCTTTACGTCAAATACCACAACAACCAAAACACCGGAAACCCCTGCTGCACCAACAGAAAAAACAGCGATCAAAGATCACTCCAGCAAAAACAAGGGATCTTTCTTTGATAAGATTTTACAAAAAGGAAAGCAGTTTTTTGAAGAAGACGCAGAATAACATTTACCAATATAAATACCAATAGAAAATGATGCAGTTTAATTTACCAAAAGATCAATCTTCAATTATCAAAGTAATTGGAGTTGGGGGAGGCGGAAGCAATGCCGTAAACCACATGTACCGTCAGGGAATTACCGGCGTAGACTTTTTAATTTGCAACACCGATCAGCAGGCGCTGGATATCAGTCCGGTTCCGCATAAAATACAGCTCGGTACATCTTTAACGGATGGACGCGGAGCGGGATCAATCCCTAATGTAGGACAAAATGCGGCCCTTGAAAATATTGAGGAAATCCGTCAGATCCTTTCCAAGAACACCCGCATGGTGTTCATTACTGCCGGTATGGGCGGTGGAACCGGAACAGGAGCTGCTCCTGTGATTGCACAGATCGCTAAGGAAATGGGCATCCTTACAGTAGGTATCGTGACTTATCCTTTCCTCTTTGAAGGAAGAAAAAGAGCGAAACAAGCTGAAGAAGGAATTACTGAACTGAGAAGAAATGTTGACACTTTATTGGTAGTGTGCAACGATAAACTGCGTGAGATTTATGGTAACCTTTCTTTATCGGAGGCCTTTGGTAAAGCCGATGATATTTTAACAACCGCTGCAAAAGGCATCGCTGAAATCATCACGGTTACAGGATACATCAACGTAGATTTTGAAGACGTGAGAACGGTAATGCGCGACAGTGGTGCTGCCATCATGGGATCGGCGAAAGCTTCCGGTGAAAACCGCGCCATGATTGCTGTACAAAATGCATTGGCTTCTCCGTTGCTGAACGATAACAACATCAAAGGAGCCAACTACATCCTCCTGAATATTACTTCTGGAAGCATGGATGTTACGATGGATGAGATTGCTGAAATCACTGATTATATTCAGGATGAAGCGGGTTCTACTGCCGAAATCATCTGGGGTACAGGAACCGACGAATCTTTGGGTGAAAATGTTAGTGTGACTTTGATCGCTACCGGTTTCAAAACGTCTATGGCTCTCGGTGCTGAGCTGGAAAGCAAGCCAAGCAAAGTGGTGCACAGGTTAGAAGTTGAAAAACCTGCTACCACAACGCCACATATTGCTGCTGCACCGCAACCTGTTGCTGAAGCACCAGTGTTGAAAAAGCAAGAGCCTGTTATTGCGGTTCAACCTGAACCTGAAAAAATCACTTTACCAGAACCAACCGTTGTTACTCCGCTGATTTTTGATGAAGTAGAAGAGCAGGTGGAATTACCAACATTTGAATTGGAAGTTCCAGAGGTTGTAAAGGTATCTGAGCCTGAGCAAGTGACTTTGAGCTTCGAGCCTGAACTGTCGGAACTGGAAGAAGAAGAGCCTGTAATGGAGAACAATCTTTTTACTTTGACAGAAGATGAATTGCCTGCGGGATGGGAAGTGAAGTCGGTTGAAGTAGTTGCTGAGAACACGCCTGCAGTTCCGGTAGGAGTGAAAAAATTGTATGAAGATGCTGAGCCGGCTGAAATGCCGAAGGCTTTGAACGATATGCCAAAAGTAACACCTGTAGTGAATGAGCCAGTTCAAACACCACGTCAGGTGCCAGCTCCTGATTTCGTACCTGCATTGAACTTGAAGAAAGAAGAGCCAGTTGCTCCGCAACAACCGGTAGCTGCTTCTACTTCTTTCGCAAAAGAACTGGATGCTGAAGAGCAAATGCGCCAGTCTCAGGAAAGAATCATGAAGCTGAAGGCTTTGAGTCACCGAATGAAATCGCCAAGCGATATCGTTGACCTGGAGAATGAGCCGGCCTACAAGAGAAAGAACATTAACCTGGATAAGATTCCGCATTCATCAGAATCTCCTATCTCCAGATATACTTTGTCACAGGATGAAACAGAAGGTCCGGAAATCCGTCCGAACAATTCTTTCCTGCACGATAATGTAGATTGATTTTAGTTTTTAGTTTATACAGAGAAGTCCCGGTGAAATCCGGGACTTTTTTGTTTAATGCTATTGTTGCTCCAAAGCCTTTTTAAACGTGCGCAGTGCTCGTTCGCGCGCAAAGGTATGCTCTACTATAGGCATAGGATAAAGAGCATCGTTAATCCATTTGCGGATGTATTTGTTTTCGGGGTCAAATTTTTTGCGTTGCTCTTCGGGATTAAAGACGCGGAAATACGGTGCAGCATCACAACCACATCCGGCAGCCCATTGCCAGTTGCCATTGTTGGCTGAGAGGTCATAGTCGAGTAATTTTTCAGCGAAGTAAGCTTCTCCCCAACGCCAGTCGATAAGCAAATGTTTGGTAAGGAAACTTGCCACTACCATACGTACCCTGTTGTGCATAAAACCGGTGGCATTGAGTTCGCGCATGCCTGCATCAACCATGGGATAGCCGGTTTCTCCTTTGCACCAGGCATCAAATTCAGCACTATTATTCCGCCATGGAATAGCGTCATATTTTGTTTTGAATGATTGTGTGATTACACGTGGGAAATGAAACAATATCATCATGAAGAATTCACGCCAGATGAGTTCATTCAGCCATTGTTCGTTGCTCCGTAATGCTGTTTTCACGGCTTCGCGAACGCTGATGGTACCAAAGCGGAGGTGAATGCTGAGGCGTGTTGTTCCGTTGATGGATGGTGTATTTCGGGTGTTGTGATAATTCCTGATAATGTCTGTATTGAGTTCAGGGGCCGAAAATTGTACATCAGTTTTTTGGAAACCTATTTCTTCCAGACTTGGGAAATGCAGAGGCTTGGCAGGAAGGAAGTTGTGCATTAAATTTTCACTCGGACTGTTAACTATTCCTTGTCTGGAGAGAGCTTCTTTCCACACTCTGGAGTAAGGAGTAAATACAGTGTAGGGTTCGCCGTTGCTTTTCACAACTTCGTTTTTCTCAAACATCACCTGATCCTTGAAAGAATGAAAAGCAATGTTTTTTGTTTTAAGAAAAGCAGCAATCTCGGAGTCGCGCTGTATCGCGTAAGGTTCATAGTCGTGATTGGTAAACACTTCCGACACTTCGTATTCGTTTGCTATTTTTTGAAAAGCTTCAAGTGGCGTTCCCTGCAGCACCATCAAGGATGAATGATACTGCAGCAAAGTACTATGTATTCTTTCCAAAGACTGGTGGATGAAATTAACACGGCGGTCATTTTTATCCTTTAATTCATCAAGGATTAGGGTGTCGAAAATAAAGATGGGTAAAACCTTCTTTCCGCTTTGCAAGGCCTGAAATAAACCAGTATTATCATGCAGGCGGAGATCTCTGCGGAACCAAAAAAGTGTAATCATAAATCAAAGATAAGAAGTGTGTGTTAATTATAACTTAACATTCAACTCACATAGACTTAATGCGTACTTGCTAAACTTGCTGCAAAGAAAAACATGATGAAGAAAATTCTACTCGCATTGATTTTATTGGTTGTTGCAGGAACCCTTTCTGCACAGGAAGTAAGGTTTTACAAGAAGCTGAATACCTTTTGTGAAAAGCGATTGGCGGAATTCGACTTAATTTCCAAAGAGCGTAAGGTAATTTTAGATTCCATAGCGGCATCTATTTCAAAAAGCAAGGCAAAGGTGCTCGTTGGCTGCGAAACAAATACACGACGCACGCAACTGATGTCGATATGGTTGCAAACCGCATTGAACTATTATGGGATTTACGACATTTATGTTTTTTCGGGCGGACTTACCGGACAGCAAGTGAACAAAAATGTGTTTGAGCAATTGAAGAAATCTGGTTTCGTGATTGAGCAGCTGGAAGACAAGGCGGTGATTTCCCTGTCTAAGAAATTATCTACTTATATGTATTTTTCCAAAGCGCTGAGCGACGAAATGAACCCGAAGAGCGGGTATATAGGCATCAGTGTTTGCTCAGGCAATGAGTATTTCCAGCTCAATGGATTTATAAACTACAATCTGCCTTACGAGAATCCAAAGTTTTATGATAAAACACCCTCGGAGAAATACATCAACACGCAGTTGAATTTACAAATCAGCAGGGAGATGATGTATCTGGCCCATATGGTGAAACAGTTGAATAACGCGAAATAATAATTTTTACCACCTCCCTTTTCGGGAAGTGGCTAATCATTATAGATCCTCTCTGTTCTTCAATACATCTCTTAAATTCGGTCGCAATCTGCTTTTGTATACAGAATGGGAATCTTCTTTTTTCTCACCTCTTCGCAGCGCTTTTTGTTCTTCAACTGGAAGTGAGGCGATGTGCATGCACTCGGGAGTGCAGCAGCCTTTCATTTTTTCTTTGCAGCTGTCGCATTGAATGAAAAGCAAATGACAATCATCGTTGGCACAGTTTATATGCGTATCGCAAGGCGCGCCGCATTGGTGACATTGCGCAATGATGTCGTTGGTGATGCGTTCACCCACACGTTCGTCAAACACGAAATTTTTGCCAATGAATTTGGATGGTAAATTTTCTGCTTTGATTTGCCGCACGTAATCAATAATGCCTCCGTGCAATTGGCTCACATCGGTAAAGCCGTGGTGCTTGAAATAAGCACTGGCTTTTTCACAGCGTACACCTCCTGTACAGTACATCAAAAGTTTCTTGTCTTTTTTGTCTTTGAGTTCCTCAAGAACCATAGGCAATTCCTCGCGGAAAGTATCGGCATCGGGAGTGAGTGCTCCAATGAATTTTCCAACTTCGGTTTCGTAGTGATTGCGCATGTCAACAACAATGGTATTGGGGTCCTCCATTGCTTCGTTGAATTCACGTGCAGTTAAATGCTTGCCCACATTAGTTACGTCAAAGGCATTGTCATCCAATCCATCAGCTACAATTTTTTTGCGCACTTTGATGGTGAGTTTGTAGAAGGATTTTCCATCGTCTTCCACAGCTATTTTAAAGGGAACATTGTTGAAGCGAACATCACTGTACAATTGTTCCTGGAATGCTTGCCAGTTTTCTTCTGGCACACTCATCTGCGCGTTGATGCCTTCGTGAGCCACATAGATACGACCGAGGACATTCAGTTTCATCCATTGTGCAAACAATTGATCTCTTAATTCATCAGGATTGTTGATAATGACGTAGCGGTAAAACGAAACAGTGATCCTTTTGATGGTTTCTTCCTGTATGCGTTTTTTAAGCTCCTTTTTGTTAACTCTGTTTTGCAGTAACATAGTGTCAGGGATTAATATTTCCGCGAAGATAAGGAGAAAAAGGGGAGGAGGGAAGATGATTTTGGTCAGGACTTTTTAGCTTGTTCAATAAATTCATAAGAGTTGGGTAAACCTATGCTAATCTGATTTAAGTTGATTTCGATATACATTGAATCAAAATAGTCAATCTTTTTAGCGTTATGAGCTTCGATAAGAAAGTTAATGATAGAAGCTAGGGATTTAGTTGCATAAATAAATTCATGAGTGATCGGGAGTTCTTTTTCAGATCCGTCAAAGATCCTGAGTAGTGAAAATTTGTTTGGGCTATCATCGTAATTCCTGAATTCCATTATCATTCCGTCAGGTAATACAAAAGAATAAATATTGTATGTATAAGCATATTCATAAAGTCCTTTAGCATCCTGTTCTCCCAGATCTTCGTAGTGCGTTCTATTCCATTTTATTGATTTCATTTATGAATGTTTTTGTGCATAAAAAAGGCGCAATCACTTGCGCCTTTTTTACTGTGTTAGTTTGTTATTACAAACAATATTTATTCTCGTCAATCAATTTCTGAGCGACTTTTCTTCTGCTTTCCTTGGTGTTGATAGGATCTACTTTAGTAAAGCGCTTCAAGCCCATGAACAGCATTCTGGCTTCATCACCTTCGGCGAAAGAGCAGATGGCATTTTTACCGGCAACGTTGATTCTGTCAGCAGCGTCGAAGAAGAAAGTTTTCATCGCTGCGATGTACACTTCGCAAGCCGCTTCGCCTTTCGCAGCTACCATTTTCTCAACACGCAGCATCATGGATTCAGCAACGTAGATATCAATCATCATATCGGCCAGGTTCATGATGATTTCCTGTTCCTTGCTCAGGGTTTGCATCAGTTTCTGTACGGCAGAACCTGCAGTCATCAACGTAGCTTTCTTGAAGTTTTTCAATTGTTTTTTCTCGGCGGCAAATAATGCGGTATCATCATCTCCGAAATCAGGAACCGACATTAATTCCTTGGCAACAGCCATGGCAGGAGTCATTAAATCGAGTTCGCCTTTCATGGCTCTTCTCAACATCATGTCCACCATCAGCATACGGTTGATTTCATTGGTTCCCTCAAAGATACGGTTGATACGGGAGTCTCTGTAAGAGCGATCCATAGGAGCGTCGGCCGAGAAGCCCATTCCACCATAAATCTGCACACCTTCATCCACCACGAAATCCAGGGTTTCCGAACCAAATACTTTCAGTAAAGCTGCTTCGATGGCAAATTGCTCAACACCTTTCAGTTTGGCCTGTTCCTCAGCAACACCTTCAGCAAGGAGTTTGTTGGTCCAGTCGTCAATCGCTTGTCCGCAACGGTACAATGCAGTTTCCAAAGCAAATACCTTAATGGCCTGTTCACCGATTTTATGTTTGATAGCGCCATATTTCGCAATGGCTCTGCCGAATTGATTTCTTTCGTTGGCGTAAACAACACCTTGTCCGGTTACCTTTTTAGCAGCACCCAGTGTAGCACCGGCAAGCTTGATACGACCGATGTTGAGGATGTTCAAGGCAATTTTGAATCCGCCTTGTCTTTCCCCCAAAAGGTTTTCAGCCGGAACTTTACAATCGTTGAAGAACACCTGGCGGGTAGAAGAACCTTTGATCCCCATTTTGTGTTCTTCAGGGTTGAGGGTAATTCCGCCAAATCCTTTCTCTACAATGAAAGCAGAGAGCGTCTCGTCGTTTTCAATTTTGGCAAATACCACAAAAATATCAGCGAATCCACCGTTGGTGATCCACATTTTCTGACCATTAATTACATAGTGCTTTCCGTCAGCAGAAGGAATAGCTTGTGTTTTTCCCGAGTTGGCATCCGATCCCGATCCCGGCTCAGTCAAACAGTAGCAGGCTTTCAATTCACCTGTAGATAATTTCGGAA
This sequence comes from Flavobacteriales bacterium, assembly GCA_046074525.1. Classification (GTDB taxonomy): domain Bacteria; phylum Bacteroidota; class Bacteroidia; order Flavobacteriales_C; genus JAHEZL01. Next base: position 32,431 of record JBJTOK010000021.1, read on the forward strand.
GATATTTTTCTTTTTGTGCTTTGTTACCGTAGTACATAATCGGTAAAGTACCGATACCTGTGTGTGCAGCGAGGGCAACAGCAAAGGAGTGTCCGCCACCCGTTGCTTCGTTGATCAGCAACGAAGTGTTGAAGTTAGCGCCAAAGCCGCCATATACTTCGGGAATGGAAACACCAAGCATACCCAATCCTCCTGCCTTATCCAATAGAGAAGGCATCAAGCCTTCTTCCTGCTTATCAATTCTATCTAAGATTGGAAGTACTTCCGCAGCCAGAAAATCTTTACAGGTCTGGGCCATCATCGTTTGTTCTTCATTCCATTCTTCAGGAGTGAAAACATTTTGATAGCTGGTTTCGGCAATTAAAAACTCCCCGCCCTTAAGCGCTTTTTTGCTCGTGGTTTCTGCTGACATATGTGTTGGATTTAATTATGGTTCTTATTTGAGTAACTCAAAAATACCCGCGGCACCCTGACCGGTACCTACGCACATGGACACCATGCCGTATTTCTGTTTTTTTCTTCGCATTTCGTTGAACAGCTGCACAGATAATTTTCCACCTGTACAGCCCAGCGGGTGACCAAGGGAAATGGCTCCACCATTAGGATTGACAATAGCTGGATCAATGCCCAGTTCGCGAACGATAGCCAGTGATTGTGAAGCGAAAGCTTCGTTCAATTCCAGCGTACCAATATCTTTTAATTTGAGTTTGGCTTGTTTGAGGGCTTGTGGAATGGCGTAAATCGGACCAACGCCCATGATGCGTGGTTCCAGCGCTGCAACTGAATAACTCACCATTCTTGCGATAGGTTCGATGTTGAGTTCCTTCACCATTTTTTCCGACATAAGCATTACGAAAGCGCCACCATCGGAGGTTTGTGAAGAGTTACCCGCTGTTACTGATCCAGTGGCTGAAAATACCGGTTTCAGTTTCGCTAGTTTTTCCATGGTAGTATCTTCACGCGGACCCTCATCGGTATCCACAATGAATTCACGGGTTTGTCTTTTTTCGTTTTTATCTAAATAAATTTCCTGCAATTTGATCGGAGCGATATCGTCTTTGAATTTCCCTTCCTTGATAGCTTTTACAGCCTTGAGGTGGGAGTTCAGTGAAAATAAATCCTGATCTTCACGACTAACACCGTAGTCTTTCGCTACCTGCTCGGCAGTGAGGCCCATGCCCCAGTACCAATCCGGATTGTTTTTGGCTACTTCATAATTAGGGATGATTTTCCATCCGCCGAATGGAATCGGTGTCATGGTTTCCACGCCTCCGGCAACGATACAGCTGGCCATACCGGCTTTGATTTTAGCGTGCCCGATAGCTATGGCTTCGAGACCTGAAGAGCAATATCGGTTGATGGTCATTCCCGGAACTTTCACGGTATTAAGACCAATAAGGGAAATCATTCGGGCGAGGTTGAGGCCTTGTTCTGCCTCAGGTGTAGCGTTACCGCATATCACATCGTCAATCAGTTCCTGGTCGAAATTTGGAATTGATTTAACCAAGTGCTGCAAAACCTGCGCACCGAGGTCATCGGCACGTAAAAAACGAAAAGCTCCTTTCTTTGATTTTGCTACTGCTGAACGGTATCCGGCTACAATATAAACCTCCATAAACTATTTCTTTTTTGTTTTATCGTCTTTCTTTTCTTCCTTCGGTTTCTCAGGAAGCTTGCCGTTCTTATACACTTCTGTCTTAATAAGGTTTTCTTTTTTGTCGTAATATTTCCATTCCCCTTCTTTCAGTCCTTTTACGAATTCACCAACAGCTTTTGTGGTACCGGTTCCTTTATAATAATAGGTCCAAGTTCCCTTCTTCAATCCGTTTTCATATTCACCTTCAACCCTTATTTCTCCTGATGGATAGTATTTCTGGTAAGTCCCGTCGCGCACGCCGTAGAAGTAGTTCATGACTTCAAGTGGTTTTCCGGTTTGTGCATTGTAGCGGGCATACTTGCCGTGGCGCTGACCGTCGTTGTACTCAATTTCAAGGATCAATACCTTATCTACCGAATAGAACTTCCATAGTCCCCATTTTTTTCCGGCGAGATCCTTTTTATTTCGGTGGTCTCTGTCGGAGCTTGGCGCATTGGCCGGCTTTTCTTCAATCATTTCCTGATCACCTTGAGCGAATAAGGAGGTTGCAGGAGCAAAAGCAAATAATAGTAAAATGAGGACGTACTTTAGTTTCACGGTCTTTAGTTTCTTAAAGGTTTACCTGTAGTTAATATACTTTGGATTCTTTCCAATGTCTTCTTAGTACCACAGAGGGAGAGGAAAGCCTCTCGTTCGAGATCAAGAAGATATTGTTCAGATACTTCAGTTTTTGCTGATAGATCGCCACCGCACATTACATAACCCAGCTTTTCAGAGATGAGTTTGTCGTGTTCAGAAATGTATCCCCCCGAATACATGGTGTTGGCACCGGCGTAAACCATACCTAAGCCCTCCCTTCCCAGCACGCGGATGTTCTTGCGCATAGCAGGTTGGGTATAGCCCTGGTGGGCAAGGCGCAATACCGATTCTTTGGCATCGGTAAGGAGCCTGTCCTGGTTAAGGGTCACGCGGTCGCGGCCTTTCATATAATATCCTAAATCAAAAGCTTCGTGTGCTGAGGAGGCCACTTTAGCCATACCTATAGTAAGGAAAGCATTTTTAAGGGCAGGCAATTCGATATCGCCTTCAAAGGTAGCATCCGACATGCGCAGGGCGAATTCCTTGGTTCCGCCACCGCCCGGGATGAGTCCTGCACCCACTTCCACCAAGCCTACGTAAGTCTCGGCATAAGCCTGAATCTGGTCGGCATGTAATGCAATTTCACAACCGCCGCCCAATGCGAGCTGGTGGTGCGCCACTACAACCGGGATAGATGAATATCTTACGCGCATCATAGTTTTCTGGAAGATGCGGATAGCGAAATCCACTTCATCCCATTCCTGGTCGGCAGCGTACATAAACAGCATACCGAGGTTGGCACCCGCCGAGAAGTTGGCGCCCTGGTTACCGATCACGAGGCCTTTCCATCCTTCATTTTCAGCAATATCAATAGCCTTGTTGATGCCCTGAATCACATCACCACCCATGGTGTTCATCTTGCTGTGGAACTCACAGCACAGAACGCCGTCGCCCATATCAAAAATGGTAGCGCCGGAGTTTTTCCAAACGGTTTTGGTGTTTCTGATGTTATCCAGAATGATGAAGTTTTCCGCTCCCGGAATGGCTTTGTAAGAACCAGAAGCAACATCATAATATTTCTTAGTTCCGTTTTCAATGACATAGAAAGCATCTTTGCCGCTTTCCACCATTTTGCTGATCCACGCAGCTGGTTGAGCACCTGCCTTGTTCATCATGGCTACAGATTCCTTCACGCCAACGGCATCCCACAGTTCAAAGGGACCCAGTTCCCAGCCGAAGCCGGCTTTCATTGCAGCATCTATCTTGTAGAGTTCATCGGAAATTTCAGGAATTCGGTTGGATACGTAAACGAAAAGTTCAGCAAAAGTCTTGCGGTAAAAATCTCCGGCTTTGTCGGTGCCTGAAGCTAAAATCTTGATTCTCTTTTTCAGGTTGTCTTCGTTCTTGGCCATTTCCAGCGTAGCGAAGTTTACCTTTTTCTTGCCTGGTTCATATTCCAGAGTTTTCAGGTTGAGGGAGAAAATCTCCTTTTTGCCTGAGCTTTTATCTTGCTTGTAAAATCCTTGTTTTGTTTTAGAGCCCAACCAGCCTTTTTCCACCATTTTGCTGATGTAGCCTGGAATGGTGAATACTTTGTTGGCTTCGTCGTTCGGACAGTTTTGCTGAACGCCTTGTGCTACTTTCACAAGAGTATCCAGGCCTACAACGTCGCAGGTACGGAAGGTGGCTGATTTCGGACGGCCCAGTGCCGGCCCAGTGAGTTTGTCTACCTCATCTATCGTGAGGTCCATTGCTTCCACAGTGTGAAAGAGGCTCATGATGGAGAAAACCCCGATACGGTTAGCGATGAAAGCCGGAGTATCCTTACACAGTACGGTGGTTTTACCCAGGATCAGGTCGCCGTATTCCATGAAGAACTTCGTTACTTCAGGATCGGTTTTGGTAGAAGGAATAACTTCTAAAAGCTTTAAGTATCTGGGCGGATTGAAGAAGTGCGTTCCGCAGAAATTTTTCTTGAAATCATCAGAGCGGCCATCAAGCATCATCTCGATAGGAATCCCTGAAGTATTGGAAGTAATTAAAGTTCCCGGCTTGCGGAATTTCTCCACCTGCTCGAAAACAATTTTCTTGATGTTGATGTTTTCTACAACAGCCTCTATGATCCAGTCGCAATCGGCGATGAGCTTCATGTCATCATCGAAGCTCCCTGTGGAGATCAATCGTGCATCTGATTTTTTGTACAAGGGGGAAGGATTGGATTTGATAGCTGTTTGCAGCGCATCGTTCACTATCCTGTTTTTTACTTTTTTGTTATCGAGAGCTAGGCCGGCTGCTTTTTCAGCATCGTTCAGCTCCTTTGGTGCAATGTCCAGAAGTAAGACCTGAATACCTACGTTTGCAAAGTGGCATGCGATTCGTGAACCCATAACCCCTGACCCTAAAACAGCTGCTTTCCTAATGTGTCTTTCCATCTGATTGATTGAATTACGTTTTAAAAATAAGAAGAATTTCAGGCAACACATTCTCTATTGAATGTTTTTTTGCCTAATGTATTGTTGATAATTAGTTTGCCCCGTAAATTTTGGTGAACAGATCCTTGTGCTTCTCCATGATGATCTTGCGTTTCGGCTTGAGGGTAGGGGTGAGTTCACCACCATCCACCGTCCACTCGTGATCGATGAGTTCAAAGCGTTTTATCTGTTCTACCTTGCCCAAATTCTGGTTGTATTTGTTTATTTCCTCCTGGATGAGTTTAATCACCTCCTTGTTTGCGATCAATTCCTTGTTGGAACCGAACTTCATACCCTGTGCTTCCATGTGTTTTTTCACTTCCGCAAAGGTCGGTACGATATAGGCTGAAGCGTGTTTCTGATTTTCACCAATGACCATGATTTGTTCGATGTATGGCGATTCCTTGAAGGAATTTTCAATGGGTTGCGGACTGATATACTTGCCGCCGGAGGTTTTGAACATCTCCTTCTTGCGATCAGTGATTTTTAGCATTTTCCCGTCGAAGGTACCAATGTCGCCAGTATGGAACCATCCATCTTTATCAATGGCTTCGGCAGTTAAATCTGCGCGTTTGTAGTAGCCTTTCATTACGTTCGGACCCTTAACCAGAATTTCGCCGTCTTCAGCAATTTTTACTACTACGTCAGTGATTACTTCGCCTACAGTTCCAAACTTGGTTTTGCCTTCGCCCAAAAGGTTCACGGCAATTACCGGTGAGGTTTCTGTTAAGCCGTAGCCTTCCAGAATGGGAATTTTTGCAGCCCAGAAGAAGCGTTGCAAGCGCGGTTGCAGCGCAGCACTTCCCGACACAATACATTTGAGGTAGCCACCAAGATTGGCTCGTATTTTACTGTATACCAGCTTGTCGGCAATAAAATGTTTGAAGCGGTACCAGAGTCCTTTATCAAAATCGTATTCAGTGGCTACTTTGACCGCCCACAGGAAGATCAATTTCTGTATCCCGGTTTTTACATTTCCACCTGCGATGATTTTATCGTATACTTTTTCAATGAGACGCGGCACAGCTGTGAAAGTGTGAGGCTTTATTTCGCGTATATTGTCGCCAATGGTATCAAGGCTCTCGGCATAGTAAAGAGAGAGGCCCTGATATTGGTAGAGGTAAATCAGCATTCTTTCAAAAACGTGGCACAACGGCAGGAAGCTCAGAGCCCTGTCGTGGTAGCTGAAAGGAGTAAGCTTTGAACCGGTAACAAAATTGCTCACGAGGTTGGTGTGGGTCAGCATTACTCCTTTAGGTGTTCCTGTGGTTCCTGATGTGTAGATCAGGGTAAGCAAATCGTCGGGTTGTACAGCTTTTTTGCACGCATCCAGCTTTTCGGGATCGGGATTGTCTTTCCCGAGTTTTTCCACTTCCTTCCAGTTTTTGGCCCCCGGTACGTCGTTGAAGGTGTAAACATCTTTCATTGTGGGTACCGACGGCTGTACGCGTTTTACCTTATCGTACAATTCTTTATCAGAAACAAAAACATATTGTACTTCTGAGTCATTAAAGATATATCTGAAATCCTCTTCGCTGATGGTAGGATACATCGGCACACTGGTTATGCCTATCATGGAAAGGCCCATGTCGATGAAGTTCCATTCGGGCCTGTTGTTTGAGCTGATGATGGCTACTTTATCCTCGCGTTTGAGTCCGAGCTTCAGAAAGCCATGGCTGAGGTTAGTAGAAATATGTTTGTAAGTCTGGGTGTCGTACGTTTTCCAGCTGCCCTGAACCTTGTAAGCCAAGGCCACGTCCAGCGGACGTTCCTGAAGGCAGTAGTCTAAAATATCAAAGGTGCGTTTTACTTCCATATGGTTAAGGCTTTTTTATACAGGTACCAGTATACATGTTATTGGGTTAAAAAGTTATCGTGCTAAATAAAATATTTTCAAGTGCTTGTAAATCTTGCTCTTTAAGATATTATTTTAGAGTCATAATTTAAAATCTGTTTCTTGGAAAAAGTAGAAGATCTGAGTCTGCACGACCTCAACTCCGTAGAGTTCATTGGTAAGCAATATTGCGATAAGGCAAGCATGCAATTGTTTTCGTACAATAAAGAGGAACTTCTGGAAAACAAGGATTTTAAGATAGAGCAGTTACAGAAGTTCAGCGACGAAAAATATGTGTACTGGCTCAACCTGTATGGTTTGCACGATGTGGAACTCATTAAGGAGCTGGCGACAAAACTCAATGTGCATTACCTGGTCATACAGGATTTGCTTGATACTACATCACGTCCGAAGCTGCAGCATTTCGATGATTATATTTTCTTCACCGTGAAAGCCGTGCAGAGCATAGAGGGCAATAAAGTGGAGCTGATACAAATCAGTTTCCTGCTTGGTAAGGGCTTTGTGCTGTCCTTTCAGGAAAAACCGGGCAACCACTTCCAGCAGATTCGAAAGATCCTCCGCGCAAAGGGAACGGTGAGGGAGCGCGGTTCAGACTTCCTGCAATATGCTTTGCTTGAGGCTATCCTGGAAGACTATTTCTTCGCTATCGACAAGCTGGAAATCAGCATCAATGATCTGATGAAGCTCGATAATATTGAAAAATCTGATCCTGCGTCGCTCTTCACGATGGAAGCCCTCAAGGAAACTTTGCAGGAAATGAAGCGCTCCCTGCAGCCTTTAAAGGAAGCGATGAACCTTATAGAGAAAGGTGTTGCAGGCTTTATCAAACCTAAATCGGGCAAGTATTTCGCCGATTTAAAAGACCAGAGCATACAGCTCATTGAAGAACTCGATTTCAATATCCGTAAGCTGGAAAGTGGTGCCAACCTGTTTTTCTCTTACCAGAGTCACAAGATGAACGACACGATGAAAACACTCACGGTGATATCGGCGATTTTTATTCCACTGACCTTTCTCGCCGGGATTTATGGGATGAACTTCGATCACTTCCCGGAAATTCACTGGTATTATGGTTATCACATGTTTTGGGCGATTACTCTTGCTTTGGTGATTGTGTTGGTGATTTATTTTAAGAGGAAGAAGTGGTTGTAGACTTTCGATGCTTTTTGTCGTGAAATAAAAAGTATCCAAAAAATTCAAGGGCCAATGCTTCCACCGCCCGAAGTTAGCGGCCCGCGCTCAAAACTCACTCTCAAGTCTGGCGCTGATTCCCTTTGTTGGTTAATTATTTTCTCAATCCTATTGTCATTCCTATTAATTTATGTATGTTTGCACCCATATCGCGGGGTGGAGCAGTTGGTAGCTCGTCGGGCTCATAACCCGAAGGTCGTTGGTTCGAGTCCAGCCCCCGCAACTTTTTAAAGATTAAGCCTCTGATTATCAGGGGCTTTCTTGTTCCTCCACCTATCCTAAAGTGACCTATTTGTTACCTCCGAGGTATACTATACCATTTTGCTACTGGTTTAAATGTTCATGATGATAGATGGAACAGCATTGCTCAGAAGGTTGAGGGTAGGGATAAAACTACCTTAAATCTTAACCAACAACTGGATAATATCAAACAAAAGCTCAATGAGGCTTATGCTCACCTTGCTATAACAGAAGATATAGTTGATGCAGCAGATGTCAAGAGAATTTACTTTGGTGATGACAACAGAAATCTAAAGCTGTTGGAAGCCTATAAAATACACAATGATAAATTGGAAGTAACTTTAAACAATAAATCAAAATCGGAAAACACATCAATATGTTGGTTGTTATTGAATTATAAAATTCATGACACAAATAAATCAAGATGAATACAGGGATTCTAATACAGGTTTTTAATTCTTTTTTGTGAAAAATAGTCTTGAAAAAATTAACTTTTTCAACCCAAAAAAGAAGTGAAGAACATTGGCCAAGGGGAGCGATTTTATGGCTATTTCCTTCTCAGTTAGCAAGGGTTAATGGGTTAATATTTCAAATGCCTTTCCTTTAAGTATGCGCTAGTACCAATGATTTTGCTTTGTTTTTTATATACCTTTGTATCTGATTTGCAAATAATTTCAACTTCCGCACAGCACAATTTTGAAAGAAATATGAAACAAGAGATTTACGCAGGTAATCGCTCATATTGTCATTCATGCAATAGATATTTCTTCAATACGGTCTTTTCAAGATTAATTAGCGCTCCTATATTCACTTTGATCTGCTTGCTTGTTTCAAATGCGCTGTATGGTGCAACAAAAACCTGGGATGGCGGCGGAGCAGATAATAATTGGAGTACTGCAGCCAATTGGGACTTAGATGTGGCACCTGTTGCTGGAGATGCATTAATTTTTGATGGCTCTACAAGAACATCTCCCAGCAATGATTTTGCTGCGGCCACAAATTTTGCATCTATTACTTTTGCTGCCACTGCAAGCGCATTTACTTTGTCGGGAAATTCAGTTACAATCACAGGCGGAGCTTCGGCCATAACAGCAAATAATACAAGCTTGACGATGACGATTGGCAACAATATTATTTTTAGCACTTCTGCACCCACCATAACAACTACTTCAGGTGGAACACTTGCTATAAGCGGAACCGTTGCAAATGGCGGATTTGCAATAACTGTTTCTTCAGCTGGAACAGCTACTTTAAGTGGAATTGTCAGTGGTACCGGAAGCATGACCACTTCTGGTGCTGGCACACTTACTTTGTCTGCTGCAAACACCTTCTCAGGTGGAATTACCCTAAGTGCGGGAACATTGAATATAAATAATGCAACAGCATTGGGAACAGGAACTTTCACGATTTCAGGAGGAACGATTAACAATACGTCTGGAGGCAGCATTACTAATTCCTCTAATAATGTCATTACCTGGAGCGGCAATTTTACTTTTACAGGTTCTAATGCCTTAAATCTCGGTACAGGAGCTGTAGATATGGGAGCATCTACACGTACAGCTACTGTAAGCGCATCAACTCTTACATTTGGAGGCATTATAAGCGGAACAAGTGGATTGATTAAGGCAGGAGCAGGAACGTTGCAATTAGGAACTACGTCCGGTGCTCATTGGACGGGCTCTGTGACAGTGAGTGCAGGCACATTAAATCTAGGTGCTCCAAGCAGTGATAATTACAAAGCGACTACATGGACCATCGACGCAGGAGCTACAATGTATAATAACAACGGAGGTAATATCATTGTAAATACAGCGGTAATTACAGTTAACGGAACTTGGAATATGAATAGCCAAAAAGATGCTATTGGTTATATTGCCGGCTCCGGAAATGTAACCAACTTTGGGACTTCTACAGCCGGCGATGGATTTGAAATAGATTTACCATCAACCGGCACAGGAAGTGATTTTTCAGGAGTAATATCAGGACCGGGAACCTTTAAGCTACGTGGTCAGCAAGGATCAGGTAAGCAAGTGCTTAGTGGACTAAATACGTATACAGGTCCTACGTATATTCAAAAAGGTACTTTAAGTATAAATACGATTAAGAACGTAAATGCCGGGGCTAGTGCGATCGGGAACCCCGCCAATGCATCGGATGGTACCATTCCGATAGGATCCACCACAAACACAGCAATACTTGAATACACAGGAACCACAAACAGCACGGATCGAGTGATCGATTTAGCTGGAACAACCGGCGGAGCAACTATCGACCAATCAGGAACGGGAACCCTTACTTTTTCCAGTGATTTAACTGCTACAGGTGTAGGTTCAAAAACATTAACCCTTCAAGGATCTACGGCTGGAGCTGGTGTGATTTCGGGAATCATTCCCGATGGATCGGGAACAACTTCATTAGCTAAATCGGGGACAGGAACCTGGACAATTTCTGGTGCAAATACGTACGGAGGTACAACAACCATTAACGCAGGTACTTTACAACTGGGAGCGGCAGGCGTAATTCCCGATGCAAGTGCTGTAACCGCCAACGGAACCATGGATATGAATACTTACAGTGAAGCTATTGGTTCGTTAGCCGGTTCAGGAACTGTAGATAATGCAGCAGGAGGTGGCACACCGACTCTTACCACCGGAGGAAATAATACGTCTACTACGTTTTCAGGTGTTATTAAAAATACCAGTGGAACCCTATCCTTAACGAAAAGTGGCTCAGGGACATTCACCATTAGTGGCTCAAATACTTACACTGGAACGACGACAATTACTGCGGGAACACTGCTATTAGGGGCCTCTGGAGTGATCTCCAATTCCAGTAATGTGGTGATGAATGGGGGTACTTTTTCCACAGGATCAGGTGCCGGATATAGCGAAACCGTTGGAACTCTAAAGTTAAATGCCAACAGTATTATCGCTTTAGGAACTGGTAGCCATAACTTGAATTTTGCTGCAAGCAATGGTACTACATGGACCGGAGGAACATTACTTCGGATCACCGGTTGGCAGGGAAGCTGGAACTGTACCTCGGGCACTTCGGGAAAAATCTACACAGGCTCAAGTGCCGAACTTTCAGGAACAAAGCTGGCGCAAATTTTCTTTACTCACCCCATAAGTGGATTGCCTTATACAGCTTGTCAGTTAAGTGATGGCGAAATAGTTCCAACCGGAACTTTACCGGTTAAACTTGTTTCATTTTATGGAGAGCGGGAGCAGCATTCATCGGTACTGCATTGGATTACAGCCAGTGAAATCAATAGCGATTATTTCGAAATACTTCGTTCTTCCGATGATATTCATTTTGAAAGCATTGGCAGGTTAAGTTCGGCTGGGAACAGTACGGATTTTATTTCTTACCGTTTTGAGGATTCTGCGGCGCCTGCAGGCTTTAGTTATTATAAATTGGTACAGTATGATTCCGATGGCAAAAGTGAAAGTTTTAAAACAATTGCCATCAATAATTCTGAAGATGCATTTCGTATAATTGATTTATATCCTAATCCTGTTTCAACTGACCTTACGGTTAGTTTCACCACTGAAGCATCAGGATCGTGCTACATAAAAATAGTTGACGCCCAGGGCAAGGAAGTCTATGTTGCTATGATTGCTGCTGCAAAAGGCGAAAATGTTTTCAAGTTACCTGCCACGTCTTTTGCAGAGGGACAATACACTTTGATGATATGTAATGCTGATACGAAATGCCAAAGCAAGCAGTTCATAGTGAAGCACTGATCACATTTTGTCTGTATAAGACGCCTTTGTTTTTAGATTTTTTTTTCTAGTATTTGCTACTAAAACATATTGTCAACACTAATCCTTTTGCGATGGATCGTATCTCAACAGTGTACCAAACACTAGCACATCTTACTCAGATGAGCGAAAGTGATTTCAAACTTTCAGAATCGCTCTGGAAACTTCGTCGCTACAAAAAAAATGAGTACTATAACCAATGTACGTGCGAAGCGTTAAATTTTTTCTTTCAATGTGATTGATTCCGAAATTCTTTACTACAGGAAGATGTTGTGGAATCAATCCTTTATAATTCATCAACTTATCTGTCTTTATTTTCTTTGCTTCCGATAAAAGCAAAGTATCGATTAGTTTTTTGAGCGTTTTATTTGCCCGCTTTCCTACTGTTATGTCGATTACAGATTTCGTTTCTTCACAATAAGCATAGGCTACCCAGTACTCATTCTTCTTTTTACCAATGTAGGTTTTCAGTTCGTCAACCTGATAAGTTTTTCTCATCGGTATTATTCCTGCATTCAGCGTTTTTGACATCAGCAATATTCTTTTCTTCAATGTGTTCACACTTACTTCCAGCATGTCCGACAAGCCCCGCATTCCTAATCCGTTACGAATTCCTTTTATGATTCCTCTTTCTATGTCAATCGCACAAGCATTATACTTGTATTCCGTTTTCTGGATTTTAAAACAAGTTTTACAGCGATAACGCTGGCAGCCTAGTTGATCTTTTCCATAACGAACGCATGCTGAATTACAGAATTTACAAGCCTTTCCCATAGCACCAACTTTTTTGATACACTTAGGACGAACTTACTCTTTTTCCAAGCTTTTAATGAACGTTTTTTGATTTTCTTGACCTGATACTTTGTCTTGTTTTAAAATCAACTATTTCTGGTTCTCAATATTATCAATGTTTTTAGAGCTTATTTTCAAATAACAACTTTTTTGACGCACTATCTAATAACCCAGCGCCATTCCAAAAACATCTTTACCGAAGTCCGAGCCGGACTGGCTATCATGTGACGGGTCGTCAGTTGCGGTGAGGCTTGGATGGTTGATTGCTTTCAGCCAGCCATGGATGGTGTAGATGTGATCTCTTATCCGTTCTGAAAACAAACTACTTTCAGTGATTTCACAGGTATTTCGAGAACTTTTGATCACATCTCAAAAATAATAAAATGATTGATTTTTTAGAAATTTTTCTAACAAAAAAAGACTTGAAATTTTTCATTTCAAGTCTTTAATTTTCATCTCTTTAAAAACGTTTGATTACGCGTGCTTCTTCAATAATTCAAAGAGAGCTTTATTGACATAAAGAATTTCACGTCCAATTTTTTCTCCTTTTAGCAATCCGAATTCCTCTAGATCTTTCAAGTATTTACTTGCCGTAAATCTTGACACACCTAACTTTTCCTCAAGAATAGAAATCCTGCAATAAGGCTGATTAAATAAAGCTTCTACAAGTTCCTTAGAATAGATTTTTGGATATTGCTTCTTTACTTTTTCAACAGTATCATCAAGCAAATTTTTTATTGCTTTAATCAACACTATTGTATCCTTCGATGTTTGCTCAACTGCATCAAGCATGTAAATAATCCAATTTTCCCAATCATTTTTTGTACGCACTCTATCTAGGCCTTCGTAGTAAAATTTCTTATGCTTGATGATATATGAACTCATATAAAGGATAGGTAATTCAAGTAATCCTTGATGAATCAAATAAAGCACATTCAATATTCTTCCTGTCCTTCCATTACCATCATAGAAGGGGTGAATCGATTCAAACTGGTAATGAAGGAGAGCCATTCTAATCAAAGCATCAACTTCATCCATATCCGTGTTGATATACTCCTCCAGATTTTTCAGTTTTTCTTCAATTACTTTCTTTCCTACAGGAGGAGTGTATATCACTTCACCTGTCTTTGCATTCTTCAGAGCTGTTCCGGGTTGCTGACGCACACCTGCATTATTGCCGATTAAATGTTCTTGTATTTTAATTATTTCCTTAACCGTAATAATTTGTCTTTTCTTTATAGCTTCAAATCCCGTCCAAAGCGCTTCACGATAATTCAATACTTCTTTTACAGCCGGATCAACAGAAGTGGATTCTTGTGAAAATGCTTTATATAACTCATCTTGAGTGGTTACTATGTTTTCTATTTCAGAACTATCTTTGGCTTCTTTTAAAATCAAACTATTCAATATAATCGCTTGATTTGGAATTAATCCTGCCAATCCTTTTAGCTCGGCTAAGGCTTTATTCGCCGACACTGTTTTATTATAAACCTTTGGAGTTAGCTTTAGCCTTGGAGGAAGCAAGGGTAAGTCATTGTATGGTACATTTGCTTTATATGCCATTTTTTTAAATTTTAAATATGTTGAAATTTCTTTCTTTTTTCAACATATCACAAATATATGTTAACTCATTCAACATATCCTAATAATATGTTGAAATTCTTTTATATTTTCAACATATCGAAAATACATGTTAGCTCATTCAACATATTAAATCGGATAAAACTTATTGATCATTCTCTTACATCCAGTGTTGCTCCCGGGGAGGCAGTACCTATTCCTACTTTGCCATTGTCGAGTACAGCGACAAGGTTAGCATTTAAGCTATCGGTGATATGGAATGCTTTGCCGGTACCGGTGCCGCAGGCTTTCACTTCCAGTTTGGCATCAGGAGCAACATCGCCGATACCACAATGTTCACAGGTTTGTGCATTGGCAGCAAAAGGGAATAGCAATGCCAGTAATGAAAAACGAAAATATTTATTCATGGGAATGCGGATTACGAATTAAAAAAAGTGGAGCGGTTTTCTCAAGTCAAGCACAACGAATGTAAAAAATAAAAACGTTTAAAAAAATTATTATATGGAAAATTGTTGTTATTATTTCGTTCCGGGATAAATGATTGCTATCCATTCATTAATTCCTTATTTAGATCCAATAAAATTGCTTGCGCCATATTGTGTGTTTACCTTTTCTCCCTCGCTATGATTTCGTATAGTGATGAGCAATGCACTGAAACGGCGCAGCATCTGGAGAGCGAATCACACAGCGATGTTTGTCCGCCTTTTTGCACTTGCGCCTGTTTCGATTGTCAGGGATTTAGGTAGATACTTATGTAGTAGCGTTTGATTTTTTTTCAGCCTTTTTTGAAAAACAACAACTGTTGTGTATAGTACACGGTTTTGTTTCTTGCTTTTTCCTTGATGAAAAAGTAACAAAAAATCAATGGTCAGGATATGCTTCCACTGCACGTCGCGAAATCTTTTATCCGTCGGTGACGGAAAAAAATCACTCCCGCCGTCGCTGGCCCATGCAGGAAGTTACCAGTTCATTCTCTGATGGATGCTTCGTGAGTTCGTCATGCGAGAAATTTTCGTACCGAAAAATTTGAAGCAATCCTTTGCGCCCCTCTTCTCCGAGAGGGAAAACATGTCCGATAAAGATTCACGAAACGAATTTTACGACTTCATCAACTTATCCCTGTACTTAATCAATAAGCTTGATTTCGATACAAAGCCTACATATTTTCCATCACTAATCACAGGCAGGTTCCATGCATTAGTTGCATCAAATTTGCGCATTACACTTTGCACATCTTCATCGGCATTGATGGTGTCGGGGGGATTTCTTTTCAGCTGGCGTACGAGTACTTTATCGTACAGTTCATGTTTGAACATCACCTCCCGGATATCGTCGAGAAGAATTATTCCGACCAGTATTTCATTGTCTACTACGGGAAAGATATTTCTTTTCGAAAGCGACACCACTTCTATCAGCTCACGCAATGTTGCATCGGGGGAGATAGGTTGAAAATTGGTTTCAATAACAGCTACAGTTTTGAGGGACGCGAGAATGGTTTTGTCTTTGTCGTCAACAAAAAGATGTCCTTGTGCAGCAAGCTTCTTGGAATCCATGGAATATGGCTCAAAATAATTGACAAAGGCATAGCTGATGGCAGCCACTATCATCAGTGGAATCATGAGTTCGTAGCCCCCGGTGATTTCAGCGATGAGGAAGATGCCTGTGAGTGGTGCATAAAAAACTCCGCTCAATACGCCAGCCATCGCAACCAGCGTAAAATTGCTGATGTTCAGGTTGCCTAAGCCCAGAAGATTGATGCTGTATGCAAAACCAAAACCAAGATAAGCTCCCATAAAAAGTGACGGAGCAAAGTTTCCTCCATTTCCTCCACTGCCTACAGTAAAAGCGGCAGCGATAACTTTAATAAGCATCGTTAAAATGATCAGTGCAATAATGATCCATTGGTTGTCTACAAATCCAGCAAAAATGCTGTTCTCAAAGAGTTTTACCGGTTGCAATTCCGATAGTACTTTTATGCTTTCATAACCTTCTCCGAATAAGGGAGGGAAGACAAGAATAAGGATGGCGAGAGCCAAGCCGACAATCAATGCTTTCAGGTAAGCATTTATTTTTTTATTTTCCAGACCGCCTTCAATTCTGCTGTAAACCCTGGCATAGTACAAAGAAATGAGTCCCGTAAGCAGTCCAAGGATTATGTAGTAAGGAACATTAAGGTAATTGAAAGGTTCCTGAAGTTTAAAGTTGAATAAGATGTCTTCCTGCAATATGATTTTTGAGATGAGTCCCCCCGTTGCTGCTGCAATGATAAGGGGAATGAAAGAGGATATACTGATGTCGACAATCAATACTTCCAATGCGAAGAGGACACCTGCGATAGGAGTGTTGAATCCGGCAGCGATACCGCTTGCAGCACCACAGGCCAGAAGTAAAGTGCGGTCTTTATAGTTGAGGTGATAGGTTTTGGAATAATTGGAGCCGATGGCCGAACCTGTAGTAACGATAGGGGATTCCAATCCGGCAGAACCTCCAAACCCTACTGTGAATGCGCTGGTAATTACATTGGAGTACATCAGGTTTCTTGGCAGAAAACTGGATTTCTTCGCAATAGAAAAAAGTATGGTGGCGGTTCCTCTCTCCAGTTTTCCTTTTAAATAGCGTTTTACAAAAAAAACGGAGAGGAAAATGCCCACTATAGGGAAGATGAAGTAAATGATGTGTTCGTACTGGAACTGGTAGGTGATGAGTGAGCGGATATAGTGCACCATGGTTTTGAGCAATACGGCGATAATGCCAGCAGTTGCTGCTACCATAATGCTTGAAAAGATGAGGAATTGCTTTGGCGTGAGTTGTCCGTGCAGCCAGTCGATGGAATTCTCAAATGATTTCAAATACTTGCTCATAACAGGGTTAAAATAAAAAATATTTGAAAATAAAAAAGGCTGCTTTTTAGCAGCCTTTTAATATGAAAGAATTTGAGTTCTTATTCAGCAGCTGGAGCTTCTGGAGCAGCGGCTTCGGCAGCCGGAGCTTCAGCAGCAGCCTCAGCGGCAGCTTTTTCAGCTAATTTAGCAGCAGTTGCTGCAGCTTTAGCTTCTTTGCTTGCTTTTTCAGCAGCGAGTTTTTGTCTTTTAGCTTCTTCAGCAGCGGCTTTCTTAGAGTTGGCTTTTTTGTCCAATTCTCCTTGTTTTCCTGTCAACCATGCCTGAAATTTAGCATCGGCCTGCTCTTGAGTCAAAGCGCCTTTAGTAACGCCTCCATCCAAGTGCTTTTTCATTAAAACGCCTTGTGCAGAAAGCACTGTTCTCATGCTATCGCTGAGTTCAGCTCCGGTTTTTACCCAGTATAAAGCTCTTTCGAAATCAATAACTACAGCCGGTGGGTTAACACCTGGGTTGAAAGTTCCTAATTTCTCAATGAATTTACCATCTCTTTTGGATCTTGAATCCGTTACCACCATTTGGTAGAGGGCTTTCTTCTTCTTTCCTTGTCTCTGCAATCTGATTTTTGTTGCCATAATCTTGGTTTTAAAGTTGGCTACGCGTAGCCGGTTATAAATTTATTTTTTGTGAGCCGGCAAATATAGGAGGATTTGTTGAATAAGCCAAATGTCCTTTACTTTTTCCTTAATGAAGAAGTAACAAAAAATCAATAGCCAGGATATGCTTCCGCAGCACGTCGGGAAATTTTTTATCCGTCGGTGACGGAAAAATTTCGCTCCCGCCACCGCTGGCTCCCATCTTGGCTTGGGCCCGCGCACGAAGTTAGCGGACCATTCTTGATTTGATTTTTTTTAAATTTTCACACCAATGATGCAAATATCATCTACCTGCTCGCCAGTACCGCGCCAGTCAGTGAATTTGTCGTAAAGCAATTGTTTCTGGTTGTCGAGTTCAAATTCCTGTATCGACAGCAGGAAATCCCTGAGTTGTTTTTGCTTGAATTTTTTGCCTTGCGGACCGCCAAACTGGTCGGCATAACCATCGGTAAATAAGTAGAGACAATCATTTTCGTAAAGATCAATTTCCTCATTGGTAAAGGGTTTTCTGTCGGTGAACCTGCCAATGGGTTGTTTGTTCGGCTTTAGCTCAATAAGCTCATAGCCCATGGCTGATGCGATGACATTAGGACTATCCGGTCTTGTTTTGCGCACTACCCATAAAGGGTTATTGGCACCCGAAAACTGGAGTCGGGCCTTCGGGAAATTGCCATGGCCATTCGACAGGAAATCGAGGGCCACCAGGGCGATATCCATCCCATCATTGATTTCTCCTTTTTCCTTACTGCCCATTTCAAAAGATTCTTCAAACAAGAGGTTTAGCCGGTTGAGGATATCGGAAGGCTTGGCCAGCTTGAATTCGTTGATACAGCGGTTGAGGTTGTTTACACCCACTACACTCACCATGGCGCCAGGTACGCCGTGACCTGTGCAATCACAGGCGGCAAAGAACAAGGTGCCCAGTTCGGGAGAGTGGTTGAGCCAATAGAAATCACCGCTTACTATGTCTTTTGGTTTGTAAAATACAAAGTGGTTGGAGAGCGCCCCTTCCCATATTTCATTGGCAGGAAGCAGGGCCCTCTGGATGCGTCGGGCGTAAGTAATGCTATTGGTAATATCTTTGTTTTTTTGTTCAATGATAAGAGCACTTTCCCGCAATTCCTGGGTGCGTTCAATCACTTTGTACTCCAGTTCCTGGTTTTTTACTTCGATGAGTTCGGCGTATTTTCTTTGTGCTTCCTGTTTTTGCTTTTGCTGCTCAATTTCTTTTTTGTCGAGTTTATCCCTCATGTAATTAATAGTGGAACCGAGTGTGAGCGAGAAGAGGGCCAGCTGTATCATCGTAGTGAGCTCTGTGGTTTCAATGGAGGTGAGTCCGAAAACAGTGGAATGCAGAATTCCATTGATTTGCAGAATGGAGACGATCACCCCGATATAGTAGCAGATATTTCCGATAAGGAAGTATTTTGCACGTGCAGCACCAGCTCGTATGCCTTTAATACTGGATACAATAACGATGGTATAGCCCATGAAAACACCTATGGAGCCCAGGGCTACGGCAATAATTTCCATATCAATCGCCACAAAAACAAGCAGGCAGAACCATATTATCAGTCCGTATTTCACGCGCCGGTCCCATTTAGGGTCCCATTTCTTGAAGTTGAGGATCGACTTGGTAAAGAGCATGTAAAAGATGAAGGATATGTTCCCGATAATCAATATCAGCTTTTCGTGGTATTCAAAAGTGCTGAAGAAGTGTGTTTCAAGATAACCATCGAGTCCGAGCACAAAAAACATGATCACGATGTTGTTGATGATGTAATAGAGATAGAATTTTTTGCGTACCACGAAGTAAAGTGCCAGGTTGTATAAGGTCATGATAATAATAGCGCCTAAGAAAAAATGCAGGGAGGCATCTGAATCCTTTTCCAGAGCATCAAAACGCTCCCTGCTGTATAGTGTGAAAGGCAGCTGGGCGTATTGATAGGCGATTTTTTTATCGTAGCTGGCCAGCAGTATAATGTCGTGCTCACCTTTTGGCAATATGAAGGGAAGGTAGGAGTTGGCCCCCATCAGGAGATCTTTGTTTTTGGATGGGTATTTGAGTCCTGACCGGGCGCTGTGCACTATGCCTTTAGCGTCGACGTAAAAAATGGTGATGTAGTCAAACAGACTGGTGCCAATAACAAATTCAAGGTCTTTGGAGGAAGTGTTGTTGAGGGACAGTTTAATGATGAACGACTGTCTTTCTTCAGGAAAATTCTCGGCATTATAGGGTTCGAACTTATAGGATTTGAACTGTTCAACGCTGAAGACCGTATCCAAACCCGGGATAGGCGCCATCATTATTTTATTGTTGATATTGCTTTCAATGAAGGAGTCGTCAATGGCTAACGAAGCCTTGCTTATCAAGGGCATCATTAAAAATAGAACTCCAATCAAAGAGCTTATTTTGAGAAAGTCAAGTCGCATCGGGTCGCTCTATACGGCCTTCTTCTGAAAAAGATTCAATAAGTAGATATAAAAACAATCCAATATCAAAACAATGATTCCTAAAGTCTGCACAAAGTAGTTTTCCGGATAAAAGAAAAAGAGCGAAACCGTGATGAGTCCGGTCCCCAGCATCTTGCTCCAGGCTACTGTTTTCGAGAAATATTGTGCACCGGTTTGTATCATCACCACCGGATAGAGTACCGAAATGATAATATTTAGTATGAAGCCGGAGTTGGCACCAATGCTGGTATCAAAGCCGTTTTTCACGAAAAAATAATTCACCGGCAGCCAGCCGATGAAGCAACAAATGAAAACGACTTTGAAATTCTTTTTCAGTTCGGGGAGCTTGATGTGATCGGCACCGTATTTCCAAACATAGTAAAAGATAAAGCAATCCAACAGGAAGGCGCCCTGGTACTGAATAGCAAAGAGTATTCCTGTGTCGGGGAAATAGATAGTGGACCAAACCAGCTCCCAGGCGAGGTTTCCCGCAGCGATGAAGAAGGGCATTTCCACAAATTTCTTCTTGATCATTGTATGAACGATGGCAGCATAGGCAATCACCCAGAAGAGGCAGCCAACACCATTGAAGATGAGGCCCACTGTAGAAAAATCATCTGTGTTGATCCAAACTTTGGGGTAGGTGGTAAAGGCCATATCAGTTTAATTTCCAGTTGTCTTTGAGCGATGGAGGGATGTGAAACTCCACATTGTTATTCTTCATGTAAAAGGTGATGGTTCCCTGGAGCATCTTCCCATTGAGCCATTTGGATGCGCGGGCGAATAGTCCGGATCTCTTCTGGTAGTAACTTACATTGTAGAAGGATTTTTCCATTACCCAGGTTACTGCTTTTTTCTTGAAAGTAGGACGGGCTTTTATATCCAGTAATCTTGCGAAGTCTACACCAGCGACATCGCTTACATCCTTGGTAAAGCGTTGTATGAAGTACTCCGGCATATCGTCGAGGAAGCGGTAGGGAATAATGCGCTGACCGAAGCCGATTATGCTTTTCGCCAGCACTCTGGCTTCTTCTGATTCGCTGTAATTTCTTTTGATGATGGCAACACCCAGCTGCCAGCCCTCTTCATGATTTTCGGGAAAGAGGTGTTCATCGAGTCCGATGAAATGTCCAACCAGCTTCCAGCAGTGCAGATAGGCATCTTTCTCTTCATTGGTGGTATGGATACCAAGTCTTTCGAGACCATTCATTACCAGCGGACCGAAGGCCATCAGCGTTCCGGCCATTTCTTCCTGGTTGATGGGCTCACCGAGTTCATTCACATCCCAGTCGCCAGTAGGAATATTAGGATTCTTCAGGTAGTAACGGATGGCAGCATGTATCAATCGAACCTTTTTCACGGTAACAATGCCTTTGCCGGTGGGAGCAAATCCACCTGGCGACATCACATTAATCACCATTTGTGAGGTTTCCATGAGTCGGCGTGTAATTTTGGCAACGTTGTGCCCGTCTTCTTTCAGTCGGCCGGTAGCATACAAAACCTTCGCTCCGTTTTTGGAGGTATAGCAAAGTGGCAATGACCGGAAATTAAGCAGGAAAGCGATTTCCGGACCGTACAGTGCGAATAAATCCTGCCCGATTCTGATTTTTTTCTGATCGGCCCAGGCAGGCAAATCCATGTCTTTTTTGAAATAATCCTTTACTTTCTGCAGCACCTGGTCGTTTTTTAACAGGTCATTGTTTTCGGTAAGCTGGGAGAAAAGCTTCCTTACTTCTTCCAGTCCGTGAGCTGCAGTAATTTCTGCGATTAATGTATCGGCAACAGGATCGGTCTTATGGCTTTGTTCCTGTAGAAAGGCCGTACTCCATTTATTTTCCATGAACGTATTGTTTGGGTACGACGAATATAAAAAATGGCCTGAGACCGCAATGCTCGTTGGTTAAAATAATTACGATTGAAAATCACTGAAATAAGGGAAAGCAGGGGTAGAGGTCTTATTTCTGTGCAAAATAGTTGTGCTCCAATATGGTAAAAGGAAAGAAAATCAACTATTAAACCTTGCAGAATCAATTCTTTTGCCTATCTTCGCCATCCGTTTTTAAAATAAAGAATATGATTTTGACAATTGACGACAAGAAGAAGATCTTCAAGAAATTCGGAAAAAGTGAGAAAAATACAGGTTCTCCTGAAGGACAGGTAGCTTTGTTTACGCATAGAATTTCCCACCTTACCGATCACCTGAAATCAAATAAAAAAGATTTCGTTTCTCAACGATCTCTTCAAATCCTGGTAGGTAAGAGAAAAAGTTTGTTGAATTACCTCAAGAACAAGGATATCGAAAGATACCGTGCAGTAATCAAGGAACTTGATTTAAGAAAATAATACGAGATGTATCTCAGGCAAAAAAGGCAATTGGAATCCCAATTGCCTTTTGCCGTATAAAACGGGCAAAACCTTGCCCCCTCTTCAAATAAGTAAATTAGATAGAAAATAGATATGCAAGCAATTATTGAAACATTGCAATTAGAGGATGGAAGAACCATCACAATTGAAACAGGAAAACTGGCGAAACAGGCATGTGGCTCTGTGGTTGTTAGATTGGGCAACACGATGTTGCTCGCTACTGTTGTAGCGAACAAAGAAGTAAAAGACGGACAGGATTTCTTTCCATTGTCTGTTGAGTACAAAGAGAAATTTTCTGCAGGTGGAAAAGTGCCGGGTGGATTCATTAAAAGAGAAAATCGTCCGAACGAACTCGAAATATTGACCTGCCGTTTGGTAGATCGCGCATTGCGTCCAATGTTCCCTGAAGATTACTACTGCGAATGCCAGGTAATCATCAACCTTATTTCTTACGAAGAAGGCGTATTGCCTGATGCTATTGCCTGTTTAGCGGCTTCTGCTGCTTTGGCGGTGTCTGACATTCCTTTCAACGGACCGGTTTCTGAAGTGAAAGTGGGAAGAGTAGGTGGAAAATACATCGTTAACCCTACAGCTGCCCAGTTGCAGGAATCAGATATCGATATGGTGATCGCTGCCAGCAAAGACAATGTGATAATGGTTGAAGGTGAAATGAAAGAAATTTCTGAAGCTGAAATGGTGGAAGCCATCAAGGTTGCTCACGAAGCCATTAAAAAACAAATTGATTTGCAATTGCGTTTGGCTGCAAGAGTTGAGAAATCTAAAGTGAAGAGAGAGTACGCAAAACCAGCTGCAGATGCTGAATTGAAAGAAAAAATCACCAAACTCGCTTACGATAAAGTTTACGCTGTAGCGAAAAAAGGATCTGCAAAACACGAAAGATCTGATGCTTTCAAAGCGATTTACAACGAAGTAGTAGCTGCTTTCACTCCGGAGGAACAAGCTGAAAAAGGAAAACTCATCAAAACATATTTCGCTGATGTTGAATACAACGCAGTAAGAAGATTGTTGCTCGATGAGCAAATCCGTTTGGACGGCAGGAAGCCAAACCAAATCCGCCCTATCTGGTGTGAAGTGGATTACCTGCCATCACCACACGGTTCTTCTATCTTCACCAGAGGTGAAACACAATCATTGACTACAGTAACTTTGGGTTCTAAACTCGACGATCAGCGTTTGGATGCTGTATCTGTAGTAAAAGAAGAAAAATTCTACCTGCATTATAACTTCCCTCCATTCTCTACCGGTGAAGCAAAACCATTGAGAGGAACAGGAAGAAGAGAAATCGGTCACGGTAACCTCGCGCAACGAGCGTTAACTCCGGTGATCCCAACAGGTGAAGCCAATCCTTATACTATCCGTGTAACTTCTGATATCCTCGAATCTAACGGTTCTTCATCCATGGCTACGGTGTGCGCAGGTACACTGGCACTGATGGATGCAGGTATCCAGATTACCGCTCCGGTATCGGGTATCGCTATGGGCTTGATCGCTGATAACACTGGTAAATACGCTGTATTGTCGGATATCTTGGGTGATGAAGATCACCTGGGTGACATGGACTTTAAAGTGTGCGGAACCAGGAAAGGTATCACCGCTTGTCAGATGGACATCAAGATTCAGGGCTTGTCTTATGAAATCCTCACTGCTGCCTTGGCGCAGGCGAAAGAAGGAAGAGAGCACATCCTTGGTGAAATGGCGAAAACCATTTCTGCTCCACGTGCCGAACTGAAACCACATGCTCCAAGAATGGTGAGCATTTTCATTGATGCACAATTCATTGGTATGATCATCGGACCTGGTGGAAAACACATCCAGGAGTTGCAAAAAACTTCGGGTACCGTAATCACTATCGAGGAAATTGAAAAAACAAAACAAGGTAAAGTATCAATCTCTGGTTCTAACGCCGCTGCTATCCAGCAGGTGGTGAGCAAAATCAAGGGAATGACCACTGCTCCTGAAGTAGGTGAAACTTACGAAGGAAAAGTGAAAACAGTCTTGGCTTTCGGTGCCGTGGTGGAAATCCTCCCTGGTAAAGAAGGTTTACTGCACATCTCTGAATTCGATCACAGAAGAATAGAAGATATCAATACTGTAGTGAAAGAAGGAGATATTGTGAAAGTGAAATTGCTGGAAATCGAAGCTCGTTCAGGAAAACTGAAGTTGTCAAGAAAAGCTTTGATCCCAAAGCCTGAGCGCCCTGCCGCTCCTGCACAACAGTAATCAAACGCAATAAATAAAAAAAAGCCCGGAAGAAATTCCGGGCTTTTTTTTGTGAAAAATAGATCCTGAAATTGTTTCAGGATCTATTATTAAATCATTTTCAAAGTGACGATCTCAGTTATCAGGCTATCTTTATCTTCGATCATAAGCGAAATGTATTTTATTATAAAATTTCGCGATTTTGTTGTGTTACATTGATCGATAATAACAGACATGGGGAGGGTAGCATAACCTTCTCTTATGTATGGACTGGTGTATAATACAGAATCCCTTTCATCGCAAATCACAGCATATGTCCGCCATTGTGCTTTGTTAGGTAAATCTTTTGGTCGATAGAAATCAGGATAAATAGAGGTTATAATGCTGTCCTGAGGGGCTGTGTTTTTTATTTTAAGTTCAAAAGTTCTGCCTAATTTACATCCTTCACCCGGAGCTCCTCCTATGAGTGTATTATATTTACCATTTCCTTGTTTTATATAAATGTTGATTTCACAAATCCCAGGAGCGAAACTGATAAATATGATTAAGTTAATGAAGATTATTATTCATAAGTTTTTCATTGGCAGAAATTATTTAGTTGATTAAATATACAAATGTGATTCAAACTTTTAAATTTATCCTATGCTGAAAAAATCTATAATACTCGCAGCGTTGTTCGGAGGATTGGCGGTAATGGCCGGTGCTTTCGGTGCGCATAAGCTAAAGGAAATTCTTTCTCCTGCTGATTTGGAGGTGTGGAACAAAGCGGTGCTTTACCAGTTTGTACACACTTTCGCCATTCTGGCGGTGGGATTAATTTCGAAAATTCAATTTCATAAAACTTTGAACTATGCGCTGATTACGTTTTCAGTTGGCGTTTTATTTTTCTCGGGATCCCTATATTTCCTGGCTTTCAGGAATGTAGTTGATTTCGGTGGTGCGATTAATATTCTCGGACCTATTACACCACTCGGCGGATCATTGTTTATCGCCGGATGGATTTCTCTTTTATTATTCGGATTAAAACATGTAAAAAATGAGTGAACAATACAAAGCATTTAGCGAACACCTCAAACAGATAGGTGTTATTGGTAGTATCGGAGGTGTTCTGGCCTGGGATAATGAAGTATATAAACCTGAAAAAGCTGCGGGCATCCGTGCCGAGCAAAATGCTTTTATTTCGGGATTGATACATGAAAAATTTACTTCACCCGAATTTGAAAAAACAGTTCATGCTTTGCTGGAAGATAAATCCTTAACGAAGGAGCAAGCCATCAATGTGAAGAAGGTCAGTGATGACCTCATCAAGCAGAAGAAATTCACTACTGAATTTATCCAGCGTCAGTCGATGTTGATCTCCGAAGCTTTCGGAAAATGGCACGCAGCAAAGACACAAAATAATTTTTCGCTCTTCGAAGGGAGTCTGGAAAAAATTGTAGCCCTTTGTCAGGAAACTGCCGAAATCATTGGCTACAAAGAACATCCTTACGATGCACTGCTCGATATGTACGAGCCGGGAATGACTACCGCAAAACTGAAAGTGATTTTCGCGAAAGTGAAGGAGGAACTCGTTCCGTATTATAATTCTTTGCTCGCAAAAAAACCGGTGGACAATTCCTTTGTTCATCTCAAATACGAAAAACAAAAACAGTGGGATGTGAGCATTGAATTGCTGAAACAAATGGGTTATGATTTTGGTGGTGGCCGGCAGGATTATGCGCCGCATCCTTTCTCTATCAGTATTCACCCTACCGATGTGCGCATCACCACGCGTGTGGATGAAAATAATTTAGTTGAACTCATCTGGAGCACTATTCACGAGTGTGGTCATGCATTGTACGAGCAGGGCCTGGATCAGCAATATTTCGGTCAGCCGCAATGCAGTCCGGCATCATTGGGCATCCATGAGTCGCAATCGCGTTTGTGGGAAAATAATGTGGGGCGCGGACTTTCTTACTGGAAAGCGAATTACCATTTGTTGCAAAAAGCCTTTCCCGAAAATCTCGGGAAGGTGGATGTGCATAGTTTTTACAAAGCCATCAATAAGGTACAACCAGGTTTCATCCGCACCAATGCCGATGAAATTTCCTATCATCTGCATGTCCTCATCCGCTTTGAAATTGAAGTGGCTCTGATGGAAAATAAAATCGCGGTGAAGGATTTGCCTGCTTTCTGGAACGCGAAATACAAAGAGTATCTTGGTGTTGATGTTCCTTCGGATACCTCAGGGGTACTGCAGGATGTACACTGGTCGCACGGCAGCCTCGGTTATTTTCCAACTTATTCTATCGGCAGTTTTTATGCCGCGCAGTTGTTCCAGCATGCTGAAAAAAATCTTCCTGAGCTCAAAACAAAAATAGAGAAAGGAGAGTTGAACGAACTGTTGAGTTGGTTGAGCACGAACATTCATTCAAAAGGAAAACTGTATACTTCTGAAGAAATTTGTGAGCAGGCAACAGGAGAAGGATTGAACTTCTCTTATTTCATGAATTATATAAAAACTAAGTACGACGGGATTTACGCGTAGGTCGTTTAAAAAAAATAAAATATGCCAACCAGCCAGAAAACCCTTTCCCCCCATGGTATCAATACCGATGCAACAGTTTACTGGAATCTTTTGCCCAGCGAACTGGTGGAGAAAACCATTAACCTTAAACAGGGTGTGCTGGCCAATACAGGTTCGCTGGTGGTAGATACGGGGAAGTTTAGCGGACGTGTACCGAAGGATCGTTATTTTGTAAAGGATAAAATCACCGAGAATAAGATTCACTGGGGATCGGTGAACATTTCGGTGGAAGAAAAAGTACATGAAAATCTTTACAAAAAAGTGTGCGCTTATTTTTCCGATAAAGATATTTACGTGCAGGAATGTGGGGCCTGTGCCGATCCGAAATACAGGATGAAAATCCGTGTGATTGCTGAAAATCCATGGAGTGCGCTTTTTGCTCACAACATGTTTTTGCGCTATACCCGTTCGGAACTGAAAACATTTTCTCCCGATTGGACTGTCATCTGCGCACCTGGATTCAAAGCCGATCCGAAGACAGATGGAGTGAAGAATGAGCATTTCATCATTATCAATTTCTCCAAAAAAAATGTACTTATTGGTGGTACAGGATATACCGGTGAAATCAAGAAATCCATTTTCACCATCCTGAATTTTCTTCTTCCTGTAGAGCATAAAATTTTTCCGATGCATTCTTCTGCAAATATTGGATTGGGAGGTGATGTAGCTATTTTCTTTGGTTTGTCGGGAACAGGAAAAACAACCTTGTCGAATGATCCTTACCGTAAATTAATTGGCGATGATGAACACGCCTGGACCGATCATTCGGTGTTTAATTTTGAAGGGGGCTGCTATGCTAAAGTTATTGATATCCGACCGGATACAGAGCCTTTGATTTACAATGCTATTAAGTTTGGTGCCTTGCTGGAAAACGTAAAATTTTTTCCGCATACCCGACAAGTGAACTACCACGATATTTCCAAAACAGAAAACACCAGGGTGAGTTATCCGATGGAATATATTCCTAGTGCGGTAACGCCGTCGTACGGTCCGCCACCCAAACACGTTTTCTTTTTAACCTGTGACGCATTTGGTGTTTTACCGCCGGTTTCCCGACTCACAAAAGCGCAGGCAATGTATCATTTTGTGTCGGGTTATACTTCCAAAGTTCCGGGAACTGAAGATGGTGTTTCGGAACCGCAAGTGGCTTTTTCGGCTGGTTATGGTGAACCGTTTTTGCCTTTGCATCCTATTGAATATGCACATTTGCTTGGCGAAAAAATGGAACAGCAAAACGTGAAAATATGGCTGGTGAATACAGGTTGGATTGGAGGCGGATTTGGTGTTGGCCATCGCATGCGCTTAGATCATACTCGGTTACTTTTATCATCAGCAATGAATGGTGAGCTCGAGCGCCAGGAATTTGAAAACGAAGCCTTTTTCGGCTTGTCGGTACCGAAAGCTTGTCACGGTATTCCGGAGAATATACTGAATCCGAAATTGTCCTGGAAAAGTGAAGAGGA
Organism: Flavobacteriales bacterium; assembly: GCA_046074525.1. Taxonomy (GTDB): domain Bacteria; phylum Bacteroidota; class Bacteroidia; order Flavobacteriales_C; genus JAHEZL01. Next base: position 61,064 of record JBJTOK010000021.1, read on the forward strand.
ATACGATAAGACCGCTCGGCTTCTCGCCGAAAAATTCACCCTGAATTTCAAGAAATTTGAAGACCAGGCTACGCCCGAAATCCTCGCGGCAGGCCCATTGCAAAAGTAAAATGCTGAAGCGAAACGCATATCATCTTTTTTTGTTTTTGCCTTTCTGCTTTTTGCTTTCCTGTAGTTTATCTCCATCAAAAACTATTGTTGTTTCTCCAGAGGATTCTCTTCTCGCTGTGTTGAACGAAATGCAGTCGGGAGATACTTTATTGCTGCATGGAGGGACTTATCGCGAAGGGTTGGAGGTTGCAACTAACGGCATAATCATTCAAGCTTTTCCTGGTGAGAAAGTTGTATTAAGCGGAACAGAGGAAATCAACAACTGGATTAAAGTAAAAGACAATCTGTACAAAGCCTTTTGCAAGAAAGAAGTTTTGCAGCTCTTTCATAAAGGCAAAATGCTGATGCCTGCACGTTGGCCGAACATCGATTCTATGTTCGATAAAAAAGGGTGGTTGCCATTATACACGAAGAAGAATACTACTGTTTTTAAAGGACATTCCTGGCCGGCGCATTATTGGGACAATGCTTTCTGTTTTTCGAATGCCGGACAGAAATGGGTGGTGAATATCGAAACGGTGAAATGCAATAGCGACGGTCTTTTAAACATGTCGGAACCGTGGTTCAACTACACTTCAGGAAATTATACCGGCGATGGTGAAGGCTATATCATCAAGCATTTGAATGCGCTGGATACAATGAATGAATGGCATTGGCAAAACGATACTGTGTATGCAATGCTGCCTGAAGATCCTTCACAATCGGGAGGAGTGGAAGGTCAGACAAAAAAAATAATGCTCAGTGGAAAAGAGCTTTGTGATGTGCGTGTGAAAAATATATCCGTTTTTGGCGGACGCATTGAGTTCTCGGATTCAAAAGATATTTTGCTGGATAATGTAGATGTTGCTTATGGTACGCCGATTCAATCGTATGAATATTCCAACGGAGGGACGTATGCTGCTGTGATTTTTAATGGCGAGGCTGAACATTGTTGTCTCTTTAATTCCGTGGTGAAAGGCAATTGGGGTGGAGCTGTGTTTTTAGCCGGTGAAGGCAATGAAGTATACAATTGCGAAATTTCCGATTGCAACTGGATGGGCAATGGTTCTGCAGCGGTTACCACAGAAGGTGCCGATCATGTGGTGATGAATTGCACGCTTTACAATTCGGGTAAATTCCTTATCGGACACAGCAGAACGGAAAATATTACGATCAAATACAATCATCTGTACAATGGTGGGTATCTGACGAATGATATGGGGCTGACTTATGCCTACTGTACCGATGGTGATGGTTCGGAGATAGCCTATAATTGGGTGCACGACAATAAAGCTACTAATGCCGGTGTGGGCATTTATATTGATATGGATGGCCACGATTTTCTGATCCACCACAACACGGTCTGGAATTGTCAGAATGGGATTCAGACCATCATGGATGCCTATGATCACCAGCTGTACAATAATACCATCTGGAATTGCGGAAAAGCCATCAATTACTGGGGTGTAATGGGGACTAATATGTACAATCAAAGAGTGTACAACAACCTGGCCAATGGTATTTTTGATGCCGGCTCCGATATACAATTCAATTTATGTGTAGGCGAATCACAATTTGTAGATGAAGCCAAACATGATTTCCGTTTGCGCAAAGATTCAAAAGCTATAGATTATGGCGCTTTCCTGGAAGGCATCACAACGTATTACACTGGAGCAAAGCCCGACGCCGGGGCTTATGAATATGGTATGGATCCTGTTGTTCCCGGTTACGACAGCACTTGTGTGTATGCCGATTAGTTGTAAATTAGGAGAATGAAAGTTTTTTACTTCCACAATACGAATGAAGAAAGGGTGATTCTGGATGAAGAGGAATCGGCGCATGCTGTGCGTGTGCTTCGTTTGAAGGAGGGCGATGAAGTGCATTTGATTGATGGGGAAGGCGGATTTTTTAAAGCGCAGATCACACTTGCGCACTCCAAAAAATGTGAGCTGCAGATTCTTTCACAGGAGCAGGTTTACAAAAGAAAATATTACAAACACATTGCCATCGCACCACCAAAAAGCATCGATCGTTTTGAATGGTTTCTGGAAAAGGCGACGGAGATTGGTGTAGATGAAATCACACCTTTACTAACAGATCGTTCGGAAAGAAAAAACCTGAATAATGAGCGACTGGAGAAAATTCTTACTTCAACGATGAAGCAGTGTATTCAGCCTTTTCGTCCGAAGTTGAATGAATTGACACGTTACAGTGATTTTATTTCGAAAAACAAAAATGGCTATATCGCACATCTGGAAACAGGCGAGGAAGAATTGCTGCAAAAGATTTATCAGCCCGGATCGGATTGCCTGATTCTCATTGGCCCGGAAGGTGATTTTTCTCCGGCTGAAGTAAAATCCGCAAAAGAAAACGGATATGTTTCAATAAGTCTTGGACATTCCCGTTTAAGAGTAGAAACGGCCGGTGTAGCAGCCTGCCATACGATAACTGTAGTGAACAATGATTAAGCGTTTAAGAGATAAAATACAAAGATCAACAGCTGTTAAATTCGCAGTTATTGCGCTTTTATTTTCATTATTCACTTCCTTCCAAAACCAAACCTACACCTACCAAATCGCTTTATTGAAATACAATGGCGGTGGCGACTGGTACGCTAATCCTACGTCTTTGTCTAATCTCATTAAATTTTGCAACGACAATTTAAAGACGAATATCAATCCTGCGCCGGCAACAGTTTCTGTAGGGAGTGCCGATATTTTTCAGTATCCATTTCTGCACATGACCGGCCATGGAAATGTTGTTTTTTCGGCTGCTGATGCGGAAAATTTGAGGAACTATTTAAAGGCAGGAGGATTTTTGCATATCGATGATAATTATGGCATGGATCCCTATGTTCGTCCGCAAATGAAAAAAGTTTTTCCTGAACTGGATTTCGTGGAATTGCCTTTTTCGCATCCTGTCTACCACCAGAAATTCCCTTTTCCCAACGGCTTGCCTAAGATTCATGAACACGATGGAAAAGCCGCGCAAGGTTTTGGTTTGATCTATGAAGGTCGACTCGTTTGTTTTTATTCCTATGAAACCGACCTTGGCGACGGCTGGGAAGATCCCGAAGTGCACAAAGACCCCAACGAAAAACGTCAGCAGGCGCTGCAGATGGGGGCTAATCTCGTGCAGTTTGCTTTTGCGGGAGGACGGGAGTAATTTTTCAAATCACTTTTAAAGAGTTCGTCATTGCGAGAAATTTCCGTACCCGAAAATTCAAAGCAATCCTTTCTTCTTTTAAAAAGAAGCAAATCGATACTTTTTTGTCTTGAAACAAAAAAGTATCCAAAAAAATTCAAGAGCCAAGATATGCTTCGGCCCGCGTCGCAAAATTTTTTAACGGCCCTCAGGCCTAAAATTTCGTTCCCGCCACCGCTGGCCCGCATCTTGGCTCGGGCCTCCGCACGAAGTTAGCAGCCCATTCTTGATTGAGACTTAAAAAATATTTTTCATTCCCCTTGCATAATTAAATTCTCTTTTTAACTTTGTATCTCAAAGTACTTTAAAATGACAGAGCAGGAAAAGCATTTACAGGATTTGAAAGAGATAAGATCTCTGATGGAAAAATCATCAAAGTTTATTTCTTTGAGCGGCCTAAGTGGAATTATAACTGGTGTGGTGGCGCTGATAGGTGCGGCAATAGCTTATATGCGTTTGCAGCAGCACTGGATGAGAAGCGATAGTGGTCGTTTCAGCGACAGATCTTCTTTTATACACAATACTTTGCCGAAGCAATTGGGCTGGTCGAATCTGGTCTTTGACCTTGTGGCGATTGCCTGCGGTGTTTTGCTGGTGTCATTGATTGTAAGTACTTATCTCACCGTAAGACAAGCAAAGAAAAACGGACAAAGCATCTGGGATAAATCTTCGCAGATGTTATTGGTGAATATGATGATCCCATTGATTGCCGGTGGTGTTTTTGCACTCATTTTGATTAAACAGGATCTCTTTGGTTTTGTAGCGCCTGTGACCTTAATTTTTTACGGCCTCGCACTGATCAACGCCAGTAAATATACTTTGCACGATATTCGTTACCTCGGAATTGCACAGCTCATTCTTGGCTTGATGAATGCGGCTTCCATCGGGTACGGAATTTTCTACTGGGCTATTGGCTTTGGTGTGCTTCACATTATTTATGGAGTGGTGATGTATCTCAAATACGAGAGAAAGAGTTAATTTGGAGCAGGCAAATTTGAAAAATTGTCATGAAGGGAATTATAGCGCATTTAAATAAGGCTTTTGAAAACAGGATACGACTCGGTATCATGTCGGTGCTGCTCGTCAACGACGAAGTGGAGTTCAACCGCATGAAGGAGTTGCTTGATGTTTCGGATGGAAATCTCGCCAGCCATATTTCGGCGCTGGAGAAAGAAGGCTATGTGCAGGTAAAGAAGCAATTTGTGGGGAAAAAGCCCAACACCACTTACAAAGTAACGAAGTCGGGAAAAAAAGCTTTTGAAGATCATTTGACAGCATTGGAAAATTTACTCAGGAAATAACTCTTTTTTTACCTATTTACTTTGAAATGCAAAGTGCTTTAAAATAACAAATCATTATTATGGAAAACATGGATTATTTTCAGTCGCAAATTCAAATTGTAAAAAGCGAAAAACAAATTCGCTGGCTCCTCTGGTTTTTTGTTGTAGCGCTTTTTTTGAGCGGACTCAGTGCTTTTCCGCTGGTATGGGGAAGTGAAATGCTGTTGCAGACTCTGGATTTTATGAATATTCATGGTCAGCTTTTGTCCTTCGCAAAAGAAGTGCGTCGTGGTGTGAAATTCAACGACGAAAATTTCTCTTTCATGGCCTATGGTACCGACTGGCTGGCCTTTGGCCACATCATGTACGCGCTGTTGTTTTATGGTGCGCTCCGAAATCCTTTTAAAAACAAATGGCTCATTCATTTCGGGATGATTGCTTGTGTATGCATCGTTCCTGCGTCATTTCTCATGGGTCATTTCCGCTCTATTCCTTTGTTGTGGGGTATTGTGGATTCATCCTTCGGGATTGTTGGATTTGCTGTGCTGTACATGGTTTTGAAAAGGATGAAAAATATAACTGATCTGCGAAGACATCTACGCACATTCAACAGAAAAAATATTACTCAGGAAAAACCTGCTGCTTAACTAATCACTCAAAAATTCGAAGAAATGCAAACTGAAAAAATTTTTAAAATCGGATTCTCCCTCAACCTCTTTGCTATATTGTTTTACTGGTGTATCAAAGCCGTTCAGCAGGAGGATGGCTTTTTGAGTAGTGAACCTCTCTTCTTTATCAACTTTGTTTTGGCCGGACTGTACTTCATTCTCATTTTTATTAATTCGCTTACAAAAAATGGAGTGGCCTTCATTGCAGCATTGCCGGTTTCTCACTTTCTTCAGGCCTTGTCGCTGTTGTGTATTGCAGCATATACACTGAATTTAGGTATGGGTGTTTTCGAGAAATTCAGCACGTGGACAGAAATTTATCTCTTTGCAATGTTGCTGCCTTTGCTGATAATACCCTATCTGGAAAAATTCCCGGTTTATTTGAGAAGCATTGTTTTTTTCTTAATTGGTGCGGGTTTGGTGCTGTCGCTTTATTTCACGCTTTACCTCTCTCCTTATTTTATAGTTGGTATTATCGGTTCTTTATTTTTCGGAGTGGGTTCTTTGTTGCTGGCTCCTTTGTTTTTGTTTGTGACTTATATCGTTCAGTTTTTCAAGAGACAGAGTTCAAGAACTGATGTGCTTTCTTTTCTAGCGGGATTGCTGATGCCGATTATTGTTTTATCGGTTTTTTTATATCAGTGGAACAAGGTGCGCACAGCAGTGCATGAAGCACATGCGGCCATCATCACGCGTCCCGACAATACTTTGCCACAGTGGGTTTTATTGAGTCAGAAAATTGGAGATGATTTTTTTACAAAGACACTCATCATGGGTGATATGGTGTACGACGTGCCGCGCAATAGCAGTGATTGGTTTGGTTTGCCGAACACCGGCATGCGTAAACTGAAACGCCATGATCCGCTGGTGTTTTCGGCCTTTACTTTTTTCGGACAAATTCCGGTGGATGATGAGAGTCGACTTAAAATTTTGGAGTTCAAATACGGCGGTCGGCATTATACCGAGAGGAAGCTGTGGAGCGATGATAATCTTCAAACGTCGGAAGTGCTTACAAATATTGAGTTGTATCCCGATCAGCGTTTGTCGTACACCGAAAAAACCATCAGCATTCGCAATAGCGGAAGAGAGCGCTGGTGGGGAGATAATAATCAGGAAGCATTGTACACTTTTCATCTTCCGGAAGGAGCGGTGGCCACCTCACTTTCGTTGTGGATCAACGGTGTTGAGCAGCCTTCGCGACTCACTACAAAACAAAAGGCGGATAGTGCTTATGTGAATATTGTTGGCGTGCAACAACGTGATCCCTCTTTGTTGCACTGGCAGGAAGGCAACAGAATCACGGTAACTGTTTTTCCTTGTCCAATCAATGAAATCAGGGTTTTTAAAATTGGTGTTACTGCGCCGCTCCGCGAAGAAAATGCTTTGGTGTACGACAATATTTATTTCGAGGGTCCGTCGGCACAAGGTGCGATGGAAACAACAAAAATCAGTATCAAGTCGAATGCGGAAGTTTTGGAAGGCCCGTCTTTCTTCGAAAATCCCTTGCCTCATCAATATCTCTACACGGGCGTGTATGAAGAAGAATGGTCGCTGAAATTGAAGAAAAGCGCTGTAAGCAGCAAAGGATTTTGCTTTAACAACGCTTGCTATCAATTGCAGCAAATGGCATTGCCAAGTGTGCATTTTGATCCTGGTAATATTTACCTCGATGTGAATGCTTCGTGGACTGAAGAAGAATTTAACGAGCTTCTGGAGGCAATGAAAAACAAGAAAGTGTATGTTTATTATGATGAGATGATTCATGTGAATGGCATCAATAGAAATAAACTTTTTACTTTGTTGAGCGCTCAGGAATTTTCACTTTTTCCTTTGCACCAGATTGATCCTTCCAATTCTTTGCTGATTACAAAATCTGCTGAATTGACGCCTAATCTGAACGATTTGAAGAATACAAGGTTTAGGGAGGATCTGGAAGATTTTCTGAAAAAAGATGCGCAGCCGATACAGTTGTTTTCGCTCAATGCTTTGTCGCCTTATTTGAAATCGTTGAAAGAATTCCAGGTTTTTAATACCACTAAAGGAGATATCGCCGCGCTGAAAAAAATCCTGCAATCGAAAAGTATTTTGCAGAGAAGTATGGATTCATCAATAGTGTATATCGATGAAGCCAATATTCAAATCCGTAAAACTGATTCATTGCAAAGTGCAAAAGCGCCTGATCATTTGTTACGCCTATTTGCCTACAATCAGCTGATGCAAAAGATCGGTAAAAATTATTTTGAGCGTGAGAAGTATGAAAATGAATTGTTCGATATCGCCAATGAAGCTTTCATTGCTTCTCCCATTTCCAGCATGATAGTGCTGGAGACTCAAAATGATTACGATCGTTTTGGTATTAAGGAAAATAAAGATTCGTTAGGAAATGCAGCGATCGGCGCCAAAGGTGCGGCACCTGAACCGCATGAGTGGGCGCTCATTGCCTTGGCTACCCTGGTGTTGTTGTATTTGTACAGAAGAAAATTTAAAAGCAATGTAACTGCATGAATGCGCTGCTTTTGAGATATCGTTTTGTTGGATTAAGTTTTCTTTTTCTGGTTGGAGGGCTCTTGCTGAGCTTCTCCAACCTTGCTTTTTATCTGCGTTTTTCAACAGAAACAATTGTGGGAATGATTGCTTTACCGCTCATCATCAGCTTTAACGGAAGCCAGGCACGCAACAACAGGTTTTTCTTTTTTACCCTCTTTTTCCTTGTGCTTTATGTGTGGCTGAAAATCCAGATTCTGTTTTATTCGGCTTTTGTTTTTTATCTCCTTTTCTTTGCCGAATCGGCTTTTGGACGCATTAACCGACATGTGTTTTTCCTTTTTTTATTTATCTCTCCCTTCTTTCATTTTTTTGTTGATGCCTTTGGTTTTCCTGTGCGACTTTACCTGACGAAAATGGTTGTACAGGTAATGGGAGTGATTATTCCCGGAATTAAGGCCTATGGAAACGTGATTCACTGTAGAGGAAATGAATTCAGTATTGATCCCGAATGTGCGGGTTTGAACATGTTAGTACTGAGTTTGGTGGTTGCATTGGCCATTATTTCTTTCCACGAAAAAAAGGAAAAAAAGAAAATTTCTTTATTGATGTTATCGCTATTGCTTTTGCTGGATATAGCGCTGGCCATACTAGCCAATTTTTTGCGCATGTTGTCGATTATCCTTTTTGAAGCTTTTCCGGGGACGGTAGCACATGATTTTTTCGGACTCCTTTCCTTGCTGGTTTACTGTTTTGTGCCATTGTATTTCATCAGTAAGATGGTGGTGAAACGCAGCAATTTTCATGAACAGACTCCTCTTGTGGTGAAGGAAGGTTCGCTGCGGACTACTTTATTATCCCTCGCTATTCTGTTATCGCTCATTCCTATAAGTATCTTCAAGGATAAATTCCAAAATTCTTTTGCCGATCCTGAGATAGAACAGGTTGAAGTGGAGGGTTTCCAAAAAACAGTTCTGGAAAACCATGTGCTGAAACTGAGCAACAGCCAGTGCCTGGTGTACATTAAACCTACGGTGAATTTTTATGGAGCCCATCACAGTCCGCTTGTATGCTGGAAAGGCGGAGGCTACCAGCTGAGGAACGAGCAGGTAAGAAAAGTGAATGGCATGGAAATTTTGTATGCGGAAATGATTACTCCGCAAGGTGAGGTGCTTTATACTTCCTGGTGGTTCGATAATGGAGAGCATAAAACCAGCAGTCAGTTCGATTGGCGTTGGAGGATGTTAAAGGGTGAAATACCTTTTAGGCTGGTTAATGTGACTTCTGCCTCAAGGGAGGAGTTGAAGAAAAATGAATTGCGGTTTTTAAATGCCCATTTATTTAATTGGCATAAGTCATAGATAATTGTAAATTTGGGTATGTCAGGCAAGGAGCGCTATCAGATGCAGCAAACGATTTTAACCAATGAAAAACGAATTGATGTTTTTCTGAAGGTTATTATTGCCCTTCTTATCATTACAGGTCTGAGTTATTTTTCCCTTCCCTTCTTAAGTAGGAAAATTGTAAGCCTTATCGAAATGATGGGTGTGCGTGGAGGGCTATATTCCTTTGCAGTTAAGCTTCGTCAGGGAGCAGTTTACAATGCTGCGCATTATCCATTTATGGGCTACGGAACAGATTTGTTAGGTTTTGCACATCTTATGTTTGCTTTACTGTTGGTGGGACCTATAATTGATGCTGATAAAAATGAGTGGGTAATTCGTTTTGGAATCATGGTTTGCACACTATTCATCCCAGTTGTTTTGATTATGGGCTGGATCCGGGAAATTCCAATTATCTGGAGGGTGATGAGCTGTCTGATGGGGGCTACAGGTTTCTTACTACTGTTTAGAGTTTTCAAGATGGTGAAAATGAATCAGAGGCTGGAGCAAGACATTGAGAGCCTGAATCAGAAGAAAATCAATCCCGATATCCGTGTGGCCTAAGGGCTTTATTTCACTATAAATTTTAAGGTATTGCTCATTACATTGTCGGGAGTGGCCAGACGGATGAAATAGAGTCCGCTGCTCAAATTGGCCGACAAAAGTGCACTATAGTTGCCATCTTCGATATTTTCGGCCATATATTCGGCCATCTTTTTACCTGTCACATCATAAATGTAAACTGAGGCAGAGGCCTTAGAAGGGAAATCGTAATTCACTGTTATCTCTCCGGAAGTGTGATTGTAATACACCCAATACAATTTAAGGATACTGCCTAAAGCCGGATTTGGTGCGTCTTCCCCGCAATAGCCTTTCACAGCTTTTACGGAGTTAAAGAGGTTGAGGCGGCCATTGGAAGCGACTCTGTCCTGAAAGGCATTTTTCACTTCTGCATTTTGAAGAATAAAATCACGCATCAATGCTGCTCCTTCGGAAGGATGGGTTCGGCATAAATTCAAAATGGAGTCGCAGGCTGATGAATACAATACCGCTACAGCGCCCGCCACCTGAGGCGCAGCAAAGGAAGTCCCGAAATCATAAACATAAGCTCCTCCGGTCTGGGTAATATAAATATCGGCGGCAGGAGCAGCAATATCCACATTGGTTTTGCCGTAGGCCGCCGGAACAGCGAGTTCATCCTTGTTGGTGGAATTGGTGACATTGATAAGAAAATTGCTTGGGCAGTTGCCAGGCATGTCATTGTTTACATCGTAATCGACTGTTTTATTGGCTGCAGCTACCGTGCTTATAATGCCCAGGTTGCCCATGAAATCAAACATATTACACCATACGGCATAATTAGCCGGATCGCCGTTGTTGATACCAAAAGAAGAATTGATAGCCACCACAAAAGCCCCTGAATCGCCATTGGAAGAGTTATACAACTGTCGCATTGCAATCACATAGTCGTAAGCCTTGATCACCGAATCGGAATAAACAGCACCAAGATGTACCGGTAATATCCTGCTGCCAAACGCTACGCCCGCCACTCCTTTTCCGTTATTGCCAATGGCAGCGGCTGTTCCTGCTACTTTGGTGGCGTGACCTTTATCAAGGGTAGGGGTGTGGGGCTGACCGTTGCTGGAAGCAATGTTCCAGCCATAGTAATCATCTACGTAGCCGTTGGCATCATTATCAAGCAGATCATTGGGTATTTCATGTCGGTTTTTCCAAAAGTGAATGTCCTCGTGAAGGAGATCGAAACCGCCGTCGACAATAGCAATTACAATAGTGTCACCTTGTATTGTTGCAGCACCATTGCCGTACTTCCAGGCCAAGTCGGCATCAATATCGGCATCGGCCAAAGCGCCAAAATTGCCATTGTTCATTAGGTGCCACTGCAAAGAAAAATTAGGATCGCTGGGGATTAAATTCCTGAATGAAATCAGTTGGTTGTATTGCGTGGCAATGACTTCAGGGAGTTGGTACAGAGCGTTGCTTAAAGAAGAATCGTTGCAGAGCGCAGTGTAAGACCATATATTCATTGACTTTGACAGCTGCTCGCCAACAGCGAGTGGACAGGCGGAATGACTGCGGTTGAATTTTTCCTTCACAGTATGCGGATCAATGCCAGTGCTCAGCTGAACAATGATTTTTTGTGCCTGGCCCCTTGCCGAACCAAATGCAAATACCAGTAAAATATAGATGAATAAGCCTTTCACGCCATCTTTGTTGTCCGAAATATAAGGATAAACCCAGGAAGATTTAATATCAATTTATTTTATTATTTTTGAAAAACTATAAATAATAGCTATATGACTTTGACTCAATATCAATACATCGTTGCAGTAGATATTTATAAATCCTTTGCAAAAGCAGCCGATCATTGCTTTGTTACACAGCCTACCTTGAGCATGCAAATTCAAAAGCTTGAAGAAGAATTAGGGGTGACTTTATTCGATCGCAGTAAAAAGCCAGTGGCGACAACCGATATTGGTCGGCAGATTGTTGATCAGGCGAAAATATTGCTGGATGAGGCGGGTCGTATCAATGAAATTATTCAAGTCAATAAAGGGGAAATCAAAGGGCAGTTCCGATTGGCCTTGATACCAACGATTGCGCCTTCTATTATTCCGCGCTTCTTAAAGGAGTTTACCGAAAAATATCCGCAGCTCGAATTGCACATTACCGAGCTGCAAACAGAAATTATTTTGGATCAGCTGAAGAAAGGGTTGATTGATGCGGCCATTGTGGCAACTCCATTGAGTGCCGAAGGAGTGATTGAAAAACCTTTATACAATGAGCCTTTCATGGCCTTTGTTCCCGAAACACATCGTTTGTATAAAGAGAAATTCCTCACCACAAAAGAACTTGATATCCATGATCTTTTATTATTGAAGGAGGGCCATTGCTTCAGGAATAGCGTGATTAACTTGTGTAATAATGCCTTTCGGAAAAATGAAAAATCGGCAAGTATTCATCTGGAAAGTGGAAACTTTGAAACACTGATAAAGTTGGCCAAACAGGGTTTTGGCATGACGCTGATTCCTTATTTACTGTCGCTGGAGCTTAAAGAAACAGAGGATAAAAAGTACATTCGTCCTTTTGGAAAGCCACAACCTTCCAGGGAAATCAGTATCATTTACCGTAGGGCACAGCTGAAGATCCATGTGATTGAAAAAATTGCGGAGGCAGTGCAGAAATCAGTGCCGAAGCACATGGTGAGTGCAAAGGACATGAAGGTGGTGGGGCCGGTATAAAATGGGAGTGCGAGTGGGATTTGAGGATGGAGATCTGCCCCATCCTCAAATCCCGCTCGCACTCTGATTTATTTGCTGCTCTTCTTGCCGCTGCTTCTTCCTGTTTTTCTCTTGCGTTTGCCCCATGTTTCATAGAAAGGAGGCTTCTTGTTTTTCTTGCGGCGTTCAGCTTCTTTCAATGATTTTTTCATTCTTTTCTGAACTTCTTTCTGCTGCATTTTTATGTGCCTTTCCTTCTGCTCTTTTTCCGCTTCTTCGGCGCTGATCGTTCTTTTCTTTTTTCTCTCTTCCTGTTTTTTTTCACTCTTCGATTGCGCCATTACAGGGGTTCCCAACGTTATAAAGAAAACGAGGGAGAGAAGGGTGAGTATCTTTTTATAATTTCCTGAAGTCATTTTACTTGCTTTGTCCCGACAACTATTTGTTAAATCCTGCGTCTGTAATAATAAACAGAAATAAAGTAAGTTGTATCGGCAGATCTTGTATTTTTACCTTATATGAAATCAACGTTTCCTCTCATCAAAGTATTTTCGGCGATTCTTATTTTACTCTTTACTTTTTCGTGCAGCAAAGATAATTCCTATATCCCTTATGTTCCAGTGAACATTCAGATTAATTTGCAGAATCCTGATTATATCAATTTAAAAACTGTGGGTGGTTGGGTTTATCTCAATGGCGGTTCCAGAGGACTTATTATATACCGCGCCGATATTAATGATTTCAAGGCTTACGACAGGCATTGTCCCTATAAACCTGAAGATGCTTGCGGGAAGGTGGATGCCGATAACCAAACACTTACAGCTTCTGATACCTGTTGCGGATCAAAGTTTCAGCTTTTTGATGGTTCGGTGCTGAAGTCACCTGCTACAAGATCTTTGCAGCAATATCAGACTTCTTTCGACGGGAATATACTCAGCATTAACAATTAAAAAAGGCAACAGAGTTTGCTCCGTTGCCTCTTCCGCAGATAAACTACGTTAGGTTACTGCTTCACTAATTTCATTGCACTTATCTTTTCATCGCTGCTGATCATGCAGGTAAAGATGCCTTGCGGCAGCATACTGATGTCAACAGGCTGATTCTGGCTAAGTGTATATTCCAGTATTTTTTTACCACTAATGTCGTAGAACGCCAGCACAACCAATTTTTCGTTATCCATGTTGAATATCAGGAAATCATTGGCAGGATTAGGGTAGAGGCTGAAACCGGCATTTTCCACATTTTGAACGCTTATCTTTTCGGTAAGCACTTCGTTCATTGCACCAATCAGCGATCGGCTGTCGGTAGTAGGATAATCGAACTGCAGTGTCCACCACATAGTTCCGCTTGCTTTATCAATCGCCAGTTCGGTTTTTTTCTTGATAGTTGGAATGCCATTGTAGTAAATAACTCCATTCGTGGTTGTGTTGATGGAATCCTGATCAATAGCCCTGGAGTAAGATCCTACAATTTGTTTGATGGTCATGCTGCTGTTGCCGCCGGTTTCCCAGCGGTAACCATAATTGGGCAAGCCCAGAACGAGTTTGCTTTTTGGAAGTCCCCTGGTTACTCCCCAGTAATAAAGGTCGTCTTCAGCAGCTTCGTAGGTTGAGTGTGGTCCTGGACCAGTCCAGGTTCCATACTGATCATAAGACATGATGTTGACGAAATCAAACAAGGCAAGCGTAGCGTCATAAATGTCCCATCCATTCCATGTCGCCACCGCTGCGGTGAGCAGCTTGTTTTCTTTTTTCAGCTCCACCGACAAAGCCTGTACAAAGTCGTTGTAGTTCCCGTCAATAGCCGATCCTTCCAGGTCCATGTCGATACCATCGAGATTCCAGGTTTTCGTGAAAGTCACGATTTTAGTGATGAAAGCATCTCTGTTGGCCGCTTCCATCAATGTGGCCCACGCTGATGTTGCTCCTGCTCCTCCCAGGGAAGCCAGTACTTTTGCGTTGTTGTTGTGGATGGTTTGCACCGCCGTGCTTAAGTTGGTGGTGGGACTCAGGGTTCCTGAGTTACTCGGATTAATGAAGGCAATGTTGACGTGCGTGATAATGCTGTAGTCAATTTTGCCTGCGTCAGTGGCAATGTTCCCCCAATTGGTAAGATAGCCTACCGTTTTGAATTGCGCGCCGAACGCTGATGAAATAAATAATAAAAAAAATAAGAAAGAAAAAGTAGTCGTCGTCCCCATCATACTTGAATGTTTCATGGTACAATGGTTTTAAGTGTTACCAAACTAAGATAACCGACGGGAACGACAAATCCAAAATAATTATTCTTTTACCAGCTTAAGTACGGCAGCCTTTTTATTGGTAATGATTCTGCAGGTGTAAATGCCCGGCGCAAGGAAATTGATATTGAAGCTTTGCGAAAAGGTTCCTGCTGACACCTCACCGTTATAGAGTGCTGCCGTTTTTTTTCCGCTGATATCGAAAAGCTCTACCGTGGCAGTTCCTCTTTCACTGGCTGCAAAGCTCAGGGTGAAAGTTTCTGATGATGGATTAGGGTAGAGTCTCACTTCTTCGAGTCCCTGAATATCTTTTATTGAATTGGGCAATACTTCTCCCATGGCGCGCAGCAACGAACGACTATCAGAAGTAGGGTAATCGTAAGGCAAAGCCCACCACATCACACCGCCGGCATTGTCCAGTGCATACTGAGTTTTCTGCTTGATGGTATTGATGCTGTTGTGGTAAATAATTCCGCCGCTGGTGGTGTGTATGGAATCCTGTGTTGTCGCTCTGGCGTAAGAATTCACTATGGTTTTATAGGTGAAAAGGTTATTGCTTCCCGATTCCCAGCTATAGCCGTAACTAGGGAGTCCGAGAATCACTTTTTCTTCCGCCTGCTTGCGTGTGGTTTTCCAGTAGTACATATCATCGGTAGCATTTTTGTAGGAAGAATGCTGGCATGGAGTACTCCAGGTTCCGCAAAAATCATAGGACATTACATTGATGAAATCGAAGGCATCCAGAGTGTCATCATAAATGTCCCAGCCTGTGGAAGTTGCAACAGCTGCGGTGAGCAATTTTCCTGAAGGAACCGCTGCTTTGAGTGCCAGCACAAAATCGTTGTAATTGCCGTCGATCGCTGATCCTTCCAGGTCCATGTCAATACCGTCGAGGTTATAGTCGTTGATCAGCTTTACAATTTTTACAATAAAGGCATCACGCTGATCGGAAGCCATGAGAGTGGCCCATGTGCTTGGTGATCCTGCTCCGCCAAAGGATGCAAGGACTTTAACATTGTGACTGTGAATGAGAGTGACGACAGTGCTTAAATTGCTTGTCGGACTTAGATTCCCGTTATCATCGGGGTTAATAAACGCAATATTGATGTGCGTTACTTTTGTATAATCGACATTGTTGGCATTATTAACAAAATTGCCCCAGTTGTAAAGGTATCCCACTACCTTGAACTCGGCTTTTAATGCAACAGAAAAGAAAATTAAGAAAGAAGTTGTAATCCCCATTATTCGTGAATGCTTCATGATATAATGGTTTTTAATTCATTGACAAGATAAACTGATTTCGGTAAGAAAGCAAAAAAAAATCCCATTGATTTCAAGGATTTCCATTGATTTTAATAGAAAAAACCTCCGCGGGGGATGCGGAGGTTTTTTGCGACACTACACTAACTACTACGAATTGAACTATTAAAGCTTATTCTACTACCAGTTTGCTTTGTCCTTCATTCGACTGGAGTACATAGATGCCCGCTGAAAGTGTACTGATATCCAATTTTGTTGCAGAGTTTGCTGATAACAACAGCTGACCCATTGTATTGTATACATTCACATTGGTGAGTTGTTGTGAAAAAGTCACCATTCCATCCTGTGAAGGATTTGGGTATACAGAAATCATTTTGTTGCTGATTTCACTTACGCCTGTACCTGCCACATTTCCTATTTTAACATAGTTGAAAGTGAAGGTTGCATCAGTGATTGCGAGTGGTCCCCAGCCATTGCTTTCAGGCTGGTCGGCGTTAACAATAGTGAAATCAATTTCAACTACTTTCAACAAATCCAAACCGGTTGAGAAGGTAGGAGTTCCGTTAACCCATGTCTTGTGCTGACCGCCGGTGAAATCGCCACTGAAAACTTTGGTTTCGTTGGGAGCAATGCTCAATACTCTGTAATTATCGCCGTTGGCATCACAGTTGATGAATTTTTTGTTTTCGTCAACAAGAGCGATATCAAAATACAGGGCGATAGAAGAAGTATTGGTTACCGATACTTCAAATGTTGCGTTTCCTGACAAATCAAGTTTAGTAGAGATCCCCATTGGCATCCAGCAGTTGCTGCCTTGTGTTACCACCAAGTTCATTTTACCATTGCCCGAACGGGTGATAGCATATTTATTGGCTGCAAAGCAAGGATCGGTGTTGCTTGGCTGGCTGGAGTTACCCAAAGCATCTTTACCCCACCAGTAAATACCGTCAGGATAGTTCGGATCGGCCGGGTTCGGATCAGCATATGGAGTTGCACTTGCAAAATCGTCATAGATGGCCTTTTTTCTATATCCAGGGGTTTGTGCACTTACCATCGATACGGTAGCGGTTAAAAGCAGCAGAGTAAAAATTCGTTTCATAAAAATTGGTTTAGTAAAATAGTTTAGGTCAAAGCTATAGTAGAGGTGAAGGGCACACCAGTTTTAAGCATCGACAAAACCCTGAAGCATTTCCGGACAAAACACTCCCGTTTGTTTTAGTTGTTTGATATACAAGTAGTTGGATGGTTTGTTTTTAGGAAACAAGTATTTAATGAATTTCTTTTTTCAACTCAACTTGTTATAAAAAAGGAGAAATTTGGGGCGGAGGACCGAACTAAAACTCTACCTTTGAACCTCCTAATAAAAACCCTTTATATGCAAGAATCAGAAATCAAGAATGTGTTTGAAGCAGCCCCGGCACCAGAGAGTTGGGACATCAAGCAGGAACTGGAGCAGAAAGTGTACCTGATAGGTGGCGAGCTCAAGAAGTGGCACGGTCCGGTGCAGGATGTTTTTTCCCCTGTTTGTGTGAAAGAAGGCAATGAATATGTAAGAAAGCGTTTGGGGTCTTTCCCGGTGCTCACCGAAAATGAATCAATGGAAGCTTTGCAGGCTGCCCAGAGCGCTTACGACCTCGGTCGCGGCGAATGGCCAACCATGCCTGTGAAGAAGCGTATCGCTCATATGCTCAACTTCGTGAAAGCGATGAAAGAACAGCGTCAGGAGGTGGTGAAGTACCTCATGTGGGAAATCGGTAAAAACCTGCCTGATTCGGAGAAAGAGTTCGATCGTACGGTAGAGTACATTGTTGATACTACTGAGGCTTTGAAGAATCTCGACCGTAATAGTTCCCGTATTGAAAAGAAGGGCGATATCTACGCTCAGATCCGTCGCGGACCCTTTGGTATCGTAGCCTGTATGGGCCCATACAACTATCCTTTAAATGAAACCTTCGCTTTGCTGATCCCAGCATTAATTATGGGTAACGTAGTGATTTTCAAGCCTGCACGTCATGGGGTATTGTTGATGCACCCTTTGTTGAAAGCGTTCAAGGACAGCTTCCCGAAAGGTGTTATCAACGTGATATATGGAGCAGGTAGAGCTACTATCGGTGCTTTGATGAAAACCGGCAAAATTGATGTGTTTGCCTTCATTGGTAACAGCGAAAGTGCCAACGTGATCAAGAAATCACACCCTAAGCCGAACCGTTTGCGCTCTGTTTTAGGATTAGAGGCGAAAAATCCGGCCATCGTTCTGGCGGATGCTGATGTTGATCTGGCGGTCAGTGAGTGTATTTCAGGTAGCTTGTCTTTCAACGGACAGCGTTGTACTGCTCTTAAAGTGATCTTTGTTCACGAGTCAATAGTAGATGAATTCAATAAGAAGTTTGTTGCCAAGCTTGAATCATTGAAGATGGGCATGCCTTGGGAAAAAGGAGTAATGATTACACCGCTTCCTGAGAAGGACAAACCAGAGCAAATGAAGGCGTTGATTGATGATGCAGTGGAAAAGGGCGCCAAAGTGATCAATAAAAACGGAGGAACTATCAATGCCTCTTTCATGTATCCAGCAGTGATTTATCCAGTAAATTCTACTATGCGGTTGTATCATGAAGAGCAGTTCGGACCTGTGGTGCCGATTCGCTCTTTCCGTAATATTTCTGAGCCTATCCAATATATGGTAGACTCTAATTTCGGCCAGCAGGTAAGTATCTTCGGAACTGATTCTGATGAAATTGCCGACCTTGTAGATCCATTGGTAAACCAGGTGTGCCGGGTAAACGTGAACTGCCAGTGCCAGCGCGGGCCAGATGCTTACCCGTTCAACGGCCGTAAGGATTCGGCCGAAGGAACCCTAAGCGTTACTGCTGCTTTGCGTGTTTTCTCCATCCGCACGATGGTGGCTTTGAAAGACAATGAAGTGAACAAGAAAATTGCTTCAGAAATACTGGATCAGAGAAAATCCAAATTCTTCTCCACCGATTACCTCTTGTAGATAATAATCGGGATGATAATTAAGCCCTGCCACGAACTGTGCGCAGGGCTTTTCATTTTAATACGGACTGAAATATGCTGCAACACCCAGCCAGCGGAGATCGGTAAACTGATACTGGCTGAAAGGACTTTTTCCCTGGTAGTAATGT
The DNA here is from genome assembly GCA_046074525.1 of Flavobacteriales bacterium. Lineage (GTDB taxonomy): Bacteria > Bacteroidota > Bacteroidia > Flavobacteriales_C > JAHEZL01. The sequence continues at coordinate 80,053 of JBJTOK010000021.1, forward strand.
ACTACCATGTAGAGTCTTCTGTCGTGTTCGCCTTTAAAGGCTATGCCTACAGCACTATTGATTCCCGGAACAAAGTTGTTCTGCTCCCATATTTTGCAATTGCTGCCGAGGAAAAAATCGAGTCTTTTGCTCATGGGTACATGCATCTCAAAGCCCAGTTCTGCAAAGGCTCTCTTCCTGATAGTGATGCCACGGATATTGGCACCGAGGCCATAGTAAAAGCGGAAGTATTTTTTGTAGTTGATGGAATGTAAAACATCCAATTGTTCATAGTTCACATAGTTGGGAATGAAGCTGCGTATGCCGTTTCTGATCATGTAATCATCACCGGTGTGTGAAGATGTGTGATAAACGCGAATGCGCATACTGTGTTTTTCATTCCATTTGATATTCCATAAAGAAGAAACTTTAAAATCAACATTGACCAGGTTTAATTGTAAAACCTGTCCTACCTTTTTCCATTCAAACTGTCCGGTAGCCCCCAAATCCATACCCCATTCGTACAGGCGGTCTTTTTTTCCCTGCCATCTGATCAGTGATTTGCTGGAGCCAAGAGCATAGGTGGCATATTGTCCGGCAACAGGTTCTTTGTCTTTCCAATAGCCGTTAATAGAACCATAAATGTTGGCCTGATTGGGATCCAGAAACACTGGTTTAAAAAGGAGCCCATCGGGCAAAAACAAATTAGGAATGGAATCATTTCCAATGGCTTTTGAAAAGAAGGAGATGAGAATTACAAGTGATAAAAAAACTTTTTGCATGGCGGACAATTAAATAATGCTGTCTGCAAAGATTCAAAAAAATATCTTTCTATCAGTTTAAGATTGTATTTTTGACGGCAAATCCTTTAAAAATGAACATTTCATACAATTGGCTCAAGAATTATCTGAACATCCATCTTCCAGTGGAAGAAGTGGCGAAAATACTTACTGATATTGGATTGGAAGTAGGCGGATTTGAAACGATTCAATCGGTGAAAGGTGGATTGGAAGGCTTGGTTATTGGTGAAGTAAAAGAAAAAGAAAAACATCCTGATGCCTATAAATTAAGCTTAACCAAAGTTGATGTTGGGAGTGGTGAATTGTTGAACATTGTTTGTGGTGCGCCTAATGTTGCTGCCGGACAAAAAGTGGTGGTAGCAACTATCGGTACAGTTCTGTACAATGGCGACGAGTCATTTACTATCAAGAAATCGAAAATACGCGGTGCGCTTTCCGAAGGAATGTTGTGCGGTGCCGATGAAGTGGGCTTGGGGAAAAGTGATGGTATTATGGTGCTTGACGCCTCTGTTGCGCCGGGAACTCTTGCGAAGGAATATTTTAAAGTGAGCAGTGATACAGTGTTGGAGGTAGATGCTACACCAAACCGTGCAGATGCGCTTTCACATTTTGGTATCGCCCGCGACTTATACGCTTATCTTAAAACACGCGGTGAGGCGGTGGAATTGAAAAAACCTGCCATCGATGCGTTCAAAGTAGAAGAAACTTCCCTTCCTATATCTGTTGTTGTTGAAGATGTTGCTTGTCCGCGTTACGCTGGTGTTTGCATCAGTGGGGTAGAAGTTAAAGAATCGCCGGATTGGTTAAAAAATCAGCTTTTACTGATCGGACTCAAGCCGATCAACAATGTGGTGGACGTCACCAATTATGTGTTGCACGAACTCGGTCAGCCTCTGCACGCTTTTGATTACGATTTGGTGAAAGGCCAGGTAATTGTGAAGAAAAATTGCGGAGGCAAGAAGTTTGTCACCCTTGATAAAAACGAACATGAATTGTCGGACGATGATCTCATGATTTGTAATGCTACTGAACCAATGTGCGTAGCCGGTGTGATGGGAGGCTTGGCATCTGGCACAACCCTCACTACCAAGAATGTTTTTCTTGAGGCGGCTTATTTTAATCCCGTATCGGTGAGAAAAACCTCCAAAAGAATTTCCACCAAATCCGATTCTTCTTACCGCTTTGAAAGAGGCACCGATCCGAATATGGTAATCACTGCCTTGAAGAGAGCGGCCTTGCTTATCAAGGAAGTCGCCGGCGGGAAAATTGCTTCTGAAGTAGTGGATGTATATCCGCAACCGGTGCAGCATTTTGCTGTTGATTTGCGTTACCAGCGCTGCAACGACTTGTTGGGCGAGGAATTACCAAAAGAAAAAGTCAAGCAGATTTTATCTGCACTTGAAATAGAAATCGCGTCGGAAGATGCTACAACATTGAAATTGAAAGTTCCGCCTTATCGTGTGGATGTGCAGCGTGAAGTGGATGTGATTGAGGATATTCTGCGCATTTATGGATACAATACAATTGCTATTCCCCGCAAGATTTCAGCGGCAATGGAATATACTGTTGGTGTTCCTGTGGAAAAAATCCGCTCTTCTGTTTCGCAGCAGCTGAGCGCTTTAGGCTTCAATGAAATTTTGTGCAATTCGCTCACCAATAAAGAATACTACCAGGATTATGTTCAGTTTGAAGAAGCTGGTTTTGTGGAGTTATTGAATCCTTTAAGCAAGGAATTGATGGTGTTGCGCCGATCCATGATCTTTGGCGCTATGGAGGCTGTGCAGCGTAATCAGAGCCGCCAGCGTTCCGACCTTCAATTTTATGAGTTCGGCAAAACCTACCGCAGAACAGAAACGGGGTATCACGAGCAATACAATCTCACTTTATTGCTTACCGGAAACAAAGAATCTGAAAGCTGGAATGCTGCGAAGGATAAGGTGAATTTCTTTTCTATGAAAGGTTATGTAGAACAACTTTGCGAGCGTATTGGATTAAAGAATGTAAAGCTCAAAGCTTCTGAAAATGCTTTTTACGCTGAAGTTTTTGAACTTCGTTCCGGCAAAAAAGTGTTGGGTGAGATAGGTGTTCTCAACAGGAAACTCAGCAAGAATTTTGATGTGAAGGATGAAGTGTTTGTCGCGAATATTCTTTGGGATACTTTCTGCGAGTTGGCACAAAATAATAAAATACAGTATTCTGAATTGCCTAAATTCCCTGAGGTACGCCGCGATTTATCCTTGTTGCTCAATAAAGAAACCAGGTTCGCTGAATTGGAAACTTTGGCTTTTGATCTGGAAAAACAACTCATTAAGGAAGTTTCTCTCTTTGATGTTTATGAAGGGAAGAATTTAGCGGAAGGTAAAAAATCCTATGCGCTTTCATTTATCCTTCAGGACGCTGAAAAAACCTTGGTGGATAAGCAAATTGATAAGGTAATGGAAAAACTCATCAATGGTTTTAAGGAAAAGCTGGGCGCGGAAATCCGATGATTATTGCGTAACAATTTTATCAATGCTTTTCTTCACGTAAAAAGCTTTGTTTTCTATGTGTTTGAAATCACTTTTCTTATCGAATTGTTGTGGTACTAAATCGTGACCGGAGGTGAAGTTAGCGTGCAGTATTTTTCTGGTACTGCCCGAAACCTGAAATCCTCTGTGGAAGCCTAACCCAGCCTGAAAAATAAAGAGAGTTCCGGCCTTGCCGGTGCATTTTATTAATGGATAATTCTTTTCAATTTCTTCCTGGTTAAATTTATAGCGATCGGCAGTTTTGTGTTTTTCCCTGTTGGAGCCAAGTGAAAACTGTAGGTGTGTATCGTTATCGGTAAGGTCGTTGACCAAAAACATGAATGAAATCTGGTCTAAACCACCATCCAAATGAAACAAGGCCTGCATGTCTTTTTTATGCTTGCTTTGATCGTAACTATTGGTGAGTGTGGTGGGAAGATTTCTGTAATAAGCCTGTCTCTTATAGTGCTTGCTGAGCATGGCAAGCATCTCGTCATTGAAATATAATTTTTCCAAACGGGGATCTTTAAGCGACAATGTCGTAGCCTGCATTATTCCCATCTCAATACTCCTTTGTGTATTGATATCCTTTGCAATGTAAGGTGAATTTTTGCCAGAGAAATATTCCTTATTAATATATTCAACTAAATCATTGAACTCATTTTCAATTTTTACTACGCCGTTTTTTTCGAGTTCAATCATCCATTTTTCTGCTTTTGCAGTAAGCTGGATATTGGCATATTGTGATTGCGGGGCATAGTAATACAACTTTCGAAGATACAGATATCGATGGCCGGTTTTAATATTGTACATCATTCTCGAGTAACTGAAATTTTTAATGCTGGCGGGTAGGCCGATTAAAAACCTCACTAATGCATTTTGTTTGATTGCCTGTAATGCCATAATGATCAGAAATGTGGAGTGAAAGTACGAAAAAAATCTAGTGGGGAAAAGGTTATGACGAGGATCAGGAAGAGGCATGGCGGTAGTTTCAGATTTAGCGAAGTGCCATCTGACGCGAAAGTTGAGAGGTCTTGAATCCTGGGAAAATAAAAAAGCCGCTTAAAGGAAGCGGCTTTTTAATTGGTTTATTGATCTTACAATCCCAGCAAGATCTCTTCTGCGCTCTTAGTGCCAAGTAACATTTTTGCTGGATTTTCAAGCATTTCCTTCACCTTCACAAGGAAGCCTACAGATTCTTTTCCATCAATGATTCTGTGGTCATAGCTCAGCGCTACGTACATGATCGGGCGAATTACAATTTGTCCATCTACTACTACTGCACGCTCCACTACATTGTGCATACCGAGGATAGCCGATTGCGGTGGGTTGATAATAGGTGTAGACAACATTGAACCGAATACACCACCATTGGTGATGGTAAAGGTACCGCCAGTCATTTCTTCAACAGAAAGTTTTCCATCACGGGCCTTTAGCGCCAAACGCTTGATTTCCGCTTCAATTTGTGCTAAGCTCATTTGTTCTGCGTTGCGCACTACCGGTACCATCAATCCTTTGGGAGAGCTTACGGCAATGGCTACATCGGCGTAGTTGTGAGAAACAATTTCTGTTCCGTCTATCATAGAGTTTACACCAGGGTAGAGGCGCAATGCTTCAGTTACTGCCTTGGTGAAGAAGCTCATGAAACCAAGGTTTACATCATGTTTCTTCGCGAAAGCGTCCTTGTATTTTTTGCGGATATCCATGATAGGCTTCATGTCCACTTCATTGAAAGTAGTAAGCATCGCAGTTTCCTGCTTCACGCTCACCAGGCGTTCGGATAATTTCTTGCGGAGGGCCGACATTTTTTGTCGTTCAGTGTCGCGCGTTCCACCCCAGCCGGCACCAACTTGCGAAGCATCAACTCCTGAGGTGATGTAGTTCACCACATCAGATTTAGTCACTCTTCCGCCTTTACCTGTTCCATTGACTTTTCCGGCGCCAACACCGTTTTCGTCCATTAATTTCTTGGCAGATACCGAAGGATGTCCGGCAGCATAAGATGTTTCTGCTTTCGCAGCAGCAGCTATTGGAGCTTCCTCTTTTTTCGCTGCTGGAGCAGCAACTGCTTCTTTCTTAGGAGCAGCTGAAGGAGCACCTGCGGGTTTTGCAGCTGCAGTATCGATCTGGCAAACTACGGCGCCCACTTTTACAGTAGTTCCGGCTTCTACCAGTATTTTCACGGCTCCAGCTTCTTCAGCCACGAGTTCGAGCGTTGCTTTATCAGAATCAATTTCTCCGATTACATCGTCTTTTTCAACCCAGTCGCCATCTTTTTTTACCCAGTTTGCGATTTCTACTTCAGTGATCGATTCACCAGGAGAAGGAACTTTAACGTCTTTAATTGCCATATTCTATTTTTTAAAATCTTTAAATCTAAACTCGTCAATCAGAAAATCTGATATTACTTTGCTGCCGGAGCAACTACTCCTTTGGCATAAGAGAATACTTTATCAAACAATGCTTTCACGCGTTTTTCGTGACGCTTGTGCGAACCTGTGGCAGGTGAGGCCGATTCAGGGATGGAAATCACGTCCAATTGGATTCCTTTGAATTTTCTGAGGATAAATGACCAGGCCCCCATGTTTTCCGGTTCTTCCTGCAGCCAGAAATATTTATCAGCATTTTTGTAGTTCGCAACGATGGCGTTGAGCTGTTCGGCAGGAAAAGGATAGAGCTGCTCGATACGAACGAGAGCGATATTCTTGAAGTCGCCAAAAGCTTGTTTTTTCTCCATGTAATCGTAGTACACTTTACCGGTGCAGAACATCAATGTATCAACATCAGCAGCTTTTACGCTGGCGTCATCAATAACTTCCTGGAAGCGTCCTTTGGTCAATTCCTCAACCGTAGAAACACAGGCAGGGTAACGCAATAATTTTTTTGGAGAGAACACTACCAGTGGCTTGCGGAACTCGCGCTTCAATTGGCGGCGCAAAGCGTGGTAGAAGTTGGCTGGTGTGGTAGCGTCAACAATCTGCATGTTGTTGCGGCCAGCCAGTTGCAGGAATCTTTCCATTCGGGCGCTGGAGTGTTCGGCACCCTGACCTTCGTAACCGTGAGGCATCAGCATTACCAGTCCATTCTGACATTTCCATTTATCTTCAGTAGCAGATATAAACTGGTCGATAATGATTTGAGCGCCATTGTTGAAGTCACCAAACTGCGCTTCCCATATGGTTAAGGTATTTGGAGTGGACAAGGCATAACCATACTCAAAACCTAAGACACCGTACTCAGAGAGCAAAGAGTTTTTGATGAATATTTTTGCCGGTTGCTTGGCGTCAATGTTGTTGAGTGAACAGTATTCTTCTTCTGATTCTTCTACCTTCAATACTGCGTGACGGTGCGAGAAGGTACCACGCTCAACATCCTGTCCGGTAAAGCGGATAGGGTGGCCTTCCATCATCAAAGTACCATAGGCAAGGAGTTCACACATTCCCCAATCAAGTTGATTGGTTTCCTCAATCATCGATTTTCTCTTCTCGAGTTCCTTGTCAATTTTCTTGATGAATTTCATGTTCTCCGGAGTAGTGTACAAAGCTTTTGCAACTTTCAACACTGTTTTCTTATCGGCGCCGGTTTCGGGAGATTGCTGGAAATCAGCATCAGTTGATTTGCGGAAACCTTCCCAGTAATCCTGAAGGAAAGAAGTGATTTTCGATTTCTCGATTTCTTTCGCTTCTGTGAGGCGCTCGTTGAGCTCGTCCTGGAATTTCTTTTCCATTTCCTTTGCCATCTCTGCTTCCAATACTCCCTCATTCATCAGCTTGTTTACGTAGATGGTACGCGGATCTGGGTGGTTAGCAATGATTTTGTAAAGCAAAGGTTGGGTGTATCGTGGTTCATCGCCTTCGTTGTGACCGTGTTTACGGTAGCAAAGCATATCAATGAAAACATCTCTCTTATATTTCTGGCGGTATTCCATTGCCAGGTTGATGGTGTGGGCCATGGCTTCGGCATCATCTCCATTCACGTGGAAAACCGGGCACAGCGTTACTTTTGCGATATCGGTACAGTAGGTCGACGAACGTGCGTCGAGGTAGTTGGTGGTGAAGCCCACCTGGTTGTTGATCACGATGTGTATGGTTCCTCCTGTTTTGTAAGCCTTGAGTTGTGCCATCTGTATCACCTCGTACACGATACCTTGTGCTGCAACGGCAGCATCACCATGGATCAAAATCGGACAAACTTTGTTCAAATCACCGCCCAGCTGGTTGTCGAGTTTTGCTTTCGCGATACCTTCCACTACAGGGTCCACCGCCTCAAGGTGGGAAGGGTTTGGTGACAGCGTAAGACGAACATTCTTGCCTACATCAGTTTTGATGTCGCAGGTGTAGCCCATGTGGTACTTCACATCGCCATCGAAAAGGCTGTCGTCGTCGTAATCCTTGTGCTCAAATTCTGAAAAAATTTCTTTGTAGGTTTTGTAGAAGATGTTGGCCAAAACGTTCAATCGTCCGCGGTGCGCCATACCTACCACAAATTCATCAATGCCTAGTTCGGCACCTTTTTCAATCACCGAGTCCATTGCAGGAATCAACACTTCAGCACCTTGGAGGGAGAAGCGTTTTTGTCCCACATATTTTTTATCGAGGAAAGATTCGAAAACCACAGCCTGGTTGAGTTTTTTCAGGATCTGACGTTTCTGGTCTACTGTGAATTTTGTTTTATTTCGGTTCGTTTCAATCTTTTCTTTCAGCCAGTTGAATACTTCCGGGTTACGGATGTAAGCGAATTCCACACCAATCGATTCGCAGTAAGTTTCCTCGAGGTGGGCAACGATGTCTTTGAGTTTTGCAGCACCCAAACCGATATGCTTGCCAGCCTGAAAAACAGTTTCGAGGTCTTTATCGCTGAGGCCAAAATTTTCAATGGCCAGTGTTGGCGAATATTGCCTGCGGGCACGAACCGGGTTGGTTTTGGTAAAAAGGTGACCACTCTTGCGATATGCATCAATCAGCTCAATCACCTTGAATTCCTTGGCTACGTTTTCAGGAACGGCACCGCCGCTGCTGAAGTTACTGGTATAAAAATCAAAACCCGCGAAGAACTGCTTCCAGCTTGGGTCAACAGATTCGGGGTTTTTACGGTATTCCTGGTATAAATTCTCAATCGCGTTTACATCCGCGTTCCCTACGTATGAAAAATCACTCATAAAGTTTCTTTGTGGTTAACAGCCAAATTTAAACTTTTATTCGAAACTATGGGCGAACAGAGGGGAAATTATTGCTTATAAAACTCGCGGATAACCACTTTCTTGAGTTCTCTCTGTAAAATCAGGTCGCTGAGCTTTTTAGTGGGATAATCATCAAGATGAAGAGTTTTGAGTGCTTTTTCCTCATCGAGATCAATGCGGTACAGAATATTCCACAAACTCTGCTGGTTCTTTTCCCAGAGATAAGCGATGTGGCGGTGGATCTCCTGGAAGAGTTCCTGATAGGCTGTTTCCGGATTTCCGGAGAAATGAATATCAAGGTTGAATAATTGAAAATCCTTCTGCACCTGGGCGGCAGTTTTGTCAATTAAATCAAGACGTTTTTTGTAGGGGCTGAGATCTTTTAAACTGAGCTCCTCCATTATTGGATTCTTTTGGAGAGGAAGTCGGCAAACTCTTTCAGCTGACTCTTTTTATGCTCCGGAACCTGAATGCCGTTAAGCAGTTCATAAGCCCTGCTGTAATATTCATTCATTTTTTTGAGCGACAGTTGATCTATACCTGCCCGGTTGTAGATTTCGGTAATGGCCTTAACTTTGGCAGCATTATCCGGATTTTTGGCAGAGATCCATTTTTCCAGTTCTGCTTTGTCTTCAATGCTGGCCTGATCTAAAGCAGAAAGCAGGAGGTAGGTTTTTTTATTGCTGATAATATCTCCACCAATTTGCTTACCGAATTTCGTTGGGTCACCATACACGTCGAGATAATCATCCATGAGCTGGAAGCCCATGCCCAGGTTTTCTCCGAAGAGATATATTTTTTTGCAGTTTTCTTCACTGGCGTCGCCAAGAATAGCTCCAATCTTCAGGCTGCCGGCCAGGAGCACAGCTGTTTTTAAACGAATCATTTCGAGGTAATCGGAAATGCTTACCTCTTTCTGACTCTCATAGTTCATATCGAACTGTTGACCCTCACAAACTTCAATCGCTGTGGTGTTGAACACATCGTAGATTTCGCGGATGCGGTTAGACTGGATTTTGTTGATTTGTGCAAAAGCCACTACCAGCATGGCATCTCCTGAGAGAATGCCGGTGTTGATATCCCATTTTTCATGAACAGTAGGATTTCCGCGTCGAAGTGGCGCATTGTCCATAATGTCGTCATGTATAAGGGTGAAATTATGAAAGAGCTCCACCGCTAAGGCAGCATACGCACAATCTTCAATGTTTTCCTCAAAGAGAGCATTAGCAATAAATATCAGCTGGGGGCGCAGTCGCTTGCCGCCAATAGAGAGGATGTAGCGTAAAGGTTCGTACAATTGTCCGGGAGCCTTATCGATGTTGAGCTCGGCAATTTTCCGCTCTATTATTTTTTCATATGTCAATGTAGAAACTTCCATTAGTGTGTTACAGCGAAATAATTGCTTTCAAGTAATTTGAGAATACCTTCTTTCAATGGCAACATCTCGCGGCCAAGAAGATCTTTCATTTTCGAGTTATCAGGGCATCTGCGGGTCATATCTCCCTCTTTCAATTTTGGCAGATGAATAATTTTTGAGCTGGAATCGGTCACCTCAATAATGAGTTTTGCCAGCTCAAGCATCGTGATTTCGCTTTCACCACCAATATTGATCACATCGTTCACCACCTTGTTTTCATAGAAAGCCTTAAGGCAGGCGCCCACGTTGTCATCAACATAGCAGAAAGTGCGGGTTTGGCTACCATCGCCATATATCGTGATGTCTTTGTTATTGAGCGCAGCATAAAGGAATTTCGACATAACGAAGTCCTTGCTTTGTTTTGCACCATAAGTATTGAAGAAACGGAAGATGGTGTATTCCAGTCCGAATTCAAACTGATATGATCTCAGGAATGCCTCACCCACATTTTTCACCACGGCGTAAGGCACACGGGAGTTGAGCGGAGTAGTCAATTCATGTTGTGGTAATTCAACCGGTTCTCCATAAACTTCCGATGAAGAAGAGAAGAACACGCGTTTAACGCCCGTGCTTTTAGCGATGTTCAATATGTTTTTGATGCCTTCAATATCACGCAAAACTTTTACTGGATGGGCCTGAGTTCTCAATACACCAACAAGTGCAGCGTAGTGGAAAACATAGTCGAATTTATGTCCAAACATGATTTCCGAAATGTCACGGTATTCGTTTACATCAGCCTTGATGAAAACCCAGTTGTCTTTAGGTTTTTTAGGAAGATTTTCTTTTTTACCTGTCGACAGGTTATCGACGATAACCACGAAGTTATCCTTGTCTTCGATCAATTTTTCAGCAAGATGGCTTCCTACAAATCCTGCCCCTCCGGTAATTAGAATTTTTCTCATGCTATTTATCTGATAAAAGGTTCTTCAAATATAATCCGTAGCCGCTTTTCAGCAATGGAGTTGCTATTTCGAGCAATTGCTCAGCACTGATAAAGCCTTGTTGGTAAGCAATTTCCTCAATACAACCGATTTTCAATCCCTGGCGTTCTTCAATCACCTGAACGTACTGCCCAGCCTGCATCAGCGATGCAAAGGTGCCGGTATCGAGCCAGGCAGTACCTCTGTCGAGGATCTCCACCTTTAGCTTTCTACGTTCCAGATAAGTTTTGTTTACATCAGTTATTTCGTACTCTCCCCGGGCGCTGGGCTTAAGACCCTTTGCAATCTCCACAACATTGTTGTCGTAGAAATAGAGTCCGGGAACAGCATAATTCGATTTCGGGATTTTTGGCTTTTCTTCGAGGGAAACGGCCATTTTGTTTTTATCAAATTCAACAACACCATATCTTTCCGGATCGGAAACGTGATAAGCGAAGATGGTTCCGCCATCATTATTTTCAGAAGATTTCAGCAATTTGTCCATTTCGGTGCCGTGGAAAATATTGTCTCCAAGCACCAGTGCAACAGTATCTTTCCCGATAAATGATTCCCCCAGGACAAAAGCCTGCGCGAGTCCGTTTGGAATGTTTTGTACAACATAAGAAAAAGAGCAGCCCACCCGTGAACCATCCCCCAGCAGTTTTTTGAAGGCAGGTTGATCTTCAGGTGTGGTAATGATGAGTATTTCGCGGATCCCAGCCTTCATCAGTGTGGCCAGGGGATAATAAATCATTGGCTTGTCATAGATAGGCATGAGTTGCTTGCTTACCACCTGTGTAAGTGGGTAAAGTCTCGTTCCTGATCCGCCTGCTAGTATGATTCCCTTCATTGCTTGTCTGAATTTTCAGCTTTGAGCTTTTGCTTTTCAGCTTTTGAAATTATGCTTTTTTCCAAAGTTAATAATGTTGCCGGTAATATTATGATGTTGCACAACATTCCTGTAAGCAGGGTCAATGATATCAGGAAGCCAAGGGCCACAGTTCCACCGAAGTCGGAAGAGGTGAAAATGAAGAAGCCAAAGAACAATACGAGAGATGTGTAAAATATACTGATGCCTGTAGCATTCAGGGTTTTGGTTACTGCTATGTTGATGTTGTAATTGTTCAGTTCCAGCTCATGTTTGTAGCGGTCGAGGAAGTGAATGGTGTTGTCAACAGTGATCCCAAAGGCAATACTGAAAGTGAGCAAAGTGGATATTTTTAACGGAATACCGAAGTAGCCCATCACACCTGCAGTGATGATGAGCGGGATAATGTTGGGAACCAGGGCAATGATCACCATTCTTGTAGAGCGGAAAGAGTAGGCAATGAAGGCGGCGATAATAACCACTGCCAGCACAATAGAGGAATAAAGGTTATCAAAAAGCAATTCGGTGGCGCGGGCGTACATGATGCTCGGACCGGTAACATCCACCTTGTAATAGGCTTCAGGGAAAATCTCCCTGATTTTGGGAAGAATGTCTTTCTTGATTTCGCTCACACGCACCGAAACAACATCGTTCATCGGCACGCTGATGCGCAGCACCTGACGGCTGGTATCCACAAAACGACTCAGCATGTTGTTGCCACTGGATTTCTTGGTGGAAGCCTTCGCCATATCGCTGATGGTGATTCCATCGAGACCTTCAGGAAGGGCGTATTCTTCGGGATTGCCGTCATAGAAAGCCTGACGTGTATATTTAACGGCATCAAGGATGGAGACAGGTTTCGAAAACTCAGGATATTGTTTGAATACCTTGTAGAGTTTTGCGATTTTTTTCAATGTTCCTTCGCTTACTGCCTTGCCTTTGATTTTGGTGTCGATGACCACTTCAAAAGGTACTATGCCTGAGAAATTTTTCTCAAAAAATCGGAGGTCGACTTTCACAGGATTGTCTTCCGGAATTTCGTCTACTATCCTTCCCTTGGTTTCAATAAGGGAAATGCCATAAAGGGACACCAGGGTAATGACGGTTGTTACGGTATATACCACCCATCTTCTTTTGGCGGCTACCATATAATTGATCTTATTGATGAGCCCCTTCAGCCATTTCTTTTCATGGTGGCGGAAATCCTTTTCGCTTGGTTCGGCCATATAGCTGTAGGCGATAGGGACGATAACAATGCATAAAACATAAAGCACCATGATGTTGAGTGCAGCGATGATACCAAATTCCACCAGTATGTCACATTTGGTGAGTGCGAAAGTGGCAAATCCGACAGCAGTAGTGAAATTGATCATGAATATAGCGGTTCCGATACGTTGGATCACCCGGTAAATGCCTTTTATCTTATTGCCGTGGTGCTTGTATTCCTCAAAATATTTCTCCAGCATGAAGATGCAGTTGGGAATGCCTAATACAACTATTAATGCAGGAATCAAGCTCGTAAGCAAAGTGATTTTATAACCTAAGAGGGTAAGCGTACCAAAAGACCATATTACAGCGATGCCTACAATAAGCATCGACAGTAAAACCGCCTTCAATGAGCGGATAAAGAAAAAGAGAATTCCAGCAGTGATGAGGGCTGAGAAAAGAAGGAAAGTACTGATCTCTTTTTCTACCTGTGCACCTATCATCCCTCTTACATAAGGGAGTCCGGAATAACGGAAGTTAATGTTGTTCTCCTTTGCAAAGTGCTGTACTTTCTCCACAACACCCAAAATAATTGCATTCCGGCGTGGGGTATCCAGTGAGTCGGGACTGAGTGAAATAGCAGTAATGGAAATAGGAGTGTTGCTTTTCCAGAGAAGACCGTCATAAAATTTTTCTCCGTACATCAATGTTTTGATGCTGTCTACTTCGGCCTGTGTTTGCGGAAGTCGCGGTACAGCTTTTCTGAAAACAAAGCGGGTTCCGCTGGTGTCGGGACGCAAAACATAGAAATTGGCGGCAGAAAAAACGCTGTCGACAGCTACTTCGGTATTCAATTCCTGACTGAATTTGTACAAGGCCTGGAATTTATCCAGTCGGAAAATATCCTTATCATCGGTAGCTACTACAAGGACATTGTCGTTGGCTCCGTAGGTTTTCTTGAAGTTATGGAAAACAATCGCTGTGGAATCGTCTTCGGGCAAAAGATTATTGAAGCTGTAAGAAATTTCGCTTTTGCGTCCTTCATAAACCATCAATACCGTTAGCACGGTGATAATGATCAGGAGAGGTAAGCGGTTTCTTAAAATGATGCGAGCGATGAAATTCCACATGTGCCCAAAAATAAGAACTATTCTTAATTTGTTTGTACTTTAGTTGCCAATTCAACAAAATGCCCAAGATATATTGGAACGATAGCATCAACTTAGCAAAGAAGCTAACCCTCCGCAGGGTGTGGAATTACAATAAATTGATGATGAGTTACTATTGGTCGAAATGGACCGGCCGACTCGTTGTTTGGGGAAAGCCTTTCAGTATTTCCGTTGAACCTACCACTTCCTGTAATTTAAGATGCCCCGAATGTCCGAGCGGACTTCGTGCTTTTACCCGAGATACCGGTATGCTTGAAAAAGAATTTTTCAGGAAAACCCTCGATGAGCTGTCGAAAGATCTTTTGTATTTGATTTTTTATTTCCAGGGGGAGCCTTATCTGAATCCTAAGTTTCTGGATATGGTGGCTTATGCTTCTTCAAAGGGAATTTACACAGCGACTTCCACCAATGCTCATTATCTGAAGGAGGAAGTGTGTGAGCAAACAGTGAAGTCGGGATTGGATCGCATGATCATTTCCATTGACGGGACTACTCAGGAGACTTATGAATCCTATAGAATAGGAGGGAAGCTGGAAAAAGTCATTGAAGGTGCGAAAAGGATGGTTGCAGCCAAAAAAAAGCTGAATAGTACAACGCCTCATTTGATTTTCCAGTTTCTGGTGGTGCGACATAACGAGCACCAGATTGAAGAGGTGTGCCGCCTTGCGGAAGAAATTGGCATTGATGAGGTGCGTCTTAAAACAGCGCAGGTTTACGAATATGAACACGGCAATGAACTGATTCCACATCAGGAAAAATATTCCCGCTATAGAAAGAATTCCGATGGAACCTGGTCGATCAAGAATAAGATGGAAAACAGTTGCTGGCGCATGTGGCATGGCTGTGTGATTACCTGGGACGGGTTGGTAGTTCCTTGTTGTTTTGATAAGGATGCCACCCATCAGTTGGGAAGCTTGAAAAACCAAACTTTCCATCAACTGTGGAATGGGCCCACTTATACTCAATTCAGAAAAAGCTTATTGAAATCCCGCTCGGAGATAGAAATCTGTAAAAATTGTACAGAGGGAACTAAGGTTTGGGCTTAAAAGATTTCCCACAGATTTCACGGATTCTCACAGAATTAATCCGTGAGAATCCGTAAAATCTGTGGGATATTAATCTCTCATTTTATCTAGAAGATCATTGATCAGCTCCGCTTCTTTAATGGAAATCTTGTCTTTTAAAGAATCAAGATTGTCTTTTGCATCAATCTTGTCAAGGAGATCGAGTCCTTTTTTAGTGATGGAAATATCCACATGACGGCGGTCGTCTTTGTTTTCTTTCCTGTCCACGAGTCCTTTCTGTTTCAGTTTTTCCACGATGCGTGAGCAATTGGATGATTTATCTATCATCCTTTCGCTGATCAGTTGATTGTTAGCGCATTTAGGGTATTGTCCCCTGAGGATACGAAGTACATTGAACTGTTCGGGTGAAATACCAAAGCTTTTTAAAAATTGGGCGTGAGCCCTGTATAGCCAGCTGCTGGTGAAAATAATATTCACCGCGAGTTTCTGGTATTCGCTTTTGAACTTTTTGTTCTGCTTTATTTCGTCCTCGATTTTCATTGCAGTAAAAGCAAAAATAGGATTCCTATGCCGCTTTCACAAGTTGAATATTGAGCGCCAGTTTGATGTCTGCACCAACCATTGCACCTCCAGCTTCTGTGAGGGCATTCCACTTAAGTTGATAATCGAAACGGTTAATGCTTCCACTCAGTTCAAAGCCCACCTTGGTATTTCCCCAAGGGTCAATTGCGGTACCATTGTATTCTGCATCCAGCTCAATGCTTTTAGTGATATCACGAATAGTGAGTTCACCGCTGAGCTTGTACTTGTTGCCGGAAGTCTTTTTGAGTTCCTTCGAAGTAAAGGTGATAAAAGGGAATTTCTCCGCGTTGAAGAAATCATCCGACTTCAAATGTCCGTCGCGTTGCTCATTGTTGGTGTCGATACTGTTTGTTTCTGCCTTGAAAGAGATTTTAGCGTCGGAGAAATCATCTTTTTCACTTTGAAGACTTCCTTCAAATTTTTTGAAATGACCGGTTACAGTGGTAATCACAAGGTGTTTTACCTTGAACTGTATTTCGGAATGTGCAGGGTCGATGTTAAAAGTTGCCATGATTTTTAAGTTTTAATTGTTGAACTATGAAACAAATGTAGTAACATTAATTGTATATACAAACAATTTTAACGAAAATTAAAAAAGTCGATGGAGCAGAGTAAATAAGTATGCCTGTCCGACTTATTTTTTTGGTGACCTGAAATTGTTAACTTTGTCGCTCTTTTTTAAAATTTAAATTACAGTACGATGAATATCACACAGGAAAAGATTGACGATTTGAACGCGGTTTTAAATGTTGAAGTGCAACTGGCCGATTATCAGGATAAGGTGGAAGGTGCTTTGAAGAAGCATCAGAAAACCGCTAAAATGCAGGGTTTCCGTCCGGGCAAAGTGCCGATGGGCCTCGTGAAAAAAATGTATGAGCCATCTGTTAAGGTGGATGAAATCAACCGCCTTGTTAGTCAGTCGCTGGAGAAGTACATCGTTGATAATAAACTTGAAATTATCGGTCAGCCTTTGCCTAAGGAAGATGCTGGTCATACCTACGACTGGGAAAAGCAGAATGATTTTAAGTTCACCTATGAGTTGGGTATTTCCCCGAAATTTGATCTCCCTTTGAGCACGAAAGTGACTTTCAGCCAATATAAAGTGAATATCGACGACCAGATGACCGATAAGTTCATCAAGGACATCAGCAAAAGATATGGAAAGATGACAGCTCCTGAAACTGCTTCTGCAGAAGATTTGCTGTATGTTGATATTTCTGAGCTGGATGCCAATGGTACTGAGAAGGAAGGCGGAATCCATAAAATGAGCGTTTTGCCTTTGGAAGATATTAATAAGAAAGCGGTTGCACTTTTTATCGGGAAGAAAAAAGACGATGAACTTACTTTTGATCCTTCAACATTATATGATGATAAGGCGAAAGTAGCAGCTCTGCTCGGTGTTAAGAAAGATGCTGATCTGGGTAAGTCGTTCAAGATGAAAATCGTGAACATCAGCAAAATGGAGCCAGCTGAACTGAATCAGGAGCTTTTTGATAAGGTTTATGGAACCGGTGTAGTGACTTCAGTAGAGCAACTCCGTGAAAAAGTAAAAGAAGAAACTTCTGCCATGATGGATGAGCAGGAACTGGCGAAACTCAAGAACGACGTGATTAACTACCTGCTGGAAAATGTTAGTCTGCAATTGCCTGATGAATTCCTCAAAAGATGGTTGGTAGCGGTTTCACAGAAACCAACAACCCTTGAGCAAATTGAAAAAGAATATGATCACTATAAGAAAGGCGTGAAATGGCAGTTGATTGAAAATAAGATCATCCGTGAAAACGACCTCAAAGTAGAATTTGCCGAGTTGCAGGAAAAAACAAAAGAATTGGTGAGAGCCAATTTCAAACAATACGGTCAGCAAATTGACGATGAACAACTGGCTTCTGTAGTGGTGAACGTGCTGCAAAAAGAGGAAGAGCGCAGAAATATTTACGACATGCTCTACTCTGATAAGATAGTAAATGTTGTTAAGTCAAAATGTAAAGTGGAAGAAAAATCCATTTCTTATGATGATTTTATTAAATTAGTTTCAGAACAGAATAATTAATCCGATTTAAAAGACATATATCCAAATGAAACCTGACGGAAAAGAATTCAGAAAGTATGCTACCAAGCACGTTGGTATTAACAGCATGCACCTCGATCATTATATTGAGTCTTCCATGACTCCCTACATCATTGAAGAGCGTCAGCTGAACGTTGCGCAAATGGACGTTTTCTCGCGTTTGATGATGGACAGAATCATTTTCCTGGGTACAGGAATTGATGATCATATCGCTAACATTATCCAGGCTCAGTTGCTTTTCTTGGAATCAGCTGATTCAAACAAAGACATCCAGATCTACCTGAATTCTCCTGGTGGATCAGTATATGCCGGACTTGGGATTTACGATACTATGCAGTACATCAATCCTGATGTGGCAACTATCTGTACAGGTATGGCAGCTTCTATGGGCGCAGTGCTGTTGTGCGCAGGTGCTAAAGGAAAACGTACTGCTTTGAAACACTCCCGCGTAATGATTCACCAGCCAATGGGAGGTGCTCAGGGACAAGCTACCGATATTGAAATCACTGCAAAAGAGATTCAGAAATTGAAGAAAGAATTGTACGATATCATTGCCACACATTCTGGTCAGACCTACGAAAAGGTATGGGCAGATAGCGACCGTGACTACTGGATGACTTCTCAGGAAGCGAAAGACTACGGTATGATCGATGAGGTTTTGTTCAAGAATGCAAGTACTAAAAAGTAAGAATCATTAGGTATGGGAAAGTCGGTAAAAGAAGAAATCCGTTGTTCATTTTGTGGAAGAAGCAAGGTGGATACTAATGTTCTTATTGCCGGTATCAGTGGCCATATCTGTGATAAGTGTATCGAACAGGCCCACCAGATTTCCAAAGATGAGCTGGCCAATAAAAATGGCCATGCCATCAATACCAGCATCAATCTGCTTAAGCCTACCGAAATCAAGAAATACCTTGATCAGTACGTTATCGGTCAGGATGAAGCTAAAAAGGTTTTGTCGGTTGCAGTGTACAATCACTTTAAGAGACTCGGCCAGGGTGTTGTCAACGATGAAAGCGTTGAGATTGAAAAATCAAACATCATCCTGGTTGGGGAAACCGGAACAGGTAAAACCCTTCTCGCAAAAACCATTGCTCAATTGCTCAATGTACCTTTCTGCATTGCCGATGCTACTGTGCTGACAGAGGCAGGTTATGTGGGTGAGGATGTGGAAAGTATTTTATCCCGATTGCTTCAGGCCGCTGATTACGACGTTCCTGCAGCTGAAAGGGGTATTGTTTTCATTGATGAGATTGATAAAATTGCCCGCAAGAGCGATAACGCTTCTATCACCCGCGACGTATCGGGAGAAGGGGTGCAGCAGGCTTTGTTGAAATTGCTGGAAGGCTCTACGGTAGGTGTTCCGCCGCAGGGAGGAAGAAAACACCCTGAGCAAAAACTCACGCAGATCAACACTAAAAATATTCTCTTTATTTGTGGCGGTGCCTTTGATGGTCTCGACCGAATTATTGAGAAAAGAATGAAGTCGCAAACCCTTGGGTTCAGCGCCAGCAAGCAAATGCGCCAGTTCGACAGAAAGAATCTTTTGCAGCATGTAACACCACAAGATATTAAATCCTTTGGTTTGATTCCTGAATTGATTGGTCGTTTGCCTATTCTGTCTTTTTTGTTGCCTCTTGACAGGGAAGCGCTTCGTCGTATCCTCACCGAACCTAAGAATGCCATCATCAAGCAATATGTCAAGTTGTTTGAAATTGATAAGATCAAACTTTCCTTAGATAAGGAAGTGCTCGATTTCATTGTAGATAAAGCTATGGTGCATAAATTAGGCGCAAGAGGTTTGCGTTCCATCTGTGAAGCCATTATGCTGGATGCGATGTTCGATATGCCTTCTGCAAAAGATGTGAAGGAATTCCGAGTTACTTTGGAATACGCCCAGGATAAAATCGATAACTCAAAGATTGAGGGCTTGAAGGTGGCTTGAAATCAATAACTATTTTGGTGATAGTTTAAAGACGCAGATGTTGCGTCTTTTTTTATGTAGCTTATTTAAACACCTCCATCAACACCAACCCCGCAATCACCGCAAACAAAATGATGTACAAAACAATCCTGTAATTTCTGTTTGAATGTCTTTGAAATCGGTACCAGGGATGGCGGTATACCCAGTGGCTGTAGGTTTCAAGGGCGTTATCGAAATTCATGTGCTTTTCAATGTCCTTTTCCGAAATGGGGCGAGGGTTGGTTTTAATATCGTAATTACTTTTTTTCACCTGTTAACGATTGCATTTTTTTTAGTAAAACTACTTTTAATTTTTTCAGGATGCGGTGGACTTTCACCTTGGCGTTGCTTTCGCTGATGCCCATGATTTCGCCCAATTCCTTGAAGGATCTTTTCTCAAAAAACCGCATCTCTATCAACTGCACTACTTCTTCATCCTGATCACTTAAAGTTAATTTCAGCGCCTGTAATTTCACATCGCTGTAATCATCATCGATCTCTTCAATGAACGATTTTACCACATTCTCATCAATACTTACGCTTCTTGCTTTAGATGAGTTTCGGTAATGGAGATTGATTTCATTCAGTGCAATTCTGTAAAGCCATGCTATAAAAGGAACGCCTCTGTATTCATAGCGGTGGATATTCAGCATGGCCTTAACGAAGGCCTGTTGCGTGATATCGGCACTTAAATCTTCATCATTCGCGGTGCGTGTGTACACGAAGCGGAACACAGCCTTGAAATGCCGCTTGTACAGCTCCCGGAAGAATATGATATCCTTCTGGGCGGCCTGAATGATTTTAATTTCATCCGCGCTATTACTAAATTTTTGTTCGCTCACTCTTCCCGGAGTTTAAGTATAAAATACAAAGGATATAAAAAGTTACAGATGGTCCCGAAGTATTTTTTGAACGAGGGTATTATTTGAATTATTGTTTCGCTTTTCACTTTTGCCATTTATCCGTTACCTTAGTTGCATGAAGTATCTTCTGGGTGCCTTTATTGCTTTGGTTTTGTTTGCCTGCGACAGCGATGTTTGCAACCAAAGGACGGCATGGCCTGTGCAGACCGGGTTTTACCATGTGCCGGATACGCTGGTGCTTACAGATAGTGTGAGTGTTTGGGGTTTGAATAACGATAGTGTGATTGTTTCCAACAAGAAAGTCAATAAAATAGAATTTTCCCTCGCGACGCAGGCGAGCCCGAGTATTTTTGTGTTTAAAATAAAATCAACTTACGATACCCTTACTGTTTATCATAGCAACACGCCTTACCTCATCTCAAAAGTATGTGGTTATGGCTATGAGCAGAAGATAGACAGCATTCATTTCACCAAGCACACATTTACTAATATTACCTGGGAAGTGCCGCAGGTAGATAAAAATGACAAGGAAAATGTTCAGATATATTATTAGTCTTTTTGTTGCTTTGATTGTTTTTTCAGGACTTCAGGCGCAGAAGGATTCTGCGGCACGCAAGCACTTCCTTCGGTTGAATGTCGATCTTGCTTCGCCAACCTATTCTTATTTCTTTGATAAGGCGAATCAGCGCATAGGTTACGAAGGTATGCTGGAATATTCTTACAACGATACTTTGTTTTTTGTGGCTGAGGGTGGTTATCACCAATTGCGCGATACGTTGGATTCTTCATATCAGGCCATGTCGCGTGGCCAGTTTCTGCGTTTGGGCGTTAACCGCAATATGATGAAGTATTACAACAAGAAGGACAGGGATATTTTTTATATCGGCGCCCGTTTGTCAGGATCGCTGTATAACATGAATTATTCTTACATCAATATCAAGGATCCATATTGGGGAAGCACCTCGCTTTCCGTGCCGGCAGCTAAAAACTATATGGCTTTCTGGGGCGAAGTGGTAGCGGGAATGCGCATTGAAACGCTGAAAAATCTTTTTCTAGGATGGGATATCCGCGCTGCTGTGAAAGTATACGATAGCAACCGATCCATTTATGAAACGTTATTCATTCCCGGCTTTGGCAATGCCCAAAACCGGATGAGCATTTGGGTGAATTATTCTATTGGTTATACTTTTTAGCCTATTTCGCCAATCCAATCTCTCTCAATCTCTGCATCAAAAACTGCTCCACCGTAGCATCTTCAAATTTCTTTGGATGTTCAGAATCAATGCAGGATGGCAAACAGGTCAGATCCATATCAGGATTGCCATGCATGAAAAAAGGAATGGAATAACGCGGCATTCCGGCCTTTGCGCTTGCCGGGTTTACTACGCGGTGATGTGTGGATTTCAGTTTGCCATTGGTAAGGCGTTCAAGCATATCGCCTACATTCACTACCAATTGTTCAGGAACAGCCGTAATCGGAATCCATTTACCGTCCTGGCGCTTTACTTCGAGTCCTTCGGCGCTGGCCCCCATTAAAATAGTGATAAGGTTGATGTCGCCATGTTCAGCAGCACGCACTGCGCCTGATGAAGCTTCTTCCTGCGTTAAAGGATAGTAGTGGATGGGGCGGAGGATACTGATGCCTTTATCAACTTTATCCTCGAAATAATTTTCATCCAGTTGAAGGTAAAGGGCCAGTGCTTTTAACAATGTTCGACCAACTTTTTCCAGTTGCTGGTAGGTTTCCAGGGTATATTTCCCGAAATCAGGAGTTTCCTGCGGAAGAATATTCTCCTGGTAATGCTCACTGCTGCTGCCGGGGATGGCTCGGCCGATATGATAAAATTCCTTCAGGTCGCCTATTTTTCTGCCTGAGGCGTGTTCCATCATTTTTCCTGTGTAGCCTCGCTGACCGTGGGTTCGGGCACCATCATATTTGGCTTTCACTTCTTGTGGAAGAGCAAAAAAAGCTTTGATATTCTGATATAATTTTTCTTGTAATTCATCACCGAAGCCGTGGTTTTTTACGGCAATAAATCCGATATTATGGTAAGCCTCTCCGATTCCTTCGGCGAACTTCTTTTTTGCATAGGCATCGCCTTTGGTAAAGTCCTTTAAATCAAAGGAAGGTATGGTGTCGTATAGTATTTCTGGCATTTTGAAGTATATTTATTCCGAAGTTATGAATTTATGAAGTACAATTTAAGTGAGTTAAGAGAAATTATCCGCAACAGGCGCACCATCAAGCCTGAAGATTTTTCTTCGCGAAAAGTCCATAAGGAAATAGTAGTTGAAATATTAAACAATGCTTTGTGGGCACCCACCCATGGCATGACCCAACCCTGGTTTTTCAAGGTTTTCATGAATGAGGGTATTCCCCGTTTAGCCGATTTCCTGGCCGATACTTATAAAGCACAAACTGCTCCGGAGCATTTCCTTGAAAAAAAATACGAGCAGTTGCGTTCCCGTCCTCGACTCGCTTCGGTGGCCATTGCCGTTTGCATGAAGCGCCAGGACATCGAGAAAATACCCGAAGTAGAAGAAATAGAAGCAGTGGCCTGTGCAGTGCAGAATATGCATTTGACTGCCACAGCTTACGGATTGGGCGGCTATTGGAGCAGTCCGGAAGTAATGTATTCCGACGCGATGAAAAAATTCTTAAATCTCGATAAAAAAGATCGCTGTCTGGGCATCTTTTATCTTGGCTATCCTTCATCTGAATGGCCCTCTAGCCACAGGCGCCCTTTGGAGTACCAGAGTGAATGGATAGAGGAATAGGCTTGAAAAAAAGATTTTTTTTACTAAATTCGTCCTCCTAAAAAACAGCTTGGACCGGAACCTTGGAAGAATTATTGCAGTTAAAGGTTCTACACAAAAGAGTAACTATGAAGAGTGACCGTACAGGAAAAGGGCTTAAAGCAAGTGCATTCAGGTTTGTTTCTATAAGTCTGTGGGGTGTTCTGCCCGGTGGTGCACAAAGAAGGATTTCCAGGACTTACGCCAATATTTACAATAAAAAATGGACCAAGCATTTGATTAAGCCTTATTGTAAAGCCCATTACGAAGACCCTAATTATTTAGATAACTATCTCCCTGCCAGTAGGGCCACCGAATACAGAAGTTTCCAGGATTTTTTCACCCGTGTTTTAAAAACTCCGCCGCGAATCATGAGCGAGGCTGTGTGGGCCTGTGAAGGTTTGTTATGCGAGTATGGCAAGGTGAAAGAACTGAACCTGGTAAAGGTAAAAGGCGAAAAGCGACACCTCCGCACCGTTTTTGGTGAGGGTGGGCAAGCTATCCCTGATGATTATTATTTTTCCAACGTGTTTTTACACAACAATAACTACCACAGGATACACGCCCCTGTGGAAGGAACAGTAAAAAGAATTGAGCATATTCCAGGGGATCTGGTGCTGCTGCGTCCATGGGCTTATAAAGAACCTTCTTTACCAGCCTTGAGAAACGAGCGCATCAATGTGGATATTGAAGATAAGAAAGGAAGGAAGTGGTACATGAGTATAGTTGGTGGTCCCGGTGTGGGAAGCATCGTTTTGGCCAGTGGTACTTTTGTGGGTGCTTCTGTCATGATCGGGGAGGAGCTCGCAACTTTCCTCCTGGGTTCAACCTGCTGCATTGCTTCTCCGGATCCTTGTGTTACTGCTAAAGTAGGCGATCAGGTAGAAATGGGTGAACCTTTATAAGATGCTGATAATTGTAGGGTTAATCTTTGTTTTATTTGTTTTTGGAATTGCTTCCGGATTTGTTTCCTCAACGCCTTTAGGCCCAATAAATCTTTTAATTGCCGATCATTATTTAGCCAGACCGCGTTTGGCTGTTATCCCCTTCATTGTAGGTATTATTGTTGCCGATGTGCTGGTTGCTTTCCTGGCCTTTTGGGGCTATCATGTTTTTGTTGAAAAAAGTAGCATTGGGTCATGGGTAGCCATCGTTGGTGGATTGATCGTTGTTGCACTGGGGGTGATGGGCCTTGTAAGCGCCAGTAAATCAAAAAACAGTTCGGTTGAAAATCATAAGCCTCTTCCTAAAACAGCTGGCAAAAAATCACTTGATTTTTTAAAAGGGGTAGTATTGTGCGGGTTTAATCCCGGATTGCTCTTCTTTTGGATACTAATGGCATCTGTATTGGAAGGTATAACCGACAGCTTGTTCGGGAAAGACTTTGAGTACAATACTTTTTATTTTTCATTGGTATTGATCGGCATCACTATTGGAGAGATTCTCTGGTTTATGCTTTTCATCCGCCTTTTAAAAATCGGTGCCCAGAAGTTCAGTAATAAAATTCTTTTTTATATCCGCTTTAGTATTTCCGCCCTCCTTGTTCTTCTTGGATTTTACCTCATCCTGGTTGAAGGGAAGCTATTTTAATTCCTCTTTTATTTTACAATTTTCGGAACATCTTTTTCTTTTCCTCCGTACTTATGGATGTATTTAATTTGATGACCTATGAAGTTAAGAATTGAGAATAGCTCACAGTACAACGAGGTTTTAAAAAAGATTGATTATTTACTCGATAAAGATATGTTGAACGATCGCCAGTCGGATATGCTGAAAACGCTTTTATCTGCTGTGGACCTTTACCAAATGAAATTGTATAAAAATCAGTTGCCGGCCTCTATCAAACTGGTCAACGATTTTATGATAGCACAACAGATATTTAAGAACTAGGGGAGTGTATTAAGCTAACAGGCTAAAAAGCCCTTCGCCGAGAGATGAAGGGCTTTTTTATTGGTAGTTGTTTATTGGTTAACTTATCTGATGAGGCTTACCCTGCCTACTTCCTGACGGATCTTGCCGCCGTCTTTCCAGTCCGACCAGTACTTGTACTTGATTTTCCATACATATACATCAACTTGTGCATCGCGCAGGTCATTGTATTTTTTACCATTCCAGCCTTCGGTCATGTTCTTGCTGTGGAAGATCACTTCTCCCCAACGGTCGAATATGAACAATTCGAAATCGTATATATTTTCCCCCTGAACATAGAATACATCGTTGTTTCCGTCATTGTTAGGGGTGAAGGCAGTTGGCGTAAAGATCGATGACGGACAATCTTCGGTGATGGTCAGCTCATCGGTGGATTTGCAACCATAGTCGCTCACAAGATCCACGGAATAGGTGCCGTCTTTCGTAACGATAATGCTTTGTCCGGTCTGTCCCGTGCTCCAGTTGTACTGAGTTGCGGTCGGACCCGCATCAAGAGTCAATTCGCGAATGGATATGAAACAAACTGTAGTGTCATCCATGCCCGTTATTTTTGGAGCTGCATGTACAATTACTTCCAATGAATCCTTAGCCGAGCAAATACCACCATTGTTGGCTGTGGCGTATACCATCCCCCCCGTTGAAACGGTATAAGTTAAGCTGTTGCTGCTGTTTCCTGTCCAGCTTAACACAGATGAAGAAGGATTTACTGTGGCGGTGATATCTGCGCTTTCTCCTTCGCAGAGATTGATGTCCGGACCGATTTCCAGTGTCGGTACGGGGATGAAGCTGGCAGTAGCGGTATCGTAGCTCTTGCATTTGTTGGCATCAGTTACAATAACCGAATAAGCACCATCGGTGGTTACATTGATGGTTTGCGAGCTGGCTGCGTTGCTCCACAGGTAAGTTGCTCCTGTATTTCCAGCATCAAAAGTTGTAGATGTTCCGCCACAACCGCTGTAATCAGCGCCAAGGTTCACCGTTGGGTTCGCATTAACAGTCAGCGTAGTGCTTGTTGAAGCAGAGCAGCCATTGGCATCTTCAACACTAACATTATATGTTCCGGCAATGCCCACGCTGATTGGATTAGCTGTACTTATGAAATTGTTCGGTCCCGTCCAGGCATAAGCATCATAGTTTCCTGCTGAGAAGGAATGGTTTTGTCCCTGACAAACCTCGCCGTCGGCGACAGTCGGAGTAGGTAGCGGATTCACCGTCAATGCCACATCGTCATCGCCCTGGCACCCCATGGGATCGGCAACATGCACGTGATAGCTTCCCGCATCTGAAACAGTAACCGGGTTGGTGGCGCTGGTATAGCCATTTGGTCCTGTCCAGGCGTAAGTAACACCCGCACCCGAATAGTTAGCGGTGAAAGTAGCCGTTTCTCCGTCGCAGATAGCAATATCATTCCCCAGATTGATGGTGAGATTGGCGTTCACGTTTACGTTGATGGCATCGGAAGTCTTACAGCCATTGCCATTGGTTACGGTCACGTTATATGTTCCACCCTCACTCACAGTAATCGGATTGCTGGAGCTGGTATAATTGTTCGGCCCGGTCCAGGCGAAAGTAGCACCTGCATTAGCGGCATCAATAGAGGTAGTTCCGCCAGGACAAATGGTTTTGTCCGGACCGAGGTTTACGGTTGGTTTCGCATTTACGGTTAAGATGCCCGTGGCAGCAGCTTTACAACCCTTGGCATCTGTGACCAGCACAGTATAGTTACCGGCGGTTGTGCCAGAGGTTGTTTGCGCGGTTCCTGTACCATTGGCACTCCAAAGGTATGCAGTGTAAGACCCAGCATCAAAAGTAGCGGCTGGATCACCATCGCAAATGGTTTTATTGGCTAAAGTAGGAGTAGGTAAGGCATTTACAGTTAAAACACCTGTGGCAGATGCTTTACAGCCTTTGGCATCGGTCACTTGTACGGTATAGTTACCGGCTGTTGTGCCGCTGGTGGTTTGGGCTGTTCCCGTACCGTTAGCGCTCCAAACATAGGAAGCGTAAGACCCTGCATCGAAAGTAGCAGCAGGATCGCCTGCGCAAATTTCTTTGTTGGCAACAGTAGGAGTAGGCAAAGCATTTACAGTTAAAACGCCAGTGGCTGAAGCTTTGCAGCCTTTGGCATCGGTCACCTCTACGGTATAGTTACCAGCTGTAGTACCGGTGGTGGTTTGAGCAGTTCCTGTACCATTGGCACTCCAGAGATAAGCCGTGTAAGACCCTGCATCGAAAGTAGCGGCAGGATCTCCTGCGCAAATGGTTTTATTGGCTACAGTTGGTTTAGGCAAAGCATTCACAGTAAGAACTCCTGTGGCCGAAGCCTTGCAACCTTTGGCATCGGTTACTTGCACAGTGTAGTTACCGGCTGTAGTACCGGTAGTAGTTTGCGCTGTTCCCGTACCGTTAGCGCTCCAAACATAAGCAGTATAAGACCCAGCATCGAAAGTAGCAGCAGGATCGCCGGCACAGATTTCTTTGTCGGCTACGGTTGGAGTAGGTAAGGCATTGACAATAACGGTTCTTTCTGAATATTTAGGACAGCTCGCATCGGCCGGAGCCGGATTTAAAGTATGTCGCAGTACATAAGAACCAGGTATAGTATTCAGGTTGGCAGCACTAAACGTAGTTCCGCTGATGGTAGCGGGATTGGCACCTGCAGGCGCGCTTTGCACCGTCCATGTTCCTGGTGCCGATGTAGCAGTAAGCATTGTCGTGAGATCCAGTGTTGTACCAACGCAAATCGGTCCGCCATTTTTCAATGTAGTGTCGAGACAAGTTACTGCACAGGTCTTTACTTCAATAAAGATGGTATCATCAACACTACATTTTGTAAAGATGATGCGGTGATTTCCTACACCGGCCGTTGCAGGATTGAAAACTCCTGTACCTGCGTTGATACATGCGCCACAGGTTGCAGTATATACGCTGGCAGGTGTTCCTGAAGGATCTTCGGCATCGAGTCCGCTGCACAGCCATTTGGTCGCTAAATCAACAGGTGCATCAGTAGTACAGAAAGGTCCCACCTCCTGGATATCCGGTTCCTCCTGAGGAGGAAGATACATCGTTGGTAAACCAAGGTTGGATGAACCAAGAGAAGCGGATGAGGTTAAGCCTGTTCCTGAGTTAAGATTTCCGCTGATGCGGCGTAAACCGCTACCGCTGCTCGACATATACAATGTTCCATCAGCACCCAGTTCAATGCTGGAATGGGCACCTGGACCGATACCGGCTATCCATTGGAAAGAAGCGGTCATGGTAGCAGAGTTACCTGAGGAAACATCAACCATTCCGAGTTTACCATCCGTTGATCCTATATAAAGTTTTGAGTTATCGGGAGAGAAAATGATATCGTAAGGATTTTCTCCTGATCCTTCAGGAGAGCAGTCCCTGGCGTTAGAGATCACACCCGTTGTATTGTTAAAATCGTGATAGGTTATTTCGCCACCGCTATTTGGCCAGTAATCCGAATGCCCTTGTGCAAAATGCTTTCCATCCCATGAGAAAGCCATGCCGCCTCTTTCCCTGTTGCCATCTACGTTAACGGCACCTGTGGAGACCACAGGGGTAGTTACCAGTCCTGTACATTTAAGTAAATAAGTGTTGAAATTAGTGGAGCCGGAAACCTGTACGGCAATCCATACATCTACGCCATTACTGTGGGTAGTAGCTGCAATTCCTTCGGTAGTTCTGTAACTTCCCAGGCGTGTTGGCCCCGAAAGCAGATTTCCGTTTTTATCAAAAGTAAAATAATTCAATCCTATCGTTCCACTTAAGGCATCATCGGTGGTAAAGATGTGGTAAACATTGGGATTTAAAGGGTGGCGAACGGTTATTACCCCCTGGGCAGCGCTACCTTTGGTGGCACCATTTTCATTTCCTTCGAGAAGGGCACTGGATTTAAGGGTACCAGCCGCATTCCATAGCTCGCGTCCATTAGTGTAAAACAAAAGATTTCCCTGATCGTCGCTGGCGGCGGATACGCCTTCATAAGATTGTTGTGTTGTATTTGTTGTGACAGCATCTGTAGAAGAGTTGATCAGATTCCCATTCCCGAAATACCAATTTCTGTGTGAAGGCCATTCCCATGGATTTTTACTTGTTGTAGGACAGGATTGCGAGTAGGATGTGTAGCATAATAATCCCACTAAAAGAGTGAGTAGTAGTTTCTTCATAGCTGTAGTATTCGAGTGCCCCTTGTTCTTAAATATAAGACAATTTTGCCGGAATAAACGTTACAGCAGAAGGATTTTTTTAGAAAATTACGGGTAAAACCGTAGGGTTATGCGTCGAACTCCGAAGTAAAGTGGAAGGCTATATCCGGGTATTTTTCCTTAGAGATATCAATGGAGTAGGCGGAATCGGCAAGGAAAACATCTTTGCCATCCTTGTCCCTAGCCATGTAAGGTGCCTTGCGCATCTTGAAGTCGGCCAGTTGCTCTTTATTGTTACTTGATATCCAGCAGGCTTTATGCAATTGCACAGGTTCGTAGGCACAAAGCGCACCGTATTCATGCTGGAGACGGTATTGGATCACCTCAAACTGGAGCTGACCGACGGTGCCGATGATTTTGCGACCGTTTTGCACGCGGATGAACAACTGGGCCACCCCTTCATCCATCAGCTGATCGATGCCTTTCGCCAATTGCTTGGCCTTCATAGGGTCGGCATTTTCAATATACTGGAAAAGTTCAGGGGAGAAGCTTGGAATGCCTTTGAAATCGAGTTTTTCCCCTTCGGTCAATGCATCGCCGATTTTAAAGTTACCGCTATCATATAAACCCACAATATCCCCCGGAAAAGCATCGTCAATCACTTCCTTCTTTTGTGCCATAAAGGAAGTTGGATTGGAAAATTTGAGCTGTTTGTTGTGGCGTACGTGGTAGTAATTCGTATTTCTTTGGAACTGACCCGAGCATATTTTCACGAAAGCAATCCTGTCGCGGTGTTTAGGGTCCATGTTCGCATGGATCTTGAAGACAAAACCAGTGAATTTACTTTCGGAAGGATCAATGATTCTTTGTTCTGTTTCTTTAGGGCGGGGAGTGGGAGCGATGCGGATAAAGCAATCCAGCAATTCCTTGATACCAAAGGTATTCAGGGCACTACCAAACATCACCGGCGAAATCTCACCAGAGAGGTAGGTGTTGACATCGAATTCCGGATACACCCCATTGATCAGATCAAGATCATCACGCAGTTGTATTGCTGCTTCGTCGCCAATGAGGGTATCCAATTCGGGATTTTGAATATCACTGATTTCAACACTTTCCTTGGCGATTTTTTGTTTGTCCGGTTCGAAGATATTCAGCTTCTTTTCAAAGATGTTGTAAACACCTTTGAGCTGTTGCCCCATACCAACAGGCCAGCTGAGCGGATGAACTTTTACGTTGAGTTTTTTCTCTATTTCATCAAGCAGGTCAAAGGCGTCTTTTCCGGGACGGTCGACTTTATTGATGAAAATCAGCATTGGGGTATCCCTCATTTTGCAGACTTCCACCAGTTTTTCGGTTTGGGGCTCAACGCCTTTCGCCACGTCAATCACCACAATAACACTATCCACAGCAGTGAGCGTACGGTAAGTGTCTTCAGCAAAGTCTTTGTGACCGGGAGTGTCAAGGATATTGATTTTTACGCCTGAGTATTCAAAACCCATTACGGAAGTGGCCACCGAAATACCTCTCTGCTTCTCAATTTCCATCCAGTCGGAGGTAGCGGTTTTCTTGATTTTATTGGATTTTACGGCGCCGGCCGTCTGAATTGCACCACCAAACAATAATAATTTTTCCGTCAGGGTAGTTTTACCTGCATCAGGGTGACTGATGATGGCAAAGGTCCTGCGCTTCTCAATTTCTTCTTTAATACTCATGCTGCAAATATAGAGTACGTCATTCTCACTTTAGCATGAAATTTGATTTTCATCAGATATTGTAAAAATTTTTTGTAAACCGGAGCCTAGGGGTTATATTTGAGATTCCCCTACTGATAAAAATGTAAAGATTATGATGCGATTGATTTTCTCCTTTTTACTTGTTGCAGGGTTTCATTCTGCACTTTTTGCTTCGGCCAGCCCTGCTTTCTGCAAAAGAACTTTTTCTTCTTATCAATTTACCGAAAATGGTGAAATCATAGTAACAGTGGAAATCACTAAAGGTGCTGCAACAGGCATCGCGAAGCTGGTAGAAGATATTCCTTTCGGACTTAAGGCTTATGAAGGAGAAAGCCTGGGAGGTGTGTTTTCCTTTGAGCAACAAAAATTGAAAATTGTATGGTTGACGATTCCCAACAAGGATATTTTCACTGTTACCTATAAGCTTAAGCCGGTGGGTAATATGAATAAGGAATACCATATCGTGGGTAGATTCTTATATGTCGTGGCCGACAGCCGTGAAGAGTACATTCTTTCTGATGCGATTTTGTATGGTAAAACCGATGTTTCTGCCTCGGTGGAAAATAAAGTGATCACTGAAGACGTGAAAGTGGATAACACGCAAAATTATACTTACAAGGTGCAGTTGGGTGCTTACAGCGTAAAGAAAGATGCAGCGGTTTTTAACGGTCTTCAGGACATTTCAGTAGAAGAAACCAATGGCGTGTACAGATATTTTACAGGATCTTTTGCGACAAAGGAAGAGGCCATGAAGCGTGCGCAGGAAGCAAAGGAAAAAGGTTTTCCGGGGGCACATGTGAAGCCGTTTAAGGACGGTAAAATGGTGATGAATTAAATCAAAAAAATATTCAGAAAGCTACATTGTTTGCGCAATGTAGCTTTTTTGTTTTTAGAGATGAAAGGCATTGAGACAGAAATACAATTCAAGACTTCGCGGAGTGGTGGTAAGGGTGGACAAAATGTGAACAAGGTGGAAACCAGGGTTCAGTTGTTGTTTGACGTTGCAGGGAGTGCGTATCTCAGTGATGAGCAAAAGCAATTAGTGCTTAGTAAAGCCGCCAATCGCATCAATGATGAAGGCATCCTGATTTTGAGTGAAGAAAGCGATCGTTCACAATTGAAGAACAAAGAATTGGCCATCAGGAAATTTTTGGCACTCATTGTTAAATGCCTTGAAAAACCTAAGGCCCGAAAGAAAACAAAACCATCCAAAGCAGGAAAGGAAAAGCGCTTGAATACCAAGAAAAATCGCAGCGATATCAAAAAGCTCAGGGCAAAATTTTAGTTGAGATTTATTACGGTTTTCCCTCGTTCACCTTGGTCAGTAATATAAATGTATATGCCTTCCGGAAGATTTTCCAGCGTATTTCCAAGCATTTTTCCTGAGCAGTCGAAATAAATTCTTTGATTACTTTCTTCAACAGCAAAGACTTTTATTTCTGAGTAAGCAGAGGCACCATCATAATCTATGCTTTTTATCCTTAAATAGGTGGTGTTTTCAGGTAATGCAAGCGTATGTGTATAATCATTTTGAAAAGCACAATTTCCACAAGCAGGTATTTTGGTTATGTCAGTAAAATTATAGCCTGTTTCCGATTGTTGTATTGTAAATGAATCGGTATTTCTTTCATCATTAGTCTGCCATTTCAGCAAAAGCGAGCTCTCGTTTCTCTGCACTGTGAAATCAATCCATTGCAGAGGTAGCGGAACTTCGCTTTCGGTGAAAGTCCAGGTGGAGAAAGATGGAATATTTCCTACCGTAAAAGTGTTGTTCAGCGTATCCAAAGTGCCATTTATTTTTTGCCATCCGGAGCTTCCGTCTTCTGATTTCCACAATTCCAGTTTTGTTTTTTGAGTGGTATTCATTTCTGCGGGAAGAAAATGAAAAATCACTGTCGCGTTGAGGTTGCTGTTATTGCTGGGATGTATTTCATAAATCCTCCGGATGGATGGTGTGCCATTCACTGAAATGCTTTGATGGGATCGGGAAATGGTGGTCAAACCCATGTTGGAAGTCGATTCGAAGATGAGTCCGATATTACCAATAGAATCCCTTTTCTCGCCACTGATATTTTTCACGATTTGTATTCTGCCCTCATTGCCTGAAATATAGTTCCTTGCATTTTCTCCGTTGATTTTTGCGCCTGATCCCAACATGATATTGTGATCACCCATGTTGATTTTTCCTGAGTAAATTAGAAGGTTATGACTGACGTTGATAGGGGATTGCAGTGTCACATTTTTACTGTTTTTCCTTATGCTCACATCATAAAAAAAAGTATTGCCATTGATTATTTGATTCTGGATAGAGTCGGAAAAAACAATTTCGCCTTTACCTGCTGTGAAACTTCCGTCGTTGCTCCAATTTCCTTTGATATCAATACTTGCTGCGGCTTTCATATTTACTTTTCCGGAATGGGTGATGATGAAATTTTTGAAAATTTTACTCTGTTTTGTTGAAGTAAAAACCAAGGCATCTTCTACTATGATACTATCATTGATGAGCACGCTTTCGTTGCCCATTTCAAAGGTCCCTTTGCTGAGTCGCAATGTTTTAGATACATCCAGAATATAGTTGTTTCCTTTCAGCACAGCCTTCCCTGAATTTTTGCTGATGTCGAGATTATAATAAGTCCCGACTTTAATAATCTGATCATTTGCACCATCGTAAATCACCTTGCCTTTTCCGGGATAGAGCAAACCTTCGTTTTTGCCATTGCCTCTGAAATGAAAAACACCATCATCCATTTTTAAATTCCCTACGCCTTCCCAATCTCCGTTTATGGTGATGTTACAATGATTGCACTGGAGCAGTAAGGAGCTTTCTTCCAGAGTAAGATTTCCTTTTACATGAAGCAGGTCAGTGGACAGCTTTTTTATGCTTTGTGTCACATTACCATCGTCAATATTTAAATTGCCATAAACCACAGTAGATTCAATGTTTTCATCGCCCATCGATTGATAACGTACAGTAGAATTCTTGTGCAGGTTTACCGCAGAAAATCCTTGCGGAAATCCTGGTGTTTTTTTATTGTCGTTGTTACCAATCCATAGTGTGGAAAGAGAATCCATTTGCAAAAAAGCTGTGCCTTTGGCTGTGATTTTAAAGGTGTCGCTTTTTAGTATACAGTTCTTTTTGATGATGAGTGCTTGCTTTATCATCAGTGCGTTTTGCAATCTTTTAGCACCATTTTCAAGAATGATATTTTCGTAGAACCCATTGTCGGGAAGAAAAATATTTTGTTCTGAAGTGTCTGTGTAAACTACTGTATTGCCTGTTGCTGCCGTATTAAATGAAGACACGTGGAAAGTTAGTGGCGAAAGTCCAAGCAGCAATTTTCCTTCATTGA
The DNA here is from genome assembly GCA_046074525.1 of Flavobacteriales bacterium. Classification (GTDB taxonomy): domain Bacteria; phylum Bacteroidota; class Bacteroidia; order Flavobacteriales_C; genus JAHEZL01. The sequence continues at coordinate 114,564 of JBJTOK010000021.1, forward strand.
TCAGAGCAGGATTTCCATTCAGTGCATTGTCAATCTTCAGAAATCCTTTGTTAATCATGGTTTTTCTGCTTTCGATGCGTGGCAGAGCAATAAGTGAATCACCGCTGAAAGTAGTGCTGTTGGGAAAATGATAGGTGCATCCTGAAGTGCTGCAGGCTTTGAAAGTGCCATTATTATTGATATTTCCAAGGATGGTTGGGTCGGTACTTGTGTTATTGGAGAATTTTCCTCCACTGCGGATTTCAAGATTATTGAAGAGTTTATTTCCGCTTTCTGAGTTGAAAATAAGCTCTCCTTTCACAATGCAATTATTTTTGCAATACAGGTGAATGTTAGAGATAGCGGCACTTCCGTCGTTAGCGATCAGTGCAGAATCAACGTTGAGTGTGCCGATGAAAAAGTTGCTTGAAAGCATGGCATTTTTGCGTAACACAAGGTAGCCAGCTGTTGTTGATTTGATCGTATTCCATTTCAGTGCACCATATACTTCCAGCCAAAAAACTTTTGCAGAATCCTGATTCATAATGATTTCATGTGCAGTGTTCACTATTGCACTATCAACGGAAATCGGCACCATGCCTGAGCTCCAGGTTGATCCTTCGTTCCAGTTTCCTGATTTTACAGAATAATGAATGTTGCCGCAGACGAATCCGTAGTACAGCATGGCTGCCGCCAGTAATAAGTTTTTCACGATGTTGATATTTAATTAGGCGGGGCTAATTTAAATAAGGAAGGAGGATAAGAGGAAAAGAGATTTTCCACTTTTTGTCAACGAAAAAAGGAAAGTAATTTTTGTTTTACTGTTTTTTCACGAACTGCAGAGTAGAAAAAGTATTGTCGGGAGCGATTAGTTTCATGATGTAGTTTCCTGCAGCAAAATCGCTCAGCGAAAAGTCAAACTGGTTTTCTCCGGCCATCGCCGCAACATGCGCGAAATACAAGGCATTCCCTGTCAAATCAAAAATTTGTAGTTTGTATGCTCCTCCTTCTTCTGAGTTGAAGTAAAGTGTTGTTTTTTCGTTGGTGGAAGGATTAGGATACAACTCGGAAATAAGATTGAAGTCGCTGGTGTAATTGATAGCAACTATTTTCGATTCGTGTGAGCTGCCATCTTTATCAAACTCCTGCAATTTATAATAGTTTATGCCTTTTGTGGGGCTTGGATCAATAAAGTCGTAGTGCAGAATCGAGTTGCTTGTTCCTGCTGCATTTAACTTTCCTATGCTATTGTATGCAATGCCATTGGTGGATTTCATTATATCAAAATAGTCGCTGTTTATTTCAGAAGCAGTCGACCATTTAAGGAGCACACTTTTATCTTCTTTATCAGCGGTAAAATCAAGGAGTTCAACAGGCAATTGGTTGTCCACAGAGGCCGTAGTAGCCAGGGTAAATTTATCTACGCCGGTCCAGCTGGTCCAGGTGTCAGTATCAATGCTTCCCGCCGCTGGTATTCCTGTAAGGTTATTCTGTCCCGATCGGGTCCAGTTAGGCACTAAATTGTATTGTGCAGTATTTAGAGAAACCAGCACAGTAACACCGCTTGCAGCATCCCAGGTCAAAGTTACCACCCCATCAGCAGCTCCACTGGTTCGGGCGAGTGTCCAATATTCAGCTGAAGAAACGTGAACTACTGTGCCGTCGGTGACATTGCAAAATGGATGGGCGGTAAAAAAATATTCGCCTTGCCATACGGTAGATCCATTGGTGGTGGGAGTGATGGAGGCCGGACGGTATTTTGTGCCGTTGCCAATAGGGAAGGTGAATTTGGCGGTGGATGCAGTGGTTTTGTTCATCGGACCATGCACGTGGTTTCCGTTGGCGGCACCCGTGGCAGTTGCCGGAGCGGTTAAATTTAAAATATTCACAGCATCGGTCACAAGGTCGCCGCTGGTGAAATTAATGTTGTTGGTTACTGTAGCTGCTCTGGTCAGGGTAACATCCCCTGCAGTATTACTTATTTTAAGATTGTACAGGTTGTCTCCCCCAAAATCGGCGTTTTGCGCCGCTCCTCCCACAAAAGCAATCGTTCCTACTCCACAGGTCAATACTCCGGTTACGCTGTTTGTAAAGTGTCCGCCTACTTCCAGTAAGCTTGAAGAAGCTCCGTCGAATTGCATTGTTGCCCCTGCTGAATTTGTGAAATCGGAGTTGCAGTGCATGGTGAAATTCTGCCCGATGAAAAGCGTAGCGCTGCCAAAGTTGGTAACGGCTTCCTGCGCAATCCCAATGGTGGAGACAAGAGATAGTGTGGACAGTAAACGCGCTTTCATAGGTTGATCTTTGGAGATGAAGTAGTTGTTAATTGCTCTTCTTAAGATTTAAGCCGGCTTCGAGTTGAGCCTGATTTTTCTTCAGTTCTTCTATGCTGGCTTTCAATGTTTCGAACTGCTGTTTTTGCTGGTCGATTTCGGCTTGCTGCTGATCGATTATTTTTTGTTGTTCTTTAATTGCTTCCAGCAAAATCGGAGTGAATTTTGAATAGTCGACGGATTTGTAACCATCGGTATCGGTAAAGATCAGCTCAGGATAAATTTTTTCTACTTCCTGTGCTATCACACCGATCTGGCGCTGCGCAGAGAAGTTTTTTGAGGGGAATTCAGTGGTCTTCCAGTAATAAGTCACGCCGTTCAGCTTCATCACATTTTCCAATGAGCTGGGAAGGGCAGTGACGTCTTTTTTATAGCGGATGTCCGAGCAGGCAGTAATGGCTCCTGTTACCAAAGCGTTGGTGGTTCTTACTGTAGCGCTGGAAGCAATGTCGCCTACCACATGAAGGGCGTATTGCGGGTTATTACAGCCAATACCAACAAAACCGGTAGCATCCTGCAGGGTAAGCTGCACTGTAGCGCCTTCATCACGGAAATATAGATCGCCGCCATTAAAATCAATAAAAGTACTGGTGTTATTGTTGTATAGTCGGAGTTGATTGCTGGAATTGTTCAATACCCCTCTTATATATAAATCCTGATAAAGTTCGGTGTTGCCATTAACTGTTAATGTAGAAGTAGGTGAAGTAGTTCCGATACCTACTGTGGCACCATCTATGGTGAAAATGGTTCCTGTTTCAACAGCAGTTGTGCCTATCTTGAATTTATCGCCGTCACTATTGTCTACACCGGCGGTGTAGACCGCTGTTCCTGCAATCTGGAAGTGTATCAATGGATCGCCACCTCCGGTATTGTTAATGTCTAACGCAGTTTTGGTGGCATTACTCGATTCGAGATCAAGTATTTCTGAAGGAGATGTGGTTCCTATTCCGACCTGGGCCTTTAAGTTAAGTCCGAGGAAAATCAAACCAAGCAACACTAGTGGGGAATTGTGTTTCATAATTTTCAAGTTGTTCTTTCATTCGATACGTAAAAGTACGTACGGGCCAATTATTACGGTAAAATGAGTAAATAGTTTCTTAAAGCAGGCGTACTTTTCTGTTAAATCTGGAAAATCGACTGTAAAATTATTTTACTCGAGGGAGAGCAGATTGCCCTTGGCCAGCTGGAAATCGGGCTGGATTTCCAGTGCTTTCTGAAAGAACATCTTTGAACGGTCCATATCACCATTGCTCATTAAAATGTAGCCCGCCATGTTGTAGGCTGCAGCTTTGGTGGATACATTCTGACTCACATATTGCTTGTTGTTATTCTGGAAGGTCATGTTCATGGTTTCTGGTGCCGACAAGGTATCGGAGATAATGGACCCCAGGTAGATCAGGGCTTCCTGGAATTTCTTTTTCTCATACATAATGGTGGCTATCTGGTACTTGTTGAAGGCTTTGGGCTCAATTGAATCGAGTTTGTTGTACACCAGCACCGCGCCGCTGGCATTATCGTCCTGCTGAAAGCAAACCGCCAGTAATTGCAGGGTTTTCAAGTGTTTGTTGTCTATGTTCAGGATCATGTTGCATACATTGGTACATTGATCGTATTTTTTTCGCTGGAAATAGAGAGATGCCAGAAGGTAGAGGTTGTCAATATTGTTTTGATTTTTGGCATTTATCTGGTACAGCGACTGGATGGCAGTGGCAGTGTCTCCTACGTTTAAAGCCGTATGAAAAACAATGGAATCGGTGTTGACGGGTGGAGGAGTAATGTTTTTATTTTTTTTCTGACCAAAGCTCAAAGAGGTGAGAAGAACTAAAGTAAATAGAAGTAATTTTTTCATACAGCTTGTTTTTGGTGCTCAGCGATGGTTTTGCCGTGAATCTTACCTTCCAGCCAGGCGAATACATCGAAATATTTATATAGTTTTAAATGTTCCAGTTCAAATTGTCTACTCATTAAATAATCTCGGAAATCATAGTATTGTCGGCGCGTGCGTGTTTTTTCCACTCCTATTAACTTGATCACAAGGTAAATGATTTCAGCATCAATCTCGTGGTATACGTTTTCTTTATCCAAAGACTTTAACCACGACTTGGCTACCGATTTCACTAATGAGTGCTCTTCTGTTTCGTAAAGGCAGAGCAAATATAGAATATTCGCGAGATTGAAGATGTCCGACTTGATACCGGTGGATTTGTTTTCAATGATTTGCTTTAGAATGAGTTTCGACTGCGCAAACTTTCCGAGAGCGAAATAAGCGTAGCCTATATAATACATCAGCTCCTGCTGTAATCCTGCATTGATTTGCTCCTGGTAGACATTGATCCCTTCTTTAATAGTTTCTTCCTGTTTCAGGATGGCTTTATAATCTCCTTTGTTTTTGCAGTATTCCACCGAAGCCAGGAAGAAATAGATAAATAAACTGGTTTGCTGTTCGGGGGCAAGACTTTCCTTTTGCGAGTATAATTGCGTGAGTTTTTTTAGCCATTCCTCCGCAAGTTGTGGCTGATTGGCCGCCAGCTCAGTGGCCAGCTGCAGGGTAGAGAGGTAATCGGCAAAAAGTTCTTCCTTGAAAACGGCCGTTTCTTCAAATAAATTCAAGCGCTTTTGAAAATAGGGAAGCGCCTTCTCCTTATGGTGAATGAGCTTGTAATACACGCCCCAGATGTAGTGGAAATTGAGCAGTGCTCTTTTCGATAAAGCTTTGTTTTCCGATTGCAGGAGCTCATTCTTCATCAGTTCCTGCAGGTAGTGCAAATCCTGTTTTTGCTGGTATTGTGCGCCTTCAAAATGCAAGCGCGTGATAGGCAAAACAAGGGAGTCGTATTCCTTGATGTTTTCAATGATAATAAGCACTTTTTTGGTTTCGTCCATCAGCACGCGGATGCGCTCTTTGTAAGATTTTAAGCTCTTGAACGACATCGCCGAAACCAGTAATTTCTGCTCCATGTTAATGAGCTGTAACAGCGTTTCAAACTGTTCATTCTGCTCGGCTTTTTTCTTTGTTTGTTCAATTTGTTTATGTCCCTGTTTGTATAAGCCTTTACGGAACAATACCTCAATTTCACTGAGCTTGCTGCGGGTGAACATGCGCGGACTTTTCTCTGTGTACAATGCCGACAAGCTTTTTAAGATACTGTTGTACAATACATTCTTAATCACGAAAAATTCTTTAACATCGGGAAGTTGCGCAATCACTTTTTCCTCATCGTAGCTCTTCGCCTTTTCAAGGATATCGAACAACCGGAAAAATTGCTTGTCCTCCGAATTTTTCATCGCAAAGGAAGCGTGCAGCTTAAAATGCCGCTTCTCCGCTTTGGTAAGCGAATGAATGAGTTCGTGAAGTTTAGATGACGACTTGCGGGGCATGTTCAAAAATAGCAAAAGAATTTCCGATATTAGCGGCAACAAAATCAAAAAACATGTCAGAAGGCAAACAAGTTATATTTTCTATGTCGAAGGTTTCCAAGGTGCTACCTTCAGGAAAAACAATTATAAAAGACATCTACCTGTCTTTCTTTTACGGTGCTAAAATTGGTATCCTCGGTTTAAACGGTTCAGGTAAATCTACCTTACTCAAAATCATCGCCGGTGTTGATAAAAACTATCAGGGTGATGTGGTTTTTTCTCCGGGCTATTCTATCGGTTACCTCGAGCAGGAACCACAGCTCGATGAAAGCAAAACCGTGATGGATATTGTGCGTGAAGGCGTGCAGGACGTGATGGATGTGTTGAAGGAATACGAAGACATCAACAACAAGTTCATGGATGCCGAAGTGTTGGAGAATCCTGAGAAAATGGAAAAACTCATTGCGCGTCAGGCAGTAGTTCAGGAGAAAATTGATGCGATGGATGCCTGGGAAATCGATAATAAACTGGAAAGAGCAATGGACGCTTTGCAATGTCCTGATGGCGATACCCCGGTGAATGTGCTCTCGGGTGGTGAGCGCCGCCGGGTGGCTTTGTGCCGCTTGCTTTTGAAAAAGCCGGATATCCTCCTCCTGGATGAGCCTACCAACCACCTGGATGCTGAATCTGTTCAGTGGTTAGAAATTTTCTTGCAACAGTATCAGGGAACAGTTATCGCTGTAACGCACGACCGTTACTTCCTTGATAACGTAGCCGGCTGGATTCTCGAATTGGATCGAGGTGAAGGTATTCCATGGAAAGGAAATTATTCTGAATGGCTTGATCAGAAAGCGAAGCGCCTGGCTCAGGAAGAGAAGACGGAAAGCAAGCGTAAGAAAATCCTTGAACGAGAGTTGGAGTGGGTGCGCATGGGCGTTAAAGGTCGCGGTACCAAATCGAAAGCACGTTTGGCGAACTACGACAAGATGCTTGCCGATGAAGGAAAAGAAAAAATGGAAAACCTCGAGATCTACATTCCAAACGGACCACGTTTGGGTAATGATGTTATTGAAGCGGTGGGTGTATCTAAAGCTTATGGCGACAGGTTACTTTACGAGAACCTCAATTTCAAATTGCCTCCTGCAGGTATCGTTGGTATTATCGGGCCGAACGGTGCGGGTAAAACTACTTTGTTCCGCATGATTTTAGGATTGGAGCAACCTACCAGTGGGGAGTTCAAAGTGGGTCCGACAGTGAAGATTTCATATGTTGATCAATCGCACAAAGACATCAATCCTGAAAAAACAGTATATGAGGTGCTGTCCGGTGGTGCAGATAATATCAATCTCGGCGGAAAAATGATGAACGCTCGTGCATATTGTTCGCGCTTCAATTTTGGCGGTACCGACCAGGGCAAAAAATGCGGTGTGCTTTCCGGTGGTGAAAGAAACCGTTTGCACCTGGCTATCGCTTTGAAAGAAGGCGGTAACGTTTTGCTCTTGGATGAGCCTACCAACGACATCGATGTAAATACTTTGCGTGCGCTCGAAGAAGCTCTCGAAAACTTCGCAGGTTGTGCCGTAATCATTTCCCACGATCGTTGGTTCCTCGACCGTGTTTGTACGCATATCCTCGCTTTTGAAGGTGATTCAGTAGTTTATCCATTCGATGGTTCTTTCTCCGAATACGAAGAGAACAAGAAGAAGCGTTTGGGTGATGTGCAACCAAAGAAACTAAGGTTTAAGAAACTTACGGCTTAGAAAATTTCAATTATGCTAAAAGCCAAACCGAGCAAAAGGTTTGGCTTTTTTGTTTAATTTCTTCCGGAATAAAATTCAATGAAAAATTACCTGCCAAGTTTGAATGGAATAAGGGCCATCAGTATACTACTGGTAATTTCTAATCATTTATTCAGTCAGCATTACGACGGAAATCCTTATCTCACTTCCAATAGAATTCTTCAGTTGCTTACAACTATTTTCATTGATGGGCAATTAGGAGTCAACATGTTTTTCGTATTGTCGGGCTTTTTAATCACCACTTTATTGCTGGAAGAAGAACAATTGTCGGGTACCATCTCCATCAAAGATTTCTATGTGAGAAGAATGAGAAGGATTTTCCCGGCTTATTACTTTTTGCTTTTGGTGTATTTTGTCTTGCGTGTGGTCACCTATCTTACTTTTCCATTTATCTGGATCAGTTACCAGTCGTGGATTACATCGCTTACATTTACTAAGTATTTCAATTATGGCCGGGATTCTTATACCGGCCATTTGTGGTCGTTAGCAGTGGAAATGCATTTCTATATACTGTGGCCATTGATCTTCAAATGGGGTTCAGCCTGGAGGAAAAAAATACTAATTGGAGTGGTTTTATTGCTTCCTTTTTTACGCTTGTATTTGTGGTACAATCCCAATGAATGGATGCAACCCTTGTCTATTTTTACCCGCTTTGATGCCTTGGTCATAGGTTGTTTGTTCGCGGTGTACAAAACGCAGATCTGGGGCTGGATGAATAACTATCAAAATACAGTGTTTTTTCTATCCCTGATGTGTCTGACGTTCATGAGTTATTTTTCCACTTTGCCTTACGCGCTGGAAGCTCCTTTTTGTAGTATAGATCAATCTGTGGGTTCTACCAGGGGAACGATAGCCAATGTAGCTATGGGCTGTATATTGTTGTATTCACTGATGCATACCAAAGGGTGGTGGTATCAATTACTCAATTCAAAAATCATGATTCATTTAGGTGTACTGTCTTTTAGTTTATACCTGTGGCAGCAGCTTTTCTTAAGCAGCAATGACTATTGGATCAATATCTTCCCTGTCAATATAGCGTTGATATATCTGACGGCATTATTTAGCTATCATTTTATTGAAAAGCCTTTGCGTCCTCCATCGCTTCGATGAAAAAATGTATTTTTGTCCATCTTGAATTGAAATTATGTCGAAACCATCTATCCCTAAAGGCACCCGCGATTTTTTACCACAGCAAATGGTAAAGCGGAATTATCTGTTTGATACGCTGAGAAGCATTTTCAAAAAATATGGTTTCCTGCCCATTGAAACACCGGCGGTAGAGAATTTATCGACGCTGATGGGAAAGTATGGAGAAGAAGGGGATAGATTGATTTTTAAAATCTTGAATTCAGGAGATTATCTGGGTTCTGTACAAAATCTGGCGCAGCAGACTTCTGTGACTTTAACAAAAGAAATTTCTGAGAAAGCTTTGCGCTACGATCTCACTGTTCCTTTTGCACGCTTTGTAGTGCAAAACCAAAACGAATTACATTTTCCTTTCAAGCGCTTCCAGATACAACCTGTTTGGCGCGCTGATCGTCCGCAAAAAGGCCGTTACCGTGAGTTTTTCCAGTGTGATGTGGATGTGGTGGGAAGTGATTCGCTTTTATATGAAATCGAATTCATCCAGATTTTCAATGAAGCGCTGACTGCCTTGAAAGTTCCTGGTTTTCAAATTAAAATCAACAACAGAAAAATTTTATCTGGTATCGCTGAAGTGGTTGGCGCTGCTGATAAAATCGTTGATATTACTGTCGCCATCGACAAGCTGGATAAAATCGGATTGGAGAAAGTCAACGAAGAAATGTTGCAGAAGGGGGTGAGTCAGGAAGCCATTGAAAAACTACAGCCTATCATCCAGCTTTCAGGAAGTACAAAAGAGAAATTTGCAACGTTGAGATCAGTGCTCTCTTCTTCAGCTATTGGTATTAAGGGCGTTGAAGAGTTAGAATTTATTTTTGCTTCTGCAGAAAAATTAACTGTTGCTCAAAATTTATATCTCGATATCACCCTCGCAAGAGGTTTGAATTACTACACCGGTGCTATCTTCGAAGTAAGTGCCGATAATTTCAAAGGCAGTATCTGCGGTGGTGGTCGCTATGATGATCTTACCGGAATCTTTGGATTGAAAGGACTTTCAGGTGTTGGTATCTCTTTTGGTGCCGATCGAATTTTTGATGTGCTAGAAGAATATAATCTCTTTCCTGAAAATTTATTGCAAACTACCGATGTGCTGTTCATCAACTTTGGCGATGCCGAAGCGCTGTTCTCCATGCAGGTGATTCAGCAATTGCGTGCACATGGTATTAGCTGCGAAATGTATCCTTCCAATGCGAAAATGCAAAAGCAGATGACTTATGCGAATAATAAGGCCGTGCGCTTTGTAGCGATGATTGGCACCAACGAAATGAATGAAAATAAAGTGTCGCTCAAAAATATGATTACCGGTGAGCAAAAGCTTGTGCCTGTTGATCATTTTTACAACGATGCTGCTTTTACCAAAGAGTTTTTCAATATCAACGCTGAAGGATAAGTCATGAAGGTTTCGGGTTTCACTATCATCCGCAATGCTGTTAAATACGACTTCCCTGTTGTGGAAGCTATCTCTTCTGTGCTGCCTTTGTGCGACGAGTTTGTAGTTGCTGTAGGCGATTGCGAAGATGGAACGCTGGAGCTCATTCAAAGCATCAATTCTCCCAAAATCAAAATTATCCGTACCGTTTGGGAAGAAGAGAAATATCGTTCTAAACATCTGCAGATTCTCGCGGTGGAAACCGATAAGGCTTTTAAAGCGATTTCAAAAGATAGCGACTGGGCTTTTTATATTCAGAGTGATGAAGCTTTGCACGAGCAATATCTCGACAATACTTATAAAGCGATGCAGCAGTGGAAAGATGATCAGCGCGTGGAAGGTTTGCTTTTCAACTACAAGCATTTTTATGGATCTTACGATTACATTGGTGCTTCACCTCGTTGGTACCGCCGGGAAGTGCGCATCATCCGCAATCGCGCAGATATTTTCTCTTACAAGGATGCACAGGGTTTCCGCAAGCTGCCCAACGAAAAATTAAATGTGAAACTCATCGACGCTGAGATTTTTCATTATGGCTATGTCCGTGATCCAAAAAAGATGGCAGAGAAAATGAATTTCAATCAGGCTATGCATACCGATGACCCATCAAAAATGATGGCTTTTTACAACTATGATAATGTAGATGCACTCCATCGTTTTGAAGGTACGCATCCCAAAGTAATGCAGGAATGCATTAATAAAATGAACTGGGAATTCGATTTTGATCCGTCATTCAATAAGATGCGATTGAAGGATAAATTCAAGTTGTTTTCTGAAAAGCTTACGGGGAGAAGAATAGGGGAGTACAGGAATTATAAGATTGTCTGAACCAAGGTTCAGGCAATAAGAATTACAAACTCTGATTCACCAGTCTTCCCGATTCTACCAGCTTGTAAAGGTACTCCGAACACAGGGCTCGCTCAATTACTGCAAGGTGCGTTTCTTTGTGTATATCAGTCCCCACAAAATCAACAATGTTTTGATCAATCATCCAATGTGCTACGCCCATGGATTCCGGACCGTAATGACCCGCCAGTGAGTTGATATTGATTTGAAAATACACCCCGCTTTCACGCAGTTGCTTTAATAAATCGTGATTGTAAAAATAAAAGGGGTAACGCTCAGGATGCGCGAGTAATGGTTTGTAGCCGAGGTCTTTTATCTTCTTGATGATAGGAAACGGATCTTCAGGTTGATTGATGTATGAAAATTCAAAGAGAAGGTATTCGCCCCTGATTGGCAGCAAATCATTTTTTTCAATGAGCTCAAAGAAAAAATCATCGAAATAATATTCCGCTGCAGCATGCACAGGCAAATCGATGTTTTCCTTTTTTAATATGTCATTCAGTTTTTTTGCGCCTTCGTTGATAGTGGTAGAGGAGTTGCGGTAAAAATCCGACATCACGTGAGGACTCGTCCAGAAAGATTTAAAGCCAAATTCCTTCAATCCTTTTACTAAGGCAAGTGACTCTTCGTGTGTTTGCGCACCATCGTCGATTCCTGCAATCAGGTGCGAATGGATATCAACGCCAATCAGCTTCGCGTCCAGTGGTGAACGTAAAGGTGCTTTTGGTTTTTTCCTGAAGAGTCCAAACATTTTTATTGTTTACGCTTTTTTAAAATATTTCTGTTCAAACCACTTGATAGTGTCCGCTAATCCGCTGTCGATAGTCACTGTAGGATTGTATCCCAGCAATTCTTTCGCCTTCGAAATATCGGCCAGTGAATCTTTCACATCGCCGGCACGTGGTGCTGTAAATGTAGGCTCTAAATCAGAGTTCACCGCCTTTTTAAGCATTTTAAACAAGTTGAGAACCGAAGTAGATTCACCAAAAGCAACATTGAACATCTCGCCCAGTGCGCGTTCATCCTTTGTGAACAAGGCTTTAATGTTGGCTTGTACAACATTGTCGATGAAAGTGAAATCTCTCGATTGATCGCCTTCGCCGTGAATTACCGGTGAATTACCGGAAAGCAAGGCATTCATGAACATTGGTATTACAGCGGCATAAGGGCCATTCGGACTCTGGTGCGGACCGAATACGTTGAAATATCGTAAGCCGATAAACGGCGCACCATAAGTTTTGTAAAAAACTCGTCCGTACAATTCATCGGTTTGCTTGGTAACAGCATAAGGAGAAAGCGGATTCCCGATTTTATTTTCTCTTCTCGGCATTTCTTCTGAATCCCCGTAAACAGAAGAAGAGGAAGCAAACACCAATCGTTTTACTTTTTCATCTTTTGCAACGGTTAACAGATTTAAAAATGCAGTTACGTTGGCTTCGTTGGAAGCAATAGGATTGTTGATCGAACGTGGCACGGAGCCCAGAGCTGCCTGATGCAAAACGTAATCAACTCCTTTTACTGCTTTCTTGCAAACTTCAATGTCAACTAGTGATTCCTGGTAAAAAACCACGTTGGGTAATTTCAGGTATTGCTGAATGTTTTCAAGGTAGCCATTGGCCAGATTGTCTACAATCCTTATTTCCCCTGCGTTGTGCGCAACAAGATATTTTACAAGATTGGATCCGATAAAACCAGCGCCACCAGTGACGAGGAATTTGAACCGACTTAAATCTTCTGAGTGATGCTTCATAATATTGTTTTTCTACCTCGCGGCATATTGCGCTTCGTAGTATTTTTTATATTCTCCTGAAATTACCTGTTGTACCCAGCTCTGATTGTCGAGATACCACTGCACGGTTTTTTCCAGTCCTTCTTCAAATTTTGCTTTCGGTCTCCAGCCAAGTTTCTGATTCAGTTTAGTGAAATCAATAGCGTAACGGTGATCGTGCCCTGCGCGGTCTTTCACGAAGGTGATTAATTTTTCAGATGTTCCTTTTTCCTTGCCCAGCTTGCTGTCCATGATTTTACATAAAGAGCGTACCAGGTCGATATTTTTCCATTCATTATCGCCACCGATGTTGTAAGTGTCTCCAACTTTCCCTTTATGGAAAATCAAATCGATGGCATCTACGTGATCCTCTACATACAACCAGTCGCGTACGTTATCACCTTTGCCATAAACTGGCAGCGGTTTATTATTCAAAATATTGTTGATGCACAACGGAATCAATTTTTCGGGGAAGTGGAACGGACCGTAATTGTTGGAGCAGTTGCTGATCACTGTAGGCAAGCCATAAGTTTCATGGTAAGCACGTACAAAATGATCGGAAGCAGCCTTGCTGGAAGAGTAAGGTGAACGTGGATCATAAGGCGTTATCTCCAGGAATTTCCCTGTGTCACCCAAGCTACCATAAACTTCATCAGTAGAAATGTGATAGAAGCGATGAGGTGCGTTATCGGTCCATAAAGATTTACAAACATTCAGCAATGTCACAGTGCCCACCACATTGGTTTGCACAAATTCCATCGGGTTTAAAATAGAACGATCAACGTGCGATTCGGCAGCAGTATGGATAACATGATCAATACCGAATTCGGCGAAAATACTATTGATGGCCGCAGCATCACAAATATCAGCTTTTACAAAGCGGTAGTTCACGGCATCCTTAACTGAGTCAAGGTTAGCAAGATTTCCGGCGTAAGTGAGTTTGTCAACGTTTACGATCAAATATTCCGGGTATTTCTTCACCAGCTGTCTTACCAGGCAACTGCCAATAAAACCCGCCCCGCCGGTCACCATTATTTTTTTAGCGTAGTTCATTTTTCCTGTATGTTTTCTCGCGGTTCCATGCCGATGAAAGCATGTCTTCAAGAGAGCGTTGTGTTTTCCAGTTTAATTTTTCTGCGGCCAGTTTTGAGTCCGAATAAATTTCAGAAACATCACCTGGTCTTCTGCCTTCAATGCTGTATGGGATTTTGATGTTGTTCACCTTTTCAAAAGCATGAATCATTTCCAATACAGAGTAGCCATTTCCTGAGCCGAGATTGAATTTTTCAACTTCTGTAGAAACATTTTTTTCCAGTCGCTGATAAGCTTTCACATGCGCCGCTGCAAGATCAGATACGTGTATATAATCACGTACGCAGGAACCATCTTTAGTATTGTAATCGTTGCCGAATACTTTAAGCTCTTTTAAATTACCCGATGCAGCTTTCAAAAGCAGCGGCATAAGGTTATTCATGTTGTCGGGATTTTCTCCCAGCAGTCCGGAAGGATGCGCACCAATCGGATTGAAGTAACGCAAACAAATCGCGTTTAAGTCGCCGGTTGCTGCAATATCTTCCATAATTTCCTCCGCTATTTTTTTGGTATTGCCGTAAGGAGAATTCGGTCGCTGCGTGGCGAAATCTTCATTCACCGGCACCTTTGTTACTTCCCCATAAACAGTGCAGGAAGAAGAGAAGATCATTTTCTTGAAAGCGCTTTCCTTCATGAAAGAAAGCAGGTTGATTAATCCGCCGACATTGTTTTCGTAATATTTTAAAGGCTGTTTTACCGATTCACCAACAGCCATGTGAGCGGCAAAATGAATTACGCCTTCCAGGGGATATTTTCCTGCAATATTTAAGAGAGCTGCTTTGTTTTTAAGATCAATCACTTCCAGCGGAACAGCAACACCGGTAACGGTTTTAATGGATTCAATGGTTTCGGCTCGGGAAGCCGACAAGTCATCCAGGGCCACAACTTTGTAGCCCTGATTGATCAACTCAACCACAGTATGTGAACCAATATATCCTGTTGCTCCGGTAACTAAAATCATGATTACAGGCTGATATAGTTTTCAGTTTTTATGTCTTTTCTGTAAATGCCCTTGATGTCTACCAATACGCCATTTGCAGCAAGGTGTTTTTTGAAGAAATCTTCTTTGAGCCCTACGTATTCCTTATGGTTAACAGCAACGATGATAGCATCATATTGTCCTGTTATTTCAGGAGTGAGGCTATAGCCGTATTCTTCCTGAATTTCATGTGAATCGGCATGCGGATCGTGTACTTCAACGTTGATGGCGAATGATTTCAATTCAGCCACCACATCAGCTACTTTGGAGTTTCTGATATCGGTTACATTTTCCTTGAAAGTAGTACCCATTACAAGTACACGGACTTTTGCTATGTCTTTACCAAGGGTAATCATTTTTTTCACGGCCATTCTCGCCAGGTACGGCCCCATGGAGTCGTTGATGGCGCGACCGGAAGTGATGATTTTAGAGTGGATGCCCAGCTCTTCTGCCTTATAAGTAAGGTAGTAAGGGTCAACACCGATACAATGTCCGCCTACCAAACCAGGAGAAAATTTCAGGAAGTTCCACTTCGTTCCTGCAGCTTCCAGCACTTCATAGGTGTTGATATTCATCTTGCTGAAGATGAGAGAGAGTTCATTCATGAGAGCGATGTTCACGTCGCGCTGAGTGTTTTCAATGATTTTGGCAGCTTCGGCCACTTTAATAGAAGAAGCCTGGTGCACACCTGCATCGATGACCATTTTATATACATTGGCTACTTCCTTTGCTGATTCAGCATCACAGCCCGATACTACTTTCACAATTTTAGCGAGGGTATGTTCTTTATCGCCCGGATTGATTCTTTCAGGAGAGTAACCCACTTTAAAATCAACTCCGAATTTCAAGCCTGATTCCTGCTCCAGTACAGGAACGCAATCCTCTTCTGTACAGCCAGGATAAACAGTAGATTCAAAAACAACATAGTCACCTTTTTTCAACACTTTTCCTACAGTTCTTGAAGCGGAAAGCAAAGGTTTCAAATCCGGAAGATTGTGCTGGTCGATAGGAGTGGGAACGGCAACGATAAAGAAATTCACAGAGCGAAGGTCTTCGATATCGGCAGTAAACTGGATGTCGCAGCCTTCAAATTCCGACTTATCCAATTCGTTGCTTGGGTCAATACCCTGCTGCATCAGTTTCACACGTTCGGCATTGATATCAAAGCCAACTACTTTTACTTTGCGTGCAAAGGCCAATGCGATAGGTAGTCCAACATACCCTAAACCAATCAATGCCAGTTTTGTTTCTTTTTTTGCAATTCTTTCGGAAATCATAACTTTTACTTCTCTTTTAATGAATAAATTCTTTCAATTATTTCTACCACTTTCAGGCCTTCTAGCGCGTTGGTGGTAACTTTGTCGCCCCTTTTAATAGTGTTGATTACATTCTGGATAATGTAATGGTGATTGGCTGCCGAACCTTTGTAATCACCGTAATCGTTAGGAGCGTTTACAGGGGCTAATTCGGGCATGGTATAATCTTTAATGTTGCAGTATTCAATCTTGTCCATGTACTGTCCGCCAACTTTAATGCTTCCCTTGCTTCCCACAATGGTCATGCTGCTTTCGAGATTGGCATTGTAAATTGCGGTGGAATAATTGAGAGTTCCTATTCCTCCCTTAACGAAGCGGAAATTCACGATGCCTGTGTCTTCAAAATCGGTAAGATCCTGGTGGCAGAAATCTTCAAAGCGTGCGCGGATATCGGTGATATCACCGAAGAGCCAGTACATGATATCAATGAAATGCGAAAACTGAGTGAACAAAGTTCCGCCGTCCATATCCTTGCTTCCCTTCCAGGTGTTTTTTTTGTAATAGCGTTCGTCGCGGTTCCAGTAGCAGTTCAGCTGAACGATGTAAATGTCGCCGAGTAATTTTTTGTCCATTACCTCCTTGAGCCATGCCGATGGCGGAGAGTAGCGGTTTTGCATCACACAGAAAACTTTTTTCGAAACGTCCAGTGCTTTTTCAATCACCTTTTCACACTCGCGCTTGGTGAGTCCCATCGGTTTTTCGCAAACGATGTGTTTGTTGTAACCCAGGGCTTTTAAGCTCTGCTTGGCGTGTAAACCATTTGGTGTGCAAATATTTACAACGTCTACATCGGGCAAAGCTTTAAGCATTTCATCCATGTCGGTGAAATAAGGTTGCGTGAATTTTGGGTCGATGCCCAGTGCCGATTTTTCTTTTATATCGCAAAATCCGAGCAATTCAGCTTCCGGATCCCTGTCTATCATTTCCATGTGGCGCTTACCAATGTGGCCACAGCCCACTACAGCAAATTTAACCATTGCTTACTTTTTTTACATTTCCGTTTTCCAACAAATATTTATCACCTGTTGCTTTGCAAAAGGCTTCGTTGTTTGCATTAAAAATTAGTTTTTCTCCCTGCTGGCTCATCCATCCGATTTGCTTGGCGGGATTGCCCACCATCATGGCGTAAGGTTTTACCGCGCGGATCACTACTGTACCGGCACCAATGAAGCAGTATTCCCCAAGTTCAATGCCGCATACTATGGTTGCATTGGCGCCAATCGTAGCGCCTTTTTTCACGAGAGTTTTGCGGTATTCGTTTTTCCTGTTTACGGCCGAACGCGGATTCATCACATTGGTGAAAACCATGGACGGACCGAGGAAAACATCATCTTCGCAAATTACGCCGGTATAAAGCGATACATTGCTTTGGATCTTTACATTGTTGCCTAAAACTACATCCGGAGAAACAATTACATTTTGACCGATATTGCATTTTTCACCAATTACAGAATTCGGCATAATGTGGCTGAAGTGCCATATTTTAGTGCCTTTCCCGATGGTGCAGCCTTCGTCGACGTAGGAAGAAGGATGAACAAAATAATCCTTAGTTTCCAAAGCTCAATTCTTTTTTAAACAGTTCATCTTTCGGCAGCGACTTGAAATAATCGAGTGTTTTCTTCAAGCCTTCTGCACGTTTTATTTTTGGTTCCCAGCCCAGTACTTCTTTGGCTTTGGTGATGTCGGGCTGACGTTGTTTCGGGTCGTCTACCGGCAAATCTTTGTAAATTACTTTTGATTTTGTGCCGGTGAGTTTCACGATTTCTTCAGCGAAATCGGCAATGGAAATTTCATCCGGATTACCAATGTTTACCGGCATATGATAGTCGCTCAGCAATAATCGGTAAATGCCTTCCACCAGGTCATCAACATAGCAGAAAGAACGGGTTTGAGAGCCATCTCCAAAAACAGTGATGTCTTCGCCGCGCAATGCTTGTCCCACAAATGCAGGCAATGCCCTTCCGTCGTTCAGTCGCATTTTCGGTCCGTAAGTATTGAATATCCTTACAATTCTTGTTTCCAATCCGTGGTAAGTGTGGTAAGCCATGGTCATTGCTTCCTGAAAGCGTTTGGCTTCATCGTAAACACCACGCGGACCGATAGGATTTACATTTCCCCAGTATTCTTCGGTTTGCGGGTGAACAGTTGGGTCGCCGTACACTTCAGATGTAGAGGCAATCAGCATTCTTGCCTTTTTTGCTTTCGCCAATCCCAGCAAATTGTGAGTTCCGAGGGAACCCACTTTAAGCGTTTGAATAGGGATTTTCAGGTAGTCGATAGGACTCGCCGGAGACGCAAAGTGGAGTATGTAGTCGAGTTCACCTGGTACATGCACAAACTTGCTTACGTCATGATGGTAAAACTCAAAATTCTTGAGCTGGAAAAATTCTTCGATATTGCGAAGGTTACCCGTAATCAGGTTATCCATTCCCACCACACGATAACCTTCCTTCAGAAATCTTTCACAGAGGTGCGATCCTAAAAATCCTGCAGCGCCTGTAATCAGTACTCTTTTTGTCATTTTATTTTGAGATGAGTTTGTTCACTACTTGTTTTCTGCCGATGCTGATGTAATCAAAGCCTTTCTCTTCAATACTGTCGACTTCAAACAAATTCCTTCCGTCGAAGATCACAGGATTTTTCAATAAGCTCTTGATTCGATCGAAATCCGGGGCTCTGAAGACCGACCATTCTGTAGCGATGATGAGGGCGTCAGTGCCTTCCAAAGCCTGGTATTGGTCTTCACAGAATTCAATTTTATTTCCGAAAAGGCCTTTCATATTTTCCATCGCTTCCGGATCGAAAGATTTGATTTTGGCTCCTTTCTTCAGCAATTCTTCAATCACATAGATGGCAGGTGCTTCTCGGATGTCATCGGTATTTGGTTTGAAGGCTAGTCCCCATAAACCGAAAGTTTTTCCTTTCAGGTCGCCCTCAAAATAGTTTTCAATTTTTGGTACAATGATCGTCTTTTGCACGGCATTCACTTCTTCCACCGAGTTGAGGATTTTGAATTCGTAGTTGGCATCTTTTGATGACTTGATCAAAGCCTTTACGTCTTTAGGGAAACAGCTGCCGCCATAGCCAATACCAGGGAAGAGGAAGCGTTTGCCTATTCTCGTATCGGAACCAATGCCAATTCTGATCTGATCCACATCGGCACCTACCAGTTCGCAAAGGTTGGCGATTTCATTCATGAAAGAAATCTTCACTGCGAGGAAAGCATTCGCTGCGTATTTTGTGAGCTCTGCCGAACGCTCGTCCATGAAGTAAATCGGGTTGCCCTGACGAACGAAAGGCTTATAAAGCTCTTCCATGACTTTACGGGCTCTTATGCTTTCAACGCCAATCACCACGCGGTCGGGTTTCATGAAGTCGTTCACGGCATAGCCCTCTCTTAAAAACTCGGGATTGGAAACTACATCGAAATCTACTTTCGCATTTTTTGCGATAACAGATCGCACTTTTTCAGCAGTACCAACAGGAACAGTGCTCTTGTCAACGATCACTTTATAATCCGTAATGATTTTTCCGAGTTGTTCTGCAACACCGAGAACGTAAGACAAATCCGCTGATCCATCTTCTCCGGGAGGTGTAGGCAGAGCCAGGAAAATAACAGAGGCTTTTTTTACAGCTTCTTCCAGGTTGGTGGTAAAAATCAGTCGGTTTTGTTTTGCATTTCTTTCGAAGAGAATATCCAGTTCGGGTTCAAAAATAGGGACGATACCCTGTTTCAGTTTCTCTACTTTTTGGAGGTTATTGTCGACACATATCACGTTATTGCCGCTTTCGGCAAAGCATGTTCCAGTGACAAGTCCAACGTATCCGGTACCAATAACGGCAATGTTCATATCAAATCAGTTAAAAAATTCTTTAATGGTGGCGCAAATATAATTCAATTGGCTTTCAGTCAGTTCGGTGTGCATAGGCAGCGACAGAACGGTTTCGGCCAGTTTTTCGGTAACAGGTAAAGTCAGGTTTTTCATCTCCTTAAATACCTCCTGCTTGTGCAGCGGCAGTGGGTAATACACCATGGCAGGAATGCCTTTTTGTTCAAGATGTGCCTTCAGCGCATCTCTTTTGCCTCCCTCGATTTGCAGGGTGTATTGATGAAACACATGAGTGGAATTTTTGCTTCTGTAAGGCGTTTTCAGTCCGGCAATACCTTTCAGATTTTCATCATAGAAGCTGGCGGCCTTGTTTCTTCTTGCGCTGAAATCATTGAGGTGTTTCAGTTTTTCGTTGAGCACGGCAGCTTGTATAGAATCGAGGCGGGAGTTGATGCCCACCACATCGTGGTAGTAACGTACTTTTGAACCATGGTTGGCAATCTGCATCGATTTTTTGGCGAGCTCCTCGCTGTTGGTCATGAGTGCACCGCCATCTCCAAAGCAACCCAGGTTTTTCGACGGGAAAAAGCTGGTGGTGCCAATATTGCCCATGGTTCCTGCCGATTGCTTTGTGCCATTGCTGAAAGTATATTCGGCACCAATGGCCTGTGCGGTGTCTTCCACGACATATAGGTTGTGCTTTTTTGCCAATGCCAGAATGCTTTCCATATCCGAACATTGTCCGAACAAGTGCACCGGTAAAATCACTTTGGTTTTTGGTGTAATGGCTTTTTCAATAGCGCTGATGTTGATGTTGAAATCATCAGGGTTTACATCCACAAATACCGGTTGGAGTCCGAGCAGCACAATTACTTCCGCTGTTGCAATGAAGGTAAAAGCCGAAGTGATGATTTCATTGCCAGGCTGCAGGTCGAGGGCCATCAATGCAATTTGAAGGGCATCGGTACCATTGGCACAGGGAATCACCTGTTTGGCGCGGATATGTGTAGCAAGGTTGGTGGAAAATTCTTTAACGATTGGACCGCTGATGAAGGATGTTTCATCCAGCACTTTTTGCATGGCTTTGTCGATGGCCGGCTGCAACCTTTTGTACTGGGTAGCAAGGTCAACCATTCGTATGGTTTCTGTAGTAATTTCCGACATTTTAAATATTTGAGGCGAAGATAATAATTTCACCCTAACTTTACGCAGTTTTTTAAGCCATGAGAATATCTCTTCTTTTGCTGTTTTTTTTTATCCTTTTTTTTCTGTCCGTAAGGTCTCAAAATCAGGGTGTTGTGTATTTATTTGATCTGTCGTACGGAGGTGGTTCCGGCAATGGGGAAGTGACTGCGAAAACAGCGTATATCAACAGGATGGGAGCCGGCTATACTTTTGTAGGGAAAAAAATGAGTTTCGGACTCCAGTATCATTTTTTGTTTGGCGAGTATAGCGGAGAAGATATTTTTGCTGCTTTCCGCACTTCGGAAGGACTTTTTATTGCCGATGACGGAGGGCTCAGCGATGTTTCCGTTTTTTACAGGGGAAATGCTTTGTATGCTCATGTTGGTAAACCTTTCCGGATTAAAGAGAATAATGTGCTCACGGTAAATTGCGGTGCCGGTTTTCTTCAGAATAACTTGCTGGCCCGATCTCTGGGTGGAAATCTACCTTTTTTATCCGATGAAAATATGAAGGGCTATGACCAGTTTTCCTTCGGTCCGTCACTGAAGCAGGAAATCAGGTGGACTTACCTCGGTCCGGAAAGGAGAATTAATTTTTATGTGGGACTCTTTGCCGAAGAGGCTTTTTTGAAGAATCTCAGAAACTATAATTACTTTAACAATACTGTGGATGCTGCACGGCATTTCACCTTCCTGTATGGAATTCAGGCAGGATGGGTGATTCCGTTGTACACCGATAATGATACCGACTGATGGAATTTGTGTATAACATAGGAATTTTCCTGTACGGACTGGCGATACGCCTGGCGTCGTTGTTCAATGCCAAGGCAAGATTGTGGCTGAGAGGAAGAAGAAATCTGATTCAAAATCTGCCCGATAACAGTAGCCGGCAATACAAGATCAACTGGTTTCATTGCGCGTCTCTTGGCGAGTTTGAGCAGGGCCGACCGCTTATCGAGCAAATCAGAAAAAGGTATCCTGACGAAAAGATTCTCCTCACTTTTTATTCTCCGTCGGGCTATGAAATCAGAAAAAATTATGAGCTGGCTGATTGGGTGACTTACTTGCCTCTTGATGTGAAAAGCAGAATGGAGGCTTTTGTAGAAAAGGTACGTCCCCACAGGGTTTTTATCATTAAGTATGAGTTTTGGTTCAATATGCTTTCTGTATTGAATGAAAACAGGGTTTCCACTTATCTTGTTTCAGGGAAATTCAGGAAAGAACAAATCTTTTTTCAAGACAAGGGGAAGTGGTTTCTGGAGATACTTAAGAGAGGATTTACCCATTTTTTTCTGCAGGAGGAAGTATCTCTGAAAACTTTGAATGAGAATGGTATTTCAAATGCTTCTGTTGCAGGTGATACGCGCATTGACAGAGTGCTTGCCTTATCGAAAAATCCGCTTCGCTTTCCTCATCTTGAAAAATTACTGGGCTCTAAAAAGGTTGTGGTGGCGGGGAGTACATGGCAAGATGAAAATGCTTTTCTGGAAAAATTTTCTTTTGATACCGATACCGTTTTGATCATCGCTCCGCATGAAATCTCTGAAAGTGCGATTGCTTCATTGCAAAAGAAATTCCGTGATGTGGTGTTGTGGAGTGATATCGAAAAGGTGCAGGCTTGTCCGAAAGTCATCATCATCAACTGCATCGGGATTTTATCTTCTCTTTATCAATATGGTCATGTGGCGGTGATTGGCGGCGGTTTTGGCTCAGGTATCCATAATATCCTGGAGCCAGGGTGCTTTGGATTGCCGGTGATTTTCGGACCGAAATATAACAAGTTTGAAGAGGCTTTTGAGATGCTTGCTTTGCGCACCGCTTTCTCTGTAAAAGATGAAGCGCAGTTTTCATCTGCATTAAGAGATCTTCTGTCATCACCGGAAAAATTGCAGGAAATAAAACAGAAACAACTGAACTGGTTGCAAAATCAATCCGGCGCTACGGAGAGGGTGTTGGAAAAGATTGGTTGAATTTTCGTGTGTCCCGGAGGAAAGGGAACACACAACCACATTGAATTCAAGGTTCAGACAATGTTCAGAACTCCATCGGAACTTCCATCACCAAATATTCTGCATCGCTTTCGGCGGTGATGATGATTTTTTCGGCATCCCATATACCAATAGCATCACGTGTTGCAAGCTTTTGTCCGCTTACATCGATACTTCCGCTGATGACAAAAATATAAATGCCGTTGTTTTTGGCTTTGAGGTCGTAATCCAGACTTTTCCCTTTATCTGATTTTGACAAATAGAACCAGGCGTTTTGATGTATCCACACTCCGGCATCATCGGGATTTGGAGAGAGAATTTGCTGCAGTTGATTGTGCCTGTCGGCAGGATTTAACGTGATTTGCTGATAGCGCGGTTCTACATTGTGCTTATTGGGAATTACCCAAATTTGCAAGAGTTTTACAGGTTTGTCGGCATTGGCATTGAACTCGCTGTGCTGAATCCCTTTACCTGCACTCATTACCTGGATATCGCCATGTTTAATTACTGTGCCGTTCCCCATGCTGTCCTTGTGCTGCAAATCGCCTTCAAGCGGAATGGTAATGATTTCCATATTGTTGTGTGGATGGGTGCCGAAGCCCATTCCTCCTGCAACATGATCGTCGTTGAGAACACGTAAAGCACCAAAACCCATGCGTTTCGGATCGTAATAATTCGCGAAACTAAAAGAGTGCTTTGCTTTCAGCCAGCCGTGATCAGCCTGTCCGCGTGTATCTGCCTTGTGTATCATTCCATTTGCCATAGTCCTGATTTTAGCTTGAAAATAAATATTTTATTTGTAGCCCTTCTTGTTTCTATTACAATTTTAATTTATTAACTTTTAAAACGGGAAATATCTAAGGGGATTTATGGCGAAAATCAGCGATGTTGTATTATTGGTGTGTTCCTTGTCTAAAGCGGAGAAGCGCTATTTTAAACTGTTTGCTTCTTTGCAGGAAGGTGATAAATATTACCTCTTGCTTTTTGATTTAATTGAGGGCGGACTCACTGATCGCGCCGCATTGAAAAAAGAGTTCGAAGCACAATCCAAAAAAGCCTCCTTCGAAGTCACCCTCAAATATCTTTTTAAAGTGCTGATGAAGAGTATGCGCTCTTTTGATCCCGAACAAAATATTGATGCAGTGTTGTTGCGTGCAATGCAGGAAGCTCGCTTCTTATATAAGAAAGGAGTGTATGAGGAATGTCTTTCGCAACTCGAAAAAATAAAGCAACTCGCAAAGCAGCACGAAAAGAATTTTTATTTTCTGGAAGCGGCGCGACTCGAACTGGAATATCATACCCGAAAGGAATTTGCTGAGTTGAGTGAAGAAGCGCTCATTCAGAAGCAAAGTGAAGTTACAGCGGTGCTGGATCATGAATTGAAAATCAGTCAGCACGGCGATTTATACCAATTGCTGCTGCAGCGCTTTGCGCAAAAGGGTGTTGTGCGAAGCGAAGAGGAAAAACAAAAGTTTGATGATCTGGTGCTCAGCGAAGCCAGCATGATGGTGCAACCGCAATACGATTCCTTTCATTCGCAGCAGTTGCACATGCTTTTCCAGTCGGTGTATTTTCGTTTGATTGGGAGTCCCGAGCTGAGTCTGGATATTTACCAGGAACTCGATGCGCTTTTCCGGAAACATGCTTATCTCTGGGAGGAAAATGCGCTCTATTATATTTATGTGATAGAAGGAATTTTGAATAATCTGCGTGCAATGCAACAGTACGACGCGATGCCTTATTTCATCGACAAACTTAAAAGTCTTGGGCAACGCGATGAAGAACAGTTGTGGCCTTTGATTTACCAGTTTGAACTGATTTATCACTGCGGAAAAAATGATTTTTCGGCAGCGAAGAATGTGCTGTTGCAAAACAAGGAGGTGCTTGCCAAACGTTCTAAATCACTGCTTACCGCCGCCAACGCCAAAATATTTTATGCTTCAGCGCTCGTGTATTTTGGATTGCAGGAATGGAAAAATTGCCTGCAATCTTTGAATATTATTTTAAACAACGATACTTTTTTAGTGCCGGATGAATACTTAACGATGAGCAGATTGCTTGCGCTCATCGTACAATACGAGATGAATAACCTCGATTATATCAACTACGAAATCCGTGGTTTTGAAAGAAAATTGAAAAAAGAAGGTACTTTATTCCGACTCGAGAAAATAGTGTTTAAGTTTTTCAGGTCGGCCATAAAAGCCAACGATAAAACTTCAGAAAAAAAATGTTTGCTGGCTTTTCAAAAAGATTTTAAATCTCTGCAGGAAGAGCAGTTTACTACTTTGTTTGATTTTGATTTGTGGTTGCGTAAAAAATTAAAAAACAATTGATTGCATTGATGGATTGTCTTTGAGCTTGTCTTTATTACTGCAAAAATGGTAGTGCATTTTTTTCACCCTGAATCTACCTTTGATAAAAAGAGAAATGATGAATACAGCGAATATAATAGTGATAGGCAGCAGCAATTCCGATATGGTTATCCAGTCGGAAAAATTACCCAAGCCTGGTGAAACAGTGCTGGGCAAAAAATTTTTCATGAATCCAGGCGGCAAAGGCGCAAATCAGGCAGTAGCAGCATCGCGACTCGGTGGCGCGGTGCTGTTCATTGCCCGTGTAGGTAATGATTTATTTGGCAAGCAAGCCGTATTTACTTTCAAAAAGGAAGGCATTGACGCATCATTTGTTGTTTCGGATACACAAAATCCATCGGGCGTTGCGCTCATTTCAGTAGATGAAAAAGGAGAGAATAGCATTGTGGTAGCTCCGGGTGCAAACAATGCTTTGAATGTAGATGATATTCGACGCGCCGAAAAAGAAATCGCTGCGGCTGAGATTGTGTTGACGCAATTGGAAATCCCGATGAACGCTGTTGAATTCATTGGTGATATCACTGCCTCGGCAGGAAAGAAACTCATTCTTAATCCTGCTCCGGCTACAACTTTATCGGATGCTTTACTGAAGAATATTTTTGTTATCACGCCTAATGAAACGGAAGCAGAGATTTTATCGGGTATTACTGTTGTTGACGAAATTTCTGCTGCTCAGGCCGCAAAAAAAATTCGCGCTCGGGGGGTGCAAAATGTAATTATTACCATGGGTGGTTCAGGTGCTTTTATTTTGTCGGATGAGTTTAGCGGACTTGTTGCTGCTCCTAAAGTAAAGGCACTCGATACTACAGCAGCAGGCGATGTTTTCAATGGTGCATTGGCAGTGGCGCTATCTGAAAAAATGAGCATTAAGGAAGCCGTTGAATTTGCAGTGCGTGCTGCTTCGGTTTCTGTAACACGTATGGGTGCACAAAGCTCCATTCCCTATAAAAAAGAAATTGCTGAAATGATTTTCAGCGCATAAAACCAAGAGCATGTTTATCATTGAAAACTACAGTAGCGCCGTTTTGTTTTGCATCGTCACGATGCTGTGCTGGGGCTCCTGGGCCAATACACAGAAGCTGGCCAATAAAGGCTGGCGTTTCGAGTTGTTTTATTGGGATTATATCCTTAGTATGTTTGTTTTTTCTCTGTTGCTGGCGTTTACGATGGGTAGTAGTGGGGAAGAAGGACGGCCTTTCATCGTAGATATTTTTCAGGCTGATGCATCAAATTTATTGTATGCATTTTTAGGCGGAGTTATTTTCAACCTCGCGAATATTTTACTCGTTGCAGCACTCAATTTAGCCGGAATGGCTGTGGCATTTCCAATCGGTATCGGCATTGCGCTCATTCTAGGTGTTGTGCTGAATTACCTGCTGGCCCCGGTAGGAGATCTAGCTGTTTTGTTGCTGGGTGTTGTGTTGGTGATGGTCGCAATTTTGTTTACAGCTGCGGCATATAAAAAATCCAACCTCGGTGGAAAAGGTTCACTCAAGGGTGTTGTGATTTCTATCGCCAGCGGTATACTGATGGGTATTTTTTATCCTTTTGTTGCCAAAGGCATTGCTCCTGATTTTGCTTTGCCTTCCGAAGGAATGCTCACGCCTTATACTGCTTTTTTGACCATGGTTTTTGGTGCGCTTATCAGTAATTTTTTATTCAATACTGTTTTGATGAAACGCCCTTTTAATGGAGCAGCGCTGAGTTATAAAGATTATTTTTCCGGGACTATCAAAGATCATTTTGCTGGAATTTTCGGTGGTATCATCTGGGGTATTGGTACCTCATTCAATATCATCGCATCGGGCAAAGCAGGCTTCGCGATTTCTTATGGATTGGGACAAGGTGCAACTTTGATTGCCGCCATCTGGGGAGTGTTCATCTGGAAGGAATTTAAGAATGTGCCACGCATTGTGAATATATTGATCGCCCTGATGTTTGTGTGTTATGTGAGTGGATTGTTGTTGATTATCTTATCGCGATAAAATGAAAAAATATTTCTTTTTTCTGGTAGTACTTTTTTCTTGCGGGCAACAAGAGAAAAATATTTTAGTGAATAAAGATTTTCACTATGAGGAATACAAGCCAAAATCTTCCGATAAAATTATTTCGCGTGCCCAATATTTTAAACGGTTGCAGGGTTTCTGGCTCGGACAATGTATTGCCAACTGGACGGGCCTAGTCACCGAAATGGATAAGATTGGCAACGTGGGTGAAATTAAAACCGGTGCTTTTTACACGCGCAACGATTGGGGAAAACCCGATCAACCGAGCATTTGGGGGCAAGGCGTTCCGAGTGATTTGTCACCGACAATTGATTTTGTTTTCCGTAATCCAGGAGATGTTTGGGGCGCCGATGACGATACCGACATTGAATACATTTATCAGGAATTGTTGCTGCAAAATAAAACTAGCGTGCTCAAAGCCCAACAAATTCGGGATGGTTGGTTGAAGCACATCAAAAAAGCAGAAGAAAATTTTTTGTGGGTGTCGAATCAAAAGGCCTTTGATTTAATGCAGTCGGGAATGCTTCCGCCAGCCACTGGCGATCCTATTAATAATCCCGAATTTGAAATGATAGATGCGCAGCTCACCACCGAGATTTTTGGTTTGTTCGCTCCGGCGCGTCCTGATATAGCACGCAAGATGTCTCTGCTGCCGATCCAAACTGTAGCGCGCAATAATTCACAGTGGATATCGGAGTTTTATGTCACTATGTATTCGCTTGCTTCTGCTACCGACGACAAAAAATCCATGAAAGAAAAAATACATTGGATGGCAGTTGAGGCGCGCAAGATTTTACCTGTGAATTCTTATTCTGCAAAGATGTTTGATTTTGTGAAAATCAGGTATGATAAGGGAATTCCCTGGGAACAAACGCGTGATGAAGTGTATCAGCGCTACCAGGTGGAACAGGCGGATGGTTACAACATAACGGACCAGAAAAAATATGGCAATGGTTGTTTCGCTGCGGGCATCAATTTCGCATCAAGTATTATCAGTTTACTTTACGGCGAAGGTGATATTGTTGCGACTATAAAAATCGGCACGCTCGCGGGTTGGGATTCGGATAATCCAACTGCTACCTGGGGCGGAATGCTGGGGTTTATGCTCGGGAAAGATGGCGTGGAAAAAGCTTTCAATCGCAAATTCACTGATCAGTTCAATATTCATCGCACACGAATTGGCTTTGCGAATAATGGAATAGATAATTTTGCCAGCATGGCAGAGAAAGGCGTCTTCATTATCGACAGAGTAGTACAGGAGGAAATGAAAGGTGGAGTGGATTTGGAGAAGGATGTGTGGTATATACCTGAACGCTAATCATCTTTAATTTCTATTTTTTTTTAAACCACAGAGGCGTTAAGCCCTCTGTGAGCTAGTTTAGTATTATAAACTCTGTGACCTCTGTGGTTAAAATTGTAGATGCTCAGTTTTGGGTTTGTCCAAACTCCCCCAATTTTGGTTGGATTTTCCCCTCGTCTCCCCCTATATTTGAAGCATAACGAACCTCTAAATAATTTCGCTATGAAACATATACTCACCTTTATCTGCGTCCTCTTCCTCACTATAGGAAATGTTGTGGCCGAAGACTTCACCTTGATGGTTTTGCCTGATACGCAGTTTTATATTGTGAGCTGGAGTACACCGGCAGCGGGCGGACAAGGGAAGCCGATCATGTTTCAGCACCAGATTGATTTTATCAAAAACCAGAAGGATAATTTGAATATCAAATTTGTAACGCACGTGGGCGACATTGTGGATCACGGTGATAAAAAATGGGAGTGGGATCTGGCGAATTCTTATATGAGTCAGCTCGATGGCATAGTGCCTTATGCTATTGCACCCGGTAACCACGATGCCGATGTAATGTGGACGCACAATTATACTTTGCTCAACAGCACTTTTCCTGCTTCGCGTTACCAGAATGAACCCTGGTTTGGCGGAAATTTTCCGGCAGGGAATTACAAAAACAATTACGAGTTGTTCAGCGCCAGCGGAATGGATTTCATCATCATCCATTTGGAGTCGGATCCGCAAGCCGATGCGCGTACCTGGGCTTCGGGGATTTTGGATCAATATCCCAATCGCCGCGCCATCATTACCACACACTGGTATCTGGAAGGTGGGATTTCTGCGCAGGGCACCAACATCTGGAATGATGTGGTAAAGAACCACGCGAATGTTTTCATGGTGATTTGCGGTCACTCCTGTGCCCGTGAAGGAATGTCTGTTTCTACCAATAATTTTGGCGGAAAAGTGTACCAGATTTTAACCGATTACCAATGCGATTACAATGGCGGGAATGGTCAGCTGCGTTACTATACTTTTCATCCCGACCAGAATAAAATTGAAGGCTTTACTTACTCTACCGAAACACAAAAATATGGTACACACTTCCTTATGGACTACCAGATGCAAACAGCACCTGAACCACAGATTTTGGGAGTGAAGTCAACACCTTCTGCAGTAAAATCAACCGATGCAGTAAATATTTCCGCTACTATAACTGACGATAAAAGTGTTGCGTCGGCTACGCTGTTATGGGGCTTGAGTTCAGGTAACTTGAGTAACAGCGTGGCGATGACAGCTTCCGGAAATTCCTATTCGGCGATGATTTTACCGCAGGCCGATGGCGCGACAGTGTATTATGAAATTGTGGCTGTGGATGGCGAAAGCAACAGTGGTGAGTCTTCGGTGGCTTCTTACAAGGTGTCCGATAATCCTACGTTGTGCTTTGTAGATTACGATGCCACTGACTTGAATTTTTCCGGTTTTGGCGGTAGCTCTTTCACTAAAGTAGCGAATCCATCCACTACAGGAATCAATGCAAGTGCCTTTGTTGGTGAGTGCATCAAAAGCGCGGGTTCCGAAACCTGGGGCGGAATTTATTCGGAGACGCTTTCTTCTAAAATTGATTTTTCGGCCAATAAATTTTTCAAGATGAAAGTGTATAGTCCGAAGATTTGCAAAGTGCTTATGAAGCTGGAAGATTCAGGTAATTCAGCAGTTTCCAAAGAAGTGGAATTGACTACCACGCAATTGAATCAATGGGAAGAACTCACTTTTGATTTCAGCGCTGCGACGTCAAGTACCTACGATAAAATCACTTTGTTTTTCGATTTCGGAGGAACAACAGCCAATGATTTTTATTTCGATGATATTTATCTTGTTCCGGAGATGACGACGGGGATTTTAGAGAATACAAGCTTTTTCAGTGATCTTCGTATTTATCCCAATCCGGTGAACGACGAGCTGAATGTCCAAAATAAAACGTCGATTGAAGAAGTGCATATTCACAATTTTGCCGGTCAGGAAATGGAAAGTATTTTCACTTCAAGTGCCCAGCTAACCATCGCTACCTGTGAATTGCCTAAAGGAATTTATACCATCACTATTCGATCCAATGGCGAAGTGACATATCAAAAATTTGTAAAAGAGTGACTTCTTTTTTTCCCTCCAAGTTAAAGTAGATACCCTTAGTGATTGAGATAAGAGGCGCCCGCCTCTTATCTCATTTTTATGTATTGTATTTAATTACCGTTGGATTGAATGCTTTCGATACAATCAATACTGTATCTCCGACCTTCAGTTTTTCGGCTTCTTCGTTGGTGATGATTACATTCATGAGGTTATTTCCTGAAAGGATTTTTGCAATATGCACCACGTCATTTTTACTGAGGCCAATGAGTTGTCCGCTGATTTGCACTTTACCAGAAACACTGTTGTTATGGAATAAAGCATCGGGAGATCCTTGTTGCACAATTTTGCCAAGTTCCATTTTGATCACCTGATCGGCGAGGCGGTAAATCTCGGATGTATCGTGACTTATCATGATGGTAGTGAGCTGGAAATGTTTATGGATTTTAATAAGTTCATCCTGCAATTGCCAGCGCAGTTCATGGTCGAGAGAGGAGAGTGGTTCGTCGAGGAATAGCAATTCAGGTTGTTTAACGAGTGCTCTCGCGAGTGCAACACGCTGTTGCTGTCCGCCGGAAATTTTAGTGACAGAAGTGTGTGCGAGCTGAGTGAGATGCGTGATCTCCAATAACTCATCAACGATTTTTTTATTCTTTTTATCAGGCAAAACGAAGTCGAGATTTTCGCGCACCGTCATGTTGGGAAAGAGTGCATAATCCTGAAAAACAAATCCGATTTTTCTTTTTTGAGGTGCGAGATTTATTTTTTTATCAAACCAAATTTGGTTGTTTGATATTATTTTTCCGGCATCTGGATTTACAATGCCAGCAAGGATTTTCAGTAAAGTTGTTTTTCCCGCACCTGATTTTCCGTAGATGGCAATGAACTGTTTCGGTGCGATTTTTAAGTCGATATCCAATAGCATGTCGCCCTGTACTGAAGATAATTTTTTTGTGATTTGGATGTCGAACATACTACCTGGATTTCCATTTTTTATTGAAGACAAACAACAGAAACAAAATTGCAAATGAAAGCATGAGCAGCAGCAGTGAATAAAAATTCGCAGCGTCATAATTCATGCTTTCCACTTCGTCGTAAATCGCCAGCGACGCCACTTTGGTAACGCCCGGAATATTTCCTCCTATCATCATCACCACGCCGAATTCACCAACGGTGTGTGCAAAAGTGAGCACGATTCCTGTAAGCAGTGCAGGTTTTATGTTGGGCAACAAAACATGGAGTAAAGTTTTTCTATGAGAGATACCCAGCGTGTAAGCCGCGTCTTTCAGGGAAGGTGAAAGATTTTGTAATCCGGATTGGATAGGGTGAATCATGAAAGGCAGACTGTAAATCACCGAAGCAATGATCAATCCTTCAAAGGAAAAAAGCAGTCGGATATTAAAATACTCATTCAGGAATTCCCCGAAAAAATTATTCGGACTGAAGGCGAGTAAAAGATAAAATCCCAGTACCGACGGGGGCAATACCATGGGTAGGGAAATTATACTTTCAAAAACAGGTTTGAGTCGGCTTTTGCTTTGCGATAACCAGTAAGCCACGGGGATACCTATCAGCAATAAGATCACTGTGGTGATCAATGAAAGTGTGAATGAAAGTATCAGTGGCTCCCACATATCAGTGATGTTGAATCAGCATTAAATCGTTTGTTTTTACAAGTGCTTCCACTTCTTTTCCAACGCACAGAGAAAGTCGTTCACAGCTTTCTGTAGTGATGATGGAAGTGATTGTGTGGCCCTTAAAATTTAAGATAATTTCCGATAACAATTTTCCTTTTTTAATGAACTTGATCACTGATGTAAAACGATTCCGGATACTGATGGATTCAAGGTCTTTTCCTATCATCACTTCAGTTTCCTTGAATACCATGTATACCGGATTTCCTTTGCGCACGTAGTTGTTTTCGTTGTGGATGATGAGCGAAGAAAATGTTTCGTTTTCACACAGCAGACTCACCAATGCTAAGTTATCACTTGTTTGAACATCTGATATTTCCGCCAGTAGTTGGTTCATTTTGTAAACTGGTAACCGTATTTTTTGAAAATGTTTTTTGCTTTTGTTGAATAAAGATAATTGTAAAAAGCTTCCGCATCGGTTTTATTTCCGATGGCATGTTTTAAAAGAACAGCGCCTTGTTCAATGGGTTTGTAAGCTTTTTTATCGATATCAATCCAGCGGCCTTTGCCTTGCATTTCCGGACTCATCACGACAGATTTTGCGGTAAATCCGACATCCGCAGTTTTTGAAGTGATATACTGATTCACTTGCGAAATACTTTCGCCATAAACGATTTTCTTTTCTACTTTTTCATAGAGTTTGTAATAATTCATTACGTCTACAGCTGCTACACCGTAAGGAGCCAGCTTGGGATTGGCGATGGCAATAGATTTCACATTGGTTGATAGCAGCGTGTTCATAAGGAGTCCGTCTTCAATCACAGCCGACCATAATACCAAACTTCCGTAAGCATAAGTTTTAGGTGCTGCCAGCGTAAGATTTCCTTTGTGCAACTGATTCGGAAAATCCATATCGGCCGATATGAATATGTCGAAAGGCGCGCCCTCCTTGATTTGTGCGGTGAGTTTCCCTGATGAGCCAACGATGAGTTCTATCTGTTTTCCCGTTTCTTTTTCGTATTGTGTTTCAAGGGCTTTCAAAGCGTATTGTGCATTGGCAGCAACGGCTATAGTTATTTTATCTTCTGGTAAAAAGGCCGTTCCAAGCAGAAAGAGTAAGAAGAGAGGGTAGATTCTTTTCATTGTGCTTTAAAATGAATCATGGATACATAGTACAGGAGATTTTCTGTAAAAATACAGAATTTAGACATATCTAAAAAATAAATTAGTTAAAACTTGAATTATTATTTTCATAAGTATAAATTTTTGGTGTACACGGGGGTGTATTAACCAAATTAACAACTGTAAAAGCAACTTTTATGAAGCGCAAAGGATTCCTGATTGACATGGATGGTGTCATCTACAAAGGAAAAGAACCCATTCCGGGAGCTATTCAATTCATCCACAAACTCAAAAAAGAAAACATTCCTTTTTTATTTCTCACCAACAACAGTCAGAAAACCGCTCGCGATGTTTGTTTTAAGCTCAATCGTTTGGGTTTTGAAGTGGAGGTGAAAGATATTTTTACTTGCGGACTTGCTACGGCGCGGTATCTCGCGGGCGCCAAACCAAACGGGAGCGCTTATGTTATTGGTGAGGGCGGATTGCTCACTGAATTGTACCAACATGGTTATTCTATAGTTGATGATCATCCCGATTATGTGGTAATAGGAGAAGGGCGCACTATCATGCTGGAGAGTGTGGATAAAGCGGTGAATATGGTGATGAATGGCGCTAAATTAATTGCCACGAATTTGGATCCCAACTGTCCGGTGGATGGTGGGAAATACCGTGCAGGTTGCGGTGCTTTTGTAGCGATGATAGAATTTGCCACAGGAAAAAAAGCATTTAGTGTTGGTAAACCGAGTCCGATTATGATGCGCATGGCGCGCAAAACTCTAGGCTTAACCACTGATGAAACCATTATGATAGGCGATACGATGGAAACCGATATTTTGGGTGCGGGGACGATGGGTTTTACTACCATACTCACTTTGTCGGGCGTTACCAAAAAGGAAAGTCTGAACGACTACGGCTATTCTCCCGATTACATTATCAATTCCATTAAAGATTTAATGAATGAGGAATTCTTTGCGCAGGTAATGGACAGGAATAAATTGCTGGTGGCTTAAATCTTTGCCAGCAGGAGTCCGCCAAAAACTGCTGCCAATCCAAGAGCAACACTTGCGAGAGTATATCCTGCAAATGCGAGATAATTTCCTTCCTGCAGCAGTTTTATATTTTCGTAGGCAAAGGCCGAAAAGGTGGTGAATCCGCCGCAAAATCCTGTGAGCAGAAACAATTGCCACTGCCCCGAAAACCAGTTGTGGCGCTCCGAGAGTCCGAAAAGGAGTCCGACAACTAAGCAACCAATGATGTTTACCATCAGGGTTCCAAGTGGAAAAGAAGAAAATTTGCTGAAATAAGAGGAGACAAGGTAACGGAGAATACTTCCGATGAAACCTCCTGCGCCGATCAATAATAAAATCCTACTCATAATGTATCAAATTATAGTTTGAGCAGGAGTTATCAGCTTTTTAGGGCGGTTCCAGGCGAACCCCATCGCCTTTTTGTTTCGCCAAATATAGGATTTATAACTTCAGGGGAAAAGTTTTGTGCCGAATTTTTGTTTGTAATGCAGTTGTTTCACTGAAGCAAAAGTTCATCGATGGGAAGTTTAAGCTGTAGAGGAGAATGTCGATTAATTTTTAATGAATTTGATATTCTGTCCGCTGTTGATGCAGATGAAATACATTCCCACCGGTAATGCTGAAATATCTATCGTTTGCTGCTGAGAAAGTAGGTGCTGTATCATTTGCCCCTGAAGATTAAAAATCTGTACATGATCTTGCGCCGCTAAACCATCGATGAACAATTCGTTTGTTGCAGGATTAGGGAATACATTGACTACTCTGTCATAATTTATATCATGGGAGGAAGTCAGCAGGGGACAATTGGAAGCAGGCACCGTAAGAAAATTCAGCAATGTTGCCATTTGTGGTTTATCCACGGAACTGCTGGGTTGTACCGATAGCGAATAATCGCCCCACCAGGCTCCGCCAGCCCAGTAGGTGCCGTTTACGCAATTGTCTTTAAGGTAAGTGAGCATATTGCTAAGCACCACGTTCCATCGGCTGTCATTGTTGGGGATGCCGTATTCACCTACAAAGCCTCTGAGCTTATTGGCATTTAACCAATCAACGAATGGTTTTGCGCGATCAACGCCAATATTAGGATAAGCACCTTCAGCATCGTAAGATTCATCATACAATCCGGAAGCATCATCATCGAAATAAATGTGGGCCTGGAAAACAAGATTGTTGGATATATCCGTAAGGTTTTTAAGATTATTGCTGTACTGCATCCAGCGTACAGCCGAACTCCAGCTGTCGCCGCTTACGATAATTGTTGTTGTGGTATCGGTACTTCTTATGCCGTTGATAATTTCCTGCGCAATGGAGAACCATGAGGTAGAACCCATATCGTGGGGTTCGTTCATGATATCGTAACCGAAAATATTCGTTTTTGTTTTCAGCGCTTCTGCGAGTCGGGTCCAGCAGTCTTTAATATTCGCAACGCTCACACTTGCTGAGCCAATGAGTTTTTCGCTGCCGTTGATATTCCTTCTGCAGTAATTGTGCAGATCGGGAATGATTTGCATGCCTTTGCTTTGTGCATAGTCGATGACCGCAGTAAGTCGGCTAAGTTCAGCCGCATTAAGCGCAGCATTCATGGTAGGCTGTATCCTTTCCCATTTTATTGGAAGGCGGATCAGTTTTAATCCTTTGGTACTATAATAATTAATAACTGAATTGGAAGGGTAGATGTAATCTGTTCCATATGTTCCGGGGAAAGTGGATCCGAATTCGGCCCCGGCTAGATTCACTCCATAGTAAAGAGCAGTTTGTGCGTATGTATTTATTGAAATGAGGAAGAGTGAAAAAGCGATGAATAATTTTTTCATGATACACGTTTTAGCTTGTTGGTTTAGGGGTGACCTGTTACAAGTATACTTCGCTGTTGGGTGTGTTTGCAAGCCTGTCTGTGTTATTGTTGGCTTTACATTTTACGGTGAAAAATATAAAGTAAAAATTTTTATTGTAATTTACTGAAAAACAAATGGTTGTTTTGATTTGTCAGTTATGGTGAAATCGGTAGTCAGTTATTTGTCAGAGGGTGGATCTTGACCTTTTTGCTCTAAATTTTGACCTGTACTGTAGCATAAAAACTTCTTCCGTCAGAAGGAATAATTCCTGGTCCGGGGTAGCCATCAGCCCTTCTGGTAAAGTAGAGATTGTTGCTTAAGTTGTTGATTCCCCCCGAAAAAGTGAAGCGCTTATAAATGTACTCCATTGAAAAATCCATCACATAGTAAGCCGGTATCACACCGTTTACTGCATTGGAAGTATAGCGTGAATTGGTAGCATCGGTAAACTGCTCTCCGGTATAGGCATATTGATAAGTAGCTTTCAGATTTTTTCTTTTAAAGGTGATTCCTGTTTTTACAAAGATGGAAGGAACCAATTCTACTTTTTTATTTTCGAAAGCAGATTGTTCGCTGTTGATGTAACGGGCATCCAGCCAGGCAACATTGGTGAAAACCGACAAGCCGGATTTGTTTTGTTTTCCTTTGATCATTTTCAGGATATCCAGTTCTAAAAAGGATTCTATTCCATAATTTCTAGAATCAGAAATATTGGTGCGGTAGCGGTAGATGTTAAAAAGAGCACTGTCGACCAGCAACAGCGAGCCTATCCTGTCGTTGTAGCTGATGAAAAACAGACTCACATCATAGTTGAATATCTGTTTCATATTCCCGCGAATACCGACGTCAGCACTGTATCCACTTTCATCTTTCAGGTTGGGATCAACTTTTAAATTCACGTTAACGATGCGCATATCGTTGAAATTGATAGCGCGGTAATTCTGGGAGATATTGCCGTAGAGTTCTGCCTTTTCCGATTTCTTATAACTCATTCCAATTCCCGCCAGGAGAAAAGAGCGAAAATTAGTGCGGTTGTCTTGCGATTTTTGAGAGAAGATGACATTGCCGGCAAAATCTTTAAATTCTTCTTTGTAAAATCCACTCGCTGCAGTGTTAATATATTCATAACGCAATCCCGGAGTAATGCTGAATTTCGGAGTCACGTAAAAGATGTTTTCAGAAAATACGGCGATGTTTTCGCTTGGGAAATCGAAGTCGGAATCTTCAACATCTTTGGGATTCAAATAATAAAAATCGGGACCGTAACCGGTATTTCCATCTCCCTGAAGGCGTTTTGTATGTCCGCGGTAATATCTTCCACCGACTAAAAACACTGCATTTTTTTTCGCGATGCTGTATTTGTGAATCAATCGGATTTCACTGCCGAAATTCCTGTATTTATCCTGAAGAAAATCTCTTTCTTCCAATGGATCGGCGCGGTTGATAGAACCCAGGAAACCCAGGGCGTCGCGTTCGGCCATCAGCCCGAAGTTGCGGATGTTGAATATTGTTCTGTCGTTGATTTTGTAATTCAGCACCAGCGCTGCCAGATTCCAGTTCACTTTAAACCAATTGCGGTTGCGTATGGATTGTCGCGGATTTTGCGCAAACATCTGATCAGTGAGTCCA
The DNA here is from genome assembly GCA_046074525.1 of Flavobacteriales bacterium. GTDB lineage: Bacteria > Bacteroidota > Bacteroidia > Flavobacteriales_C > JAHEZL01. The sequence goes on from JBJTOK010000021.1 coordinate 152,648, forward strand.
CCTGCTTGCTGAGCCAAATAGTGCATGAAGGTGTATTCAAGTGAAATCGCCAAGCGCGGATTTGGTTGATAAGTAACAATGCTGAAAGCAGTATGCGAATCGAAACCGGAATTGGCTCTCCACCCGTCACCACGTTTGTATTGATGTGCTACATAGTAATTCCATTTTTTTACGGTTCCGCCTATGCTGTTGAAAGTATTGTAAAAGCCGAAAGAACCAACTGTTTGACGGGAAAGTAATTCTACTCTTTTGTTTTCGGCACCTCTCTTCAATTTAAAATTGACCATCCCGCCGAATTGTGTTCCGTACTGAAGGGAAGCAGCGCCCCTTACAATTTCAATCCTATCAATGGCTTCGGCAGGCGGAGTGTAATAGCTTTCAGGATAGCCCAGTGCATCGGCGCTGATGTCATAGCCATTCTGGCGGGTGTTGAAGTTGGAAGTGCGGTGCGGACTCAAGCCTCTTCCGCCGATGCCCAGCTGAATACCTGCGCCATCACTTTCCCAGATATTTAGCCCAGGGATTTTTGCGTAAATCTGGCGACTGTTGTTGGTGGCGAGGTTACCCGAAACATCATCCATTTTTATGATCTCCGTTTTCTTTCCCGCATAAATTGCTGTTCCCTGCACATCATTCAGGCGGCCGATTCCAAAGGAATTGTCGTCCTTCACATTAACAATAATTTCCCTGGTTGCAGTGCTGTCCATAAAGAAATTAAGCTGCAGGTTAAAACTGTCTATTTTTACTTTTTGCGAAATACTCTTGTATCCAATGTGAGAGAGGGATAAGGTATAGCTTCCCGGTTTTACATCCTTGATCAAATATTCACCGTCTTTATTACTAACAGAATAATGTCCGGGATTCAGAAAAATCTTGGCATTGGCGACAGGTGTTTGAGCACCCGAAGTGCTTATTTTTCCGCTAACAGAAAAGCTTTGTGCATTTGTGTTTAAAGACAATACGAGTGCAATGCAGAAGCAATAATATTTTAGCACTTGTTTCATTACTCTTTAAAAGGCAAAATCCATTTTTTAGGCAGGAAGTTTTCCTGTTCTCCGGCAAGATTCACTCGACTATCCAAAAACGGTCGGCTCCCGCTGCCGTTCAATGTTACATGACTTTCCACTCTTACCTGTGGATTTTGCAATCCTTTGCGCTCATATTCCTTCTTCAGGAAATGGGCGTATTGCAAAATCATATCGGGTTGCGTGGCCATCATTTTTTCCTGGTTCTTGGTCAGATATTCATCATTCATTACTTCACATTCGCGACCGGTTTTGGCATCCTTCACATAGAAAAATGCGGTGCCGGCTTTTTCCATCAGCATTACTCTCCATGAAAAACGAAAACCCTGCTCAGTCCAGAATAATTTTCCGGGATAGAATACAAATCTCCATGGCAATGCTATCTGCACGATGAAAAAGAGCGCAATCATACACAAAACAAGCTTTGTGCGGAAAGAATATTGTAGTGAGGATGATGGAATTTCTTGTGGGGAATTGCGATTGAAAAGTTGTATGCGGGAAAGGGTAGCAATGATCTTTTTGTGGAAGTCTTCAGAGAAAAATATGAGTGTACTCAAAATCATCACGTAAGGGAACATGCCTATGGGGAAGAGGATTTTGGTCAGGACGTGAAAGGCAATTACAAAAGCATAGGCAGCGAGACGAGTCCTTTTATTCAGCAGGAAAAAAACGATGAAGAGGTCATAAACAGCACCAAACCAGCTGAAGAAATAGGCTATCCATTCTTCTTCCAGGAATCCGCCTATCAAGGGCATGTCGGCATGGGCTGGCAGCCATATTTTTAGTGGCATTGCTCTGAACAGCCAATCGTAGTTAAGCTTTGCAATACCTGCATAGATATACACGATGGCCAGTTGTAGTTTTAGCACCGAGATCATCCAGCGCGGAATTCGGCTCAACTGCAGCGATGATTTTCGGCGCACATCCAGCGAAAAATAACTCGCCGCCGGAAGGAAAATCATGATGAAGGATACTATACTTACAAAATAATAGTGGTTGAGATAATTGGCTTTATCAATCAGTTCCACATAAGTAAATGTTAGGAAAGCAGTGAGGATTGCGATTCTGTAAAAATAGCCCAGCGCTACACAAAGATAACTGAGAGCCATGATGGCAAAAACGATGTACATGCCCTGGCCACCCAATGGTTTGATCCATTCAAAGCCGTAGTAGGGAAAATAAAATGTAGGCTTGATGTACAAATCGTACACCCATCCATTCCACATAAAGCGCAGCACGGCAAGCAACATTACTGTGCCGAAAATTACGCGGAACATCGCCAGTGGGGCGATGTGTACCGATTCTGAATATCTAGATTTCCAATATGTAGCGCTCAGTACCTGCATTAATCCCCATCATTGTCCTGGTAAGTAATTAAAATGCCAAGTGCCGATGGCATATCGGTTTTGAAGAGTACTACTTGCTTTTGCAGTTCAATGTATGCGGCATCGGCAACCGATGCATTGGAAATAACAGTTTCCGACAAAGGGTCGGGAACCAGTTGCAATTTGCTGATGGCAGCGGTGAGCTGGGTTTTGATGGCATCGGAAAGTAAACCTCCGTTATAAGAAGATTTTAATGTAGCCAGATAATCGTCGAGTCCCAGTCCGTCAACGCCTTGTTTGCTTTTGCCCAGGTAAACATTCTCAATGCCTTTGATGTGCTTCACCAGCAAACTCGAAGAGATTTGTGAATAATAAGCCTCCACTTTTTCGGGAAGGACAGTACCGAGTGATTTCTTGCCGAGGGGAATACCAAGTTTATAATTTTTGAGCATTTCGAAATCATAGTTCAATTGATTCACCAGGAGTCCTAAGGAACTTCCAACATCAGTTCCTGTGCTGCTGATAAAGGTGGCAATGTAATTTCCTCCGCTGGCACTCCAACCGGTATTGACTGCGTGTGTTTTGGTTTTTAAATCGCTGATCAGCGCAGTGAGATAATCTTTTCTTTTGGCAGTGTTGGCACCACTGGTGAATTTAGCAAGCGTAGAATCATTGTTGTTTAATTTGCCATACAATAGAAAATCCAAGGCAGGAAATCCTTTGGCATCTAAATCGGCAACAGTAGAGAAATCAAAATTGGCAGCCGCAATTTTTGTATTTATTTCGGCGCTGTCGCATGGGAAAGTATTGCAATTGGCGCGGAATAACTGAGTTTCGGCCGGACCGAATTCAAACACAGAAACGTACTGAAAATCTTCGTAGGCTTTTTTAAAAGCCTTTTGAAGATTGCTCAGGGTAGTTAAGGAGGGATTGGCTATGAAAAGATTGTTGTAAAACTCTACACTGTCCACCGACACTTTTAAATCGGCGTAGGCTGGAATAATAATGTTTTCTCCAATGTTCTTGAGCATCGCTGCTTTGTCGAACTTGACTTCATCACCACCATTCGGTTTGTCGTTGCATTGCACCAACGTAAGGGCTATCAAACCAAGGCACAAAACCGATATTATATTGCTTCTTTTCACCATTGTGTTTATACTATAAAATACGGCCGACCCGGAGGTCTGCCGTATTTAATTAAAATTTGATCACTTATTCAATTACAGTTTGCTTGCATCCAGGCCGAAGATGAAAGCCATTTTAGCGATGGCGTTATCCAGGTTGGTAGTGGTAACTGTGTAAAGGTTGATTGAATTTCCGGTTTTGAAATAGTTCATTAAAATTTCCAAATCTGCATCAGAAATTGTTTTTGCAGAATTGTATCTGAAAGCGCGGAGAAAGCCCACTCCCTCCGACAGGTTGTGGTTGAATGTGGCTGGTGCTGCAATGTTTGTTTTGGCTCCTTTCACGTAAGCGATAAAACGGGCAGCAACCACTTTTTCCCATGTTTTTACAACGATGTCACGGGCTGCATCACGGCCGGTGGCATCTTTGTTGGTGATTGCGGCACGCCCTTTCAGCCATGCATCCATGATGGTTTGGTTGACAGTGGTGGTTCCTCCCAGGGCTTTGCTCACGGAATTACAGTAGCTACCCCAGTTTTTCAGGCCAGAAAGGTTTGTAGGGAAGTCAACAGGAACACCAAAGTATCCGAAAGCTTCATCCCATGCACGCTCCTGTGCAGTAGTGCCATTGGTTACGGTGGTATTATCGTAAGAGCCGATGTTGTTCAGGATATTGGTTGCCTGGTAGTAGAACACAGCGCCCATGATTCCTTTTTCAATATATTCTTTGTATTCAAATCCGGCTGTATCCACGAGGATGTATCGTGTACCGTTGATCAGTTTGCCAGCTACGCCATTGGAAGCTGTAGTGACAGTTGGATTGGCTGAAGCTGTAATACTTGCCGCAACAGCATCCATGAAGTTGGCTTCAATTTCGGCCTGTGCATTATAAGCATTACCGGTTTTGTCTTTCAAGTTAATACCGCTATTGTTGAGGGTATCATTGGTAAACTGCGCGTTTACGTTTGCATACATGTCTTTCAGCATTTGTGCATCCAGAGTTCCATGTGCAGTATTGACATGGGTTGTTTTGATGTAGTTTGTTAATTCTCCCAACATAGCGATGCGCTGCGTAGAAGCAGTGAAATCTGCATTAGCAAAATTGTAGGTGGCAGGAACAGTATAATCTGTGTTGTCATCATCATCTGTAGGGTCGACTTTTTTACAACCTACAGCTAAGGTCATTACTGCGGAAAGCAGGAGTATTGATATTCTTTTTGTTTTCATTTACTGATAGTTAAAATTTACGTTGCAAACCTAGTCCGGATATCAAAAGACTACAATACCATAAAGTTGGTATTATGGCTGCCCTATATGTGGGATATCAGTAGAGATCCCACTTCTTTTTATGGTCTATTGTTTTGTTTATCAGTATTTTGTGATTTTTAAGCTATAGCAGATTCGGACAATTTTTGTTTTGGGCAAAGCAGTTAAGGTTCATTAAGGTGGTTTCTGTAATGTTTTTAAGAGCAGTTTCTGTGAGGAAAGCCTGGTGACCAGTAATTAATACATTGTCGAAAGAAAGTAATTTTTTCAGCACAGGATCGATATTGCTATTGCGATGGTCATGGAAAAATATGCCTTTTTCAAATTCGTACACGTCCAGTCCAATGCCACCAAACCATCCTTTTTCGAGGAAGGTGATTAAGTCGTTGGTATTAATTATAGGGCCTCGGGCAGTATTAATGATAAAAACATTTTTTTTCATCATGTTGAAGGCTGTCTGATTTATTAAATGCCTGCTGTGTTCATTTAGGGGACAATGAACATAGCCGTCAACTTAAGCAATATTTCATAATATTCATAGGGGTTTGACGATGCTTTTTAAATTCTTTTATACAGGTGTTCCGGAAAACAGAATTCATTTTCATTAATACTACTTCAGAGGTTG
>JBJTOK010000022.1:0-1483 GCA_046074525.1 Flavobacteriales bacterium
AAAAGCAGGAGCTGTCTCCAAAACCTTCAAATCATCGTAACGCAAACGCACCTGCGTGGAGGAATTGTAATTGCTCATCGGTGCATTTACCGCTGCATACAAATCGTTGGTGATCGTAATCGTATTTTCCTCCTGGATCTCTGCTCCGCGAAGAAAATCCACTTGTGCGCTCAAGCCGCTTGCCAGTAATAGCAATAAGCTCAGGGATAATAAATGTTTGTGAAAAGTGTTCATGGTATTATTCATTAATCTGATTGTATATTTTATATCCACTGTATTTTTCTACAGCTTGTATATTGCCTTTTTTCTCGATGATGTAATCGGATAACTTGTAAATGAAATCGGATTTTTCAATGTTGTTTTTGTAATCGAAATAAGTGGTTACCGCTTCTTTGGTTCCCGGCTCTCCCTCATTATAACGGTAATGCATAGCGGTTTCCAGCACATGACCGGCACTGTCGATTTTGAATCGTGTGTCACGCAAAGTTCCTTTTTTGAGGTAAAGCGTGTAGCTTTTAACGCCATTGCTGCTGCCATAAAACACCACCGAATCGTTGCTGACATTAAGCTCGTTGTATTTTGTTATCTGGGACCTGAAAAACTGCTTAGCCGCATCCCCGTTGTAAACAGTTATTATTTTTAAATGATGATTAATCACCAGCATCCGGTCTCCATCACAAAATGTTTCATGCATTTCGGTTTTTAAATAATATTTGTCTTTAAAGCGAAGGGAAATACCTTCGGCTTGCATGACACTATCCCTGATGCCGTTGGAGACCAGTGTAATTGACTTGAATTTAAAAGCCAGTTTTTCTTCTTTATTTGCTTCCTGAATCTTGAGGAAATCGGCAGCGAAGTCTTGACCCCATGAAAAAGTAAAAAGCAAAAAAGCAATTGCCAGAAGGAACAAATCCTTCTTCATCATTTTTGTATTATATGAAAAACGGCTTCTCATCAATGCTTTTAATTACTCTGATTTCTTTCCTATGCTTGATCGTGTTTCGGCTACGGTGCGCATTCCTTCAATCGTTTCCACATTGGTTTTCACGAGATTCCCTTCTTCATCGTAGATGTAGCGCGTGTAAAAATTATTTTCGTCGAGTTGTGCCTCCAGCTGCATGTTCTTGTGGTTATAAACATATGACACCATGCTGGCATTGAAAGGATGAATGCGGAAATCATCGAAGTAGGCATTGTACGTACTGGTATTGTCGTTTTGAAAAATGATGTCCATATTTTCGGCCCACAACGGAACAGTGAATGCTTGTTCGATGCGCTGCCAGCCTTCCACATTATTGCCGGAAGGAATAAAATTGATGTCTTCCGTTTGTCCGCCACCGGTGAAGTGCAATACAATATTCGACTTTTCGAAATCAGCAACATTCATGGCGCCGATACGACTGTCGGATACCCAGGCACTCAGCACATATTTGTTACCCGGCAAAGGTGCAAAAGAGCTTCCACAGGCATCGCAAGGCAACAC
>JBJTOK010000023.1:0-44805 GCA_046074525.1 Flavobacteriales bacterium
ACAGCATTAAAATTATTGACATAATACCCGTGAAGTACTTTCAAAACAGAATCGATGCTCCGAAGATTTTCAACGGTAACTACATTCGTCTGAAGCGATGAAAGTTCCTGTATAGTTAAGTTGGGGATACGATCACACTCGGCACTCAGCTCATTGCGCAATACCTGAAGATTTGCATTCAATTGAGGAGTAGCCTGATTCTCGCTTAGTTGTTTTTGGGCATCTGAACAGCGATTTTGGAGAGCCGTAATCCAGTGGTCTTGCTTCCACGTAAAATAGGCACAGTCCCGATTAAACGCATAAAATGGTTTTTCAAAATCATTGTTCTTGTATTGAAATACGGCCATTGCTTCATAGGCCCAGCGAGCTACCATTGTATTGCCGATAAAGGGCACACGCGCTTGGTTGGTAATACCCGGATACAAGCGATCGAAACGCACGATTACACCGCTGAGCAATAACTGAGGTATAATAAGTATTGGGATGATGATGTAGATAACCTTGGCACTATTGAAACTGGCCGAAATGTTCAGACCAAGCACATTGGCAAAACAGCTGGTGCTAAAAAGTACGAGCCAAAACGGAAGTAGCATGCCCTTAATTTCCAGGATGGCATTACCCACCAACACAAATGAAAGGCTTTGAATGAGGGAGATGAAAAAGAGAATGGCCATCTTCGAGGCGAGATAACTTCCTTTATTCAAACTGAGGTAACGCTCCCGTTTAAGGATTTTCTGATCCTTGATAATTTCTTCGGCACTCACGGTGAGGCCAAGGAAGAGCGCCACCACCACACTCATGAAAAGGTAGGCGGTAAGGTTTTCATTATAACGGAAAATATACTCGGCATCCTGACCAGGTTCGGTGCTGTAAAACTTCACCATATAGGAGAGGATGATAGCCAGCAACGGTGCTTCCAGGAAGTTGATGAGCATGTACTGGGTATTGGCCAGCTTTGCTAAAATATCGCGGATAAAGAAAACCTTGAACTGACTAATTTTTCCCGGGATTTTGTACACACCGCCTGGTACATCCTTCACCTGATCCCTTTCTTTGGCCACTTTTTCGGCCTGGATATCGGCGAGGTGCTCTTTGTAATGTTCGTTCCATTGTTTGGCCGACACTTTACGAGTAGGAGTGATATTACCGTATTCATCCACCACCTTGGTTTCGATGATGTTGAAAATCTGTTCGGGATTTACGTTACCGCATTCGTGGCATTCACTTTCGTTGGCGTTAACGTGGTTGATGGCCTTCTTGAAGTAAATTACAGCATCAACAGGATTTCCGTAGTAAATAGGATAACCACCTGTATCAAGGATAAAAAGGTTATCGAACATTTTAAAGATGTCCGATGATGGCTGGTGGATCACCACGAAGACAAGCTTCCCTTTAAGGGCAAGCTCCTTCAGTAAGTCCATAATATTTTCAGAGTCCCTCGAGGATAAACCTGAAGTAGGTTCATCCACAAACAAAACCTGTGGTTCACGAATCAATTCGAGGGCGATGTTCAAACGTTTTCTCTGACCACCGCTGATTTTCTTGTTCAGCGGACTTCCCACCTTAAGATCCCTGATTTCATACAAACCAATGGTTTTTAGTAAATCCAGAACTTTTTCAACTACCTCTGCATCAGGTAATTTATCATAGCAGAGTTTCGTGTTGTAGTAAAGATTCTGGAAAACAGAAAGATCCTCCAGCAGAAGGTCATCCTGGGAAATGTAACCGATGACACCTTCCAGTTTTTCCTTTTCTGTGTAGATGTTGATCCCGTTGATTTTTACACTGCCGCTGGTAGGAGCGGTTGTGCCGTTAAGAACATTGAGTAATGTGGATTTACCTGCGCCGCTGGCTCCCATGATACCAATAAGGTGACCGCTTTCCTCGGTAAGATTGAGGTGGTGCAAACCGTATTGCTTGGAGTTGAACTGGAAGATAACATTGTCGACCGTAAAATGAATTGACTGCTGGTTGACATCGCTGCGGAATTCGCTGGTAATATCGCTGTAGTAAACCGGTGACACTTTCTGGTTCCTCAGGGAAGAGCCATGGGTAAGGAAGTAAACCCTGCTTTCTTCAATCACCTGACCGTTGAGGTACATGGCAACGTTACCGAGGTAACGGAGCACATACATGCCCATGCTCTGAACCTGTAAAATGAGGATGGGAGCCGGCAGTGATTCTGAATATATGTGTTTTGTTTGTGTCTTTAACGACTTTTCATTGTTGTCAATTACAAGGTAGTTTTGTGAATCGGGAATATTGTCGGCACTCACCTTGACAAATTCCATGGCCTCACGGAATTCCTGATCGGGAATATTAAAGGTTGAAGCCACGGTTTCAACGAATTCCACCTCCTGTTCGCCAATCTCCTTGTCGGAATAAACGAATTCCAGCAAGCGCAGGAGCACAACAATTTTCTGATTCTGGGTCAATTCCGAATTAATTTCGGTGCAGATTACCAAAACCTTAACAGAGTTAACTGAAGTTCTTTTCTTTTTTCTTTCGCCTTGCTGGGACAGCTTCTGGTGTGTTTCAAGGAATTCCTCAAAAAGTTTAAGGTAATTCTCTACCTGATCGACGCTGAGTTGTTGTTTGAGGAAGGCCTTTACTACAGATCGCCCATCATGGTTAACACTGTCTACCTTTGCAATAAGGGCAAACAGTTGCATCAAGGCTCTAAGTATTCTTTCGCTCATTTACTCTCGTGTTCTAGGGTGTGGTAAAAATAAAAAAAGGCACCGATAAAACATCAGTGCCTTTAATATATTTTAGGTAAACATTTATTCCTTGAAACCTATCAAAATTACAGCGCAGCCCGATCCCGAGTAAGTTCCATCCAATTGCGCTTCTATTTTGCATTCTATTGTTGATTCAACTTTGAAGTCCCAATACGGAGTATTTCCAAAATCGTTACTCTGAAAGAGTAAATTTCCTTGGGAATCGAATAATTTAAATACCAAAGCTCCTTCCTCGAAGCCACTGCATGCTGATACTCTGTATTGTGTTCCTCCGTAAAAGGTGGTTTGGAACTCAGCAATCTGGTCGTCTAAAAGCAAAGCTCTGTACGACTGCCCATCGGAGATGTATGAATTGGTGAAGGCTTTTCCGCAGAAATCTGCGATAGTATCACACATTTGAGCGTTGGCCTTCCATGAAACAGCGGATAAACCAGAGATCAACGCAACGACAAAAAACTTTTTAATATTCATATTCTAGTGGATGTGATTATTCAACTATTTGATTTCTTAAAGCAATAACCTTTGCGCAAATGGCCTTGAAGGTTTCTTCGCTGATTACCGGCTCTGATTTAGACTTAATAACGGTGAGTTTCTTTTTTGCGTCTGTTTCAGGCGCTACGAAAGTGTAGTTGATGGTAACATCCTGATAAAGGCTCTCCAGTTCGATAAGTTTGTTATGAACATCTTCAACACCAGCCTGAGTCAGGTGTGGAAGTAGCATTTCAAGAAGATTGTTAAGAGCTCTTTTTTGCTCAGCTACACGCTTCATGATGTCTTTGTGTGGTTTTTTGCTGGAAACCTGAGCAGCGAGGTACATGCTTTCAATCCATCCACCAGTGATAATCAAAGCACCAACATCTGTCATTTTGTTTCTTTTGAGGTAGTCATCGCAATCTCTGTATGCGCTGGAAACCAAAACCAAGAGAGAATCCTTGTTTTCAATGTTTTTTTCAACTCTTTCGATCAAAGCATTGTCAAAAGCATCGGAGATACCAAGTGCATCAGACAATTTACGAACACTTTTCATGTACTTGATAGATGCATCCGGACGCTCATATATAGAAGTATACCCGAGGTCGGCACCGTAAATACCAAGATTCAATGCCTTTTGTGCAGGAGTTGCGTATTGATCAACTTTAGAATCTTTGTTGAGTACTTCACCATCGAAAGGAAGTCCAGATTCCTTTATAAGGAGTGCAAGCTCAATTGGGGAAGGGATGCTGAAGATTTTGCCACCTAATTCTTTTATCGGAGGAAGCTTGATGGAATCTTTTTTACCGTCCTGGCTATCGTCGCCATCGGTTGAGCCGGGGCAGCCGGAAAATAATATTAGAGCGCCTAAAGCGAGCCCTGATAAAATTGGTCTAATGTTCATATACATCAGTTTTTTCATATTAAGTATAAAATAGCGAATGCCTTACTAATATCGAAAAATCTTAAAATCGAATCCCTCTTTCAGATACTTTAAAGATCATTTCGGTATGCAATAATAAAAAAAACCTTCTCAATCCCCTATAATTTAATCAACAATTAATTAATGTTCTGCTTTGTGTTGAAAAAAAGAATGTTTGTCTATATTTGCTAATTGAACAAAAAATTGATTTGCGTAAATGAAAAAGATTGGAGTTTTAACGTCGGGAGGTGATGCCCCTGGAATGAATGCCGCGATAAGAGCAGTAGTAAGGACAGCAATATTTAATAAAATGGAAGTGGTTGGTGTGAGAAGAGGTTATGATGGCCTTATTGATGCCGATTTCATACCTATGAACAGTTCTTCTGTTTCCAATATTCTCCAAAGAGGAGGGACCATTTTGAAGACCATGAGAAGCATGCGTTTCATGACCGTTGAAGGCCGTCAGAAAGCTTTTGATAACCTGAAGAATTCCGATATTGATGCTCTTGTGGTGATTGGTGGTGACGGAACATTTACCGGAGCCTCTATTTTTAACAAAGAACATGAATTCCCAATTGTTGGTTTGCCTGGAACCATTGATAATGACTTGATTGGTACCGATTTTACCATCGGTTACGACACAGCTTTGAACACTGTTGTTGAGGCTGTTGATAAAATTCGTGATACTGCCGATTCTCATAACCGCTTGTTTATCGTTGAGGTAATGGGGAAAGATGCTGGTTTTATCGCCCTGCGTTCAGGCATCGGTGCAGGAGCAGAAGCTATTTTATATCCTGAATCAGGCGTATTCATTGATCATCTGATGATGAAGCTGGAAGACGGTAAGCGTCGTCACAAGCAAAGCAGTATTATTATTGTAGCCGAAGGAAGTAAGGAAGGTGGTGCTGCAGAAGTAGCTAAAAAAGTAAACGAAAGATTTGATTATGATACCCGTGTGGTGGTGCTTGGTCACGTTCAAAGGGGAGGCAGTCCTTCCTGCATGGAGCGTGTTCGCGCAAGCCAGATGGGGAATGCAGCTGTTGAAGCGTTGTTGCAGGGAAAGAAAAACGTGATGATAGGCATTGTTGATAAAAAAATTGCCTATACACCTTTTGAAAATGCCATTAAGCACACCGGGCAGTTAAATCCCGACCTGTTAAAGCTGGTGGATATCCTGTCGATATAATCTCTTTGGAGGTATTTCCTAAAGTCGAAAAGTTTAAAATAATTTCCGAATTTTAAGCTTTTCGACTTTTGATTTTAAACCATTTCATTTATGTCCCTATTTGCTGATGTACTTCTCCCTCTTCCCATCAAAGGAAGTTTTACATACAGCATTCCTGCAGCAATACAGCAGGAGGTGGCCGTAGGGAAAAGAGTGGTGGTGCCTTTTGGTAAAACTCATCTTTATACTGGTGTTGTGCGAAATGTGCACAATAAAGCCCCTGAAAAATATAGTCCAAAAGATATTTTACTCACTTTGGATGAGCATGCCATTGTCAATACCCGACAGATGGAATTGTGGGAATGGATTGCTTCCTATTATATGTGTGCGCCGGGTGAAGTAATGCAGGCTGCCCTGCCTTCGGCTTTTATTATTTCCAGTGAAACGCGCATTGTGCTGGATGAAAATACCGATGTGAAACCGGAGGTGTTAAATGACAGGGAATACCTTGTTTATGAGGCGCTGGCGGCAAGTCATGTGTTGAGTTATAAAGACGTTTCCCAAATCCTTGGCATCAAAACCATTCATCCTATTTTGAAGGATTTGTTTGAAAAAGGCATAATCAAGTTTTATGAGGAGCTTAGGGAGACCTATAAGCCCAAAACCGAAGCCTTTTTGAGTCTGGCGAAAGAATATAAGGATGCCCAAAAACTCAATGAACTTTTTATCTCCCTTTCCCGCGCTGTGAAACAGGAAGATGCATTGATGAAGTTCCTCTCTCTGGCCGGAAAAAATATCAATGATTACAATATCTCTAAAAAGAAATTCCTGAAAGTGGAAGGTGTTACCACTGCGGCGTTGCAATCTCTCATAAAAAGAGGAGTTTTAAAGGAGGAGGAAAGGGAAACCGGCCGACTCCATATTTACGATGAAAACACGCGCCAGGCTAAAGGACTTAATGAAGATCAGCAAAGGGCTTACAGCGAAATCAGCGAAAATTTTACAAAGCACGATGTGGTGTTGTTACATGGTGTTACCGGCTCAGGAAAAACAGAAATATACATTCATCTTATTGAGGAACAAATCAGACAGGGTAAGCAGGTGCTGTACCTTCTTCCTGAGATTGCTCTCACTACACAGATTATCCGTCGGCTCCAGCAGGTGTTAGGTGATCAGGTGGGCATTTACCATTCGCGCCATAGCATGAACGAAAGGATAGAGGTTTGGAACAAGCTGCAGAAGAATGGTTATAAAGTGGTGTTGGGAGCGCGTTCTTCTTTGTTTCTTCCTTTTGATAATCTAGGACTCATCATTGTTGATGAAGAGCATGAAAGCAGTTTTAAGCAGCAGGAGCCCGCACCACGCTACAATGCCCGCGATATGGCGGTGATACTGGGTGCTAAGCACGGATCAAAAGTATTATTGGGTTCGGCGACTCCTTCTATTGAATCGTACCATAATGCAGTACATGGTAAATACGGATTGGTGAAAATGGATAAGCGCCATGGCGGACTATTGATGCCAGAGATTTTTTGTGCCGATGTGCAGGAGGAAAAACGCAAGAAAAAAATGAAGTCGATTTTTTCATCGCTCCTCGTCGAACACATGCAGGCCGTACTGGAAAACCGCGAACAGATTATTCTGTTCCAAAACCGCAGAGGCTTTGCGCCAATGCTGGAATGCAGTATGTGCGGACATACACCGCGTTGCAATAAATGTGATGTAAGCTTGACTTATCATAAAACCCTCAATTTACTGCGTTGCCATTACTGCGGTCACTCCGAAAAGAAAAGCATTTCCTGCACTGCGTGCGGTAGCGTTGAAGTGGTGTTGGTAGGCTTCGGGACTCAAAAAATAGAAGAAGAAATCATGCAGGTTTTTCCCACTGCGAAAGTGGGAAGAATGGATTGGGATACTACTCGCACAAAAAATTCCTATCAGCAGATCATCAGTGACTTTGAAGATAGAAGTATCGACATTTTGGTTGGTACGCAAATGGTTTCCAAAGGACTCGATTTCGATAATGTAGCATTGGTGGGGATTTTAAATGCCGACCAGATGTTGAATTTTCCTGATTTCCGTGCGCATGAACGTGCATATCAAATGATGTCGCAGGTGAGTGGTCGGGCCGGAAGAAAGAACAAAAGGGGAAAGGTGGTGATTCAGTCGTATAGTCCTGATCACAATATTATCCGTTATGTCATCGATAGTAATTACGATGCTCTTTATAACTCTGAAATTTTGCTGCGGAGGAATTTCAAATATTCACCTTTTTATCGATTGGTGGGCATTACCGTCAAGCACCAGAATCTGGATTTGGTTAATGCTTCTGCCGATTATTTCGCCGGTATCTTAAGGGATGTAATAGAAGAGGGGGAAGTGCTCGGTCCTGAATTTCCTGCTATTGCGCGCATTCGTGGTGAATACATGAAAAACATCCTGGTGAAAATACCGCGCAATGCCACTACCAACAAAACCAAGGAAATGATTCAGCATAAAACAGAGCTTTTCTATATCACCGAACCTTTTAAAAAATGCAGGCTCATCATTGATGTAGATCCAATTTAGTCTATGGACTTCAACCCTCAATTACTAATTGATCTGGTGAAAACTAGGATGCCTTATGGAAAATATAAGGATCGCTTGTTGTGCGATTTGCCTGTGTCGTATCTGGAATGGTTTGCGCGCAAGGGTTTTCCAAATGGCAAGCTGGGAATGTTACTGCAAACGATGTATGAAATTAAGTTGAATGGCTTGGAGAAATTGCTTCAGCCGTTGAAGTAGATGATTTAAGGCGTGAGATCTGTAAACTACAAATCCCGCATATATTCCTTCCTCTTCTTCAGCGTCCCCTTTTTATAAACTTCCTTCTTGAATTTCTTGCCGCTTTCTTCATAAAACATAAAGGTTCCTTCCTTTTTGCCATTTTTGAATTTGCCTTTGACTCTCAATTGTCCGTTAGGGAAGTATTCCAAATAGGTTCCTACAGGATTGCCTTGTTCGTCGAACTCTTCCTGCAGTAATAATTGTCCGTTCTCAGTCCAGATGCTGTGTTTCTCCACCATTACGCCGCTTTTGTACATCCTGAATTCCTTCAGCTGCATATTGTCGTACCATAATTGGAAAGATCCATCCAGCACACCATGATTGTAATTGATTTCTGAAATGAGCTTGTCGTTGGAAGTCCATTCTCTTTGTGTGCCATCCATCATATCGTTAGAATAATATTCCTCCGATTTCTTCACGCCATTAGGGTGCCAGGTAGTGATGCAGCCTTCCTTGATATCATGGATGAGGTTAGAGCTGGCTTCGTTGATAAAAGTGATGTTCAGTGCGCTGTCGGTGCTGGCAATAGGGAAATTTCCCTGGTTGATTACAATTTCCCTGGTCAACTTATTGTTGAGAGTGAGGTAGTTGTCCTGAACATTCTTAACAATGCTGGAACTCACCTGACTGGAAGAAATAATCTTATTAATGAATTTGTAGATAAATAAACTCCACAAACCGTTGGCAGAAATAAGGGTTGAACTTCCCGATTGATAGGTAAAGGCGCCTACTGTATATTGTGTATTGACAGGACATTCGGATAAAACATCTTCCTTGTTGTTGAACTTCTTTAATGTGTAAGAGCAGGAGTTGGAAAAACTGCTGTCGCTCATGGAATTTCCAGAATAAGCAAGTTTTTCAATTGTTTCGTAACCCATATCCAGACTCTTTTCCTGTCTGTAATATTCCAGGGTAACAAAGGTGTTGAAGTTTTTTTCCCGGGAGGCGTTGGTTTTGTATTTGAACTTAACAATGCATTCGCCTGTTTTCAGGTATTTTTTTTCTATGAGGGTAAGATAGTTAAAGTCAATCTGCTCGCTCGACAGCAATTGATAATATTCGGTAAAGACGTTGCCGCTCGATTTGCCGTTTTCTTCAATCTTGCTGTAGAGCTCGTTCATACCATTCACCATCGTTTTCATTTGAAGTGATAAGGTGAAGATGGCGCGGTTGAGAGCTTGTTGATAGGCTGTTTCGCTATCGGTGAAAGGATCGGAGATCCCTATGCTGTACAAAACCCCATCCTCATTTTCGTTGATCTCAAAAATCCACTCCGGGATGACATCGGAAGTAAAATATTTATCGGGAATCGCCTTCAGGTTTTGATGAAGGGGCTCATCCAGATTTTTCTCAAAATTCTGTTTGTAGTCGCTATAGGAAGATTGCCACTGGTTAAATTCTGCCGATTGCGAATATGCGGCAAGGGGCAGGATTAATGCGACAAAAAACGAGGAGAGGTACTTCATTTTACTCTTTCAATTGCTAAGGCCAAAATACATACCAATTGATAATTTTTCGCCATCTGCAGTAACTTTTATTTGGGCAGAAGGTTCTACATACAGATATCGCTAAGATATTAATAGGTTAAATGTTAAGTTTTTTGGAAGCATCCGTTACCCGACGGATGCTTTTTTGTTACTTTAGCGGGAATGAAATTTTTGCTCTCCTGCATATTCACTATTTGCTATTTCGCTCTGTCGTCGCAGTACTACTACCGCGGACAGAACCCCAGCAGCACGAAATGGAGGCAGATCAATACCGAGCACTTTCAGTTAATTTATCCCGAAGACTTTGAAGTGAAGGCCCAGTACACGGCCAATATACTTTCACTGGTGTATGAAAAAGCAAGTAAAACACTGGTTGTTGCCCCACGCAAAATTTCCATCCTACTGCAAAATGATCTTGTAGAAGCCAATGGCTTTGTAACCCTCGCGCCCTGGCGATCGGAATTCTTTACTACCCCTCCGCAGGACGATGAGGGCCTTGAATGGCTGCACTTACTCGCCATACATGAGTATCGCCATGTGGTGCAGATTTCAAAGTTCAACCAGGGATTGACCAGGTTGATGTATTGGTTGTTGGGAGAGCAGGGGATCGGACTCGTGTTTGGTGCCACCACGCCACTGTGGTTTATGGAAGGGGATGCAGTTGGATTTGAAACTTTTGCAACTGGTTATGGCCGTGGTCGCTTACCTTCTTTCAGCATGGAATCAAGGGCGATGTTGTTGCAGCTCGGACAGTTTAACTATGAAAAGGCGTCTTTCGGATCGTTCAAGGATTATGTGCCAGGTCGCTACCCTTTCGGTTATCACATGACGTCCTACGTAAAGGAGAAATATGGCACTAATACATGGGACAGGGTGATTAATAGAGTAGCGCGCTTTCCTTTGCGACCTTATCCTTTTTCTTCTTCTCTCCATCATGTGACAGGTAAGGGGACTTCTGCCATGTATAAGGAAATGGCTCAATACCAAAGGGAAAAATGGAGTTCACAAATGAAGGTCAATGAACCTTATTACACCGATTTTACGATTATCAATGATACCGTTCGCAGAGGTTTTACTTCCTATACTTTCCCTATCGCCAATGAAAAAGGAGTGCTGGCAGTTAAAAAAGGCTTGAGCGATGTTCCGCAACTGGTGCTTATTGGCAACGATAAAAAAGAAAGGGAATTAATGAAGTTTGGTTCTCATGATGGTGTTTCCCTCCATGCCAATAATAACTATGTGGTTTGGGTAGAGGAGTTTCCGGATGCGAGATGGGAGTATAGGACTTATTCGGATATTGTGATGTACGACCTCGAGAAAAATAAGCGAGTGCGCCTTACCAAAAAGCAGCGATTGTTTGCGCCAAATATTTCTTCCGATAACCAGATTGTGGCGGTTGCAGTTTCCAAGTCGAATGTATCTTCCCTGGTTTTTCTCGATGCCGATAAAGGTAATGTTTACAAAACCCGTGAATTTCCTGAGTATGATATGCTGTATTTTCCGGTGTGGGGCCCGAACAACTACATCCTCTTTGTTGCAAAGAAGGACGGATTGCAGCATATTATTAAATGGAACACTGCTACAGATGTGATCGAGGTTTTGGCTGATGACCTGCCATTTGTTGTGAGCCACCTCAATTTCAGATCGCGTAAGTTGTATTTCCATTCCACGCAGATGGGGATCGATAATATTTTCCAGATGGATTTGGCAACAAAGAAAACCTATCAGGTAACGGTTTCTAAGTTTGGTGCCTTTAATCCCTATGTGAGTCCTGATGGCCGCATCTTGTACAACGATTATTCAGCGAAGGGGATGAATGTAGCGCAGACTTCCCTGAGCGAGGAGTTTGAAAGCTTACGCCCCATGTTCGTGAGTCAGGGATTGATGCTGTACAACAGCGCTCTCCAAAACGAGGAAAAGATTGTGGTGAATAAAGATGAGTTCAAGAAATTCGAATCGAAAAAATACCATCCCGGTTTCCATTTGTTCAATATCCATAGCTGGGGTCCTGTGAATATTGATGCGCAAAGCAATGAGGCTTCCCTTGGATTTGCGGTGTTGTCGCAAGATAAGCTGAGTACGTCGGTTACTTCTTACAACTTCAATTACAATCCTCAGCAAAATCAGTTGACTCACGATATAAAGTATAAGTACATGGGCTTTTACCCTAAACTGAGTGTGGGTGCCATCCGTGAATTCCGCGATGTATTGCTTCCTGATGATAGTACTGTAGGTCGTTTACAAACCGATAGACTGAATGGGGAAGTGGAGCTGGACTTGAATTTGACGAAAGGGTATTTCCAGACTTTCGCCGGTGTATCTTTCCGCTATACTTTTATCAATTTCAACAGATCTGATGATTATAGCGGTAGGTTGGATGTGGGGGATATTATCCCTTATTTTTCCTGTATGGCCCGTACATCGAAAAGAGATCTTTTTCCGCGTTGGGGAGTTTATTCAACCTTCCTGTACCGACTGCCTTTGGTGGAAAAATCCTTTAGCTCGAAAACGGCTTACGCCCTGGCCACTTTTTATCTTCCAGGCGTTGCAAAGCATCATGGAATACAACTAAAAACGGAATGGCAGCAGTCGAAAGCGGTTGGTTTTTATCCTTCCAATAATATTGATCTTCCGCGTGGATATATCAATTCAAATCAGCAATACACTTATACTTCCATGCTTTCAGGGAAAGTAGATTACAATTTTCCTTTGTTTTATCCCGACTGGAAGTTCGGTCCGATAGCTTATCTGCAAAGATTGAAAATGGGCCTGCATTATGATTATGCGCGGATGGTTGACCTGAGTGGGACTTTCCATACTTTGCAATCCTTTGGTGCCGAGCTCCGTGGTGATGTCAACTTTTTCCGTTACGACTATCCAGTTGATATTGGAGTTCGGGCGTCGTTTACTGAAGCTAATGCTTTTGCATTAAACAAACCCTACCTGCAGTTTTTGTTCGGAGTTGATTTTTATTGATAAAGTCTACATGAACTGGTGGATATCGCCAATTCCTTCCCTGATGATTTCGGCACCGCCTTGCGAACAATCTACTACCGTTGAAGGTTCGTTATTCCCATAACCTCCGCTGATTACAATTTTCACTAGCTTTTCGTATTTCTCGTGAATCAGTTCGGGATCGGTGAGGTATTCCAGGATTTCATCTTCCGCTTTTAATGAGGCGCTCATAATTGGATTGCCAAGCTTTGCCGTTATTTCGCTGCAGATATTGTTGTTAGGAACCCGAATACCAATGGTCTTTTTCTTCATCTTGAAGATTTTGGGTACTTCATTGCTGGCTTCAAGAATAAAGGTGAAAGGTCCTGGTAGGGCTTTTTTCATCAAGCGGAAAGTAGCATTGTCGATATGATTGCTGTATTTCGATAGCTGACTGAGATCGTGACAAACGAAGGAGAAATTAGCCTTTTCAGGTTTCATGTTTCTGAGCTGGCATATTTTTTCCACCGCATTTTTATTCATGATATCGCAACCGAAGGCATATACCGTATCGGTGGGATAAATGATGATTCCTCCCGATTTCAGGCAGTCGACAACAGTTTGTATATGCTTCTCCTGCGGATTGTCGGGATGAATATTGATCAGCATGAGTAAATTACGCGTTCACCTTGGCGTGGTCGGCAAGGAATTGTTTCAGTCCTGAGTCAGTCAAAGGGTGATTCAATAGGGCTGTGATTACGTTGAGCGGACAGGTTACTACATCGGCACCAATCTGCGCGCATTTCAGCAGGTGGTTGGTGTGTCGTACAGAAGCCGCAAGGATTTCGGTGCTGAAACCATAATTGTCGAAAATCAATCTGATTTCTTCAATCAGCAACATACCGTCCTGAGAAATATCATCGAGTCGGCCGATGAAAGGAGAAACATAAGACGCACCAGCTTTAGCAGCCAGCAAAGCCTGTCCTGCCGAGAAGATCAGTGTACAATTGGTTTTGATTCCGTTTTCAGAAAAATATTTGATGGCTTTAACGCCGTCTTTGATCATGGGTACTTTAACAACGATGTTAGGGTGGAGGGCAGCCAGCACTTTTCCTTCCTTAATAATGCCTTCGTAGTCAGTAGCAATTACTTCTGCACTGATAGCGCCATCAACAATTTCGCATATTTTCTTGTAATGCTCCAGTACAGCTTTTTCGCCTTTGATGCCTTCTTTAGCCATCAGGGAAGGATTGGTGGTTACACCGTCCAAAACACCTAAGTCGGCGGCTTCTTTAATTTGTGCGAGGTTGGCTGTGTCGATGAAGAATTTCATTTTTCTAGAGTTTGTTGATTATGCTGGCAAATGTACTTGAGGAGGCTGGCTTATTCAAATATTTTAATCAACATACTTTTAACAATCAAAACAAATCGAACAATCGAACATTGTCTCTGTGATTTGTGGAGTGACAGCTTTCGCAGCCATCTCCCTTATTGGTGATTTTGTAAATTTCTTTTCCTGTCTGATCGTATTCCAGCCATATCCAGCCTTTGGCGCTGCTGTATTCATTTTTACTTTCTTTCTTCAAAACAGAAAAAAGTACTCTTTCACCATTTTGAGTATTGTACAAATCTTTCACGATGACCGATCCCTCAGGAAAAGATTTTCCTGCCGGTAGTTTACCATTGTCGGTTAAAGCCGCTGCGGCAATAGCATTAAAACGCACACGGAAATAGGCGTTGTGTCCCGATTCGGGAGAGGAATGCACAATGCTGGAATCGTTTTTATAAAAGGTGTAACCTTTGGAAGAGTTTGTTTCCTTGAAGATCGATTCTACAGTAGAAGGGTCTTCAATGATTTCCTTTGTACATGCGGCTGCAAAAAGCATTACCGACAATGATGTAATAACGGCTAGTTTCATGTTTTTGATGAATAGTCGGGAAAATTATAAAATCCTGACAAATTTAAAATACCATCATCGTGGTATCTTTCTTCATTCTGTGGTATTTTTTCTTGCCGCCTACGCAGTATTTGTTGGAAGTACAGCTTTCAAAGCCCATTATCATTGTCAGCAGCACTAAAATCACCCACGCCTTTTTCATAACACTTGTTTTTTATGGAACGATCCTTCTTTTCCGGAAGTTGTGTGCCAGTCATCGGCGGCTTTTTACAGATTAAAAAATAGGAGTGGCCGATTTGTGCTTTTTTGTCACGGAAATTGAAGCTGCCAAATGGCTGAAAACCTTTTTTTAGAGCACCCTGCAAAGGCTAATCACTATACGTTGTTGATAAAAAACCCTGAGGGGCTTCTCAATTCAGGATGATCTTACTATTTTTAGGCCTCTTATTATGGTAGCTGACGCAGAATATACCGAAGACAACATACGATCCCTGGATTGGAAGGAGCACATCCGCTTGCGTCCCGGGATGTACATTGGTAAGCTGGGTGATGGCTCGGCGGCCGATGATGGTATTTATATTCTGCTCAAGGAGGTGATCGACAACTCCATTGATGAGTTTGTGATGGGGAATGGGAAGGTGGTTGAGGTAAAAATCAAAGATAAGAAGGTAACAGTGCGGGATTACGGTCGCGGTATTCCATTGGGAAAGGTGATCGATTGCGTTTCTATTATCAATACCGGGGGTAAATATGATTCCCGTGCTTTCAAGAAATCGGTTGGTTTGAATGGGGTTGGTACCAAGGCAGTAAATGCTTTATCTACCAATTTTGAAGTTTCTTCTTTCCGTGAAGACAAGGTGAAAAGAGCTGAGTTTGAAAAGGGAAATCTAACCAAGGACCATAAAATAGAGGCTTCTACGCAGCGCAAAGGAACGCTGACTTCCTTTATTCCCGACGAGAAGATTTTCCATAATTTCCAGTTCCGTACGCAGCACGTGCAGCGCATGATGTGGAATTATGTGTACCTCAATCCGGGGCTCACTATCTACTTCAATGGCGAGAAATTCTACTCCGAAAACGGATTGAAGGATTTGCTCACCATGAACCTGTCGGCTGATGTGTTTTACCCTATTATTCATTTGAAAGGGGAAGACATTGAAGTGGCCATAACTCATGCCAAAAAATACGGCGAAGAGTATTATTCTTTCGTTAATGGTCAGCATACCACTCAAGGGGGAACCCATCAGGGCGCTTTCCGTGAGATGTATGTAAAAACCATCCGCGAGTTTTTCGGGAAGGAGTTTGAGGCGGTGGACGTGCGCCAATCATTGGTGGCAGCTATCAGCGTAAAGGTGATTGAACCGGTGTTTGAGTCGCAAACCAAAACCAAGCTTGGGTCGCAGGAAATTGAGCCGGGAGGAACGTCGATGAAAACCTTTGTGGGCGACTTTCTTAAAAGAGAGCTCGATAACTTTTTGCATAAAAATCCGCAGGTGGCCGATGAGCTATTGCGACAAATACAGCGATCGGAAAGAGAAAGAAAAGACCTTGCAGGTATTCGTAAAATTGCCCGCGAAAATGCCAAAAAGGCGAGTTTGCACAATAAGAAATTAAGAGATTGTAAAATCCATTTCAATGATGAAGGAGGAGGGGAGCGTATCATGCAAACTACCCTGTTCATCACCGAGGGGGATTCAGCAAGTGGTTCGATCACTAAGTCGAGAGATGTGCAAACGCAAGCTGTTTTTTCTCTGCGAGGTAAGCCGCTGAACGTTTATGGACTCACCAAAAAAGTAGTATACGAAAACGAAGAATTCAACCTGTTGCAAGCAGCTTTGAATATAGAAGAGAGTCTGGATGATTTAAGATACAACCAGGTGGTGATTGCAACCGATGCCGATGTGGACGGGATGCATATTCGTTTGTTGTTGGTGACTTTCTTCCTGCAGTTTTTCCCTGAATTGGTAAGCAATGGACACGTTTATATTTTGCAAACACCGCTGTTCCGCGTGCGCAACCGTCAGGAAACCCGCTATTGCTATAGCGAGGAAGAACGATTGGCTGCAGTGACCGAACTAAAGAAACCCGAAATAACCCGATTTAAAGGGTTAGGTGAAATTTCTCCTGATGAGTTTAAAAACTTCATCAATGAAAATATACGATTGGAGCCTGTGGTGTTGGGCAAAGATTCCCGTATCAATGAATTACTGGAATTTTACATGGGTAAAAATACCCCCGACCGCCAAACATTCATCATGGACAATCTGAGGGTAGAAAAAGATGTTGAAGAAGATTTAATTCCTAAAAAATAGTGAGCGACGGAAATAAAAATAACGAAGACGATTATCAGGAACTCCAGGGAGATGGTGGCGACTCTAATTTAGAGAACGTCATTGCCGTAAAAGGCATGTACGAAAACTGGTTTCTCGACTATGCTTCTTATGTAATTCTGGAGCGTGCAGTTCCGCATGTGGATGATGGCTTGAAACCGGTGCAGCGCCGTGTGTTGCACTCGATGTGGGAGATGGAAGACGGTCGCTACAATAAAGTGGCCAATATCGTTGGTAATACCATGAAGTATCACCCACATGGTGATATGTCGATTGGGGATGCCTTGGTTAATATCGGTCAGAAAGATTTGCTTATCGACTGCCAGGGTAACTGGGGAAATATTCTCACCGGCGACCGAGCTGCTGCGTCGCGTTATATTGAGGCCCGCCTCACCAAGTTTGCGTTGGAGATTTCCTTCAACCCGAAAACTACCAAGTGGATGCTTTCTTACGATGGTAGAAACAAAGAGCCTATCACCATGCCTATGAAATTCCCTTTGCTTCTGGCACAGGGAGTGGAGGGGATCGCGGTAGGTTTGGCTTGTAAGATGCTGCCCCACAATTTCAATGAATTGATTGATGCTTCCATCGCTCGCTTGCGTGGAAGAAATACGCAGTTATTGCCCGATTTCCCTACAGGAGGATTGATCGATGCTTCTAACTATAATGACGGATTAAGAGGAGGAAGGGTTCGTGTTCGTGCGAAAATCAATAAGGTGGATAAAAAGACTTTGTCTATCACCGAAATTCCGTTTTCAACCACTACCACATCTTTGATGGAGTCGATAGTGAAGGCGACCGAAAAAGGGAAAATCAAGATTCGTAACATCGAAGACAATACCGCCGATAAAGTAGAAATCATTATCCATTTGCCAGCGGGAATTTCGCCGGATACTACCATGGATGCATTGTATGCTTTTACCGATTGCGAAGTGTCAATTGCGCCAAATGCCTGCGTGATTGAAGATGATAAACCTAAGTTTTTAAGCGTTACCGAAATTCTTAAACGCTCCACCGAGCAAACTTTACATTTGCTCACCCGTGAGCTGGAAATTCGCAAAGAAGAATTAGAGCTGATGTGGCATGCCGCATCACTTGAAAGGATATTTATTGAGAAAAAGATATACCGCAACATCGAGGACTGCGAAACCTGGGAAGAAGTGATTTCTACTATTCACAAGGGATTGAAGCCTTATGTGAAAAAACTCATTCGTCCGGTTACCGATGAAGATGTTGCCCGCCTCACCGAAATAAAAATCAAGCGTATCTCCAAGTTCGATTCCGAAAAGGCCAATAAAGATATTGCCATGCTGGAGGAACAGATGAAGGAAGTAAAACATCATCTGGAGCATATTATTGATTACGCCGTTGAGTATTTCAAGAACCTCAAGAAGAAGTATGGTGAAGGGAGAGAACGAAAAACCGAAATCCGCACCTTTGAAAATATCCAGGCTACTGATGTAATTGTGGCCAATCGTAAACTTTACGTTGACAAGGAAGAAGGCTTCATCGGCTGGGGTATCAAGAAAGACGATAATTATGTGGCGGATTGTTCGGAGATTGATGATATTATTGTTTTCCTGGAAGACGGAACTGTAAAAGTGGTGAAAGTGGCGAATAAGGTGTTTGTGGGGAAAGGCATTATCTATTGCAACGTTTGGAAAAAAGGTGATGAAAGAACGATCTACAATGTGATTTACCAAGATGGTGCTAAAGGGCATGCTATGGTGAAACGTTTTGCTGTGACAGGAGTTACCCGCGATAAAGAGTACCAGGTGACAAAAGGTTCGGCAGGATCAAAAGTGCTGTATTTTTCTGCTAATCCAAATGGTGAGGCTGAGATTGTTAGCGTTCAGTTGAAGCCAATTCCGGGCATCAAGAAATTCAATTTCGATTACGACTTCAAGTTGCTGGCGATTAAAGGAAGGAATTCACTCGGGAATATTCTCTCGAAATATCCGGTGAAGAAAGTGCAGATGAAAGAAGAAGGGGTGTCGACTTTATCGGCCCGCAAGATTTGGTACGACGATGTAACGCGCCGACTCAATACGGAGGAGCGCGGACAGTTTCTCGGCGAGTTCCGGGCGGAAGACAAGATTCTGGTGATCTTGCAGTCGGGGAACTACATGCTCTATCCTTACAAGCTCGACACACATTTTGAGGAAGATATGATCCATATTGAAAAATGGATTCCTAAAAAGCCAATTTCTTGCGTATACTGGGATCCTTCGAAGAAAGCTTTCAATGTGAAGCGCTTCCTGATAGAGCCAACCGAGCGCAAAGTATTGTTCATTGCAGAGGAAGAAGGCTCGTACATGGAATATGTGTCTACCGACTGGCGTCCGGTGATAGAAGTGGTGTTCTCTAAGGAAGGCGGAAAAGAACGTCCATCTGAAAAAGTAATCCTCGATGAGTTCATTACTGTGAAAGGTCTTAAAGCTATTGGTAACCGACTCTCTCCATACAGGATCAAGCACATCAATCGACTCGAAGCGCTTGAGCCACCTCCAGAGGCTTTTGAACCTGAGCCAGCTGAAGGTGAAGATGGCAAAGATGATGTACAGGGCGAATTGAATTTCGATGATGCACCAGAGGATAAAGAATAATGTAATCATTCACATTAGATGAAAAAGTATTTGCTGCTGCTCCTCCTCCCTGTGTTTTTGCTGCTTACAGGTTGTCCCTATAAAAGTTATCAGCCAATCGATTCAGGTTCGGCCAAGGTGCCAAAGTGGATTTTAGGGAGGTGGGAGAATAAATCAGGGGTTACTTATATCATAGAAAAGGATACGAAATACACCCTTAAAGCATTTACTGTTGATTCACTTGGCAATAAAAGCAATAACTATGAGTATGTTATTTTAAGCAAAGTCGGCGACGATGTTTATTTTAATGTGCGAGCCAGTGATAATACCGGTTATTATCTCTTTAAGCTGAATAAGGTCAATAAGAAATATTTTGAATTGTGGCCTTTCAAGGAAAACTCGCCATTGTCTGGTACGGACATGAAGAAGTATCTTAAGAACAATGGTGCGAATTCCAGTTTGTATAATATGACTGACGTGTATACTTACACGAAGCTGAAGAGGTAAAGCTTCTTACTTTTTACTTGATGAAAAAGTAACAAAAAATCAATAGGATCAAATCTCCGGCCGCGCTTTTGCCTCACCACCACCGCTGGCCCGCATCTTCGCATAGTGACTGTGTTTCGCTACAGTGTAGTGTGATTTTAAGAGTGGGTTGGCAACAAGCATCCGACCTCTATTTAAATTATCTTTTCCAGAATCGGTATACCAACACTTCAATACCTAATACCACAAGGGCCGCTACAATAAAGTATCTCCAGTATTCCTTTTTGTTCAACGCATCGAGGGCAGAAGCAGAGCCTTTCATTTCACCCTGTTCAATGATGTATATGTTCTTTTCTCCGAAGCTTTTTTTCAGTTCGTCGCCGGAGGCAAATATCATAGAGGATTCTTTTCTGTTATAGTTGAGCGCTACTGATCCCACTGCTTTCTTATCTTGCAAGATGCTGTAAATGCCGTCTTTTTTGATTTGGTTACCGGCATAAAGAAAAGGCTGGTCAACACTTTTGGAAAGGTTAAGGGCAAACTCTTCTTTCCCGCTGGAGACAAGGTATTGCCCGCTTTTTCTTTCATTGTGTGATAAAGGAATTTGCAGACTCGAGGAGATATTCTGGTATAAGTTGTCGCTGGCAATGGATGTGAGTACCATGCGGTACAGCACCGGCACACATATAGCATGCTGCATAAAAGCCGAGCTGTTTTTGTTGAGTGGAGAGGTCGCCAGGAAAATGTTGGAAGCATTGCGGCGGTAGCGAAGTAAATAAGCGTCGTTGTTGGTTAAGCTCATCAAAACTTCTTTTCCGGAAAGATAATTTGCATCAGTTTTGTAATGCTGATATACCGAAGGCAGGTTCATCTTTTCGTTGGCCTGCAGTTCTTGCTTAGTAAAGACATTCTGGAAAAAATCGGAGGCGTAATTGATGTCGTTTACACGTGAGGAAGAAGTGTCGGAAGTATTGATTTTATCAATGTTTAAGGCGGAGTTCAGGTCGTTAAGGTTTTTGTCCTTTTTGGCCGGGATGATGAAGAGATTACCACCTTTGGTTACAAATTTCTGCAGTTCCTGAATGAGGCCTGAAGAGTAATTTTCTATCTCGTCGAGAATGATAAGGTTTTGCTCTCGGATACCTGAATAATCCAGTTGATTGATGGTCTGCTTTTCAAAAATCAATAGTGAATCCCTCCTGAAAAGATTGAAGAAAGAGGGGTTGGCTGCGGCATCATAAATCTGCAGGATTTTAGTTTGCTCACGGATTTCGTAGGAGAAATAAAATTTATTGTCGAAAATGATAGGATGATCTTCAATTTCCACAACGGCATTGAACACTCCGGGTTTAAACACCGAAAAGCTCAAGGCTGCTTCTGTGCCGGAGTTGGCTTTTATGGAAAAAGAACCGAAAGCTTTTTGTTCGTTGTTGATAGTGAGCTTTACCGGAACATTTTCAAGGTCTTTTTCACTGTGATTAGAAATACGGATTTTGATTTCCTCGGGTGCTGCGACTTTTCTTACCGGCGATTCAAACCAGCAGGAGTCGATAGAAAGGTTGCTTTTGATCACAGGAACCAATGGCAAGAGGTAGAGGGTTAATGAAGAGTCAATTTTTTTTGGTTTTGTTGCCAGGATGTTTTTCTGGAAATCGCTCATCCAGTATAAAGTAGCTCCTGCCGCATCGGCAATGTCGGATTGCTGGCGGGAATATACTTCGTTGAGTGTTTTTGAAGAAGGTGATTCTTCAATGCTTTCCAGTTCTTCAAGGAATTCCTTTTTTGGTAAATGCCGGCGGTGTTTTCCTTCAAAATCATTGGTGGTGAGCATGAAGAAATCAGAATTGGGCATGCCTTGTACCAGAGCTTCTACCTGTTTTTTAGCTTCTTCCAGCAATCGTCCGTTCTCGTCGGAAGTATTCATGCTGAAAGAGTTATCGATGTAGAAGGCGTGTAAGGCTGAAGCGCTGTTTTTCTTTTCTTCGTTCCTGTTGCTGTATGGCATTGCAAAAGCGAGGATCAGCAAAGAGAATAAAAGTAACCTAAGAAAAAGGAGAAGAAGGTTTTTAAGATTGCTGGCCGACTTACTTTGTTCTTTAATAGACTTCAAAAACAAGGTGTTCGGAAAGTAAATTTCTTTGTATTTCCTGAAGTTGAAAAGATGTATGACAACAGGAATAGCAAGCAGTGTAAAAGCCCAAAGAAATTGTGGATATAAAAATGAAATGTTCATTCATCACAAATATAAAATTCCTGTGTTGTTGTGCAACGAAGTCTTTATTTTAATAGATTTACGTAAAATTTAGTGTTTCAGTATGGATAAGGGATATATCGAGCAAACATTGGATACACGCCAGAAAGCACTGGCTATTAACCTCGACAGGACTATCTATGGTTCTTTCGCTGAAATTGGTGCCGGACAGGAGATCGCCCGTAATTTTTTCATGGCAGGAGCGGCTTCCGGTACTATTGCCAAATCCCTTTCTGCTTACGATATGCAAATGAGTGATGCCATTTATGGCAAAAGACCGGGGAGATACGTTTGTAAACCCCGACTTTTGCAAATGATGGAGCACGAATACAATAAGGTAACCAAAACCCTTGGCGCGGTTAATCCCGAAAAAAAATTCTTTGCCCTTTGCGATACTGTTGAAACCATCAACTATTCTAAAACCAATCAGAGTCACGGTTGGATGGGAGTTCGCTTCCAGCAGAAGCCTGGCGGTGAATACAATGATTTCATTATTCATATCCGTATGCTTAACCGCGATAGCTTGCAGCAACAGCAGGCTATAGGTGTGGTAGGGGTAAATCTATTGTATGGTTGTTATTATATGTCGCATGATCCGCAGGGGATTTTGAAAAGCTTGCGCGATAACCTTCAGAGTGGAAGAATAGAAGTGGATATGGTGCATGTGAACGGTCCGGCATTTAAAGGCATTGATAATCGTTTGCTGAGTTTATTCCTTGTTAAATCAGGAATGTCGGAAGCCTGTCTCTTTGGTCCGAATGACGAACCGATACACCCAACTGAAGTCTTATACAAAAAAGATATTCTGGCCTTAAGAGGTCGTTTCCGTCCGGTGACTCACGTTCATCTTGATATGCTGAAAAATGGTTTGCAGCAGTTTGAGAAGGAGTTGGGTGGCAAATCGGATATTGTGGTAATTACCGAGCTGACTTTGAAAGATCTCAGCGGCGAAGAAGGAATTGATGAGCAGGACTTTTTGGATAGGGTAGATATTCTCACTTCCCTGGGTCAGTATGTTTTGATTTCCAGTTTCCTTGAATACTTCAAGTTGGTGCCTTTCCTTACCCGCTATAATACCGGTGCGCAAATTGCCCTTGTACTGGGTGCCAATACGCTTATCAATATCTTCAATGATAAATACTACCGTAATCTTAACGGTGGTTTGCTGGAATCCTTTGGAACATTATTCCATCGTGACGTGAGGCTGTATCTTTATCCCTATAAATTTGGAACGGAAATCATTGATACTACCAACATGATGATTCCGCCAAAGTATGAAAGCCTGTACAAACACCTTATTGATAACAACAGGATCGTCGACTTTGAGAAGTTTGATGCCGATGGCCTCATCGTTTTCTCTCACAAAGTGCTGGAGAAAATCAAGAACAACGATAAGGACTGGGAGACTATGGTTCCGCCCATTGTTGCGCGTATTATCAAGGAGAATAACCTGTTCAGTTACAGGAATCCCAACGCAAAAAAGATCAAGATCCGCGACGAAAATCTGGGCGGGAAATAAGAGATCGTTTCTTGTTGAGTTGAACTAATTTCATGATAATCATGGATTTCCGCATCTTTATTGTATCTTTGCGCCTCATTTTAAATTAATAGTACTTTGACAACATTTTCAGAATTAGGGTTATCTGCCCCCTTATTAAAGGCATTATCAGAGATGGGCATCGAGACGCCATCTCCTATTCAGGCACAAGCAATTCCAATACTTACAGGCGAAAGAAAGAACTTCATCGGTTTAGCTCAGACAGGTACGGGAAAAACAGCTGCATTCGGACTTCCTTTGCTGGCTACGCTTAAACCTGAAGTGAGACATACACAAGCTTTGGTGCTTGCACCAACAAGAGAGCTTGGACAACAGATTGCACAACAACTACAGTTGTTTGCCAAGTACATGCCAACCATCCGTATTCAGGTGGTTTATGGCGGTGCTTCTATTTCGGAACAAATCCGCGGCTTGAAACAAACGCCGCATATTCTCATTGCTACTCCCGGGCGATTGATGGACTTAATGGACAGAAAAGCTTTGTCTATTAATGATATCACTCATGTAGTGCTCGATGAAGCTGATGAGATGCTCAACATGGGTTTCAAGGAGGATATCGATGAGATCCTTTCTCATACTCCTGATGACAAAGTTACCTGGTTGTTCTCGGCTACAATGCCGCGTGAAATCAGGAGAATCGTTAGTAAATACATGCCTGAAGCTGCTGAAGTCGCGGTGAACAAAGGTGGTGAGATGAACAAGAAAATTGCTCATCAGTACGCTGTTGTTCGTGAAGCTGATAAAACAGAGGCTTTGAAGCGTTTCGCTGCGGTGAACGAAGACATGAGAGGTATTGTGTTTTGCCGTACTAAAATTGCTACTCAGGCCTTGTCGGAGGAGCTCAAGCGTGCCGATGTTAAAGCGGAAGCTTTGCATGGTGACATGTCGCAGGCGCAACGCGATCAGGTGATGAAGCGTTTTAAGGCCGGAAACCTTAAGGTGTTGATTGCTACCGATGTTGCTGCACGTGGTATCGATGTTAATGATTTAACTCACGTGTTCCATCATTCACTTCCTGATAGCTTGCCTTACTACACACACCGTAGCGGTCGTACTGCAAGGGCTGGTAAAGAAGGTATTTCCATAGCTTTCGTAAGTGCATCTGAAGTAAGAAAGCTAAAGATGTTTGAGCGTGAGCTGCAATTGAAATTCGAAAGAGTTATGATTCCTCAGGGTGGTGAGATTGGCTTGATCAAGCTTACGCAATGGGCTGAATCTATTGCGGCTGCCAAAGATGCGGTAAGCAATGCTGCTGTTGCCTTGAAGATAGATGAAATTTTCGCTCAGTTCTCTAAAGAAGAGCTTGTTGCCAAATTGGTCAACAATGAGTTGAAGAAATTATCTTTCGACAGCAGAGATCTCAATGAAGTTAGCAGAACGACAGATCGTCGTGATGGCGGAAGAGGAGATAGAAAATCTTCCGGCGGCATGCGCTTCTTTATCAATATTGGTGAGTTCGACAGGATGAGCAACCGCGAGTTGGTTGATATGATAGTGGAGCAAACCCAGTTACCTACTTCTGAAGTGGTGGTGGTGAGAATGGAAGAAAGACATTCGTATTTCGAAGTTCCTATGCAACACGCTGCTAAAGTAGCTGGCGATTTTAACCAGTTCCAGTTAGGTGGTCGCGAAATCCGCGTTAACCGTGCTGATCAGGGTGGCGGAGGACGTCGCGATGACAGAGGTGGTGAAAGAAGAAGCGGAGGTTTTACTCGTCGTGATGGAGGTGGAGGCGGACGCAGTTTCTCTGGCGGAGGCGGTAGAAGAGAAGGTGGTCGTGGCTTCAGTGGCGGCGGCGGTCGACGGGATGGAGGAAGAAGAGAAGGTGGCAGACGCTAATTGATCTAATTCAAATCATAAAAAAAGCCGGAAGATGTTTCTTCCGGCTTTTTACTTTTCTCAAAACGCGCACTCACGCTCAATCTGATTTTACGCGTACATCGTCTCTCTTAGCGCTGCAGCCTTAGCATCAGCCATGTATTCATCATAAGTCATGTGTTTGTCAATCACTCCTTTTGGTGTGATTTCAATAATCCTGTTGGCTACGGTTTGTGTAAACTCTCTGTCATGAGAGGTAAACAACACGATGCCCGGAAAATTTTTGAGTGAGTTGTTGAAAGCGGTAATCGACTCCATGTCGAGGTGATTCGTCGGCTCGTCCAGAATTAGCAAGTTGGCGGTGGTCAGCATCATTCGTGATACCATGCAGCGTACTTTTTCCCCTCCGGAAAGCACATTCGACTTTTTCATTACTTCGTCTCCGGAAAAGAGCATCTTTCCCAAGAAGCCACGGATGTAAATCTCATCCTGATCGGCAGAGTATTGTCTCAACCAATCCACCAGATTTTTCTTATCGGTGAAGTATTTGCTGTTTTCGTTTGGAAGATAAGAGAAGGTAATAGTTTGCCCGAAAGAGTATGTTCCGGAATCCTGATTGATCTCTCCAGCTAATATTTTAAATAGGGCGGTAAGAGCGATGCTGTCTTTTCCGATAAAGGCCACTTTGTCGCCTTTGTTGATATTGAAAGTGATGTCTTTAAACAGCGTTTTTCCATCGGCGCTCTTAGCTAATTTCTCCACGTTAAGCACTTGGTTTCCTGCTTCGCGATTTTGTTGAAATATAATGCCTGGATATCTTCTGTTTGAGGCTTTTATATCTTCCAGGTTAATTTTTTCCAAAGCCTTTTTACGGCTGGTTGCCTGTTTTGATTTTGACGCATTCGCGCTAAAGCGGGCAACGAAATCCTGGAGTTCTTTTATGCGGTCTTCAGCCTTTTTATTGGCCTGTGCTCTCTGTGCTAAAACGAGCTGACTCGATTCATACCAGAAAGTATAATTTCCAGGGAAGAGTGTGATTTTTCCGAAGTCAATATCGGCGATATGGGTACATACTGTATCCAGGAAACGACGGTCGTGGGAAACTACAATCACCGTATTGTTAAAGTCGAGAAGGAAGTCTTCCAGCCACGCAATAGTATGCATGTCGAGGTCGTTGGTAGGCTCATCTAAAATCAGGATATCCGGATTTCCGAACAAGGCCTGAGATAACAATACCCTTACTTTTTCCGAACCTTTAAGGTCTTTCATAAGGGTTTGATGAAGGCTTTCACCAATACCTACGCCATTGAGGAGGATCGCCGCTTCAGAAGCTGCGTTCCACCCATCCATCTCAGCGAATTCCGCTTCCAGTTCAGAAGCGCGGATACCATCCTGTTCGCTGAAATCCTCCTTGGCATAAAGCGCGTCTTTTTCCTTGCTGACTTCCCACAGGCGTTTGTGTCCCATGATTACCGTATCGAGAACAGCGCACTCATCAAAGGCGAAGTGGTTCTGACTCAAAACGGCCATCCTTTTGCCAGGTTCTATATAGATGTGTCCGCCGGTGGATTCAATCTCTCCCGACAATATTTTTAAAAAGGTGGATTTCCCGGTTCCATTGGCGCCGATGATTCCGTAGCAGTTTCCTCCCGTAAACTTGATGTTTACTTCGTCAAATAAAACTCTTTTCCCAAACTGCAGTGATATGTTACTAGCCTCAATCATTCTTCAAAAATTTAAGGACGCGAAGTTAAGGTAAAATATGGAGAAGCATTGTTTTTTTGATTTCATCGTTCTATGAATAATTTATATTTTCAGCTGCAATTAATGCTGGATGGTATTTAGTGGCGTCACATTTCTGATTTATTTCCTACCTCTTGTAATAGTACTTTATGTGCTGATGCAGGACAGGTTTAAGAATGCCTTCCTTCTGCTGGCCAGCATTGTTTTTTACAGCTGGGGCGCCCCGAAATTCATTTTTGTTATTCTTGCCACAACAACTCTTGATTTTTATCTGGTGCGGATGATGGATGATGCGCAGAGTGAAAAACGGCGGAAATTGTTTTTCATCTTGTCGCTGTGTCTCAATACCGGACTCCTTTTTTATTTCAAGTACTGTAATTTCTTTGTTGAGAACGTAAATCATGTCTTATCGTTTATTGGTGCCGGACAAATAGAGTGGGTGAAAATTGTGTTACCGATAGGGATTTCCTTCTATACTTTTGAAAGCATTACTTATGTAGTTGACGTTTACAGGAAAGAACATAAGCCGCTTTCCGACTTCTTTCAATATCAGATGTATATCCTGTTTTTTCCCAAGCTGATTGCCGGACCCATAGTGCGCTTCAGTGAAATTGCCGACCAGATTACCGGTCGCTTTGCGACTTATAATTCAGATATGCTGCTGGAAGGATTTTGTCGCTTCGCCATTGGCCTGGCTAAAAAAGTGCTCATCGCGAATGTGATGGCCCGAATGGCTACAGCAGCGTTTGCTGCGCCCATTGAGTCAATGGATGCAGTCGATTGCTGGATAGGTGCACTGGCTTATACT
Organism: Flavobacteriales bacterium; assembly: GCA_046074525.1. Taxonomy (GTDB): domain Bacteria; phylum Bacteroidota; class Bacteroidia; order Flavobacteriales_C; genus JAHEZL01. The sequence continues at coordinate 28,024 of JBJTOK010000023.1, forward strand.
TTTCAGATTTATTTCGATTTCTCAGGGTATTCCGATATGGCGATCGGTCTGGCAAAAATGCTGGGTTTCCGACTTCCGGAGAATTTCAATAATCCTTATGTCGCCACCAGTATTACTGATTTCTGGCGCCGCTGGCATATTACACTGGGTAGCTGGATGCGGAATTATTTGTACATCCCGCTGGGAGGAAACAGGGTGAGTTCAAAAACAAGGTTGTATTTTAATTTGTGGCTGGTGTTTGTTTTGAGTGGTTTCTGGCATGGGGCTTCCTGGACTTTTATAGCCTGGGGTTTGTTTCATGGTTTCTGGTTGGTGATGGACAGGGTGTTTTTGCTTGAGGTTTTGGAGAAGAATAAAGTGGTGGCGCATATTTTCACCTTTATACTGGTGGTTATTGGGTGGGTGCTCTTCAAGTCGGATTCTCTCAGTCAGGCTTCTGCTTATATACAGCAGATGTTTGATTTTGGCGATGAGATGAGTGTTGATCCCGAATTCAAGCCTTTGTTTTTTTTCACCTTGAGTTTTTTCTTTTCCTTTTTTGTGTTGTTGCCTTATGGCTTAAGGGTTCAGGATTTTGTTTACTACAGGAGCAAGGGTGTATTGGCTAGTTATGCAATGGTTTTTATCGGGATGGCCTTGTTTGTATTGTCGGTAGCGGCCATCACTTCTTCCGACTTTAACCCTTTTATTTATTTCAGATTTTGATGGAGAGATATTTAAAAATAGTATTGGTAGTAATTCTGCTGCTCTTCCTAAGCTTCCCATTGCTGCAGAAGCAATTTGGGATTTTTGAAGAGCTGCCTTTGTATGGAACTTTCCAGCCAAAGGTGGATACTGTTTTTACTTCCGAAACCTGGTTTGATCGTTCTTATCAGGAAAAGCAGGATGCTTACCTGAACGAAAATTTTGGTTTCCGCAATCTTGCGGTGAAAATCAATAACCAGGTGGATTTTTCCCTCTTTGAAGAGTTGAGGGTGGGGGATACCTTTAAAGGGAAGAAGGGTTATTTGTATAGTAATTATTTTTTCGGCGGTTATTCGGGAGCTGATTTCAAGGGGGCTGCTCATGCTGATTCGGTTTTTGCTTCTGTGCAGAAATTAAATGACTATCTGGTGTCGAAAAACAAAAAGCTGCTTATTTGCTTTACGCCAAACAAGGAAAGTTTTTATCCTGAATATTTGCCGGATGATATGCTCAATCAGATCAGTAAGGAGAGTTATTATTCGTATTACACCAAAAAGCTGTTGTTGTCTAATATTCCTTTTATTGATTATCGCCATTATTTTCAGAAGATTAAGAAAGATAGTCCTTATCCATTGTTTACCCAGGGTGCGGTGCATTGGACCACTTATGGAGCTTATCTTGCACTGGATTCGTTGTTGAAACGAACGTCAAAGGAGATCAATAAAAAAGTCAATCTCATAAAAATTACCGAAATAGAAGCTAGCGATGTCGCTCGTGATTCGGATGATGATATAGTGGTTACCGCAAATCTGCTGCTGGGGATGAATTCAGAACGTTTGGGTTATCCAAAGACGGAGTATGTGTATAAGGAAGATGATTGTTACAAACCAAAGGTGTTGATTATCGGGGATAGTTTTTTTTATGGATTGAATAATACCTGGATACCAGGGAAGGTTTTTTCGAAGGAATCGATGTTCTTGTTTTATAACAGGGAGGTTATTTCCTATGATCCTGAAAATGGCAATCGGGATGTAAGCGAATTGAACATGTGTCAGGAGTTGGAAAATACAGATATCGTGGTGCTGTTTTTTAGTGTGGGAACCATGAATAGATTTCCTTGTAATGCTCCGGCGATGGTCGAATAATAATCGGCCTTCGTCGATAAAATTATGTCGTAAGCAACCAAATTGTTTTAACTTCGTCTTTTCAAAAAAAAACAGTTAATCATTAATACGCAATCATGAACTCGACAATCAAAAAACAATCAAAAAAATTCTTAGTGCTTGCACTGGCTTTGGGAGTTTTCGCAACGTCATGTAAAAAAGAAAATCCAGAAGCCCCAGATCTTCCTCCTTCTTCTTCAATGACGATGGATAACTCTGCTTTTGGAGGTGGAGCCAATAAAACTGAGGGTGGGGTTTACTTCACTGCTTCTGCTTTACTGGTGGGGTATTTTAATACTGTTATTGTTGTTAATTTGGCTGTTCCTGTTGCTGCTTTCAAAGAGGCTATCAATCATGAAGCTGTTTATGATGTGAATGCTAAGGAATGGGTTTGGTCATATAATGTGGTTGTTGGTACAACTTATACTGTGAAGTTGCATGCCAGTGAAAGTGGCGAGAACATCAACTGGAAAATGGTGATTTCTCAGAAGAATGGTTTCCAGGATTTCGTGTGGTATACAGGTGTTTCTAAAAAAGATGGAACTTCAGGAACATGGAGTCTTAATAAAGATGTTTACACTCCGGTAACTTACGTGGATATTGAGTGGAGTAAAAATGAGACTGCGGGAACTGCGCAAACTAAGTTTATTTATTCTGAGCCAAATCAGGCCGGAACAGGGAACTACATCCTCTGGAAAAAAACTGCAGATGCTGAGTTTGATGGTCATTATGATATTTATGACAAAGGCAAGTCTGAGTTAACTCAAATTATGTGGAATAAAGCTGATGGTCATGGTAAAGTGATTGATAAAGATAATGTGAGTCACTGCTGGGATACTAAAGCCAATAATCAGGCTGATATCAGTTGCGGAGGAGTTAAGTAATTGAATGTTTTATTGAAAAAGGAAGGCCTCGTCGGAAGACGGGGCTTTTTTGTGCTTAAAAATCTAAGGTAATCTTTCGCGCTCAGCATTCCTCTCGGAGGAAAGGGAAGGAGGGTGGGGGAAGATTGTTTTGGATTTTTTGAGTGCAAACAAAAAATCCCGCAGGTTTGCTGCGGGATTTTCTTTTCTGTTTTTATTTTTTATTAAGCTTAACCTAAGTAGGTTTTCAATAATTTGCTTCTTGTATTATTTTTCAGGCGCTTGATCGCTTTTTCTTTGATCTGGCGAACACGCTCTCTGGTGAGGTCGAATTTAGCGCCGATTTCCTCGAGGCTGATTTCTCTGTAGCCATCGATTCCATAAAACATCTTGATCACTTCACTTTCTCTGTCGGTGAGAGTAGAGAGAGATCTGTTGATTTCAGCTCTCAGTGATTCCACGATCAGGTCTCTGTCAGCTTTTGGAGAATCTTCGTTCACCATAACGTCTAGTAAGCCATGGTCTTCGCCATCCTGGAAAGGAGCGTCCACCGAAATGTGGCGGGTATTCATGTGTAATACGTTAGCTACTTCCTGTTCTGGTAAATCAAGGTGTTCGGAAAGTTCTTGGGCATTTGGCTCTCTTTCCAGTTGCTGTTCCAGCTGGGAAGCTCCTTTGTTGATTTTGCTGATAGCGCCGATTTTGTTCAAAGGCAAGCGCACCATGCGGGACTGTTCGGAGATGGCCTGGATAATAGATTGACGGATCCACCATACGGCATAAGAAATGAACTTAAAACCTCTGGTTTCATCGAAACGGCGCGCAGCCTTAATCAAGCCAAGGTTTCCTTCGTTGATCAAATCGGGTAGGGTCATGCCTTGTCCCTGGTATTGCTTTGCTACCGATACAACGAATCTTAAGTTGGCTTTGGTTAGTTTTTCAAGTGCGGCCTGATCTCCGTCTCTGATCAATTGGGCTAAAACTACTTCTTCATCTGCGGTGATCAATTCTTCTTTGCCTATTTCCTGGAGATATTTATCTAAAGTGATGCTGTCTCTTTTGGTAATCGACTGGGTGATTTTTAGTTGTCTCATGTTGTGTGTCAGTGGTTTATATATAACTAGGTCTGCAAATATAACTTATAGATCTGCAAAAGTCCAGTTTTTTAACACTAAACAACTAATGGATTTCCTCTTTTAAAACTTCGATGTCTTCAATCAGTTGATTGACTTCGTCTGTAGAGGTTCCGTCGTAAAATCCCCGTATTCTTTTTTTTGTATCTATTAGCACGAGATTCTCTGTATGTATAAAGTCATTTACGTCTCCATTTCCTTTGGTTTGAACTGCTAAATAAGAATTGCGTGCCAGCTGGTAAATCTCCTTCTTGTTGCCGGTAACAAACTGCCACTGAGGAAGCTCTGCCCCAAAGCGGAGAGAGTATTTTTTCAGCACGGCGGGGGTGTCGACTTCGGGCATAGAGGTATGTGATAAAAACATTACGTCTTTATCTCCTTTATATTCGTCGTAAACGCGCTTGAGCTGACCGGTCATGATCGGACAAATATTAGTGCAGGTGGTAAAGAAGAAATCGGAAACGTAAATCTTACCATTAAAATCCTTATCTGTGACGGTGTCGCCATTTTGGTTGATCAACTGGAAGGAAGGGATGTTGTGTCCGCTGTTGATGTGTCTCATGCTGTCACTTACTAATCGCGGATTGATGTCGGCGGGATTGTATATCGGTAATGTTTTTCGGTTAACAATAGGGTAGCCAATAGCAACAGCGATTGCGAAAAGCGCTCCGATGATTAAGATTCTTTTAGTTATAGAATTCATGTTTACAGTATTTTAGAGCTCCAGGCTTCGGGTTTTTCTTTAAACCATGTTCGGGCCTGTGGCCATACTTCGTTGAAGAGGGGGGAGTTGCGGTAATTGTTCAGGGATTCTTTACTATCCCAGTGGCTATAGGTGAAAAAAATATTAGGGGATTCAGTGTTCTGGAGTCCCTGTAAGTAAAGGCAGCCGGGAAAGCTTGAGATTTCTTTTTTGTAGTGATTGAATAAGGCAAGAAAGTCTTCTGTCTTTTCGGGTTGCAGGGTGAGTTTTACAATGCGGACTATCATGCCTCAAATTCTATCCTTATGGTGTCGTATAGTTTTAGTCCGAAAAGGTTGGAGGCGTTGCCTTTATTAATAGAGATTTCAAGGAAGTCTGAATCGCTAAATAAAGCAAGTTTTTCTCCTTCAGGCACAAGGTTATAGCTGTCGCTGATTTCATCAATAGTATAATCTGCTCTACGGAAAATAATACCGAAGTTACGACCCTTTCCGAACTCACTGAAAAGCTGTTTGGAAATGTTGGTAATCACATTGCCATAAGTGTCGATGTAGGTTACCATTCCCTTGATAATATTTCCTTCGGAGATGGCTCTGAAGATCATTCGTTCCTGGATGTTGCCAGCCTTTCTTCCTATTTTTTCTAGTCCTTCCCCGCGGGCAATGATAGCTGCTGCCTTTACAAACACATCCTTAGTAGGAAAAGTGAGAGAGGATTTAGCATCAGAAAGCTGTATTTCGTGTATGTTTTCTGCCGGAGTATCAAAGAGCAGGGAGAAGATGCCGTTGTCGGCACCAATAAAATAGTGGCCATTTTTCTCCATCACCAGATGTCGGGTTTGTTCATCTGCATTAGGTGCAACGCCAATGATATGTATGCTTCCCTGAGGGAAATCGGTATACACGTTTTTCAAGCAAAAAGAAGCTACTGCAATATCAAATGGAGGGATGTCGTGGCTGATATCGACAATGGTAGCATTGGGAATTTCTTTAAGGATGGCCCCTTTGAGGGAGCCGACGTAGTAATCTTTTAAGCCCAGATCTGTTGTTAAAGTGATAACCGCCATTCCTTTTTCAATAGGTCAAATATACAAGAGAATTCCTATTTTAGCGTCTTAAATTTTATTGATTGGACAAGGTTATAATTATTGAAAATATTGATCCCATACAGTTGTTGGGAGTTAACAACTTAAAACTGAATCACATCAGGAAATCCTTTCCCAAGCTTAAAATCATGTCGCGAGGTGATGAATTGAAAGTGACTGGTAGCAGAACCGATATCCTCTCCTTTGAAAAAAATCTGACTTTGTTTATTTCCCACATAGAAAAATACGGTAAGCTTACCGAGACCAATATTGACAGTTTGTTAGGCGTTGGTGGGGAGCAAATCATCGCCAATGAAGAAGGAGAAGGGGTGATAGTGTATGGCAATGGAGGTATTGTGGTGAGGGCCAAAACACCTAACCAGCGAAAGATGGTGGCTGCTGTCAATAAAAACGACTTGGTGTTTGCCATGGGGCCTGCCGGAACCGGTAAAACCTACACTGCAGTGGCATTGGCGGTGAGGGCTTTAAAGAACAGGGAAGTAAAGAAAATCATTTTGACCCGTCCGGCGGTAGAATCTGGTGAAAACCTCGGCTTTCTTCCCGGCGATTTGAAAGAGAAGCTGGATCCTTACATGCAGCCTTTGTATGATGCGTTGCGCGACATGATTCCTCATGCCAAGCTCGCCGAGCATATCGAGAAAAAAGTGATTGAAATTGCGCCGCTGGCTTTTATGCGCGGACGAACACTGAGTAATGCTTTCGTGATACTGGATGAAGCCCAAAATACCACCGAAGGACAGATCAAGATGTTTTTAACCCGTATGGGGGAGGCTGCCAAATTCGTGATTACTGGTGATGTCACGCAGATAGATTTACCGCAGCGTCAGCCTTCCGGATTGATTCACGCAAGTCGTATATTAAAAGATATAGAAGGAATAGAATTCGTTAACCTGGATGGTAAGGATGTTCTTCGCCACCCCGTAGTAAAACAAATATTAACTGCTTACGAAAAAGCAGGTAAACACTAAATTATGGATGCATTAGTAAAAACCGATTTTCAATTTCCAAATCAAAGCGCTGTATACAAAGGAAAAGTACGCGATGTGTACTCTGTAGGCGATGTTTTAGTGATGGTGGCTTCCGATAGGATTTCGGCCTTCGATGTGGTATTACCGAGAGGAATTCCATATAAAGGTCAGGTATTGAACCAGATTGCCCAGCATTTCCTTAATGCTACGAAAGATATCGTTCCTAACTGGCTCATGGCTTCTCCCGACCCAATGGTTTCTGTAGGGAAGAGATGCGAACCTTTCAAGGTGGAAATGGTGATCAGGGGATATTTGTCGGGACACGCTGCCCGTCAGTACAAAGCTGGTATCCTTACTTTGTGTGGAGTTACCATGCCAGGGGGATTGAAAGAAAACGACAAGTTTCCCGAACCTATCATCACCCCAACCACTAAGGCTTCTGAAGGTCATGATGAAGATATTTCCCGAGAGGAAATTCTGAGACAATGCATCGTCTCCGAGAAGGATTATATTCAGCTGGAGGCATACACCCGTGCTCTTTTCAAGAGAGGTAGCGAAATGGCTGCTGAAAAGAATCTCATTCTTGTTGATACGAAATATGAATTCGGTAAAGACAAAGATGGCAACATCGTGCTGATTGACGAAATCCACACTCCCGATTCTTCACGCTATTTTTATGCAGAAGGCTATGCAGACCGTCAGGCAAAAGGCGAGGCACAAAAGCAGTTGTCGAAGGAGTTCGTGCGACAATGGCTCATCAGCAATGGATTTCAGGGGAAAGACGGTCAGAAAGTTCCTGTAATGCCTGATGATTTTGTGCAAATGACTTCCGAACGATACATTGAGCTTTTTGAAAATATTACTGGTAATAAGTTTATCAAAGCCGATGGGGGAAACATTGAACAAAGGATAGAGGCCAATGTTCTCAAATACCTAAAAGCGTAAATCATTTTTGTTATCTTAGATTTAAGAGGTATCATATTAAAACGCGACCAATGAAAAAAAGCATCTTATTGACACTGGCAATTATTGTATTGTTCCAGCTAAGTTCCATTGCCCAGAAACAGGCTACTGTGTTACTTTTTGATTACAAAAAAAGTACGTTGACCAAACAGCACAAGGAGGAGTTGCAAAAGCTCTTCGATCAGTTTAGAACAGATTCCATAGGGGTTAATATCGATGCTTACTGTGATAGCATTGGTGGTCCGGTTTACAACGTCGGACTCGGTCAGCAGAGGGCCATCAGCGTCAAGCAGTTTTTTCTTGATAAAAAAGTGAAGAGAGCAAACATCTCCCTTACTAATCACGGTATCAGTAATCCTGTGGCTTCCAATGCCACGGAGGAAGGTCGCCGAATCAACAGGAGGGTAGTGGTAGAAATCTGGTCGATGAAGAAAGGTGCTGTAAAAGACCTTCCGAAGCTCAACGAGGATTCTATCAAGGCTGCGCTGATTAAACAATACTGTAAGCTGGATACAACCGTTGAATTGCCTAACGGTGTTTTCATTAAACTGAACAGATGTGAATTTGAAAAAATCAAAAACTGTGTATCTATAGCTTCGTTCAGCTCTCCCGCAATGCTTAGAAAATCAGGTTATACTACTATGGGACCTGAGTTTTCAACCCTCAATTCAGTAGGCGTTGTGGATGTGAAATTATGCTCCGACTCCTGTTTGGTTTCCCCGCTCAAGGTGTATATTCCTGTTACGGAGTCTTGTCAGGGCAACCAGGAATTCAATGTGTGGAAAGGTTATAGTGATATGTACTGGCGCAACAGTGGGGAAGTAGCGAAAAGAGTTTCCATGAATGGCAAGGAATATTTTGAGCTGGCTACCACTTGTTCTGCGTCCATGAACATCGCAGTGCAAAGCAAGGAGAATGTGAAGTTTACTTTTAAAGCTAAAAAAGGACTTAAGTTCACTGAGATCAGAGTGTCGTATGAGTGTGCAATGGGAATTTATACCTGGACTTCCGAAAAGCCGGTGAAGAAGGCTAAAATGATGCTCCCTTGCCCGAAAAAAGATGTTTCCTTTGAGGTTTATGGTGTTACTAAAGATGGTCAGATTGTGAGGATGGATTATGCACCAGCTTCTAGTGTGAAATCAAAAGGAAAACAAAAGTCCTGTGCCGGAAAAGCTGTTCCGAAGAAGTTTTATCTCCTTCCTGCCAACTTTAAATTGTAATGGAAAAATTAAAGCTCTTCCTGAGAATATGGTTCATTAAGTACTGGTATTTATTAGTACTGTGTCTCTCGACGGCTTTTGGAGTGTTTTATTACCTTGAAACCAAGGATTATCAGGATGTATACATCTGCAGGATGCAGGGCTCAACGTATGTGGTGTCGCGTTATTCCATTAATGAATATTTAGCCCCCCTGGCGGAAAGTCTGAAACAGAAAGATTACGCCACTGCGGAGCAGATTCTCGGACTGAAATCGGATATCCTGAAAAAAATCACTGTGGAGCTTTATGATGCTGATGCCATTGTTGAAGAACAGTACATCCGTTATGAATATATTATAACCATCACTACAACAGATACCACCGATTTGTACAAATTGGAGGATGCTTATGCAAGGAAGATAATGAATCATCCGCTGGTTAAGGAAAATTATAAAGTGAAGGTGAAGAAATTTGCACAGGAAAAGCAACTCATTGAAGCCGATGTAAGGAGAGTGGATTCAACTGCGGCTCTTATGAAAGGAAAAACAGCTGAATATGAAGTGCTGATGCAAAAGAAAGTCGACTTGAAGTTGCAGTTAGCAAAGCTGCAAGCTAAGTTTGATGAAAACTATCTGCATAAAAAAATCTACGGTTTTCATGATTCCTGCGTGAAAATGGAAAGGAATCCTGAGGAACAAAGGGTGAGTCTGCTCAAATGGTTCTCCTTATTTTTTCTTTTGGATTTCGTAATAGTTTTTTTAATCAATAGGGATTTCCGACAAATATTCTTTACATAAATGCTGCAGCAGATTTCCATAAAAAACTTTGTTTTGATTAAAGAGTTGAAACTGGATTTTTCTTCCGGACTCTCTGTGATAACTGGTGAAACTGGCGCCGGGAAATCCATTATGCTTGATGCTTTGCAACTGCTTCTGGGTGCCCGTGCCGATAGTTCTGTCATTCGCAAGGGAGAAAAGAAATGTGTGATTGAAGGACTTTTTCATATTGGCAAAGACATGAAACCTTTATTCAAGGAACACGATGTTGATTTTGAGGAAGAGACCATTCTTCGCCGTGAAATCAGTGATAACGGGAAGAGTCGCTCCTTCGCTAACGATACACCCGTGACGCTTCCTTTTCTTAAGACCATTGCGCAAAATGTGGTGGATATACATTCTCAACACGCATTTTTAACACTCAAGTCTTCGGGCTTTTTGCTGGATATTCTGGACGGATTAGCGGCAAATGATAAGTTATTGCTGACTTACAGCAAGAATCTGCAGGAATACAAAGAGCTTTCAAAACAGCTGGAGAAGGAAGAAGCTGATGTGAAGCTGAGTAAGGAAAATCTCGATTACTGGAAATTCAAGTTCAATGAAATAGATGCTGCCGCTCCTGAGGAAGGAGAGGAGGAAAGTGTGGAGAATGAATTGAAAATCCTGGAAAACTCAGGTGAAGTAAGAGAGAGGATAGAGCGCATTCTTCAAAATTTCAATAGTGATGAAGGGGTAGCAGATAGGCTGATGTCGGTGGAAAGTGAGTTTGAAAAGCTCGATCGCCTCACAGGTGGCTTTGCTGCTTTTGCAGAGCGCGTAAGAGCCCTGCGTGTGGAAGCTGAAGACATAGCAGCCGAAGCAGATAAGCTGGCGGGATCAATGACTTTCGATAAAAATCGCTTGCAGGAATTGCAGGATCGACAAAACCTGATTTATACTCTGCTTAAAAAGTACAACCTTGTTTCGGCCAAAGATCTAATTGCTGAAGCGGCAGATTTGAAAGAAAAAATAAAGGCTTCATCTCATTCCGAGGTGCGGTTGGAAGAATTGCGCAGCAAGAAAAAAGCTTTGCATAAGTCTTTGTCGGATCTCTCTTCACAACTTAGTAAAGCCCGCAAAAAAGTGGCGCCACAGCTCGTGAAACAGATCACAGATGTACTGGCGCAACTTAAAATGCCTAAAGCCAGAATGGAAGTGGATCTCTGTTTTTCCACTGAAAATGTTTTTGCGGAAAGCGGTCAGGATAAACCTGTTTTGATGTTCTCGGCCAACCAGGGTGAAGATTTAAAAGCTATCGAAGATGCTGCTTCGGGTGGTGAATTATCAAGGGTGATGCTGGCAGTGAAAAGCTGCATGGCCCGCCATTTCACTTTACCTGCCATTATTTTTGATGAGATTGATACCGGTGTTTCTGGTGAGGTGGCCAATAAAATGGGATTGCTTCTCAGTGATATGGGTAAGAACATGCAGGTGATTGCTATTTCCCATTTGCCGCAGATTGCATCTAAGGCAAAGCAGCATTATAAAGTGGAGAAAGCTGTAGTGTCAGGAATGACGGAGTCGAAAGTGTATCTCCTTAATGAAAAAGAGCGTGTAGAGGAAATTGCACAAATGCTCAGCGGCGACAAGCTCACTAAAAAATCATTGGATAACGCGAAGGAGTTGTTAGGGATGTAGTATATCTGAAATTCCTCTTACCAACGGACTCCACCTCCGCACTCTCCCTTTAACAATGGTGGTGGACCAGAGTAAGGCAAAGCCCTTTTCTTATTATGAATGCCCCGCGTGGGAGAAGCCATCGCCGCAATGCTTGCGGCTGTGGTGTGCTTGCCCTGCATTCTTATGAAGCGTATTCTTAACCATTTAACAGCCGCAAGCATTGCGGCTACGTACGTAAATTCTTGTCTTGCCTTAATCTGGGTCATCACCCTCCTTGGAGGAGTTAGGGGTGAGTTCCTCGCAATGACTATCATCCCCACTAAAACTCCATACTCAACTGTCCGCCCTTTCCCGGCACTCTAAATAAATCCGTGCGCAACTTATGCGACTCCCTTCCAGCAAAATATTTCTGGTGCGAAACTTTAAACAAAGCAAAAAGCTGTTCGGCCAGTTTTCCATTGCCCTTCTTCCTCTGCTGATAGCGACTACTGCTGTATTCTCCATCGTGCATGTCTTTAATTTGATTGAGTACTTTTTGCGCGCGATCGGGAAAAGATTTGGTGATCCAGTCTTCAAAAATCGGAGCAATCGCACCCTGCAATCGCACCGGAACCATGCCTGCATAATGTGCACCAGCCTCTGCTGCCTCCCTAAGTATTTCAGGAATTTCATAACTATTGAGGGATGGAATTACCGGACCAATCAATATCCCCACCGGAATCCCTTCTTTAGATAAATCGCTTACGATTTTCAGTCGGTTATGAAACGAAGATGCCCGAGGTTCCATCTGCCGGCGCAGCTCTTCCGAAAGGGTAGTAAGTGAAATCGTCACATGGACAAGGTCATTGGCCGCCAACTCTTTCAGTAAATCAATATCGCGCAGTACCAAGGCATTTTTAGTAATCATACCCACCGGATGCCGGTATTTCACCAATACTTCGAGCAAACTTCGCGTAATTTTCATTTTCCTTTCCACTGGCTGGTAACAGTCGGTATTGCCACTCAGCATAATCGTTGCAGGCTGATAATTCTTCTTATTTAAGAATTCCTCCAGCAACTGTGGTGCATTTTTCTTGATGATGATCTTGCTTTCAAAATCCTGACCGGCACTATACCCCCAATATTCATGAGAATTTCTTGCGTAGCAATAAATGCAGCCGTGCTCACAGCCCTGGTAAGGATTCATGGAGTAAGAAGCGTAAATATCCGGACTTTCCACCTTATTCACGATGGTCTTCGGATGGCTATAAATATATTGAGTACCAGGATTTTCAATAGAATCCAGCTCCACCTTGTCCTTCTGAAAACGATTGTGTGGATTGAACTGCGCACCCCTACCTTTGATAAAATTATTGTCGTCATTCATCCTGATAATTTATCAAAACTGACTTGAAGTCCCAATTTTGTTGAAATCTTTTTCATAGCAAAAAAGGCTTTTTATTTTATTTTAGTCGAATGAAAGTGGCCGAAAGAAATATCCCTGCTGTTATTGCCGAGCTCCTGCATGAACACAATTGCGTGATCATTCCGGGATTTGGTGGATTAGTAGGCAACAGGGCGCCGGCACAACTCGACGAGAACAAAAACACTTTCTATCCCCCTTACAAAAAACTGGTGTTCAACAGCCATTTGCAAATGAATGACGGATTGCTCAATACTGCTCTTTCCAACAGTGAAAAAATTTCATTTGAAGAAGCAGGAACTGCATTGGAGGCAGTAGTGAGGAAATGGCAGGAGGACTTGAAAAAAGGGAAAGAAGTCAATCTCGACCAGGTAGGGAAATTCAAAAAAACAAAAGATAAAAATATTGCTTTTCACCAGGATTTATCCGTGAATTACCTGCCTGAAGCTTTTGGCATGCAGGCTATTCACGTCAGTGCTTCAGAACGCAGCACGATCAAGGAAAAAATCAGCCGACAGATCATCGACAGCACAATACCTTCAGCGAAAAAATCAAGCAACACCATGCTGAAAGTTGCGGCATCTATCGCTGTTCCGCTGCTGGCTACCACACTTTTCTTTGCTATCAACCTGCCAGGAAATACTTCCGCGCAGCTGAGCTGGAATCCTTTCAAATGGAACGCTGAGGTGGAAGCAGTAAAAAAACTACCAACGACTCCCGATGTTACCATTACTATAGTTCGTCCGGAAGACTTCTTCTCCAAAGAAGAAATGCTGAAAATCTATACTGATAAACTTGCCGATCCAGCCGTACAAATCAGCACCAAAGTTGTAAAGGAAGCACCTCAAAAACCACAATACAGCAGCGCTGCTGCAAGTTCAAAATACCACGTTATTGCTGGCTGTTTTGCCGATGAAAAAAATGCGGCAACATTTTTGGAAGAGTTAAGAGCCGCAGGTTTTGATGCACATATCGTAGGAAAAACCGAAGGCGGTCTCACACGCGTTGCCTATGGTTCTTATGACAACCGCCTCGAAGCGCTAAAAGGCCTGGCCAATGCACGTTTGAAGCATAGCTCCAACGCGTGGATGACAGAAGAATAAGCAAAAATCTTTTTATGAAGTTTCTTTTCTGCATCGTTTTAATGGTGTTGGTACAAAGTACTTTCGCGCAATTGCTGCCTGGTGACAAAGGTGTGGAAAGCGGAAAGGAGCGCCCCGCTGCTAGGATCATTAAAAATCCTGTGTTGTACAAAACCGTCGACACCGTAAAAATCATCCAAGCAAAAGGGATTGTTTATGTGGGCAAGGAAAATACATTTAAGCAGAGTTTGCCTTTTAAGGTGAAAAACAAAATCACTTATAAAACTGACATAGACGCTATTGTCACTACCGTTAACAACAATACTTTCAAAGTATACATGGCACGCAAACATGCCAATGTCATTACTATATATATAGTGGATGGGGATGTGTTGAAAGGGAAGTTATACTATAAAGTGCAGAGACCCTAGAGCTCCGCTAAGTTTAGCGAAGCGTAACTTGGCGGAATCTTTTATTGAAGCTTTCAGCTTCTTTTCTCTTACTTTTTCCTTGATGAAAAAGTAACAAAAAATCAGTAGCCAAGATAAGTTTGATATTAAGAGGAGGAAAGCCCTTTGGCTTTCCGGTCTTCCCACCTCGGCAAAAACGCTTTGCCTCCGTTCCTACGGCCGCGCTTTTTGCCGCACCGCCACCGCTGGCCCACATCTTGGCTCGGGCCCTCGCACGAAGTTACCAATCCATACTTTTGAGAATGGGCTGGTAACTAACTCTCCTCCTTTTCAAGGAGGAGTACCCGAAGGGGAGGTGGTTAATAAACAAAAAAGTCCCCTGATTTCTCAGAGGACTTTTTTTGGATTAATGAAGCCTACTCCCCTTTAGCTTCTTCCCTCACTTCACCTGCTGGTGGAGTTGGGGTTTTCGCTGTGTCTACCACCGCCGTTCTCTGTTCAGCTCCCTCAGGAGTTGTAGCAGTGTTAGTGTCTTCAGGATCTGTGCATGCTGCTGCGGAGATTGCTACCACTGTAGCAAATAATCCAATTTTAAGTGCGTTTTTCATATTTATATGTTTTTAGTTTGATACCTTGAACTTTGAGGAGGTAACCCAAAAAAGAAAAAAATTATTTTTGGGTTACCTTTTTAAACAAGTAGGAATTAACAATAAAGAGTGACTGGATGGGCTATTCCGATGCCGAGCTGATACAGGGAATCCGCAACAAAGACGACAGGGCTTTGAAGCATTTGTATGTCACGCACTACAATATGGTGCGGCATTTCATCATCAGCAACAATGGCTCGGAAGACGACGCCAAAGATATTTATCAGGAAGGCGTGATGGTGTTTTACGATAAGGTACACTCAGGAAATTTAGAACTGAGTTGCCAGATCAAAACCTTTCTATATGCGGTGTGCCGCAGACAGTGGCTCAAAAAACTGGTGCAACAGTCGAGGTTCATTGGAAAGATAGAAGAAAGTGAAACACTGGCAGATATCAGTGATGACGATGTTTTCACTATTGACGAAAAAGAAAAAGACATAAAAAAAATGCAGGTGGCAATGGGCAAACTCGGTGAACCCTGCACGACGATCATCAGCGATTTTTACCTGCACAATGCCAGCATGCAGGACATTTGCGAAAAGATGGGCTATACCAACGCAGACAATGTGAAGAACCAGAAATACAAATGCCTGGTCCGACTCAAGAAAATATTTTTTATTAACCGTGGGTAGATATGGAAGAAGAAGTACTGGAAAAAATTGAGCATTATCTCCTAAAGCGCATGAGCGCTGAGGAAAGCGCCGCTTTTGAAAAAGAGATGGCTGCACATCCTGCACTCGCAGTGAAAGTAGAAGAATACAAAAAAGTGTTCAACACTTTTGCAGCTATGCAACAACGATCAGCTTTGAAAAATAAGCTGGAAAATTTTCATAAAGAAGTGCCTCAGAAAGGGAAAGTGCTTTCCCTGTTCTCTTACATCAATCACAAGAAAATTGCTATTGCCGCGTCTATAGCTCTGCTGCTGTCGGTGGGAGCTGTTACCTATTTACTTGTGGATAGAAATTCTTCCGGACTTATTGAGACTAAAAAAGAAAGCGTGATGACCTCTGCTCGTGCGAAGGCTACACCAAGAATCATTATGAAAAATGATGCTGAATATGCAGCTACAGCTTTCATGGTTTCCACCAAAGGCTACCTTGTTACTGCCAAACACATCGTTGAAGACGCTGATGAAATTGTAGTAGAAAACAGTACTGGCGATCAGTTCAAGGCCGAAGTGGTGTATCTAGATCCTAAAAAAGATCTTGCGTTTTTAAGAATCACCGACACTTCTTTTGTAAAGCCGAAATCTCTGCCTTATGCCTTCAATGCTAATGCTTACGCTCTGGGAGAAAAAGTATTTACCCTCGGGTTCCCGCAAGAAAACATCATTTATGAAGAAGGGGTAATGAGCGGACGCTGCGGTTACCAAGGCGACAAAAACTCTTGCCAGGTGGCGCTTTCGGTGAATTTAGGCAACAGTGGCGGACCGCTTTTCGATGATAAGGGAAATGTCATCGGAATGATTTCGAGTCGACAAAAAGACAAGGACCGCGTAGGTTTCGCGCTCACCATGAAGAGCATAGCCGAATCCTATAAAAAAGCACCACAAGGCACTTTTAACACCAAACTGAAATTCAATTCCACCAATAAAGTCGCAGGCCAGAAGAGGAGCAAACAGATCCAGAAACTGGAGGAGTTTGTATATCAGGTGAAGGTGGATTGATAAAAGGATTGCTTCGAATTTTCGAGTACAAAATTTCTCGCAATGACGCACTCATGGAAATATACAGTGAATGGGCCACTAACTTCGTGCGGGGCTGAGCCAATTTGATATTAAGAGGAGAAACGAAGCTTTGCTCTTCAGAGTTTTTAGCGCGGCGGGAAAACCGGAAAGCCAAAAGGGCTTTCGTCCTCTTAATATCAAACTTATCTTGGCTATTGATTATTTAATTCAAGTTGCTATTTGAAAAGAGGGTAAACAAGTGTTTGTAGATTTGTTTTGCGAACCAATCAAGAACAATACAAATGCTTACCCGAGATAAAATTATAGGAATATTTTGTTTGATAGACGATATAATGCAA
>JBJTOK010000024.1:0-5251 GCA_046074525.1 Flavobacteriales bacterium
ATGCTTGCGGCTGTAGTGTGGTTGACAAACATTCTTATTAAGCATATTCTTAACCATTTCACAGCCGCAAGCATTGCGGCTCACCTATACAAATCCTTGCCTAGATTTACTTTGCCATTTAATGGGTCATCACCCCTTGGAGGGGTTAGGGGTGGGTTCATAATTTACTTCCCTTTTTTCAATAAAGAAATAGCCAGTACCTCTCCCGCCGTTTTCACATAATGGAATTTCAGGTCCTTCACGTATTTCGGATTGATTTCCTCTACATCCTTGCGGTTCTCGTCGGAAAGGATAATTTCCTTGATGTTGGCCCTCTTGGCTGCAAGGATTTTTTCCTTGATTCCTCCCACCGGCAAAACTCGTCCGCGCAGAGTAATTTCACCTGTCATCGCCAGCTTGTTCTTCACTTTTCTGCCGGTGAAAACCGAAGCCAGGGCCGTTAACATTGTAATACCTGCAGAGGGGCCGTCTTTCGGTGTAGCTCCCTCAGGAACATGAATATGAACATTCCACTGATCAAACATATCATCGTGAACGCCCAGCTCAATAGCATGCGCTTTAAGGTATTCAAGCGCCAGTGTAGCAGATTCCTTCATGACATCGCCCAAATTTCCGGTAAGGGTGAGTTTGCCTTTTCCCTTACTTAAGCTTACTTCAATAAAAAGGATATCGCCCCCTACCGCAGTCCAGGCCAAACCTGTTACAACCCCAATATGGTCGTTGCCTTCGTATTTGTCCTTCATACGCGCGGGTCCCAATATTTTGTGCAGGTTCTCAATGGACACTTTTTTATCCACCTTCTCTCCTATCACTATATTTTTCGCCTGATTGCGCACCACCTTAGCAATTTTTTTCTCCAATGAACGCACTCCAGATTCGCGTGTATATCCTTCGATAATAGCTTGTATCACTGTTTTATCAAACTCAATATCACCGTTCTTCAATCCGTGCTCTTCAATTTGCTTAGGAATCAAATGCTTTTTAGAAATTTCAATTTTCTCTTCTTCTGTATAGCCGGTAACATCAATAATTTCCAAACGATCTCTCAACGCAGGCTGAATGCTGCTAAGGGAATTGGCGGTGGCGATGAAAAGGATTTTCGACAAGTCGTAATCCATCTCCACATAGTTGTCGTAAAATTTATCGTTTTGCTCCGGATCCAGTACTTCCAGCAAAGCCGAAGAAGGATCGCCATGCGAATCACGGGTTACTTTATCAATTTCATCCAATACAAAAACAGGATTAGAAGACTTTGTTTTTTTCAGATTCTGAATAATTCTGCCCGGCATAGCACCAATGTAGGTTTTGCGGTGACCGCGAACTTCTGCTTCATCGCGCACACCGCCCAGACTCATGCGCACATATTTTCGTCCGAGAGCTTCCGCAATGGATTTACCCAATGAGGTTTTGCCCACGCCCGGAGGGCCATATAAACAAAGAATAGGCGCCTTCATGTCTTTTTTCAGTTTCAAAACAGCAAGGTGTTCCAAAATCCTTTCCTTCACTTCATCCAAACCGTAATGATCGCGATTCAGTATTCTTCTTGCTTTCTTCAAATCGAAATCATCTTCAGTGTATTCATTCCACGGCAAATCAGTGAGCACTTCCAGGTAATTCAAGCTCACCGAATACTCGGAAGCCTGCGGATTCATGCGCTGCAATTTCTGTATTTCCTTATCGAAATGTGACTGCACTTCCTTGCTCCACTTTTTCGTTTTTGCTTTTTCCTTGATGGCTTCTACTTCGCGGTCGTTGGAATTAACACCCAACTCTTCCTGAATGGTTTTCAGTTGCTGGTGCAGGAAATATTCGCGTTGCTGCTCATCAATACCTACTTTCACTTTCGACTGGATTTGATTTTTTAGCTCCAGCATCTGCAGTTCCTTGGTAAGATGGCCGAGTGCTGAAGTTGCTCTCTCCGAAAGATTACTGATCTCCAGCATTTTTTGTTTTTCCTGAACAGGAAGATTCATGTTGGAAGCAATGAAATTGATCAGGAAGGACGGACTTTCAATATTCTTGATCGCAAAAGCTGCATCAGATGGAATACTTGGCGACTGCTTGATGATTTGCAAGGCCAGATCCTTCATGGAAGAAACTGTTGCCGAAAAATTTTTGTCGTTGGCCTTCGGACGCGTTTCTGTTAGCTGCGAAATTTTCCCTATCAGGTAAGGCTCCTCTTTTACAATGCCCGTAATTTCAAAACGGCGCTTGCCCTGAATGATCACGGTAGTGTTGCCGTCAGGCATTCTCAATACTTTCATGATGAGGGCCACCGATCCTATCTTATTCAAATCATTGAAACCAGGCTCTTCAATTTCATTGTCTTTTTGGGAAATTACACCTATGATTTTATCCTTTCTGTAGGATTCCTGAATGAGCTTGATGGATTTATCGCGGCTCACTGTAATGGGAATCACCACACCAGGAAAGAGCACCGTATTGCGCAATGGCAAAATCGGTAATTCGGCGGGAACCTGGAAAGTATTGGAATTATCATCCTCGTCGGTAGTCATCAGCGGAATAAACTCTGTTTCATCATCAAGAATATTGCTGACAATCATCGGATTTATCTTAAAATTATCGTCCTTCATAATCAAGTCAATTTGTCATTATTATATTCATCTCTCCCTTCAATCTCGTCGCCGAAAGCTTCTATTGAAAGATAATCCTAAAGGGTCAAGGCATGTGCCAGGGGAAAAATTACGACAAAGTGGCGTATAAATGCTGAAGTATGGCCTGATCGTCGGACGAATAGACTTCTTTTTTCAATTCAGCAAGCCTGACATTGGAAAGCTGTACTTTTTCAAGATCGGCATTATTCATTTCCCCCCAGGAAAAGGCCGGTAAATATTTCCGTACAGGATCATTCTGAATCACATTACAAGCCACATCGATGACCACACCTGTGTTGAGCCGGCTGCTGATACCAGTGCGCACATAATCTCCCATAAAAACACCACAGAAAATCTGGTGACTATTCACCATTTTATTCTTCCCGATACTCCACACTTTTATTTCTCCGAGGGTATTTTTCATATTGGAGCAGTTGGTATCAGCCCCCAGGTTGCACCATTCACCAATCACTGAATTGCCGATGTAACCATCATGACCTTTATTGGAATACGCTGTAAAAACCGAATTTTTTATTTCGCCGCCAACGGTGCATTTCGGACCGATAGTCGTTCCTCCATAAATCTTCGCGCCCATCTTGATCACTGCGCCATCGCCAATCGCCAGTGGACCACGCAACAGAGATCCTTCCATAATAGTGACATTCTTTCCTATAATAATAGGTCCCTCGCTGGTATTAAAAGACACGCCCTGCGCTGCAACATTTTCACCCGCATAAATCATTCCTTTGCCAAGAATAAAATTCCCTTCCCATTTACCCACCTTGTACTTTCGATCTACTAATTCAGTGTCTCTGTTTATCTCCTGACTGTTGAGCAAAAAGATATCCCACAAATGATTCAGCTGTGAAAATCCCTCCAGATCGGTAAATTCTATTTCACTGAAATGACCTTTATAAGCCACTATTTTTTCTCCACAACGGTAACCTTGATTGTTTTCCAGCGACTTTATTTTTCTAACCAGCTCTTCATCGGGAAGCACGCTGGAATTGACATATATCGCCTCACCCGAGTACTCTTGTCCGAATTTTTTCAACAGGTAATCCTTACACTGCACAATGCAGGGAAGCTCCATGCGTCGCTCCCATTTTTCAATAACTTTGAAAGCGCCAATACGCACATGTGAAACAGGCTTGGTATGAGTAAGGGGTAAAAGATTGTCCCAGGTGGAATCGTCGAATAAAATTACTTTCATTTTGATGTTTATCTTATAATGAACATTTCATGTCTGAAAGTTAAACAATTTCATATTTTAGAGGCTCAATTTTTCGGGTATGAAAAAAATATTAATGGTTTGCCTGGGCAATATTTGTCGTTCCCCTGTAGCGGAAGGCTTAATGAAACATCATGTGGAAAAACACCAATTGAATATTGTAGTGGATTCGGCTGGCACTTCGGGCTGGCACGACGGAGAAGCTCCTGATAAACGTTCAACCGCCAATGCACTGGAGCACGGCATTGATATCCGCACGCAAAAATCGCGAGCGGTACGCAAAAAAGATTTTGAAGAATTTGACTTGATTTTTGCGATGGATCAAACGAATCATGAAAATTTACTGGCACTTTCTGATGCCCGTCATCACCACAAAATAAAAATGATATTAAACGAATCTCACCCTGGTAAAAACCGATCGGTCCCTGATCCATATTATAGTACCGACGGATTTGAGGAAGTATTTCAGCTGATTAACGAAGCCTGCGAGGTGATTGCGAAAAAACTAAAAAACAATGAATACTAAAGGACAGTTGCTGCTTTTCCCCACCCTGCTGGGAGAAAATCATTTTGAGGAAGTTTTGCCGCTCAAAACATTGCAGCAAATGCGCATCACCAAATATTTCATTGTGGAGAATGAGCGTACAGCTAGGCGTTTTCTTTCTTCCATAAAAAGTTCATTTCCTATTCCTGAACTGATTTTCTGGAGCATTGATAAGCACGAGGGACATAATGATTTCAGCGAAGCGTTCAAGGTAATGGAAAATGGGGAAAACGTTGGATTATTGTCGGAAGCCGGTTGTCCGGCTGTAGCCGATCCTGGCAATAACGTAGTAGCCAAAGCGCACCAGAAACAAATCCGCGTGGTGCCTTTCACCGGACCGAGCTCTATTTTATTGGCCCTCATGGCCAGCGGATTCAACGGCCAGCATTTTCATTTCCACGGCTATCTTCCGCGGGAAAAAGGACAATTACAGCAAAAGCTGAAAACACTGGAAAGTGATTCAAGAAAAAATAAGTCGGCACAGATTTTCATTGAAACACCTTACCGCAACCAGCCCATGCTGGAAGAAATCCTGTTGGCTTGTCAGCCGCAAACCCATTTATGCGTTGCCGTTGATCTCACCCTGGATACAGAAGAGATTGTTTCGCTTCCTTTAAGTTTATGGAAAAAAACAACATTGAATTTCAATAAGCGTCCTGCGATTTTTTTATTGCAGGTGAATTAACCAAGCCCATTACGTCATTGCGAGATTTTTGTACTCCTAATTTCTGAATTTTGGAATCCCCTTGTGTTCATTAGGGTTTCAGGGAGGATTTGGTCATTAAAGTAACAAGCGGGTAACAAAACCTGCAATAAACCAACCTAAAAGAGCCTAAGGTTTACTTCTGGTATTGCGCCTGA
>JBJTOK010000025.1:0-21948 GCA_046074525.1 Flavobacteriales bacterium
ACTTAATCTTTTGCGACGTAAATCTGAATGAATATCAATAGAATATCGTCCCGATACAGCACATGTCGATAAGCAAGTTTCTAAATTGCCCGATGGAAATATCGAGCGATTCGCTTTAGATCGAATGATTAATTGACTTCCCAGGCAAGGAACTCTTGCGAATTGATCGTAAATATCTCCTTCTCTGTCTTGAACAAAAATTATCGTTTGCGCTGATTTTAAAGACTGTTTTGACTTTTCACACGACAATAACCACTTGTTTGATTCTTTGTCCTCAATAGGACGCTTTGTGTAACCTCGCTCATATCTATCGGCAGAATGCTTTGAACGATTCTACATCTGTATATGAGAAAAACCATAAGGAAAGCCGCTAATTGCATCTATCACATAACCAGGATGTATAAAAAAACCTAAACCATACTCTTTATGCGACATTGGACCAATGAACTCATCCTCCTTTATCCTTCTTCTATGAGAATACAAATTTATCTCCGTAGTATCTTGTATGCACAAAACGATTCGATGGGATATTCGTTCATTACAAGATTCACTAATTCGCGAAATAATTTTCTCTTCACTCGTTTTGTCATTGTTTAAAAAACGATACCAACCCATTTGGCTTGAGCGATCATTACTTATTTGACGTACCGAATGCTGAGGCCGATTACAAAGTTCCTCTAGCATTTGTTTAACACGTGTATCTAATCGCGCGTCAGAAAAACAATTCGTGAATTCAGGACTAAACATTACTTTTTTACCCTAAGCTATAAAATAACTTGTGTATACACGGTAGCTCGGAGGAGAGGGAAGCAGAGCACAAAGAGATTGCTATTTCTCCACATGATACTCAATTTCCTTTTTCTCCTCTATCATATTACTCACATTCCCGGGATAGCCCTCATAACCTTTGCGGCCACTGTCTCCCGAGTACCCATTATTCAGATTGAACAATGTGCTTAATATAGTTGGGGAAATCTGGTATCCATAACCTTTTGATCCGCCATTTCCCGCTTCCCCGCCATTTCCTCCTTTATTATTGATGATAAATACATTTTGGAAGCGGAGAGCGGTTGAATCGCAATGGAAAGTCACGACAGAACCATTTCCTCCATAACCTCCCGATCCGCCATGTCCGCCATTTCCACCATAGCTGGAGACTTTCTTATCCCTGTCATCAAAACCATTCCCTCCATAACCACCCCGGCCACCATTACCACCATTTGCATTAATTTCAATTTTTTGAGTTTCCGGATGAATATAAAAGGTATGGGTTTCTCCACTTGAAGAGATTTTTACAAATAACAAATCCTGTTTATTGATTGTTTTTGCTTCGAAATATACATTTATCTCCGGTGCGTTTTCTCCGTTTTTCCCGTCTTCACCATTGGTGCCGGAAGTGCCGTTCGGATTAGTGGAAGTACCTGAATTTCCGCTGTAGCCAGAGTGGCCATCATTTCCATTTCTGCCATTGAAGTAAAAGGCAAATGTGGAAATGTCGTGGTATTTTACATACACCGAATCGCTAATGGATGGATTGGCATTTAAACTCACACTCAGGAGAATTGAATCGCTTTGGAAATCGGTTAAATGAAAGGGTAGGCTATTCCCGCTGATGCTTTGATTGTCATATTTAACAGTGAAATCACTTCTCTTAAGCCATGTCTCATTATTGGGTAAAACAGCCACTGTGGCATCATTCGATAGTTTTGTAAACAATGAAAAGGGAATCCCACTTCCATTGGAAACTGTTTTAGGTAGGTCGTAATGAAGAGAGAGAGAAGCAAGGTAGGGAAGGGGAATTTCAATGGAATCAGAGAGAAAGCTGAATTCCTTGTGCTGAATTTTTACGAATATTTTTTCTCTCAAAACAACGGCGCGGTATACATCAATTTTCAGTTTCTTTTTGCTAATCCTGCATGCGGTACTGGTACTGATATTGAAGTTTTTCCAGGTAAAAGGGCCGACTAAAAAATCATCGGCCGACATTTGTGTGCCATCGCGACCGTCTAAAAGATACGAGATGCTTGCTTCAGGATTGTCTAGAAAGTTAGTGTTTGAAAGCACTAGCGTGAGTTTGGAAAATCTGTTTTTTTGATTTGCCTGTGCAGCGCCAAATACAAAAAACAGGAGGAGAAGGGTTAGGGTACTTGTTTTCATCTTGGATTGTTTAGTTACGTTGCTTCAGCAAAAACTGGTTAGGGGTTGAAATATTGTTCTTATGTTTGCAAAAATACTCCGCATTCCTATGAAAAATAAAACCATTCTTGTTTTATATTGTTTGTTTGTTGGGATGCTCGGACTCTTTACAAGAATGATTACACCTAGCATGGAGGCACTCAACGTGGTGCGTTTTATGGTAGCGAGTCTATTCATTATCGGAGGCATTTATTACTGGTGCTACCAAATGTTTATCCGTGAGCTGAAGTATGAATTCCGTATTCGTCCTTTCCTCAAAAAGGGCATGCAGGTGGGGGCACTGGTAGGAATTTTCACCGGATTATCTGTTGCTTTGCAATTCCTCATTTTTGGAAATGAAATTCTGGAGGGCAATCTGGCCCTTATTAAAATTGATCCACGCATTAAGCCCGAGCATTTGCAGGAAGCCATTGATGGAGCTTATCTTTCCAATTCTTGGTGGGTGCTTTCCGCCAAACAGTTTTTCTTTACGTTGGCGACAAGTGCCTTTTATTCGGTGATTGTAGCTGCACTCTTTAGCTTTCATCCGGATAGAATAAAGGTGAAGAAGTAATTGATTCTTAAATATAGGGCGATAGGTCCTTCCTTCGTGAGGATGACATACGCGAGTAATTTTAGAGCCATGAATCACATTTATCCTCCTGACGAAGGAAGGACCTATCGCTCTTCTTGTAATATTTACTTCGCAGAATCTTTATCCTGTAACGCTTTCGTTTTCATCGCTTTTATCATTGCATCTCTCATTTCTGCTTCTGCTGTTTGTCGGGTTTTTTCCTCTTCACTGGCTTGACGGGCATTTCTTGCTGCTTCTTTCTGGGCAGTATTTTGAGCAATGACAGGAATCCCCAGCCAGCCTTCTTTTTTCACGAGACGGATGCTTTTTTTATTGTTAGCAGTGTCGGGATAAATAACTTCCATATTTTTTAAATTCCCCTCCCAATTAAGAGTGACGATAGTCTCTTCTTCGTTAATATGTTTATAGTTGATAACGGGAAGATCTATATAAGCATTGGTTTCTTCTGAAAATGAATTGTTAAGCATCAGAAAGAGAAAGATAGGAACAGTTCCGAAACAACTGCCTGCTGCTGTAATGATAAGCAGATTTTTGTCCTGAAATCCTTTGTTCTGGTAGTGTTTGTAGCTTATCGCTGCCGCAACAGCTACGCAAAGTAAAGTAATACAAGTGAAGGAAGTGAAATCGATCAGTGTAATTTGATAATTATCGTAAATTTTAAATGATAAATAGATCGCCATGATAGCAGGCCAAACCAAAAGATCCCGCCTTTTTTTTATTTTCTTTTCTACAGTCCCTTCTTTAAATTCCAGAAAATCTTCTTCTTTCTCCTCCTCGATATTATATCCATTTCCTTTTTCGCCCCGCTCCATATCTGCAGGAGACAGCAGGATGTCCTTGTCTTTCAACTCCAGATGCACTGTCAGTGCCTGATGAGTCATCCATCGGATTTTCCAGTTTTTATCCTTCAGCAGCAACTTCATTTTGTAAATGACCGTCTGGTATTTATGAATGTTGCTATCATCGATCCACCATGACAAAAGATCCACGCTGCGATGGCGCAAGGCATCAATCGGACTCTCCAGTTCCTTTTCCAGTGTGCGGATGATTTTATCTACAAAAGGAAGATTGCTTTCTTCGCATACCATTTCTTCAAGGCAGTCGGTAACGGCAAAAGGCTTGTCGGATTTTTTTGCGAGTTCAATAATTCTATTGACTTCTTCAGCAAAGAACTCTCCCCAGTTTTCTATGTCGAGAGCCAGAGCTTCATAAATGACATTCAGCATGCAATCTTCATGAGGTTTGAAGCTTCGGCACAAGGCGATCATAGAATCGCGGTTGTTATTGGCATACTCAAGAATGTCGTTCAATAATTTTTCACTTTCCTCTTCACTCATGTTATAATACACAAGCATGTCGAGCTCAATTTGCAATAATCTATCAATGATGTCAGCCATCCCTTTTTGCTTAGTTAGTGCTAATTAACAAAATCTTTTTTTGTTATTGTCATTCAACTTACTACTTTCGCCCGGCATTCGGTTCTTTCATTACTTGTAATGAAGATTAAAAGGGAATCCCGTGAAAATCGGGGACTGTTCCCGCAACTGTAAGTTCTGCCCGGAAGGGAGGCGTACCAATCTCAGCCACTGTCACGCGACGGGAAGGCGGTACAAAGAACGAGTCAGGAGACCTGCCAAATGCACATATATTTCAATGCTTCGGGTAAAAAGCAAAGAATGGAAAAGACGCAATTCTTATCTGTTCCCTTTTTATTCCTTGTTTAAAAAATTAAACCTGCTTCAGTGCAAAAAGGAAAAAATATTATTGTTTTTGCTGTGCTCATTGCGATGGGCGCACTTCCTTCTTTTGCCCAGGATACACTGAAGGTTCAGGAGATCGTTGTCACCTCTAACCGATTACAAAATTTCTCTAGCGGAACAAAAATTCAAACGATAGATAGTGCTGCCATGGCACAGTACAACGCAGGAAATCTGGCTGATTTATTGAATAATGAGAGTCCACTGTTTATCAAGTCTTACGGCTTGGGAAGTCTGGCCGTAAGCTCTTTTCGTGGTGGCAATTCCAGTCAGACAGCCACTTTATGGAATGGCTTTGCCTTGAATAATCCCATGTATGGTCAGCTCGATTTTGCTTTGGTGCCTGTTGGATTTTCTGATGATGTAAGCATACAATACGGCGGTACAGCTGCTTTGTGGGGGAGTGGCGCCGTGGGGGGAGTGGTGCACATGAACAGTCGTCCGAAATTCAATAAGGGATTTTCTGCTGCTGCAAAATTCAATGCCGGAAGTTTCGGGAATTTGGGTGAGCAGCTTTTGCTGGAATGGAGCGGAAAAAAAATGCTTTCTTCATGGAAGATATTCAATGTGTCGGCACGCAATGATTTTGAATATTACAATTCAGCACTGGCAGGAAATCCGAAAGTCCGACAATCAAATGCCGAGCGAAAAGCTTACGGAATATTATCTGAAAATGCTTTTAAGGTAGGAGAGAGGCAGCAGTTGAATGTAGCTTTCTGGTATCAGTTCAACGACAGGAATATTCCGCCAACAATGACACAGCTCACGAGCGACAACAAGCAAAAAGATGAGTTTTATCGTGCTACAGCAAGCTGGCAATACAAGGGAAATAAAGCGAATTACTTTATCCGAACGGCTTATTTTGATGAAGGTTTGGATTATAATTCTTCCGTGAGTCGCTCACAAACTTCCATCACTGAAGCGGAAATGAGATATGTTTTTTCTTTGGCGCATTCGGTTAACATCGGTGCCAATGAAACATTTGCTCGGGCTTCTTCTGAAGGATACGCCAAAACCTTGCAGCAAAACAGGGCTTCGTTGTTTGCTTCCTACAAGTACCAATCAGGAAAAATTTCAGCTACCCTTTCTGCACGTGAAGAAATTGTGGATCAACAAATGCTTCCTTTCACTTACTCTTTAGGCGCAGATTATAAAATGAAAAAATGGTTGTCGGCTAAAATCAGTGTTTCCAAGGTATACCGGGTTCCAACGTTGAACGACTTGTACTGGAATCCGGGCGGAAACCCTGATTTGTTGCCCGAAAGCGGCTATAGTGAAGATGCAGGTGTGGTGATTCATCTGGAGCAAAAGAAGAAAATTACTTTTCATTTTGAAGGAACATTGTTCAACAGAAATATTGATAACTGGATCATCTGGCTGCCTGGTGCGAGCTACTGGAGTCCGCAAAACATGATGAAAGTATGGAGTCGCGGAATGGAATCGGTATCGAAAGTGAGTTTTGAGGGCGGGAAGCTGAAGTACGGAATTTCTTTGCTGACGAATTATACGGTTTCCACCAACCAGCAGTCGAAAACCGAGGGCGATGCATCTGTTGGCCGACAGCTGATTTACGTGCCGATGTACAGTGGTCACGCCAAATTGTTTGTTGGATTCAGAGGGTTTTATCTCTCTTACACGCACAGCTATACAGGCTATCGCTACACCTCCACCGATAACACACAATACCTCACGCCTTACTACATCGCGAATGTTCATCTCTCTAAAAATATCGACTTAAAAAAAATACAGCTTTCCCTCTTCGCACAAATCGATAACCTGTTCAATGCCCAGTATCAGGTGGTATTGAGTCGACCGATGCCGCTGAGGTATTACAATGTCGGACTTTCAATTAAATTCAATCAATCAAAAATCAAATAAACATGAAAACACATTTACTTTCCTTTGCTGCTTTGTGCTTGTCGCTAACGATGGGTGCGCAGGAAACCATCAATTTTGAAAGCTTCTCCCTGCCGGTAGATAGCTTTTGGGATGGCAGCACAACAACAAAAGATACCGTTTTAAAATTTGGTGGTACTTCTTATTTTGAATTTCCTAATTCTTATCATCCTACGTATATGTTTTGGGATGGAGGTTGGGCAGTGAGCAGCAAACAGGATACAGTGAACGGGACATATAAAAACATTTTCAGCTCACGTTCAGGCGCGGGAGTTGATGGATCATACAATTACCTGGTAGGGCAACAGGGGTCTACCATCAGTGTCTTTCCAAGAATCATTGATAACAATGGTGCGAAAATCACAGGTTTTTATGTCAATAATACCACCTATGCTGCAGAAAGCATGAAAAATGGAGATATGATAGCTAAGAAATTTGGAGGTAACAGCGGTAACGACCCTGACTGGTTCCGACTCACCATCAAGGCAAATTCTTATCCGGTGGCTAAGAAACAGGATACCCTGGATTTCTATCTGGCCGATTTCCGCTTTGCCAACAATGATTCCGATTATATCTTGAAGGAGTGGACGTTTGTGGATCTTTCTTCATTCGGCAATACCGATTCCCTTAGCTTTCATTTATCATCAAGTGATGTAGGGTCTTATGGAATGAATACTCCTGCTTTCTTTTGCCTGGATAACCTTATGTATGATGAGCAATCGGCGGTAAATGAGCATGCTGGTTTTGGTGCTGTGAAATTGTATCCTAACCCTGCGAATGATTTGATTAACCTCGATTTCGGGAAAAACATTTCAGCTTTCATAACTGTGTTTGATGCTACAGGGAAGATGGTGTACAGCGAAAGTATGAATGCTTCAAAAAGCACTATTGACCTGGCTGGCTTTAACAGTGGTGTATATATGGTTTCTGTAACAAGTGACGATTTCATAGCTTCTAACATTTTTATCAAACAA
This sequence comes from Flavobacteriales bacterium, assembly GCA_046074525.1. Classification (GTDB taxonomy): domain Bacteria; phylum Bacteroidota; class Bacteroidia; order Flavobacteriales_C; genus JAHEZL01. The sequence continues at coordinate 7,398 of JBJTOK010000025.1, forward strand.
TAATGAGAGTACTGGCAGTAATAAGTGTTTTATTCTGTTTAACAGCAGCAGCCCAGTTTGACCCCGCAGCGGGTCAGACTGGCTCTCTGGCTGTTCATAAAGACAGTGCCGCCATTCATGCCTGGGCAACAGGTTGTGCTGTGGTGCGCGGTTACCAGGATATATCCAACAAATCTTTGGGATATGCCACAGTGGGCGATTCTTCTATGGCTACCGGATCATCTGATGCAGGGGTGGTAAGTTTAGGAGATGGTGGATCAGCTATCCTTACCTTTAAGCATCCTATCCGTAATGGAGCGGGCCCTGATTTCGCGGTTTTTGAAAATAGCTTTAGTGATACATATCTTGAGCTGGCTTTTGTTGAAGTGAGTTCAGATGGCATTAATTACTTCAGGTTCCCAGCTACATCTAATACTGATACAAGCACTGCTGTTGGAAGTTTTGGGGCGTTGGATGCCAGCAAACTGAATAATCTTGCAGGGAAATACAGGGCGCAGTATGGAACACCTTTCGATCTGGAAGAGTTGAAAAATGAAGCCGGGTTGAATGTGGAAGGCATTACACATGTTAAAATTATTGATGTGGTAGGATCTGTTGATAATGCATATGCTACCCGCGACAAAAACAATCACAAAATCAATGATCCCTGGCCAACGGCTTTTGCTTCTTCAGGATTTGATTTGGAAGCAGTGGGGGTGATTTATGAATATCAATGGGGAATAGAAGAAAATTATTTTTCTTTTTCTGCTTATCCGAATCCTGCCGGAAATGAACTTTTTCTTCGTTTCGAGGGAAATGCGTCTTTTCAGGTGCTGGATATGAAGGGACAATTGCAGATGGAGCAGTATGGAACCAACGCATTACAAATGGATGTATCTCAGCTGCCATCGGGGATTTACCTGTTGAAAGTGACCGCTTTTAACAAGTGCTATGTTGGTAAGTTTAGCAAGATGTAGGGGAGGATGCTTTTCTGGAAAGGAAAAATAGTCTAATTTCCCCTTATCAAAATGAATGTCAGAATACTTTCCATAGGATTCTTTTTGCTGATGGGACTCAGTTATAGTGCGAAGTCTCAGGTAGATTGCTTAGGCAATACGCCTTCCGACTTCCTTATTCCCGATGTGATCACACCCAACAGTGATGGCAGGAATGATGAGTTTAAAGTTGTTTCTGCAAACCTCACCAAGCTGCATGTGGAAATTTACGATCGCTGGGGTATTAAAATCTATACTATGGATGGGGTAAATGCCATCTGGGATGGTACCGCTTATGGTGAGGTGCAATGTTCGGGAACTTATTATTATACAGTAGAATACATAACTACCTGTGCTCCTTCACTGGTGGTGAAAGCCGGCGGCTATTTCACTCTCCTTCGTTCCAATTAATTTTCTTTTCAACCACCTTTGGGCTTTTGCCACTTTCCACCTATATTTGGCGGCTCTTTAAAAATCGTACGTTTATATCTATACTATATGAAATCGCCACAACGATTCCCTGTGGCCTTGAAAAATTAAAATAGAAACACATGAAAATGAAAGTTTTGAAATTCGGAGGAACCTCAGTAGGATCTGCCGCAAGAATGAAAGATGTTGCTAAACTCGTTGTGAACGACGAGCCTAAAATTGTGGTGCTTTCGGCCATGTCCGGAACAACCAATACCCTTGTTGAAATAGGAAACTTATTGTCGAAAAATAAACAAAACGAAGCCGTTGCCAAGATTGAGGAGTTAGAGAAGAAGTACGATGCGGTAATGGAAGAGCTTTACAAAAATGCTGCGATAAAGGCCAAGGCTGTAGCTGCTATCAAGGAAAACTTCAGCTTTATGAAGACTTTCGTGGTGAAGGCTTTCAATATCTACCAGGAAAGAGCTTTGTTGGCTCAGGGAGAATTGATGTCGACAGCCATGTTCCAGTTCCTTTTGGAGGAACAAGGTGTAAATTCAGTGCTGATGCCTGCCCTTAACTTCATGAAGATTACCAAGGATGAAGAGCCGGATCTGGCTTACATCAAAGAACACATTGCTAAAGAATTGAAAAAATATTCAGGTGTTGATCTGCTGATCACACAAGGCTTTATTTGCCGTAATACTTTCGGTGAAATCGATAACCTTAAAAGGGGTGGAAGTGATTATACTGCTTCCATCATTGGTTATGCTATTGATTCTTCAGAAATCCAGATCTGGACAGATATCGACGGTATGCACAACAACGATCCGCGCGTGGTGGGACAAACCCGTCCTGTTGCCCAATTGTCTTTCGATGAAGCTGCTGAACTGGCTTACTTTGGTGCTAAAATCCTCCACCCGCAAAGTATTCTCCCGGCCAAGCTGGCAAACATTCCTGTTAAGTTGTTGAATACGATGGACCCCACGGCCAAGGGAACTACCATTAACCTTGAAACCGGTAAAGGAATTAAAGCTGTAGCTGCCAAAGATGGCATCACTGCAATTAAAATCAAGTCGGCTCGTATGCTCCTGGCTTACGGTTTCCTCCGCTCGGTATTTGAAGTTTTTGAAAGATACAGAACGCCTATCGATATGATCACTACTTCAGAAGTAGCGGTATCATTGACTATTGATGATAATACTCACCTCAATGAAATTGTGAAAGAGCTCGAAAGCTTCGGCACTGTTGAAGTTGATAAGGAGCAAACTATTATCTGTATCGTTGGTGATATGATTTCCGATGAGGGTGAAATGGCTCAGAAACTCTTTACAGCTTTGAAAACCGTGCCTTTGCGCATGATTTCTTACGGAGGCAGCCGCCACAACATTTCTGTGCTCACCAGTGCCGATAATAAAACAAAGGCGCTGCAGCTGATCAATGAAGGTTTATTCGGATTGAAAGGTGCTAAAGTGGCTCAAAAAGCATAGTTATGATCATCAGTAAAGAACAGCTGGCTCACTTCAAAAAGCTTAAAACGCCGTTTTACTTTTACGATATGCAGTTGCTGGAGAAAACCCTGGCTTTTGCGCAAAGTGAAGCGAAAAAGTACGGTTATATCCTGCACTATGCCATGAAGGCTAATGTGAATGATAAAGTGTTGAGCGTCATTCATAAACATGGATTTGGCGCCGATTGTGTGAGTGGTAACGAAGTGCAAAAGGCAGTAGATGCCGGTTTCTCTGCTGATGAAATTGTTTTTGCCGGAGTTGGTAAATCCGACGATGAGATACTTACAGCGCTTTCCCATGATATTTTCTGTTTCAACTGCGAATCGGTTCAGGAAGTAGAAGTGATCAATGAGCTGGCTACGCAGGAAGGCAAGGTCGCCCGTATTGCAGTGCGCATCAATCCTGATGTGAGTGCGAATACGCATCACCATATTTCTACGGGACTCAAGGAAAACAAATTCGGCGTGAACATGTCGGAAATGGACAGTGTGCTTGAAGTGATCGGGGCTTCAAAAAACATTAAACTGGTGGGAATTCACTTTCATATAGGATCACAGATTACTGATTTGAGTTCATACAAAAATCTCTGTGTTCGTGTGAATCAGATTCAGGAGTGGTTTTCTACCCGTCACGTGAGTCTGGAATTCCTCAATGTTGGCGGTGGCTTAGGCATTGACTACTACAATCCGGAAACAAACGATATCGCAGATTTCAAGCAATACTTTGCTATTTTCAATGAGTTCCTGGAGCTGCGTCCCGGACAGCAACTGCACTTCGAGCTTGGTCGCTCCATGGTCGCTCAGTGCGCTTCATTGATTAGCCGCGTGCTATACGTAAAAGAAGGCGCCACTACCAGCTTCCTCATCCTTGATGCAGGAATGACGGAGTTGATCCGTCCGATGCTTTACCAGGCTTACCATAAAATCAATAATCTCAGTGCTACTTCCAAGGAACTTGTCACTTACGATGTAGTGGGACCGATTTGCGAGTCTACCGATACATTCGCCAAGGCTTTGGACTTACCAAAGTCGAAACGCAAGGACATCATCGAAATCAAGAGCGCCGGTGCTTACGGCGAAGTGATGGCGAGTAACTATAATCTCAAAACCCTTCATCCTGCAGTATATTCGGATGAGGTGGGGGTTACTGTGTAAACTCAAGACCCACTCTCCAACGCACACTTATTCCGTCTCCGGTTATATTGAGAGACGCAAAATCTTGCGTCTCTACAACCCTTGTCATTTCGCTATATATTTGTTAATATTGTTCCCTGCTAACGGGGGTTGCATCATTTGGCTATATAGTACTGCGACGTGATTTATATTCGGCGATATCGCCAATCAAACAAATTAAACTTAAATAAACAGATACAAACATGTGTGGAATTGTAGGTTATATCGGGGAACAGAATGGAATAGATGTAGTAGTGAAGGGCTTGCAGCGATTGGAATACAGGGGCTATGATAGCGCTGGTGTGGCGGGGATTAGTGACAATAAAATTCAAATTGTAAAGAAAAACGGTAGGGTTGATATCCTTAAGCAAACCGTTGAAGATATTAAGTTCCAAAGCAAAGTGGCTATTGGACACACCCGATGGGCAACCCACGGTGAGCCTTGCGACATCAATGCCCACCCGCACATTTCTGCCCATGGAAAAGTGGCTATCGTGCACAACGGCATCATTGAAAATTACCTCACCCTTAAAAAAGAATTGCAGAAGAAAGGTCGCGTTTTCCTTAGCGAAACCGACTCTGAAGTGATTGCGCATTTGCTGGAAGAAGTGCTTGAAAACAATGGTGGCGATATGGTTTCTGCATTGCAGGTAGTGCAAAGAACTCTTGTTGGTGCTTTCGCGGTGGTGATTTTAACGACTGAACAACCCGATCATATTTATGCCATCAAGAAAGGAACCCCGCTTGTGCTCGGTATCGGTAAAGGAGAAAACTTCCTCGCCAGCGACGGAACTCCGCTCGTTCAATATACCAAGAGTGTGATTTATATCGGTGATGGTGAAATCCTCAAGTTAACTGCTAAAGACTTCCAGATCTACAACTCCGATATCCAGGAGATAGAACACAAAACCAGCACATTGGAGCTGGAATTGTCGATGATTGAAAAAGATGGTTTCCAGCACTTCATGATGAAGGAAATCTTTGAACAGCCAAAAACAATTTTTGATAGTATGCGGGGCCGCATCACTGCTGATTTTTCAGAGGTGAAACTGGGCGGCATCAACAAATATGCTCCGCAATTGTACAACGCCAACCGCTATATGTTCCTTGCCTGTGGTACTTCTTACCACGCGGGAATGGTAGCCAAATACGTGTTTGAGCAATTGTGCCGTATTTCATCTGAAGTAGATGTGGCCAGCGAATACCGCTACCGCAAGCCGGTGATTCATGCCGGTGATGCAATTTTCGCCATTTCACAATCGGGTGAAACTGCCGATACCATTGTTGCTATTGAAGAAGCCAAGGAACATGGCGCCAATATTTTCGGGATTTGTAACGTTGTGGGATCAACCATTTCCCGCGTTTCTCATGAAGGCGCTTATACTCATGCCGGTGTTGAAATCGGTGTGGCGAGTACCAAAGCATTTACTGCTCAGTTGACTGTTCTGTATCTCTTTGCCTTGAAAATAGCGCAAAGCAGAGGTACATTAACACCGGCGCAAATACAACAATACTGTAAAGACTTGTCGGCTATTCCTGATCAGGTGGCTGAAATTCTCAAATTGTCTGATAAAATTCTTGAGATCAGCAAAACGCTGAAAGATGCCAATAGCATGCTTTTCCTGGGTAGAGGAGTGCAATTCCCTATCGCCCTGGAAGGTGCGCTCAAGATGAAAGAAATTACTTACATCCACGCCGAAGGTTATGCTGCAGGCGAGATGAAACACGGACCAATCGCGTTGATCGACGAGAATGTACCAACGGTAATCATTGCTATCAAAGACAGCAACTACCTCAAAGTAATTTCAAACATCAAGGAAATTAAAGCGCGTAAAGGAAAAGTGATTGCCATTGTAAGTAAAGGTGATAAGGACATTCCTGGCATTGCTGACCATGTGATTGAAATCCCAGAAACCAGTGAATTGCTGAGTCCATTACTCACTACTATTCCGCTGCAATTGTTGTCTTATCATACTGCTAATGTTCGAGGTTGCGACATCGACAAACCAAGAAACTTAGCAAAATCGGTTACTGTTGAATAGGATGACGATCAAAAGAATCAAGGAATCAAAAGTAGGCTACAGCTTTGTTCCGGTTGAATATCAAAAGGAGAACAATCCGCATTACATGCGGTTTATACAGAATCCACGCAAAGATTACCGTGCGCTCACTGCCACGGAAATACAGGAGTTGAAGAACAATAACAATTACTCCAGCGACTGGTCGCAGGTTTTTGTGTCGGAAGAATTCAATACTGAATTCATCCGCAACTCCAAGTTTTACGGACTGGTGCGCATAGGCAGTATCAGTGAAGTTTACTTGCAACACAAGCGTTTGACGATGCAGGTAGGGATTTTCAACTCTACCATAGTATCAAGTGATATTGGCGATTTTTGTGCCATTCATGATGTGAAGTACATGTCGTATTATATCGTGCAAAACGATGTGATTTTACATAACATCAGTGAAATCCAGTGTACCGATGTGTCGCGTTTTGGTAAGGGTATTATTAAGCAAGGTGAACAGGAAAAAGAGCGTGTGTGGCTGGAAATCGGCAACGAAACCGGTAACAGAAGTGTGTTGATGTTTCCTGGGATGCTCACTGCTGATGCCTATCTGTGGTCGAAATTCAGAGGCGATGCACAATTGCTGGAAAAATTCAAGTCATTCACTCAACTGGAATCCGATTTTGAACGTGGGACCTATGGTGTGATTGGAGAGCATTCGGTGATTAAGGGCGTGAACTTTTTGATGAATTCCATGGTTGGGCCAGGTACTTATATCAAAGGCGCCAATAAAATAAAAAATGTGTTTCTCGATAGTACACTCGAAGCTCCTATCAACGTTGGAGAAGGAGTGGAGTTGGTAAATGGTATTATGGGGAAAGGCTCTAAAGCCTTTTATGGCGTTAAAGCAGTGCGTTTTGTTTTAGCGCAGAATTCAGCCTTGAAATATGGTGCGCGACTCATTAACTCAGTACTCGGTGAAAACTCTACCATCAGCTGCTGCGAGGTGTTGAACTCTTTGATTTTCCCTAATCATGAGCAGCACCATAATAATTCATTTTTAATTGCGAGTACCTTCTTCGGTCAATCGAACATGGCGGCCGGAGCAACGATAGGAAGTAACCATAACAGTCGTATTAATGACGGAGAGATCGTGTCGGGGCGTGGTTTCTGGCCTGGCTTATCAGTGACTTTGAAACACCACTCCAAGTTTGCTTCTTTCATGATTATCGTGAAAGGAAATTATCCTTCGGAGCTCAATATTCCTTTCCCATTTACTTTGGTGGCTAACAACACCGATTCTTCGAAGCTTGTGTTGCGACCTGCTTACTGGTTCAACTACAATATGTATGCTTTGGAGCGCAATACCTGGAAGTTCGGGTCGCGCGACAAGCGTGCCGATAAAATACAGCTTTTCGAATATGAATATCTGGCGCCGGATACAGCTCTGGAAATCATTAACGCCATAGAATGCCTGGAAAATCTGGGTAAGAAGTATGGTGTCGTAAATGATAATATCCACATCGAAGGCAAGAACGATATTGAAAATTATGGTCGCGGTATTCAGATTAATAAAGTGAGTCGGGCCATTGAAACTTATAAAGAACAAATCTATTTGTATCTCGCCAAGTCTTTCCTAGCCTTACACAAGCAAAATGGCTTAGTGAGTGTGCCGGAGGTGAAGAATAAAAAACCGGAAATCTGGCAAAATCTGGGCGGGCAATTGATGCCTGATTCCAAGCTGAAGCAGATTATTGCTGATGTAAAATCAGGGAAGATCAAAGGCTGGGAAGAATTGCATAAAGTTTACCAGAAAACAGGTGAGGAGTATTTTGCTGATAAATTGCAAAATGCAGTGGATTGCGCTGCTTATCTTGGTTTGATGAAATCCGGCGCAGATATTACTGCCGTCTTGAAAAAATCGATAGAGGTTTATCGCAAAAATGTCGACAAGATTTATTCTTCCCGCGAAAAAGATTTTTCTCATCCTTTCCGCAAAATTACCTGTGATACGGAAGAAGAATTCCTTGCGGTATTCGGCACCATTGAAGACAATTCTTTTGTGAAGGAAAGCAAGCAGAATTTAGCAGTTTACGAAAAGGAAATCGACGAACTCATTTCAAAAATAAAGTAATATGGCTTTAAGCAGCGAAGGGTGGATTGACGTTACAGTGGATATCCGTCATGGTATGCTGCATTGGCCCGGCGATCACGATGTTGAAATCACTAAATCGGCGAGTATTCCCGAGGGTTCGGCGGCGAATGTGACTTACATTCAATTGAGTGCTCACACCGGAACGCACGTTGATGCTCCTTTGCATTTTATCGACGGCGGAAAAGATATTGCTTCCATTGCTTTACATCGATTGATGGGCAAGGTGAAAGTGATTGAGATCAGTGATCCAAAAGAAATTACCCTTAAGGAAATAAAAGATAAAATCACTGCTGATGATCAGCGTGTGATTTTTAAAACCCGTAATTCGCAAAGCGATTGGTTCATGAAGGATTTTACAGAGTCTTTTGTTTACCTGGCTACCGATGCGGCAATTTTCCTCAGGGAAAAAGGCATTCTCACCGTTGGTATTGATTACCTCTCCATCGCCGGAATGGATAATGGCATTGAGGTACACCGCATTCTGCTTGGTGAAGAAATTTTCATTATTGAGGGGCTTGATCTCCGAAATATTCAATCCGGAGATTACGAAATGATTTGCCTGCCTCTGAAAATCCAAACCAGTGATGGTTCGCCGGCGAGGGTGTTGTTGAAGAAGATTTGATTCCGCATTACGCTTCCCTCTCCTCTGAGAAAGAAGCACAGCGCGAAAATCATTTCTAAAATAAGATATCGTTGTTAAAAAGTATCTTCATAAATCTTTTCCTCCTCTCCCATGATTTTATCCAATAGTACTATCTTTGCGCATGCAAGAAACAATACTCATTTTAGATTGCGGTTCACAGTATACTCAGCTGATTGCCAGAAGGGTGCGCGAGTTGAATGTGTACTGCGAAATTCATCCATACAACAAGTTTCCAAAAATTGATCAAAACATCAAGGGGGTTATCATTGCAGGTAGCCCTTTTTCTGTTAATGATAAAGATGCACCGGCCATTGAGGTGGCCGACTTCAAAGGCAAGATGCCTTTGCTGGGTGTTTGCTACGGTGCGCAATACCTCGCCAAAACAGGTGGAGGTAAAGTGGAAAAGTCGTTGCACCGCGAATATGGTCGCGCCAACCTCGAGAGCATTGAGGTGAACAATCCGCTGCTCAAGGGCATGACGAAAGGTTCACAGGTGTGGATGTCGCATGGCGATACCGTTACCCAACTGCCGGAGAATTATGAAATCATTGCTTCTACCAAAGATGTTGCGGTAGCGGCATACCATATTAAAAACGAAGATACTTTCTGCATCCAGTTCCATCCCGAAGTGTACCACTCCCTGGAAGGAAAAGTGCTGCTGAAAAACTTTGTGGTGGACATTTGCGGATGTAAACAATCCTGGACTCCCGATTCATTTGTTGAAACGACTGTTGCTGAATTAAAAGCAAAAATAGGAAATGACAAAGTGGTACTCGGACTCTCCGGAGGTGTTGATTCCTCAGTAGCTGCGGTATTGTTGCACAAGGCGATCGGGAAGAATTTGTATTGCATTTTTATTGACAATGGTCTTCTCCGCAAAAACGAGTTTGGTGCTGTTTTGGAACAATACAAGCACATGGGATTGAACGTGAAAGGTGTTGATGCTTCCAAAAGATTTTTGGGCGAGCTCAACGGTGTTAGCGATCCTGAACAAAAAAGAAAAATTATCGGTCGGGTTTTCATCGAAGTATTTGATGATGAAGCGCATCAGATCAGTGATGTGAAATGGCTCGCACAAGGTACCATTTATCCCGATGTAATTGAATCTGTATCGGTAAAAGGTCCGTCGGCCACGATCAAATCGCACCACAACGTAGGTGGTTTGCCTGATTTCATGAAATTGCAGATTGTAGAGCCTCTCCGCTCTTTATTTAAAGATGAAGTGCGCCGTGTAGGCAAGACTTTACAAATTGCACCTGAGATCCTCGGAAGACATCCTTTCCCTGGTCCGGGCCTTGCCATTCGTGTGCTTGGCGCCATCACTGAAGAAAAGGTACGTACTTTGCAGGAGGTAGATGATATTTATATCGGTATGCTGAAAGAAAAAGGATTGTACGATAGTGTGTGGCAGGCTGGCGCGATATTTTTGCCGGTGCAAAGTGTTGGTGTAATGGGCGATGAACGTACTTACGAAAATGCAGTAGCGCTGAGAGCAGTTTCCTCAACCGATGGAATGACTGCCGACTGGGTACACTTGCCGTACGAGTTCCTCGCCGAGGTGTCCAACAAAATCATCAACCGTGTTAAAGGAGTTAACAGAGTAGTTTACGATATCAGTTCAAAACCACCAGCAACTATAGAATGGGAATAATGACTAAATACTTCGTGTTTTGCCTGCTTTTAATAAGCAGCTTTTCGGCCTTCGCGCAAAATGACAGCATCGTTGTTAAGGACGGCATGCAATACAAAGTAGTGAAGGTGAAACCAAAGCAAACCTTATATGGCCTAAGCAAGGATTACTCTGTAAGTCCCGGCGATATCAAAAAGGCGAATAACGGTTTGGAGGGCGGACTCAAATCGGGACAAAACATTTTGATCCCTACCAACATCACTGCGCCGGTAAAGGATGATCTGCCGGTGGAGAAGAAAACTACTACAACGGCTATCAGCACTGATCCTAAAGAAGAAGACAAACTGAAAATCATCAGAGATTTTTACAAACCTTCCGATTCTCTTAGCAAACGATTACCAAACGGTGTTTGTCCTACGCCCAACTTAATGGATCAGGACAAGTTTAAAGACCGTGATTACGTGAAAGTAGCCATCATTCTTCCTTTCCAGCTGGCATTGGTGGATTCTCTCCAGAGTCAGAAAAAGGAGTTCCAGGATTTCAAGATTCCGATAGACGTACAATTTTTTGTTGATTTCTATGAAGGTGCCTTGATCGCTCTGGATACATTGAAACAACAGGGCTACAAGGTGGTGGTGAGTGTTTATGACGACAGAGCCGACAGTAATGTGGTGAAGCAAATTATGAGTCGACCGGAGTTTGACAGCTTCGACCTCGTGATCGGTCCGGCCCACGCTTCCTGTGTTAAAGTCGCAGCCCGCATTTGCGCCCAGAAAAAGATTTACCTTATTTCCGCCTTCTCCAAAGTAAATGAAATTCTGGATGGCAATCCTTATGTCATCAAAACAGTTCCTTCAAGAAAAAGCTTCCTGCTGTCGATTGCTGAGAATACTATTAAAGAGAACACAGACGCTAATATTATTCTCGTTGGCGAAAGTGAAGGCAGCAGAAAAAATGTAGAAGTCATCAAGACTTATTTCACTGAACAGGGAGTGAGTGCCACCGTGAAAAATGTAAACGCTTCCAAACTGCAGGTGAGCATTGATGATATCCGTTTGTCGTTATCGAAAGACAAAGTGAATGTGATCATCATGCCTTCTGAAAATGAGGGGAACGTGACTAAGTTTGTCAATAGTTTTTCCAAGCTTACCAAGGATTATCGTATAGTGGTGTATGGCATGGAGAGCTGGCAGGAGTACGTTGGGCTGGATGTTAACCAGATGCAGAATCTTACAGTACATTTGCCAGCGGCCAACTTGGCCCGTTACGATTATGCGCTGAACGATAAGATGATTCATGCTTATGCAAAGCGCTTCAGGACGGAACCTTCCGATTATGCTTATACAGGGTATGATGTGGTGAGTATTTTTGTTCCTTACCTGAAAAAAAGCAGGGATTTCGGCAGCGATAAATTCCTCAACAGAAAATGGAACGGCACAATGGCCGATTATTATTTCGTGCGCAAAAATGCTGAATCGGGAATTGAAAATACAAAAGTAGGTATGCTGGTCTTCAACAACTACCAACTTGTTTGGGTCAATGAGTAAATCAAATCTAAAATCAGAAACACAACTTTTCTTCCGCGATTTGCAGGAGCGCATTTGTGCTGCTTTGGAAAAGGAAGATGGCAAAGGTGTTTTTGAAAAGCACGAATGGCAAAGGGAAGGCGGCGGTGGCGGTCGTACTATGGTGATGCAGGAAGGAGCCGTTATTGAAAAAGGCGGTGTTAATTTTTCGGCGGTGGAAGGGGAGTTACCTGAAAAAATTGCCAAGGCATTGGGCTTAAATTCCACGCAGTTTTTTGCTACAGGAGTATCTATCGTTATCCATCCGCACAATCCCTGGGTACCGATCATTCACATGAATGTGCGCTATTTTGAAACCGGTGCCGATGGAAAAGTGGAAGAGCAGTGGTTTGGTGGAGGTATCGATTTAACGCCGCATTATATTATTCCCGAACAAGCGAAATTTTTCCATAAACAATTGGAGAATACTTGTGATCTTTTCGGAGCATCTTTGTATCCCCATTTTAAAAAATGGGCCGATGATTATTTCTTCATCCAGCACCGTAATGAAACGCGTGGTATTGGCGGGATTTTCTTCGATCGCTTGAAAACGACAGAACAGTTTTCTATGGGCGATCGCTTTGAATTCGTGAAGGCAGTGGGCAATACTTTTGCGCCCACTTACACTCATCTCATGGCACTCAATAAAGACAAGTCCTTCACTGCCGATGAAAAAAACTGGCAGCTGATTCGTCGTGGCCGATATGTGGAATTCAATCTCGTGTACGATAAAGGAACCAAGTTTGGATTGGATACCAACGGTCGCATTGAATCTATTTTAATGAGTTTACCCAAACTGGCGTCCTGGCCTTACGACCCGCAGTTTGCCGACGATAGCAAGGAAAAACAAACGCAAAAATTATTGCAAAAAGGCATCGATTGGTTGTCATGAAGCACAGTGAACTGAAGGAGCTTCTCGACGCCAAGGTGGTACAATACAACACTCCCGATTTTATTGCCGACGATCCCATTAGCATTCCACATTCCTACAAGAAAAAAGAAGACATAGAAATTGCAGGATTCCTTGTTTCTGTTTTTGCATGGGGACAGCGGAAAACAATTTTGAAAAATGGTTTTCGCTTGATGGAGCTTATGGATAACGATCCGCATGAATTCATTGTTTCACATGGTAAATCCGATTTGAAAACAGTAAAGAAATTTGTGCATCGTACTTTTAACGGCGACGACTGTGCTTTCTTCCTCCAGCGTTTACAGGTGATGTATAAGGATGAGGGCGGACTGGAAAACTTTTTCGCCTCTGTTTACGAAGGCAATATGCAGGAAGCTTTGTCGGGATTTAAAGCCGGTTTTTTTGATGGTTCACATCCCTCACGTACTGAAAAACATTTGCCCGATCCGCTGAAAGGCGCATCGGCAAAACGCATCAATATGTACCTGCGCTGGATGATTCGTAAAGACAATGCAGGTGTTGATTTCGGTATCTGGAAAAAAATGAAAGCTGCCGATTTGTATTGTCCCCTCGATGTGCATACTGGGAATGTTGCGCGTCATCTCACTTTACTCAAACGAACTCAAAACGATTGGCAGGCTGTGGAAGAGCTCAATGCTGTATTGAAATCTTTTGATCCTGAAGATCCCGTGAAATATGATTTTGCGCTGTTTGGGATTGGGGTGAATGGGGAGATATAATCAGTGTGAGTTTTGAGAGTGGTTGCGTGTGCTTCCCTCTCCTCCGAGCTACCGTGTATACACAAGTTTATGGATTAACCAACCTTGGTAAATATCACTAAATCGTTTAAGTCCAATCCAAAGAGTAGTTATTCCATAGTTTCTTTCGGAAGCATATCCTTTCCAACCTCCCAGCCTTGCAATTATCCATGTAGCCCAAGCTAAAGAATTTTCAGAATGAGGATTCTTTGTTTTGTCGGTTTTTCCTTGTAATAAAACGTTTTGCTGTTTTAAACAATCAATTTCATTTTCATTGAAACACATTTTAGATTCTAAAGTTTCTCCCTCTGGAATATCATAACAGTATCGCATTTGAAAAATTTTAAGAATGGTTGTCAGCATTAATAATCCAAGTTTTCGGATAGCTTTTGCGGATTCTAATTCGCTGGCTTCAATATCGTAACCTTCTTTTTTTAATATTCGAAACACCTCTTCTATCAGCCATCTGCAACTATACCAATGGAGTACTTGCCTTGCATCTTGAAAAGTAGCTATGGGCATGGATGTTAATATTCTCCAATGTATAGGATTCTCTGTGTTTTCAATCTCTTTCGCTTCTACCACATATAGTTTTACTGTTGGTGGGAGTTCGGGGGAGCTGGATTTAGATTTTTGGATCTCGACAGGAGAAAACCGAACTTCCAAATTTGCTGTGCGACTTAATCTTTTGCGACGTAAATCTGAATGAATATCAATAGAATATCGTCCCGATACAGCACATGTCGATAAGCAAGTTTCTAAATTGCCCGATGGAAATATCGAGCGATTCGCTTTAGATCGAATGATTAATTGACTTCC
>JBJTOK010000026.1:0-48268 GCA_046074525.1 Flavobacteriales bacterium
TAATATATAATCTACATGACAAGGAGGTTGCTTCGTCGTGGGTACACTCATCGCAATGAGGTAAGGGGGTAGGAAGGTTGGGGAGTAAAACAAAAATCCCGGCTCTCACCGGGATTTTTTCATTTATTTCTTTTCAGATTATTTAGAACCTAAATCATCAAAGCTTACTTCTGAATAATCAGAACCTTCGGTTAAAACACCTTCCAGTTCCTCTTTGTAATTATTTGTCTCAGCTGGAGCTTCATATACTCCTTTTTCTGCCTGGATGAAATCAACAGCTTCTTTCAATCCTGCAGCGAATTTCTCGAAATCTTCTTTGTACAAAAACAATTTGTGTTTTTCGAAGAAGAATTTTCCGTCTTCGCTAAACTTCTTCTTGCTCTCTGTCACTGTAAGATAGTAGTCGTTACCTTTTGTTGCTTTAACATCAAAGAAGTAAGTTCTCTTACCTGCTCTTACAGATTTAGAAAAGATTTCCTCTCTGTCTTCGCCTCTTTCAATTGATCTGTTTTCCATTTCTCACTCGTTTTAAATTAAACTTTTCGTTTCCCAACCAAATTATTAATTGATGAACCTAATTAAAAACAAATTTTCCATAATCCCAAATAAAAATTCCACTTATTCCCCGAAAGTCCTGTTTTCTTCTTTCAATTGGGTTTGGTATAAATCGTAATAAAGTCCTTTATTATTCATTAATTCTTCATGTTTTCCTTGTTCAGCGATGCTTCCTTGATCCAGAACAATGATCTGATTGCAGTTTTTGATAGAGGATACCCTGTGACTGATGATCAGGGCCGTTTTGCCCTGCGTTTCGTTTTTCAAATTGTTCAGTATGGCTTCTTCCGTTTCCGTATCAACGGCACTCAGGCAGTCATCCAGGACCAGTATTTTCGGATTTTTAAGCAGAGCCCTCGCAATGGAAATTCTTTGTTTTTGTCCGCCGCTCAGGGTAATCCCTCTTTCACCAATAATGGTTTTGTATTGATTGGGAAAAGTGCAGATATTATCATGTATTGCTGATTTTTTGGCTGCTTCAACTACGAGTTGTCTTTCGTCATCACGCAGCTCCTCGCCTGAAAAGGAGCCAAAGGCGATATTGCCTTCAATGGTGTCGCTGAACAGGAAAACCTCCTGCGGTACCATGCCCGTTTGTCGGCGCAATTCATTGAGATTGATTTCTTTAATGTTCACCCCATCAATGAAGATATCCCCGTGGTCGGGGTCGTACATACGGTTGATAAGCATGGCTATGGTGGATTTTCCGGAACCTGTTCTGCCTATGATAGCGAGGGAGCTATGCTGTGGTATTTTGAAGGATACATTCACCAATGCCTTAATCCCCGATTCAGGATATGTAAAGCTCACATTCCTGAATTCCACCTCACCGTTGACAGTGAAAGCGTCATCAGTTGGATTGGTGATTTTTGATTTGGTTTGCAGGAACTCATTGATGCGTTTTTGAGAAGCAATGGCCTTTTGTGTGAGCGAGGTTACCCAGCCCAATGAAGCCACCGGCCAGGTGAGGAGGTTTATGTAAATAACAAACTCAGCTATATTCCCATAGCTGATGTTGCCCTTGATTACTTCCATGCCCCCGATAAAAACGGTGATTACGGTACTCAATACCGGCAAAATGAAGATGATGGGATGGAACATCGAATCGGCCAGAGCGAGTTTCAATGCCTTCTCTTTATAGGTTTCTGCTTCGGTATTGAACTGATGAATGCTTTGTTGTTCTTTGGTATAGGCTTTAACAACTCTAACTCCTGCAAAAGTTTCCTGGGTTTTGTTGTAAATCACCGAGAGCTGGCCCTGCACGCTTTCACTGAGGCGGGTCATTTTTCTGCTTACAAAGTAAATCAGTATGGACAAAACAGGAAGCGGAAGAAGCACATAAATCGACAGTTCCAGATTGATGTTCACCATGGTAAAGATCACCAGAATAAAAAGGATAATAAGGTTGATGGTGTACATGATGGCCGGACCGAGGTACATTCTCACATTGCTCACATCTTCGCTGATGCGGTTCATGATATCGCCCGTATTGTTGTTTTTATAAAAGGAAACATCCAGTTTCTGGTACTGGTTGTAAATTTCGTTTTTGATATCATATTCAATATAGCGCGACATCATAATGATGGTTTGCCTCATGAAAAACACAAAAACTCCACGTGCAATGGCAAAGATGAAGAGTCCGATGCCAAACCACAGTGCCGAGTCGATAAACAGATCACGGATCTCACTGTCAAACTTTGTATTGTTGAAGTTGTTGAGGAGGTCGGCCGACTCCATCACTACATCAATCACGTTACGGAAAATCTGAGCAGGATAGATGCTCAGCCAGTTGGAAAGGGCAATGAACAGGATGCCCCAGAACATCTTGAACTTGTACTTCAGGATAAATTGATTGAGATAAGCCAGCGATTTCATTGTATCGGCAAAGGTATTGAAATACAATTGTTGATTCGCTATTTGTTTTTATATATTTGTCGCGGATAAACACAATAATTTAAATACGGTCTTTACTATGTTGAGCAGACGACATCTGAGAATCAAGGTTATGCAGGCTATCTATGCCTTCCTCCAATTTGAAAAAGAAAGCCTTAGTGCCGCCGAGAAGGAGCTGATGAAAAGCATTTATCAGACAGAAGAACTTTTCCTGTACTTTCTTTCTACTCTGCTTGAAGTGCGACATTTTGCCGAAAAAACCCTTGAGGAGGCAAAAATGAAGCGCCTCCCTACAAAAGAAGATCTTGCTCCCAACCTTAAGTTTATCCAAAACAAGCTGCTGGTTTACATCGATAAAAATGAAGCTGTGAAAAAAGCCATGGCTGCCAATAATGTGGAATGGACTGATTATGCCGATCTCATCAAGAAGATTTATACCAGCCTTAAGGCTTCCGAAGCATATACAGCTTATATGTCCACACCAGCCGGATCTTTTGAAGAAGACCGTGAACTGGTAATCCGTTTTTACAAAAATTATATAGCCGATGAAGAATTGTTGCTGCATCGCTTTGAGGAAATGAACATCCACTGGTCTGACGATTGGTACTTTATCAATGGATATGTATTAAAGTATTTGAAAGATGTGATGCCTGAGCATTCTCCTAACAGGGATTTACCTGGGTTATTCAAGGATGAAGACGATGACGTTCATTTTGTGAAACATCTTTTCAAAAAAACCCTTGCCAATTCCAAGGAATACCAGGATATGATAGTGAATCAGGCCAAGAACTGGGAGGAAGACAGGATAGCTGTAATGGATTTTATTCTCATGAAAATGGCTATCTGCGAGCTCACAGAGTTTCCTTCTATCCCCGTAAAAGTAACTCTTAATGAGTATATTGAGCTCTCTAAAAACTACAGTACGCCTAAGAGTAAGGTGTTTATTAACGGTATTCTCGATAAGTTGGTGCCGGCGTTGAAAAGAGAGGGAAAAATAAACAAGGAGGGAAGAGGATTGGTGGAATAATCTTTTCTATTTTTGTCAAAAATTTTAAGTCATGGTAAAATATATCAGCATTTTATTAGGGGGCGCTTTAGTGCTTGGTGCTTGTGGCTCAGAATCAACTTCGGCAGAGGCTACCGATATAGTCACTAATGTAGAACCAACCACGGGCGGACCGGAAATTACTTTTGAAAAGGAAGTTTTTGATTTTGGAAAGGTGAAACAAGGTGAGGAAATCAACCATGTTTTTAAGTTCAAGAATACTGGTGACCAGCCTTTACAAATCATTGATGCCAAAGGAAGCTGTGGCTGCACAGTGCCCGATGCTCCTAAAGAACTGATCGCTCCGGGTGCCGTAGCCGATCTTGATGTGAAAGTAAATACCTCTAACAAAAGAGGACAAATCAATGTAACGGTTTCTGTGAAAACGAACGCTAAATCCGGAACCAGAAAAACATTGAAAATAGTAGGTGAAGTATTAACAGAAGAATAAACAATTAAATAAAAACCAGAAGATGAAGATGTATTTGTTACAAGCACAAGAAGGCGGTTCTCCGTTGATGACCATAGTTATGTTTGGGGGTATTTTCCTCGTGATGTATTTTTTCATGATCCGTCCACAACAGAAGAAACAAAAAGAACTGAAGAAATTCAGAGAGAATATTAAAGAAGGCGATCAGATCATTACCATCGGTGGAGCCTATGGAACTGTTGCTAAAGTTGATGGCAACACGATCATTGTTACTGTAGAAAGCGGTGCTAAAATTAAGTTTGAGAAATCAGCGGTATCTATGGGCGCCGATTCTCAGATGGCCAACCAGCCAAAATAAGCCTTAAGTTTTTTTGACTTATAAAGAAGCAGTGGTACTTTTATCACTGCTTCGTTTTTTATGGAAACTCAGGAAAACAGATATAAATTGAAAATCTTCACCGACCGCAAGAGTATGGTGATCTTTGTGGCCTGTTTGATTTTGTCGGCTCTTTTCTGGCTCCTGCTTTCCCTTTCTGAGGAATATCAGGAATATGTCACTCTGAATGTAGAATATAAAAATTTGCCTGAGGATAAAGTGTTGTTGCATCAATTGCCCAGCGAAGCAAAGGTGCTCATTAAAGCCAAAGGATTTAAAATTTTGGGCATTCGATGGGGCTTTTCCGAGGAAGAAATTATTATTGATTTCAAGAAGATACAGTTTACAAAACGCGGTGATAATTATGTCTATCACTGGGTCAACAGCGAGCACCTGGAAGAACTGGCTTCGGAAGAAGAAAAGAGATTCAGCGTGATCTCCGTGGTGCCTGATACTATTTCTATCGTGATGGACTACAAACTGAGCAAGGTGTTGCCAGTCCGCTTTTCCGATAAAAGTACCTTTGCGCAAAACCTGCGGATTATCGGTGCTGTGAGTATTTTTCCCGATTCGGTGCATGTCACAGGAGCCATGCATTTGCTGCAAAATCTTACTTACCTCTCTACCGATTCCATGTATTACATGAGCTATGAAGGTATGATGGAAAAGCAGGTTCGATTGGCTATTCCGGCCGGAACCAGGGTGAAAGAAGGCGAAATAGTGAACGTGAAATTCCTTGTGCAAAGCATGAAGAAAAGAAGTTTTGAGGTGAGTATCCTTCCGGTAAATGTGCCTGTTGGTGAAGAATTGAAACTCTTGCCGGGTGCGGTGAACGTGAATTTCATGGCTACCGATTCTACTTTCGGGTTGCTGAGTAGAAGTGATTTTCTTGTAACAGCCGATTACCGCGACTTGATTTTTTCCCAGGATAAAATAGAGGTACATCTCGATAAATTTCCAGCCGATATTGAACTTCCGGCGCTGGCTCCTGCTAAAGTGGAATATATTTTACGTAAATGAGAAAACCACTGCAAATAGGACTCACCGGGGGCATCGGTAGTGGGAAATCCACCGTGGCTAAAATCTTTGAAAAGCTGGATGTGCCTGTTTATTATGCCGACGATCGTTCGAAATTCATTCTGCAAAATTCTATTGGGGTGAAGGAAAAAATACTGAAGGAATGGGGAAGCGGGGTTTTAGATGAAAAAGGCAATATCAACAGAAAAGCACTGGCAGCTTTGGTTTTTACTCAGTCAGAAGAATTGAAAAAACTAAATGCTATTCTGCATCCCCTGGTCGCCGCTGATTATCAGCATTGGCTGTCGCAGCATAGCGATGCGATTTACGTAATTAAGGAAGCGGCTATTTTGATTGAAAGCGGAAGTCACAAAAACTGCGATAAGATAATTGTGGTGGTGGCACCTCTGGCAGTAGCTATATCCAGGGTAATCGCCCGAGACGCTGTCTCCGAGGAACAAGTGAAACAGCGCATCGCCAATCAAATGCCCGTAGAAGAAAAAATGAAATTCGCCGATTTTATCATTAATAACGATGGCGAGCAAATGCTCATTCCTCAGGTGATGGAGATACATCACCAATTAAAAAAATAATATGGAAATTTTATCTGCACAGCAAATCAGGGACGCCGATCTGTACACGATCACAAAGAAAAAAATTACTTCGGCCGAGCTGATGGAAAGCGCTGTGGAAGCTTTGAAAAAAGAATTGACTTCTCTTTTTTCAAAAGACCATACTTTTCAGCTCGTAGCTGGATTGGGTAATAATGGTGGTGATGCTTTGGCATTAGCTCGTTTGTTGTTGAACGACGGCTATAAGGTGCAGGTTGATGTGTTGCGTTTCGGAGATAAAACCTCCGGGGATTTTTCCATCAATTATGAAAGATTGTCTAAGCTGACCTCTATCGACGAATGTACTACTGCGGAGAAATTTCATTTGCTGCCGGGAGCAGTGGTGGTGGATGCGCTGTTTGGTTCGGGACTCACCAGAAAAGCAGAAGGAGAGTGGGCTGCAGCTATTGATAAAATCAACCAGTCGGATAATATTGTCATTTCTATTGATCTGCCTTCCGGATTGCATTGCGATACTTTAGCGGAAGGATCCATTGTTCAAGCCGATTATACCCTCACTTTCGAACGCCCCAAGCTGTCTTTTTTCATGAAGGAAAGCAATGCTTACCTCGGCGAGGTAAAAATTCTCCCCATTGGTTTGAATGCCAATTTCATTGCAACTTACGCCAATGAAAATTTTACTACAGAGCTGAGTGACATCAAAAAGATTTACCGCAAAAAAGAAAAGTTCGGGCACAAGGGAACTTATGGCCATGCACTGATAGTAGCAGGTTCGGAAGGGAAGATGGGAGCAGCTGTATTGGCTTCGTCGGCTTGTATGCGTTCGGGAGCCGGCCTGGTAACTGCTGCTGTTCCTGATAAAGGGTTGGGCATTATGCAGGTTTCCGTTCCCGAAGCAATGGTGTTGAAAGCGGGTGGACATTATAAAGTGGAAGAGGTGATAGGCTTTGAGCGTTTCGATGCTGTGGGAATCGGACCGGGATTAGGTATCGAAGATGAAACTGTTGCTGCTGTTCAGGAACTTATGGAAGAGGTGAAATATCCCATGGTGCTTGATGCCGACGCTATCAATATTTTATCTATGAACATGGAGTTTCTGACGATGATCGCAGCTGGTACTATATTAACACCGCATCCTGCAGAATTCAAACGATTGGCTGGTGATTTTTCCAACAGCTTTGAAGCACTGGAAAAGCTAAAAGAATTTTGTAAAACCAATGTGGTGATCACTGTTTTGAAAGGTGCGCACACTATCGTTTGTTCAGAGAAGGGCAATTGCTATTTCAATACTACCGGCAATCCGGGAATGGCTACAGGCGGCTCAGGCGATGTGTTGACGGGCCTAATTACCGGTTTGCTGGCGCAGGGGTATGCACCGCTGGACGCCGCGCGTTTAGGCGTTTACTTACATGGTTTAGCTGGTGATATTGCCGCAGAAGAAAATTCGCAGGAAGCGATGGTGGCGGGAGATATTGTAAAATCATTAGGTAAAGCTTTTTTGAAGATAGTTGGATAAATCAATTTAGCATGAAGAAAATATTTGTCTGCGTTTTTTTGCTGGCAACGCTTGGTGTTTACGCACAAAACCTGGTGCCTTATGCCTACAAAATGGAGTATGCATTGTTCAATCTCGAAACAAAAAAGATGGGAGAGGCAAGGTACGACATGGTGATTCTTCATGAGGGCAATTTTTTTCTGGTTAAGAAGGATGAGAAATGGGGCGTTTTAAATCGCGCCGGAGCAATAGTGTTGTCTGCAAAATTCGATAAAGTTGAGATTCTGCTCAATAAAATAATAGCCGCCGAAAAAGACGGTAAAGTTCAATTGTATAATTTGAAAGGAGTACTTATCAATCCAGAGTTTTTTGATTCAGCGGAATGTCCTCTTACAGTTCTGTCGGCTATTGCTGTACAGAAGGATGAGAAAGAAGGGCTTGTCGACTTAAGTGGCAAGTACATAATACCGTTGAAGTATGCATCAATCAGGACTTATTTCGCGCAAGTGCATTTTGTTCAAGTGTCCAATGAGAACGGTGAATCCCTAACCGGGTTATATGATAGTGCTTTCAAACTAATTTTGCCGGTAGAGTACACTAGTATTACCTATCTAAAATCCAACGTTTATTATGCGGCCAGGAGCAATGGAGAAAATATATTACTTGAGAATGGTAAAGCTATTCCTGTAATTACTCCGCCAAAAGTGCAGTGTTATGAACGCACTAAAGACTTTCTTTTAATTAAGGACAAAATCGCTAAGCGTTCGGCAGTATATACTTTTAGTACTAAACAAATGTTGTGGGTTGATGGTTACCTGGAGTATCATTCCGGCGAAAAGATATTTAAAGTGAAGGAGCCAGTAGATGGAGGACGTTTGTTGTATTTACTGACATTGCAAGGGAAAAGAATTGAAAAGAAGGGAAGTTTTATCGGATCTTTTTATCATGGTTATGTTTCTTTTTACAATGATGAACACGGCATAGGTCAGGGTTTGATGGATACCAATAACAATGTGATATTCCCTGCTACATATAAGAAAATCCATGGCTGGAATGACAAGATTTGTTTTTTTGAGGAGATGGATGGAAGTTTCGGAACCATTGATATTGCTAAGAAAAAAATAATTGCAAAGGTTAATACCGAATTTAAATATCCTTCTTTCCTTCCTTCAACAGAAACAGTATGGGCTTCAGTAAATGAGAAATATGCTTTGTACAATAAAAAACTGGAGAGGCTCAATGATAAGGAATACGACAGACTTATCAAGGCAAGTCTTCTATCGGATGGCAGTGTTGTTTTAACGGTTGAGCAAGGTAAAAGTAAGTTTGGAAATCTTTCAGGTTGCATTGATTATTATGGAAATGAAATTGTGCCGATAGGGATAGTAAAAGTCACTTTTCATCAGAGATTCCAGGATTTTGGTAAGGCCATAGCTACTCCTGATATTTTTGAAGTATCGCGTTATGATACTTTGCTCAAAAAAAGTGAAACTCTTTTTTTTGATGCAAAAGGAAAACCTTTTGTTCCGAAGTATTCTGTGATCAAACCCCTGAAAGATGAAAGGATGGCAGGCCGCCAAAAATTCCTTTTGATTTCAAACCTTAAAGAGAACAAGAGAATTTATGGGGTTATCGATACAAATGGTAATGAGATCATCGCTCCTGAATACGATGAAATAATAGAAATCACCTCAAAGTATATTGTCGCAAAAAAAGACGGGTATGTTGCTTTGCTTGATATGCAGGGGAATGTTATTATTCCTTCGCAATATGATTATATAAATGTGCTGAACGATACTCTTTTTTTAATATCTAAAGACAACGCGCAGGGTGTGATTGATATCAACGGGAACATTATTTTACCATTGGCTTACCGAACAATTTCTTTGTGCTTTAACGGTGTCTTGCTGAAAGTCGAACGAAGCACGGATTTTATACCTGCCTATGCAACATTGCAGGGAGAAGTATACAGGGAAGATGAAAAAGAATAAAACATGAAAAAAAATTCTGATAGTAATTATCGTTTTAGCTTTTGCATCCTGTGCTGGTCCGACATTGAATTCGCAACTCAGCGGAGAATGGAATGTGGATGATGTTGATGGAATTGCTTTTTCAAAAGGATCGGTGGTGTATAAGTTTACGCCTACAGATGACACACACGGAAACTATACGCTTACCGATGCGGGTCCGCCTGTTAAAACAGAAACAGGCATGTATGCGCTTACCAATGAATCAAAAATAACGCTCACGAGTTCGACCAACAAGGTAGTTGAACTGATTGTTGTCACCCGTTCAAATACTTATATGAGTCTGCAAACGATGGGTGGGGCTATTGAGGATATCAGTAAGAAGTGAGGTCTGCATTGTTTTTATATCTCGTGTCTGTCATTGCGAGAAATTTTTGTACTCAAAAATTTGAAGCAATCCCTTGTAGTTTATTTCAAATAAGGGATTGCTTCGAGTTTTCGGGTACGGAAAACTCCTCGCAATGACGGACTCGGGGGTTAATGCTACACAATGATAGTTAGAGGCATATTTTTAATTGTCCCTTTCCCAAAAAATCCTTAATTATGCTGTCCTCCATGAAAACCAGGGTTACTGAAATATTTAACATTGAACACCCGATTATTCAGGCCGGAATGGTATGGTGCAGCGGCTGGCGTTTGGCGTCGGCGGTAAGCAATGCAGGTGGTTTGGGAATTATTGGTGCCGGGTCCATGCATCCTCCTGCGTTGAAAGAGCATATTGAAAAGTGCAAAGCCTCTACGGATAAGCCTTTTGCAGTAAATGTGCCTTTGCTCTATCCCGATATTCAGCAGCTCATGGACATTATTGTAGAGCAAAAAGTTCCCATCGTTTTTACATCGGCGGGCAATCCTAAAATATGGACCCCTTTTTTGAAGCAGCACGGTATTACAGTAGTGCATGTGGTGTCGAGCGCTAAGTTTGCGCTTAAAGCCGAGGAAGCCGGAGTTGCTGCTGTTGTTGCCGAAGGCTTTGAAGCTGGCGGTCACAACGGTCGCGAAGAAACAACTACGCTTTGCCTCATTCCGCAAGTGGTTGAAGCGGTTAAAATACCGGTAATTGCTGCGGGTGGAATTGCTACCGGAAAAGCCATGCTGGCAATGTTCGCCCTAGGCGCTGAGGGAGTGCAAATCGGCAGTCGATTCGTAGCTTCTGTCGAGTCATCGGCCCACGACAATTTCAAAAACAAAATAATAAATACCGGGGAAGGCCAAACTTTGCTTACCTTGAAGGAACTCACACCTGTGCGATTGATTAAGAATCAATTTTTCACACAGGTGGAAGCAGCACAAAGAAATTGCGCTTCTGCCGAAGAACTGAAAAAATTACTTGGTCGGGGCCGCGCGAAAAAAGGAATGTTTGAAGGAGATATGGAAGAGGGAGAATTGGAGATCGGACAGGTTTCCGGACTCATTAAAGAAATAAAACCTGCGGGGGATATAGTACGCGAGATAATAAATGAATTTGAAGAAGGACGAAGAAAACTACAATGATTGATTTTAAAGAAACTACTTTGGCCAACGGCTTGAAAGTGATTGCGCACCGCGACACTTCAACTCCTATGGCTGCACTCAATATTTTATATAAAGTGGGAGCCCGCGATGAGGATCCGAAGATGACAGGTTTTGCCCATCTTTTTGAACACTTGATGTTTGGTGGCACTCCGGATATTCCCGAGTACGATGTGGAAGTACAGAACATGGGTGGCGAAAACAATGCCTTCACCACCAACGACTACACCAACTATTACGTCACTTTCCCCAAAGACAATCTGGAAGTGGCCTTTTGGGTGGAGGCCGATAGAATGAAGGGATTGGCGTTCACGCAGAAGAGTCTGGGTGTTCAGAAAAACGTAGTGATTGAAGAGTTCAAGCAGCGCTACCTCAATCAGCCTTATGGCGATGCTTGGTTGAAACTCCGGCCGGTGATTTACAAAAAGCATCCTTACCGCTGGGCCACGATTGGAGAAAAAATTGAGCACATTGAGAAAGCAGAATTGCAGGATGTAAAGGATTTTTTCTACAGATATTATTTGCCAAACAACGCGGTATTGGTATTCACTGGTGATGTGGAAGAAGATAAAATCTTCGCATTGGCCGATAAATATTTTGGTTCCATTCCATCCGGGGAAATCCGTCGCCAAAACTACGAACAAGAGCCAGAGCAGAAAGAATTCAGGGAAGTAAATTCTGATGTTAAAGTGCCGGTAAAATGTTTTTACTATGCTTATCCCATGGTGGAAAGAAAGGCGGAGGACTATTACGCTACCGATCTTTTGTCGGATATTTTAGCCAGAGGAATGTCGTCGCGTTTTTATCTCAAGCTGGTAAAAGAAAAATCATTGTTTTCCGAAATCAGTGCTTATGTAACTGGCAGTCTTGATGCCGGTTTATTCATTATCCATGCGATGCTAGCCGATGGTGTAGATATGGATCTCGCTAAAGCGGAACTGCAAAAGGAAATTGATCAGTTACTCATTGAAGGTGTAAGCGAAAATGAACTGCGGAAAGTGGTGAACAAATCGGAAACATCTTTGGTTTATTCCGAGATGAATGTGCTGAACAAAGCTATGAATCTTGCGTTTTTTGAATTGCTGGATAAGGCTTCCTCTGTCAATGAACAACAAAAAAAATACAATGAGGTCACTCCTGCGGCAGTGCTCAAAGTGGCAAAAAATATATTAAGAAAAGAAAATTGCACCTGTTTAAATTATAAGAATGTCGGCTAGTACTCTTCATCGACCTCAACCTGTGAGCGACTTTAAAATAAGCGTTCGCGAAGCACAAAAAACAGTGCTTGCTAATAATATTCCGGTGTATTATATCGATGCCGGAACTCAGGATATTATCCGACTAGAAATCTTTTTCGATGCCGGGGTCCTGCGTCAGCAGAAACCTTTCCAGGCCATGCTCACCAATATGATGCTGCTGGAGGGAACAAAGCAGCGCAGCAGCGCGCAGATTTCCGAAGAAGTGGATTTTTATGGAGGTTACCTTACTGTAGATTACGCAAAGGATTTTTCAAATATAACCTTGCATATCCTCAACAAATATTTCGATAAGGCATTGGCTGTTGTTCGTGATATCCTCACCGAACCGGTGTTTCCCGAGCATGAGCTGGAGCAGGTGATTAAAAATGAGAAAAGCGCTTACATCGTTGATTCGGAAAAAGTGAGTTATCTCGCGCAAAAGAAACTGAACGAGGTGTTGTACAAAGGTCATCCTTATGGCACACGCTCGGAGGCTGGCGACTTTGAAAAAGTATCGCGGCAGGATGTGGTAGACTTTTACAAACAGTATGATCTGGCTTCTGCTACCATAGTGCTGGCGGGGAATATCAAGGATGAGGAATTAAAAGCTCTGGATACTTTCTTAGGGAATATCCCTGTGCCGGTAAAAAGCAAACTCGCCTTGCCGCAAAATTACTCTGCAGTGTATGGTCATCATTTTGTTGAGAAAAAAGAGGCCTTGCAAAGCGCTATCAAGATAGGTGGTCACTTGCCACTTAAAGGCAGCGACGATTTCTTTGGTTTACTTGTGCTCAATATGGTGCTTGGGGGGTATTTCGGTTCGCGACTGATGAACAATATCCGTGAAGACAAGGGCTGGACTTACGGAATTTCTTCTTATATCGAATCGGCGGCGGTATCTTCATCCTTCATTATTTCTACCGAAGTGAAAGGAGATGTGACGGAGCGCGCCATTGAAGAAATTTTCAAGGAAATGAATAAACTCACCCAGGAAGCAATTCCTAAGCAGGAGCTGGAAAAAATACGTACTTACATGCTGGGGAAATTTCTTAAAAATCTCGACGGACCTTTTGAATTGTCCGATCGTTTTTGGGGCATTCACCAGTTTGGTTTAGGCTACGATTATTACCAGAAATATTTGTCGACTGTCAAATCAATTTCTCCAGCCGAATTGCAGAACTTAGCACAAAAATATTTTATCCGCGAAAAATTGGTGAGTCTCTCCGTAGGGGCGAAATAATGGTAGCTAAGCAGAACATACAATTCCAGAAGATTATTGCGATCACCGGCGTGCTGCTTTTTTGCATCAAGATGCTGGCCTGGTATTTAACCAATTCTTTATCGGTACTCACCGATGCAATGGAGAGCATTGTGAATGTAATCACCGGATTTGTTGGTTTGTACAGCTTGTATTTGTCGGCTTTGCCGCGCGATAAAAACCATCCTTATGGTCACGGAAAAGTGGAGTTTGTATCGGCAGCGATTGAAGGAACGTTGATTTGCATCACCGGCGTTATCATTATTTATGAGGCCATCAGCGATTTCAACAGTCCAAGTCGGCTGAATGAAGTGGATCATGGGATTGTTCTGGTGAGTATTACGGCTGTTGTCAATTATTTCCTCGGTTATTTTGCCGTGAAAAAAGGAAAACAAAATAATTCTGCCGCCCTTGTTGCCAGCGGCAAGCATTTGCAAACCGATACTTATAGTACTCTGGGAATTATCCTGGGTCTCACTTTGATTTATTTCACCGATTTGTTGTGGCTGGATCGTGTAATGGCGATTTTCTTTGCCCTGCTCATTATTGTTACCGGAATACGCATCATGCGCAGCTCCCTGGCAGGAATCATGGATGAATCGGATACCGAGCAGCTCAAAAAAGTAGTGGAGTTGCTGCAGGAAAAAAGAAAGGAAAACTGGATTGATTTGCATAACCTCCGACTCATTAAATTCGGTGGAACTTTACATCTTGATTGCCACCTTACTGTGCCCTGGTATCTTAATGTGAAAGAGGCTCACGAAGAAGTTGATAATTTGGAAAACCTCGTGCGTGAAAGATTTGGTGAAAGTGTTGAACTCTTTATTCACACCGATGGCTGCCTGGATTTCTCCTGCAGGATTTGCACTAAAAAGGATTGTCCGGTTAGGAAGCATGATTTTGTGAGAAGGATTGATTGGACTCTGGACAATGCTTATAGTAATAATAAACATAGATTAGAGTAAATCAGGATTGAGAGTGAATTTTGAGTGTAGTTGCGAGTGCTTCCCTCTTGGAGAAGAGGGAAACCCATACTCAAAATCGTGATGGATTACTTCACCAAATCATAAGTATCATACCCCGCTCCGGCATACAGTCTCAAAATCCCTTTCTTCCTTGAAAAGCAGTGTCCGGCTTTTGATCCAATTCCCTCGTAAAAATCCCCATTAATTGTGGCCGTGTCACTTCCGTCAATCAGAAGGTCATTTGCATGATAAGTGGTATTGTTGATAGTAAAATCAAAAGAAGCATATTTCCCACCCGACAGTGAAGAAATCTCCATCGCACCGCTTCCTATTTGCATGTATTTATTGCTAGCAGTAAAAATGGTGGCAATTTCTTCATAGTATGTTCTGTCAATTTCCCCTTCCATCACTATTTTCTGGTTCAGTACATCGCTTACAGTAATGGTAATGGTGTCGTTGTTCTGATCCTTCATCATGAAGCTCTGTCCCTTGGTGTAGATAGTGGCTGCCGCCTTTTCAGCGGGGGTAAAATGCTGTTCTTTTTTGCAGCTCAGCGTACCAGCGGCAAGAAAAAGTGGGAGGATGAGTTTTTTCATGAGGGCAAATTTAAAGATATAGACGGGATACTTGCAATTTCTCTTGCTTCTCTCCAGACTTTCAAAGGTTGAACCACGGGTAAACAGCGATCACAGAGTCTGTTCCGGCGCAGAGAGGACAACCTAACGTTGGAGGTCACGGAGCCCAGCCTCTCCTAATTCCAACGATAAGTTGTTTGCTTTGTGATCTAAACCTCTGTAATCTCTGTGTCTCCACGATTAAAATTGAATATTGGAATAGGGGTTTTAGCAGGCGATTTCCTACCCGGAAATTAAGTGTTGATTTCCCCCTTTTTTTTTCTAAATTCGCACGCACATTTATATTGTGCAAATGGCAACTACAAACAAAAATTTTATTGAAGAAGGCTTAACCTACGACGACGTTCTCCTGGTTCCGGCCTATTCAGAAGTGCTTCCGCGCGAAGCCGACATTAACATATCTTCCAATTTTACCCGGAACATCGTTTTGAGAACCCCAGTGGTGAGTGCTGCCATGGATACCGTTACCGAATCGGCTATGGCCATCGCCATGGCTCAGGAGGGCGGATTGGGTGTGATTCATAAAAACATGTCGGTGAAGAAGCAGGCCGATGAGGTGCGTAAGGTAAAGAGAGCCGAAAACGGGATGATCCTCGATCCGGTGACTCTGCCTTCAGATGCTTTGGTGGGTGATGCGCTCCGTCTTATGAATGAGCTGGGCATTGGCGGTTTCCCTGTGGTAAACGCCAACAAGCAACTGGTGGGTATTGTCACCAGTCGTGACCTTCGTTTTGAAAAAGACAACCGAAAGGCGATTTCCAAGGTGATGACCAAGAACAACCTCATTACTGTGGATGAAAAAACCGATTTCGCTAAGGCAGAATCTATCCTTCACCAGCACAGGATTGAGAAATTGCCTGTAGTGGATTCTAAAAACAAGCTGATCGGACTCATTACCTATAAAGACATTATTAAAATCAAACTTCGTCCTTATGCTTGTAAGGATGAATTCGGCCGACTGCGTGTAGCTGCGGCTGTTGGTGTTACACAGGATACTATGGAGCGGGTTGATGCGTTAGTGGCTGCGGGCGTGGATGCCGTAGTGATTGACTCGGCGCATGGTCACTCCAAAGGAGTTATCGAAAAAGTGAAAGAAGTAAGAAAGAAACATAAGAAACTGCAAATCGTTGCTGGTAACATCGTTACGGCTGAAGCTGCTCAGGCACTGGTGAAAGCTGGGGTTGATGCAGTGAAGGTTGGTATCGGACCAGGCTCTATCTGCACCACCCGTATTATTGCCGGTGTTGGTGTTCCGCAGCTTACTGCTATCATGAATGTGGCTGCTGCCCTCAAGGGAACCGGCGTTGCGCTTATCGCTGATGGTGGTATCAAGCACACCGGCGATTTCGTGAAGGCTTTTGCTGCTGGTGCCGACGTGGTAATGGCGGGTTCGCTCTTCGCCGGAACTGATGAGTCTCCGGGAGAAACGATCTTGTTTGAAGGAAGAAAATTCAAGGCTTACCGCGGTATGGGCTCTATTGAAGCCATGGAATCGGGATCTAAGGATCGCTATTTCCAGGAAAATACCAGCGACAGCAAGAAACTGGTGCCTGAAGGTATCGTTGGCCGTGTGCCGTATAAAGGTCCGCTGTGGGAAGTGATGTACCAGATTGTGGGTGGATTGCGCGCCGGTATGGGCTACTGCGGTTCGGCCGATATGAAGGCGCTTAAAAAAGCAAAGTTCATCCGCATCACACCGGCAGGTATGAGGGAGAGTCATCCGCATGATGTGTCTATCACCCGTGAAGCTCCTAATTACAGCACAAAATAATCTATCTAAAACCAAAACTATGAGAATACTGTTCATTTCAGCTTTACTGTTTTTTGCTACTCTGGTTCAGGCTCAAACCCAAACCCTGATGACCATCGATGGTGAAAACGTAAGCGTTGATGAGTTCCTGTCGATTTACAACAAGAAATCCTCAGTAAAAGATACCAGCGTCCTCGATGAGAAGGCCCTGAGAGAGTATCTGGATCTCTACATCAAGTTTAGATTAAAAGTAAAAGAGGCCGAGAAAAACGGACTCGATACCAGCAAAAAATTCAAGGATGAACTGGCTGGTTACAGAAAGCAACTGGCCGAAAGCTACATGACCGATAAGGAGGCTACTGAAGATCTGGTGAAGGAGGCTTATGAAAGAATGAAATGGGATGTTCACGCAAGCCATGTTCTTATTTTATGTCGTCCCGACGATATGCCAGAAGATACCCTGAAGGCTTACCAAAAAGCCATGCAGGTATATTCCAAAGCTAAAGCCGGTGAGGATTTTGGTAAGTTGGCTACTGAGTTTTCCGAAGATCCTTCTGCAAAGGAAAATAAGGGCGACCTGGGTTATTTCTCTGCAATGAGAATGGTGTATGCTTTTGAATCGGCAGCTTACAACACACCTGTTGGTTCAGTATCAAAACCGGTAAGAACAAGATTTGGGTACCATGTTATTAAAGTGCACGACAAGCGTCCTTCTGTAGGTGAGGTGAAAGTGGCGCACATCATGATCCGCATTAAGGAAAATGCCAGCGACGATGAATTGAAAAGAGCAGAATTGCGCATCCGCGAAATAAAAACAAGATTGAGTAGTGGTGAAGATTTTGCTACCCTGGCAAGGGTTTCTGAAGATTATTCTTCAGCACAAAAAGGTGGTGAGCTGCCTTTCTTCGGTCCGTACAAGTACCCTAAGGAGTTTGAAGATGCTGCTTTTGCCCTCAAGGAAAAAGGCGATATTTCGGAGCCTGTGAAAACGGATTATGGATGGCACGTGATCAAGTTACTCGACAAAAAAGGGTTGGATAGCTTTGAAAAAATGCAGCCTGAACTGAAGAAGAATGTAGCACGCAACGAAAGAAGCAACCTCTCCAAGGAAGTGGTGATTAACCGCATCAAGAAAGACAATAAGTTCAAGGAGAATCCGAAAAACCTCAAGGCGATTTACCAGATCACCGATTCAACTTTGGCTGATGGTAACTGGAAATTACCAACCGACCTTTCTTCATTGAACAAACCTTTGTTCACTATAGGCAAGGAAAAATACAGTCAGGCTGATTTCGCCAATTATATCAATACGCACCAGGTAGGCAGAAAAGGAAATTCCTACAAGCAAATCGTGAATCAGCACTATGCCAACTATCAGAAAGAGAAGTTGCTGGCTTACGAAGATGCGCGTCTGGAAGAAAAGTATCCTAAGTTCAAAGCGCTTATGAAAGAGTACAGAGATGGTATTCTTCTCTTTGAAATCACTGATAAAAATGTGTGGTCGAAAGCGGTTAAAGATACTGCCGGACTCAAGGAGTTTTACAGTCAGCACAAAACCGACTGGATGTGGGGCGATAGAGTGAAGGCTGAAGTTTTTGTCTGTATGTCGAAAGAAGCTGCGGATACGGTAAGGGCGATGCTGATTCGCGGACCACAGGTAGAAAAGCCTGTTGCGAAAAGCGAGACAAAGACTGCAGAGAAAAAGGAAAAAGGGAAAGGAAAGGTTAAAAAAGAAGAGATGGTTCCTTTGGAGGGAGTGGGACAAATGGCAGGCAATAAAGGCTCTGCAGGTCACGAAGGCCACAACCACGACGCTAACGGTCACAACCATGCAGAAGAATCCACCACTCCAAAACGCAGTGCCGATGAAGAACTCATCGCTGCTATCATCGAGAAAGTGAACAAAAATTCACAACTCAACATGCGTCTCTATTCAGGAGTTTACAGCAAGGATGAATATCCTGCCCTCACCAAAGTAGAATGGAAAAAAGGCATCACCATCGTGGTAGAATACGAAAAAATGTTCTACGTTTTCAGGATCAATGAAGTGCTGCCTGCTCAACCTAAAAAACTGGAAGAGGCAAGGGGAGCTGTTACTGCAGCTTACCAAACCTACCTCGAAGAAACATGGTTGAAGCAACTGAAAGCGAAATATCCTGTTCAGGTGAATGAAGAAGTCTTTAATGGAATTATCAAGAAAAAATAGATCCAAAGCATTTACAAAAATGAAGCAACTGGCTGTGGCCGGTTGCTTTGTTTTTTTTACCGGCTGTGTCTTTTTCGGTCCGGAAGCCCCTGAAGATGTTGAGCTGGCAAGGGTTGGAACATATTCTCTTACCCTCGCTGAAGTGCTGGATGTCATTCAGTTTACATCCGAAGACAGTGCTGCCCAGGTGAAGTTGTATGTGAACAACTGGGTGAAAAATCACGTGGTGCTGCAAAAGGCCGAAACCGAATTGTATCCCGATGAAAAGAAGTACAGCAAGCAGCTGGAAGAATACCGCAACTCATTGATTCGCTATACCTATGAACAAAAATACATCAGTGAATATCTGGATACCAATGTAAGCGCCAGGGAGATTGCTGAATTTTATAAGAACAATCAGAAGAATTTTGAGCTGAAGGAAGATATAGTTCGTGTGCGTTATCTTTTCCTTAAAAAGAAAGACGAGCGACTAAAGAACAAGGCCAAGGCTATACTCACTTCCAATGCGAAAACGGCAAAAACGGATTTCCTGCGTTTCACCATGAAAAACAAGCTGGAAGGCTATTGGGATGACAGCACCTGGATTTTCTTTGCCGATGTGTTGAACCTTGTTCCTATTGAGACTTACAATGCGGAAGATTTTTTAAGATCGAACCGCTATTACGAAACAATAGATTCAGTGAAATACAGTTTAATATCGTTCAGGGAATTTAAGATCAAGGACAGTTCATCACCCTTGGAATTTGAAAAGGAGAAAATCCGCAGGATGATTCTCAATCAGCGCAAACGAAAATTGATTGAAAATATGGAGCAGAGGATTTATGAGGAGGCCATGAAAGATGGCGATGTGAAAATAGAAGTGAAATAAATATTTTAACTTGTTGGCATGAAGAAATTATTGGTTTTGGTTTTTGTAAGCTCCACGCTCACTTTATCGGCGCAGCAGGTGTTGGACGGGATTGTTGGTGTGGTGGGCGGACATATCGTTCTGGAGTCGGACGTAACGCTTCAGCTCGAGCAAATGTCGGGACAGGGCTATCCTGTCGATGACAATTCCCGCTGCATGATATATGAGGAAAATATGTTTCAGAAATTACTGGTGCATAAGGCACAGGTAGACAGTATAGAGGTTTCTGACAAGCAGGTGGATGATGAGCTCGATCGCCGATTGAATTATTTCCTTGCACAGATGGGTGGCTCTGAAACGGAATTTGAAAAGCATTTCAATAAAAGCATTCTGGAGTTTAAAGAGGAATTCCGTCCGATTATTAGAAATAATTTGCTGGCCCAGCAGATGCGTGCTAAAATCACTTCCGATATCACCATCACTCCTGCTGAGGTGCGACAATATTTCAATAAGTTGCCGAAAGACAGCATGCCTTTAATTCCTGCGAAATACGAACTGGCACAAATCACCATCAAGCCGCAGATGAACAGCACTGAGCGCGAAAGGATTTACAATGATATACAGAAGATCAGAAACGATATCGTCAACAAAGGAAAAGACTTTGGCTTTATGGCCTTGCTTTATTCCGATGATCCGGGTTCCAAATCAAAGAAAGGTGAACTCGGTTTTGTATCAAGAGACCAGTTGGTGCCTGAATTTGCAGCCGCTGCTTTTACCCTCAAACCAGGTGAGATTTCAGAGATCGTTGAAACCGAATACGGCTTCCATATCCTTCAACTCATTGAGAAAAAGGGGCAGCTCGTGAATGTGCGTCACATTTTGAAATCGCCAAAAATGTATTCCTCGGATGTGGACAGATCACAAAAAATTGCCGATTCGTTGTATCAGGTGATTAAAGATTTTCCGCAGACATCCTTTGGTGAGCTGGCGACTAAGTACTCCAGCGATCCTATGTCGAAAGACAACGGGGGAACCATGACGAATCCACAAACGGGCGACACCAAATTCCTCGCCGAAGAACTCGATCCTGAAGTTGCTGCCGAAATTTCTGTACTCAAACCAGGTGAGTGCAGCAAACCTGTACTGATTCTCGATCAATCAGGAAAACAGGTTTTCAGAATACTGAAACTTGTTAGTTATACTGAAGCGCATACAGCCAATATTTCGGAGGATTTTGATCAGATTAAAAATGCTGCTTTATCGGATAAACAAAGGGAAACCCTGGAAAAGTGGATGAAGAAAAATATTCAAGATACTTATATCCGCGTGGGCGAAGCCTATACAGGCTGCGCGAAAAGCAAAATTTGGATGGATCATAAAACCAATTAGTATGAAAAAATTTGATTCAGATGTGCAGGCTTTGGATAGCTTGAAAGAAGTGACAACCAGGCTGGAAAAAGAAATTTCTAAAGTGATAGTCGGACAAAGCGAAGCGGTTCGCCTAGTGGTGATTTCTATTTTCAGTAACGGTCACGTGTTGCTGGTGGGTGTGCCCGGACTGGCGAAAACTTTGCTGGTGAATTCTATATCAAGGGCGCTCGGACTCACCTTTAACCGTATTCAGTTTACCCCCGATCTGATGCCGTCGGATATTGTTGGTGCTGAGGTATTGGATGAAGCCCGTCATTTTAAGTTTGTTCAGGGACCAATTTTCTCCAATATTATTTTGGCTGATGAGATCAATCGTACTCCGCCAAAAACACAGGCTGCGCTGTTGGAGGCGATGCAGGAAAAAAATGTGACCAATGCAGGGAAG
The DNA here is from genome assembly GCA_046074525.1 of Flavobacteriales bacterium. Lineage (GTDB taxonomy): Bacteria > Bacteroidota > Bacteroidia > Flavobacteriales_C > JAHEZL01. The sequence goes on from JBJTOK010000026.1 coordinate 21,635, forward strand.
GCTTATGCTTTGCCCAAACCATTTTTTGTGCTCGCTACTCAAAACCCAATAGAGCAGGAGGGAACCTATCCTTTGCCTGAGGCACAACTCGACCGTTTTATGTTCAATATCTGGATTGATTATCCTTCTTTTCAGGAGGAGATTGATGTGGTGAAAAGAACAACTTCTGATGTGTCTTCAAAAATTGAAGCAGTACTCTCTGCCGATGAAATTTTGTTTTACCAGGATTTGCTGAAGAAAATTCCGGTGGCGGATAATGTATATGAATATGCTGTAAAACTGGTGCGCAAAACACGTAAGGATTCAGCAGAAGCCACCGACGATGTTAAGAAATATTTATACTGGGGTGCCGGTCCGCGTGCTTCGCAATACCTTATCATTGGCGCAAAAGTAAATGCTGCACTGCGTGGTAAATATTCTCCTGATATCGAAGATGTGAAGGCTGTTGCGGTTCCAATTTTACGTCACCGTATTTCCCGCAATTACAAAGCCGAAGCAGATGGAGTAAGTGTAGAGAAGATTATTGAGGGATTGATGTAGGATGTATAGAGAGTTTTTAAATCGTAAGATTTTCAATTCCATTAATCTGTTGTTGGGTGCAATTGCAATTATTGCATGGCAGATTTTTTATATATGCTTTTGGTTTTATAGTGGAATTGATAGTTATATCCTTATCGTATATGTAACATTGTTGGGCTTGTTAATATTCAGAGTTATTTATTTAGTAGTCTGCTGGGTATGGAAAAATACTATTGAGAAAGTAAAATATTTTGGATTTATAGGAGGAAAGGGAGGCTGGTATTTATCAATAGTTTTGGTAGTGGTAGAATTAATTTTGTGTTCACCAGTTGTATTCGGATCTCTATTTTTGATGAGTTTGGCGAGGCGCTAGTCACTAGTGTTTTTCTCGCGTAGCTTCGGTCTTTAGTGCGCAAGAAAAAACCAGTCTGTCAAACGACAGACTGGTTCATTTAGTTTAAGGAAGAGGAAAGAGCTGCCTTAATTTCTAAATCAAACAGGAGATTGACTTAGTAAAAACACTCCCACCAGTGTGGCAGATTTCCTCTTCGTGGTAAATTCAACCAGCGTTTTGATCTAGTTTTTTATCATTTTAAAAGTGTTGGTAGTATTGCTGTTATTCACTTGTATGAAGTAAATGCCTTGTTGCCATTCTGTGCCGATTTGCATTTGTTGTTCATTCCCGGCACAAGAAAAAATCATTTTTCCCTGAGCATCATAAACAGAGACAGAAGAGTTTGGGGTAAGATTTTTCAACTGGAAATTTTCAGTGAAAGGATTGGGTGCTGCTGAAAAAAGTGCGGCGTTGTTTTCATTCATTCCAGTTACCAGTTTTGGTGCAAACTGAAACCAGTTAATGTTGAATCCACCGGCGCTGGCTTCAAAGGTGATGTCCTGACTACCACTTGAAAGCGTGATGTCCTTAGTTAAAGTAGTCCAGTTTTGCCAACCATTGGTTGCGCTAATATCAATGCTTCCAACAATAGTATTGCCGCTTTTTATATTGATTTTTCCGCCACCACTCATGGAGGCAATTCGGAGGTTTAAAGTATAAATACCAGGAGATGTCACTGCGCATGGATAACTAATCCAATCGTTAGCATCAATGTAGCCTACGTTTTTTCCACCATCAGTGTCGGTGCAACTTTCAAGCTGAATACCCGACATGTCGCAATATTTTTCTGCTTCAATTTTGTCTTCAATCATATTGTCATCACAACTCACCGGTGTGCCGTACCAGTGTAGTACCATGTCTTTTACAATTTTCCCAGCTTCGGTGAGTTGATTGTCGGTCCAGCCGCCTTTTGAACTCGCCCCTGGCTTTAAAATTGAGGATACTTCGTCTTTAGTGTTTACCGACCAGTTGGCATTGCTGAGGTTATTGGCTTTCATGAAATCGCGCCATGCATAAAATTCACCCATGTTGAGTGGATTTTCCCAAAAGCCCCATTCGGTGACAAAGAGCGGTAAGCCTTGATTCATGGCATAAGTGGCCTTGTCGCGCAGCCATTGACCGTGCATCGGAATATAGAAGTGCAAAGTGTAAGCGATGTTGGCATAGCCGGTGATGCGGTCGTTGGCGGCGGCGTCAACGTCTTGTGACCAGTTTGGGGTGCCCACAATAATCATGTTGTCGGGATCGATCGCGCGTATGGCTTGAATGACTTGTGTAGCATAAGGTTTAATATCGTTGCTCCACGATACCGCCAAAGGCTCATTGTACAATTCGTACATCACATTAGGATAGCTGCCGTACTTGGTCGCCATTTCTTTAAAAAATGCAATGGATTGAGCAGTGTGGTTGTGTGCAGTGTGATCATGCCAGTCGATGAGCACATATACCCCTGCAGCGATGCAAGCATCCACCACAGCAAAGACTTTTGCCTTTTCGGCACTTGGATTGTCGAGGTAGGCGCCCGAAGGTTCAACGCCCATGGCGATGCGAATGAGGCCTGCATGCCAGTCTTTTTTTAGCCAGTTTACCAGATCAGCGTTGCAATACTCGCCCGCCCAGTTGGTCCAAAACAAACTGTTGCCCGAGATGCTAATTGGCTGACCGTTTTTATCTACAATCTTGCTTCCACTGGTGGTGAGTAAACCATGCTGGGCAACTAAATTCTGACCGAAAGACGGCACATAACAAACCGTCAATAACAGGGAAATGACCGTAAGGAAAATTACTTTTTGCATAGCTATTAGGTTTAGAGGTTATAGGTTTTGTCTCCGACCAAGGTAGTTAAGTGTCAGAGGATCAGTTTATTTTAGCGTTCCCGGATTTTATCTGAGCGTTTTGCGCTGTAAGATGTCAGGGTGTGTTTTTGCGACTGAATCTTTGTGGGGTAGCTCAAAAATTTAACCTCAGTGGCACAGAGATCACAAAGTCCGATTTGACACAGTGAACTCCAGTGTTGAGCTGTTTTCGTTGCACCCGACAACTCTGTGACCTCGGTGTGTTTGAGAGGCTGTGCAACTTTCCCAATAATCATTAAAATATTTATACCCAAAAATTGAAGCAGTCCTGTTGTTTTCCTACATTAGTAATTAAGAAAGGGAAACATGAGAATTCAATTTTTGTATTTACTGGTCATATTAATGGCAGGCTGCGGAAGATCAGGAAGACCGACTGACATTGAAGAAGAGCGCCTCCACGGGAAGGTGCGCGCAGTGACTGAATATTACTTTGAAGCCTCGCAATTCGGGGAGAGGGTGTCGAAAGGAAAATTGCTTTCACAGTCTTTGCAGAAATACAATGAGAAAGGCTATAAAACCGATTTCTACATGGCCAATCTCAATACCGATAGTTTGATTTGGGAAAAAAGAGCGCGCAATCATTTCGATGAAGATGGCATTCCATTGTTAGTTAGCGAGGATGAGCACGGGAAATATAAATATGACGACAATGGCAACAGGATAGAGGCTGAGTATTCCGGACTCAATGGTAAATATTATACTACCTATAATGAGAACAATCAAATGATAGCGGAAGAGCTGCGGTCACCAGATTCACTTAAAGGTATTGCGGGTTTCAATGAATACAAGTACAATGAAGATGGTTTGCTGGAAGAGATTCTCCAGAAAAATTCACGACATAAACTAGAATTGCGTATCGTTCATAAGTATGATGAACTTCAGAATTTAATTGAGCAGATTGAGTATGATGTTCAGGGCAAGCGTTACCAATCGTATGAATATTATTATGAATCCTACGATAAAAATGGCAACTGGACGAAGAGGGTGGAATCAAGTAATGGAGATGCTAAGAGGATAGTGAAGCGCCATATTGAGTATTACGAGTAGTTATCCCAATCCGTCATCGCGAGAATTTTCTTACACCGAAATTTGAAGTAATCCAAGTAAGATGTCTTTTTAGAAAGTAAAGATTGTGTTGATTCGTCAAATGAACTTTAAATGGCCGTATAAGTGATAATCAATGAATATGGATGTTGTAAATAATAAATGTTTTATAGCTTCATTTATAGTGCTGCAAATCATATGTGTTAGTCTTTTAGCACAGCCAAGTGGAGGTTGGGATGCAAGTTACACATCAGGGACCACAGGGTACACAGATTGGGGAAGTGGTGTAATTCAATTAATGAATACTACATCAACAGGGTGTGCCGGTTCGGCTGTAAGTGAAACATCTGTTACTTATGACCCTTGCGGTTCTTCAAATTTTGTCCTTTGCTACCAGGTGTTTTTTGGCTGTTCGGGAGGGAGTGATGATATAGGAAGTGATGTCATTGGTGATGGGGTATCATTTTCTTTTTCAAAATGTGCGTACAACATCAACAATGGCGCTTGTGGAGGAGGGATGGGATATCATGGGGCCTGCGGATCAATGATTACAGTGGAGTTTGATACCTGGAGTAGCCAGGGTACTTCCAATTTTGATGGTTCATACGGAGGAGGAACATCTGGAAATCATGATGAAATAGCAATTCATAGAGATGGCGATGCGAGTGACAACGGAAGGATAACAAGTGTGGATGCAGGAAATCTGGAGGATGGATTGGAACATTGGATTTGCTTTAATTATAGTCCTGCAACACATATATTAAAAGTATACATTGATGCTTCAGAAAAGCTATCATATGATTTTACAGGGTCCGCCTATCAACTGTGTACTTATTTTGGTTCAGGAGGATTAAATCAAACTTGGGGCTCGGGGAAATTTGGTGCTACCAGCCCAGCAACTGTAAGTAATGGTCATGATATTAGCAATTTAACGGGAGCTGGCCTTGGATGTGCCATTTTGCCTGTTGAATTAGTTTCATTTGCTGCCATTCATAAAAACGAAAAAATTGATTTGTATTGGGCCACCGTCAGTGAGATAAATAATGACAAGTTTATAGTTGAAAAATCAAATAATGCAGTCGATTGGGAATCTATTGGCGAAATTGATGGTGCGGGAAATTCAAATTCATTGTTAACTTATCATTATGCCGATTACAATCTTGATGACGATGTAGCCTATTACCGTCTGAAACAAATAGATTTTGATGGGCAATTCAATTATAGTCCGATTAAAGTGGTTGGCAAGAACCCTAATAATTTTAATATTTCACCGAATCCATTTGAGGAAGATATTACGGTAGTCAGCAACTTTCAGGGTAATGTTGAAATTACCATTCATGATATGCTTGGTCGAATTCAATATCAATCCCTTCAATACAATAACAATGGATTTGTCCTTTCACCTTCGCTACCTGATGGCACCTATATTCTAACTATTAAGTCTGGCCAACATATCAAACAGGAGAGGATAGTGAAAAAATAATTCGGGAAAGTGGGGCCATGAAAGAACTTCTGTTAAATTTGATGTATAACTTGATTACGGAATTTTTTAACTGAATAAGGGGATGCTATACCAATATGTCTTGCGCAACAGTTTTACATGCTCCAAAAAAGGAATAAAACATGGTGGTGACAGGATATTAATTTACGGAATCAAGCTCGATGGGGATTTTCCAAAATGTTCGGTGAAGCGCTTCGTGAAATGCGAATGCTGCTTGAATCCTACTTTCCACGACACTTCACTCACGTTGAATTTTCCGGTGGACAATAACTCTGCTGCTTTGCGGAGACGGATGATGTAAATGAAATCAATAACGGAATGACCGGTATGTTCGGCCACCATGGAATACAATTTGGTTCTGCTGATACCAACGGTTTGAGCGAGTATGGCCGGACTCAAATCAACGTTCTCCATGTGTGTTTCAATGCCGGCGATGAGTTTTGATACAAACTCATTGCCCATATTGATAGGTGCATTTTCTGTATTGGTTACCGGCCCCAGATTTTTCCACATCTGTTTTATCTTCTCTATCTGCTGCAGGATATTGCGGATTTTGATCTGCAGGATGTCCATGTTGAAAGGCTTGGAGATATAATCATCGGCACCGAATTCCAGTCCGGAAATCATGCTTTCCTCCGATGTTTTTGCAGTGAGTAAAATCACCGGAACAGCCGATAATTCCTCATGGGTTTTAATGGATTTGCATAGCTCAAAGCCATCCATCTCAGGCATCATCACATCGCTGATGATTAAATCGGGACGTTCATTCGCAAGGAGCTCCAGCGCTGCTTTTCCGTTTTCAGCTTCAAGGATGTTGTAGATGTTTTTCAGTTCGTCTTTGAGGAATGAGCGGATGTCGTTGTTATCGTCGACAATCAGGATTTTGTAGTTGGTTTTTGCAGCGATGCTTTTTGTTGTTGATTGCGGCATGGCAATGGTTTCGTTCACTACACTAATCCTCTTTTCGCTGATTTCATTGTCCTTATATGCTTCTTTGCTGATAGGAATTACCACGCTGAAAGTACAGCCTTTTCCTTTTTCTGATTCAACATCGATAGTTCCCTTATGCAGTGAAATCAATCCTTTTACTAAAGACAAACCAATGCCAATTCCTTCAATATTCGGATTGATTTTCGATTGATAAAATTCGTCAAATATTTTTTCCTTTTCGTTTTCAGGAATGCCCGGACCGGTATCGCTCACTGTAATTCGGATGTTTTCATCGCCATTGATACTGTTGATGGTGAGTGTCACCTTTCCATTGTCGGGCGTATATTTCACCGCGTTCGACAAAAGGTTCATCAGCACTTTTTCCATTTTCTCTTCATCAAACCAGGCGTAAATAGATTTGCTGTTACTTGTGTTTTCAAAAGTGATGTTGCGTGTTTGCGCCTGGAAGCGAAAGGAATCGGCAATAGGCTGAATAAAGAGTAGGAAATCCTGGTGACTGATTTTCAGTTCCTGGTTTTGTGTTTGAATTTTTCGGAACAGCAAAATCTCATCTATATACTTTTTGAGTCGCAAAGTATTTTGTTTCATCAGTCCGTACATATTCTGACGCTCGGCATCTTTGTCTTCACGGATAAGTTTGTCAATCGGACCCTGGATGAGTGTTAGCGGTGTTTTGAATTCATGCGACACGTTGGTGTAAAATTCCATTTTCGCGCTGATGAGTTCTTCCTGTTTTTCCACGGCTGCTTTTTGCAGTTCCACCTCCTGTTTGAGTTGGAGTTGTTTTAAAGTAACATGTCGGTACAACCACAGCAGGAAAATAAAAAGTGCGGTGTAAAACAGGTATGCGAGATTACTGCGCCACCATGGAGGAAGAATAGTAATAGTCAATGTTTTTTCCTTTCCTGTTTCGATTCCGTTTCGGTTTTTCACCTTAACGCGGAAGGTGTATGATCCCGGAGCGAGGTGGGTATAAGTCACCAATCGGTTGCTGGCCGAAGTGTGCAGCCATTCATTGTTAAAGCCTTCAAGCATATAGCTGTACTCGAGTCCGTTTGGATCTTCATAATAAATAGCGGAAAGGAGAAAGGACAAAACATTTTCTTCGTAGTTGAGTTCGAGTTCCTGGGTGCTGTTGATGGAAGAGCTTAGCAGTATACGGTCGTTGATGGTATCTCCCGGCAGCACCAATTCATTGAAAAGTCTCAGCTCGCTGATTTGCGCTTCCAGCTTATTGTTGGTGGATTGCAGCTGGTTGGGATCAAAATAAATGAGTTTGTTAATTCCTCCAAACATCACCATTCCTGATGCAGTAACGCACACACTTTTTTCGCAGAAGAAATTGATGGGTAAATCGGAAAACGGATAATTGATAATGGCGTTTGTTTTTGTGTTGAGCAGAGAAATTCCGCCGTTGGTAGTTACCCATATATTTCCGTTGTGATCCTCAGCGATAGCGTGAATGGTGTTGTTGTTGAGTCCGTCGCGGGACGAGAAATTCCTGAAGGTATATTTTTCTTCGGGACCATTTGGCTTTAGCTGATGCAAGCCTTTCGCAGTGGCGAGCCATATTGTGCCTTTCTTGTCTTCAACGATATGCGTGATGGTATTGTCCTGCAGTTTTTGTGAGGAAGATTCATCGGCAAGAAAATTGAAAATTTTATTTTCTTTTTTGTTCCATTTGCTGAGTCCCCATACAGTTCCTATCCAGATATTGCCATGCTGATCTTTTAGAAGGCTGCGTACCCAATTGCTTGCAATGCTGTTTTTATCTTGAGGATCATGATGCAGGTGCTTTACCGAAAAATCTTTCGGGTTAATGATTTTTACACCATCGCCTTCGGTAGCAATCCAGATGTTTTTATCGTTGTCTTCCAGGATGGCCATGGTTTGGTTTCCGGAATTGTAGTTTTTATCGGGAGGGGCAAAGGTGAGTATTTTACTTTTTTTAGTGGCAGGATCATACATGCACACTCCAGCATTGGCTGAGCCCATCCACAGTGTTCCTGATGAATGCTTAAATAGATAGCACAATTCCCTGCTCTGCAACTTGTATGGTGCTTCGCCGATGTTATAGCAGGAGAAATTTTTGCTGTCGGGATCAAAGCTGATGAGGCCCCTTTCACCACTGGCGATCAAAATATTTTTACCATCCTGAATAATGGCATTGACGTATCCCAGATTCAAATTGGAAGAAGGCTGCATGTCTTTCAATACGTTAAAGCCCGATGCATTTTTTTGGATGTAAATGAGTCCCTCACGGTAAGTGCCTATCCATAAATTCCCCTGCTTGTCTTCCATGATATAGCGCGAACCATAATGCACCAGCGACTTGGAGGAAAAAAAGGTATTGTCGGTTGCTAAAGTGAAATTCTTACTCGTGGCATTGTACAGAAACAATCCCGATTCATTGCCAAGATATATTTCCTTGTTGGAAGAATGCAAGCCGCACAGGATATTATTGAGCCGGTACTTTTGTGAAACATAGTCTTCGATAACCAGCGATTGAAATTGGTCATTTAGTATATCCAGAATACCCGGACCTTTTCCGTAAGATCCTATCCAAATTTTATTGTCACCTTTCGCCATAAAGCTGATGTTGCTTTGATGGAGTGAGTGCAGGTGTTTTATTTTTTTTGTAGAGAGATTTAAAATATCCAATCCTTCGTCAGAGCTGCCGATCAATATTTCATTGTCGCTGACTTTAAGAATATGATTGACTATTTTACCTGAATTAGCAGGCTGCTCAAAGGTTTTTACTTCATTTCGGGAAGGATTGATCATCATTAATCCATTGCCCACGCTGGTCCACAACTGATCTTTGTCATCCATCTCAAACATGGAGAATTTATTCTGATCCTTGTTGTGCGGCATTAGCGCATAACCTTTGTCGCTTTTGTTAATGAAGAAATTCAAGAAAGTATTGTCGGCTGCATTGTATTTACTCAGCGCTGTGCTGGTACCCACCCACAAATTGCCTTTTGAATCCTCCCTGATGTAAATGATTTTGTTGTGATGAATGGATTTGCTGTTTCCGGGCTCGTTGCGGAAAACACGGAAAGTATAGCCGTCGAATACATTTAGTCCGTCATCGGTACCTATCCATATAAGTCCCGACTTGTCCTGATAAATAGCGTTGATAGTATTACTGGAGAGTCCGTTACTTACAGTATAATAATGAGTGGCATAGTTCGACCAGCCAGGAAGGGATAGTCCAATAAATACCAATAGCAGCATTTTAACTGCGCGCGTGAGTGTCATTATTGCCAGATAAGAATGAGGTTATTCTTTTCCCAATATAACACTAATATCATTGAAAGGCACGACTTTCCCCATCTTTTTTTGTATGATTTTAAAATGGTGTTCGTCATCCGGAGTGATGAAGGAAATGGCTTCTCCTGGGGCTTCGGCGCGACCGGTACGACCGATGCGGTGGATGTAATCTTTGGGTGAACGTGGTAACTCGTAGTTGATCACAAATGGTAAAAACTTAATGTCAATACCGCGCGAAATCAAGTCGGTAGCAACCAGCACAGTAATCGCTCCGCCTTTAAATTGTTTAAGTGCTTCGGTGCGTGCGCCCTGACTCTTTTTGCTGTGGATGGCTTGCGCATTGAGTCCGTTTTTACGAAGTTTATCGGCCACATGATCGGCCTTGTAAGTAGAAGAAGTAAAAACCAAAACCTGTTTCATGTTTTTGCTTTTGATGAGTTGCCGCAGGAGCGGACCTTTTTCCGCTTCGCTCACCGCATAGGCGCTTTGTGTGATCAAATCAATGTTTTCTTTTTCTTCTTCAATTTTGATCACCACCGGATCGTGCAGCAGCAATTGCGTGATGTTGTTTACGTCGGCATTCAGCGTAGCCGAAAACAACAGGTTTTGTCGTTTTTTGGGCAGGAGCGCCAATATTTTATCTACTTCGTCTTTAAATCCGAGATCGAGCATTTTATCGGCTTCATCCAAAATCAAGGTGTCTGCTGCTGATAATTTCACAGCATTATTTTCCACCAGCTCAAGCAATCTTCCCGGAGTTGCTACTAAAACCTGCACGCCTTGCAAAGCCATCATTTGCGGATTGATAGATACACCGCCATATACTGCAAAGGATTTGATTCTTTCGGGCAGGGGCTGACTGAAACTGTGAAACACCTGCTGCACCTGCACTGCCAATTCGCGTGTGGGTACCAACACCAAAACATCTACGTGACGGTTTTTCGACAATACCTTATTTTGTAAATGCATTAAAACCGGCAAAACATAACTCGCTGTTTTTCCCGAACCGGTTTGTGCAATGCCCAGCACATCCTTTCTTTTTAAAATTACAGGAATCGCTTCGGTTTGGATAGGGTAGGGCTCGGTATAATTTTGGAGAGCGAGCGCTTTTAATAAAGAAGGAGATAAGCCGAGAGAGGAAAATGACATGAGCTTGTTTTTTTTTAAAGATAGGAAAGCTATATTTAATGCTTCTGGAAAAGTGAAAATATGTCATACAATATCAATAGTGTTTCTTTAGGTAGTGTCGTTTTAAAAAGGGCTGGAACAGCTTGGGCCAGTGCAATGTTTATTGTTGTGGGGTTCATCTTTATTATCATATCGCTTTGTGTTTTTTTATTTTGGCCCGATGCAGCGAGTCCGTTGAATTTCATTCGCATTATTTTTTTAGTAATGGGAGGTATTGGAGTTATTGCCGGGTTTAACTACACTTCAAGCACAAAAAAAAGAATTCCAAAGTGGATCATTTTTAATAACGATAAAGGTTATGTTCAAGTGCAGCATGCCGACAATGCATTAGAGTCGGGATTTATTCCTTATGAAGAAATCAGTGATTTTTATGTAAGCGAGGAATCCGAATATTCTTCCAGCAGCAATACACGGATGAACAACAGGATTTACAGCTGGCATGTTATCCTGCGCAGGAAAGACGGCGGAACCTGGTACCTGCATAAATCTTCTTCACCTGATAGAGCCAACAAGATACTGGAAGAGTTACTGAAAAAAGTAAATCTTGGTAAGCATTCGCAAAATATACCGCAGCCATGGTTAACGGATAAAATTCATAAAGAAAGCACGCACAATAAGAGTATTATCCGCTGGAAAAATAAGTTGAACATTTTAACTCCCCTAGTTTTGCTTGGCTTTTCAGTATTGTTTTTTTCAATAGGAAATTTCATTCTGGATGGTTTTATGGATGATGGTTTTGTGTACGTGGTGGCGGGATTTATTTTTTGTGTGTATCTGCTGGTGATGTTTATGATAGTAAAAAAAATGATTAAGGATCTTCGTACGCGCTATTCATTTTCTATTGGTCGTAATGAGTTCGTTTATTCTGAGGAGGATTTACAGGGAAATGTACGTAGATCAGAAAATATTTCATTGTCGGAAATAAGTGGGGTATCGCTGTCCTTCAATCCTGAAAAGGGATATCAAACATCGGGTGATTTATTTGTGCGTGGGAAAAAAGAAGAGACATCGGTTTATGGCAAACTCAAAAAGACCTTGGGTGTTGATGGATTGGCGATGGATTTTTCTGATCTCACGATAGTGGAGAAACTTGAAGTGGATAGATGGATAAAGAAGACGATTAAGGAAAAATCGGGGATCGAGGTGGTGTAGGGATTATCATGGGATTTTTGCATTATGGTTAGAAGACCGAAGTTGCCTCTCTCCTCCAGATACTCATATACTTTGTTAACCAAAAAATAACCGCAGACACAGAGGTCACAGAGCTTATTCTTTTAAGCCCTCTGTGATCTCTGTGCTTCCGTGGTTTATATTTGAAAGTTTGGGTAGGTAGTATATTGTTGCTCTCCTTCAAGAGATTTAAGATTAAGACGAGAGGCGCAGCTTCGGTTTTCTAACCACACCTGAAAGATTTACTTCATATACCCCATCTTCTTCCACGCATCAACGCCAATCTTCAAAATAGCTGCCAGCTCTTTTTCGTTGACATCACTTTCCTTTTTAAAGTGAAAACAGGTTTTGCCTTTCAAACATTTCCATAAATCCGGAGCTTTATTGATGTAGGCTTCCGCATTCATATATCCGGGAAAAAAATAAAAAACCACGGAGTCCTTTCTCTGCTCCACAGAAACGAAATACATTCCGGGCACAATCACCTTTTTTGATCCATAGGGCACAGGTTTGTTGCCAATAATTGTTATTGATAACTCTCCTTTTTTTTCAATCACCATGGGCGGACAAATTTTTTCAAGATTCCTTTTAAGAATTGAAAAAATAGCAGATCGAGTATCGTTGGTGATAGGCATGATTTACTCCACTTCCAATACCAATCCCTTCAAATACGAACTCTCCTGATGGTAAATGTTTATCGGGTGATCGGCGGGTTGCGAAAGCTGGTGCATCACGCGTACTTTTCGTCCGGCAAGTATGGCTGCTGATAAGATGGTGCCATAGAACAGTGGCATGTCAATCGCCTGCGAGCAGGAGAAAGTAAAGAGGATGCTGCCCGGTTTCATTTGCTTAAGCGCCGTCATGTTGAGTCGCTTATAGCCCTGTACCGCATTGTGTTTTACATTGTGGTGTTTGGCAAAAGCAGGAGGATCGAGAACAACAACATCGTAAATTGAACAATCGTTGTTTTCGAGGAAATTGAAAGTATCGGCAGTGAAGGATTTGTGTTCGCCGTTAGTTGGGTTGAGTGCAATGTTTTTATCGGTCAAATCCATCGCCCTTCCCGAAGCATCAACACTGTGTACCAGATTAGCTCCGGCTTTCAAAGCATACACCGAAAATCCTCCGGAGTAGCAGAAAGTGTTGAGCACGTTTTTTCCTTTGGAATATTTCGCGAGGAGATGACGGTTTTCACGCTGGTCGACAAAGAAGCCTGTTTTTTGTCCGTCCTCCCAGCTGATGTTAAATGAATTGCCATATTCCAGTGCAACGGTGGTTGGTTCGGCATCTTTCAGCAGATAACCATTTTCTATGTTTTGACTTTGCACAAAATCCTTTGGTAAAGTTTCCTTGCTCTTTTGGAAGATGGACTGGAGGGAGTCTCCCAACGCAGCCTGCAAAGCGATTTTGATATTGTCGAGTGATCGGTACATCCCTACTGAGTGGGCTTGAATCACAGCAGTGTTGCCGTATACGTCAATGATGAGTCCCGGCAGTAAGTCGCCTTCGGCATGAACGAGTCGGTAAATATTGGTTTCGGCAGTGAGCACACCAATGTTTTTACGGTAGTTCACTGCATTTTGAATGCGCTTGTTCCAGAAATCCTGGTCGATATTTTCTTCCTCGAAAGTGAGGATTCGGATTGCGATAGAAGCGTTGGTAGAGTAGTGTCCTGTGCCAAGATATTCGTCTTTATTGGAATACACCGTTACCACGTCACCTTCGGTGGGTTCAACTTCGCGGCCATCGCTGTGTTGTCGTGTTTTCTTGATGGCTCCTGAAAATACCCAGGGATGGAAGCGCTTTGGTGAAGCGTCTTTTCCTGAACTTAAAATGGTTTTAAAGTCTGTCATGGCGCAAAGGTATTATTTTGGACGAACAATGTTGATAGGGAAAATTACTTTAACACTGATGTTGCGGCCCATGCTGTAAATTCCACTGCGGCCGGTCCAGTTTACAGGTAAGGAGTCCATGTACTTGAGTCGGCTCATATTCGACTGGTAGGCTACATCTGTAAGGTTGCTCACGTTGATGTTGAAAGTGAAGATTGTTGTTTCTTTTTTATTTAACACTTTCCCGCCCAAACCAAGATCCACAAGTGTATAGCCCGGAGTAGGTGTTTCGGTGCCATAAGCACTGAACACCCTGTTTTGTGTGGCATAGTATTGAACACCGGCTTTTATATAGAGTTTGCTGAAGAAGCCCAACTTGTTCTTAATATCAATCTTGATTTCTGAGTTGCTATGAAAAGGAGGAATGAAAGGGAGGTAGCGTGTGCTGTCAGTGATGTTCGCACCATTTCCGCCGAGATTCAAAGCATACAGGAAGGAAGCTGAATTTTCAATATGCAGCCAGTGCACAGGGTGCGGATGGATATCCAGCGTAATTTCCCCACCGTAAATTTGTGCTGTGGTTTGTTTGAATTTAAACACCGGATAGGCATTTCCGCCTTCAATATAAAGCGAATCTCCACCACTTAAACTCAGCAGTTTTTCATTGTAAATATAATTGCTGATGGTATTATTGAATATTTCGGCACTGAAAGAAACATGTTCCATATTGAGGAAGAAACCAAGATCTTCCTGAAGGGAGAATTCGGGGATGAAGTTTTCATCGCCCAACTGCTGGAAGCCGGTGCCGGGATGTACGCCCTTTGCCGATATTTCGGCGATGTTGGGAGCGCGGTACCCACGTGAAATATTTCCCTTGATGCATAATTTTTTGCTGACGTTATAGGTAGCGCCAACACTTCCGCTGTAGCCGGAAAAGATATGTTCGTAGGCCGAAAAGGGCTGATTTTCCCTGATTTCATTTTTGAAATAACGGAGGTCGTAACGCGCTCCACCAGAGAGATTAATTTTTCCAAAAGATTTTTTCACGAAGAGGAAGGGGCCGATATCAAAGGACTGATAATCGGGGATCACGAATTCTTCGGCGTCGACATTTTTATTCTGCTGATACAGTCCATTAATACCGATCGTACTTTCCCACTCATGAATCTCGGGCAGATAATATTTGATATCATAAGTGATGGAGTTGAGCAATAATGAGAGTCCGGGAGTTGATGGCTCTTCAGGATTTTCAAATTCGCGGCGAACACTTTGCTGTGCACCTACCTTGAGGCTCAATTTACTTTTTCCTACAATAAATGAATTCGAAGAATACAGTCGGTAATGCTGCACGTGCTGATGTACCGCGCCAATAGCATAGGAATTCAGTTCTTTGTCGCTGACAATGGTTTGGGCAGTATCTTCTTCGGAAAGAGATTTGGTGAATTTGCGCGTTGCGGAATCCCTACTGCCATCGGGAATTTCCTGTAGATTATCATAAATGCTGAGGTTGAGGTAGGAGAAGCCCCAGGGTTTGTAAAGGCCCATGTGCGCATTGATGTCGCGTTCATTGAACTTGGTGCCGAAGACTTTTCCATCGAATTTGTTTTCATAATTCCCTGCCACTTTTTGAGAAGCTCGGAAGCCCCAGGCGAAGCCATTCTTGTTGCCATCAAAAGCGAATGACCCTGCTACAAGGTTGTTGTTGCTTTGGTAATTGCTTAACACGGAGCCCTTGACAGTTCCTGGTAAAACCGGATTGGCGGGAAGGAGATTGACTACGCCACCCATGGCGTCGGAGCCATACATGAGGCTGGCCGGACCTTTCACTATTTCTACTTTATCGATAAGAAACTGGTCGACTTCCACGCCATGTTCATCACCCCATTGCTGACCGTCTTGTCTAACACCATCAAAAAGCGTGAGTACACGGTTGTAGCCCAATCCGCGGATAAAAGGTTTTGATACATTCGGCCCCGTTGATAATGCGCTCACGCCCGGCACTTTTCCCAGCGCGTCGATGATATTGGTAGAGGGGTTTTGCTGAAGGTATTTGTTATCGAGTGTCACCGTAGGTGCAGGATTTTTTTTGAATTCTGTTGCCTTGGAAGTCCCGGTAATAATGATTTCCCTTACTTCGGTTACCTCTTCTTCCAGCTCGAAATCCTTGTGGTTCCCGGCGGAAAGATCGATGAGTTCGGTAAAGGAAGAATAGCCCTGTGCGCTGATTTTTACCAGCACTTGTATTTTAGGGAGCTTGTCGATATAAAAGTAACCATCAGCCTTGGTAGAGGTCCCAGTGCGCAGATCGGGGAAATAAATTTCCACTTCGGCCAAGGGTTTTTTAGTGGTGTGGTCTACTATTTTTCCGAAGAGGTGAGTAGTGTCGGCATTGGCATATAGCGCTTGTGCAAATGCACAAAAGAGTATAGATAAAACAAGATTTTTCATAAAGCTAGATAAATGAATGAGACAATGATTCACAGTGTTGGCAGTGAATCGTAATTACAAACAGGTGCTAAGCTTTAACCGGAGGAGCTCTATTGTGCTGATTTAAAAGGCTGGCGGAAAAAGTGTTTTCCGTCAGTGAAGGAGAGAAAAGAATTAAAGTGTTTTTCTGGAAAAGCAACTCGTGATTTTCAGCATCGAAAGTATCGCTGGAAATGAGTTTGCAATAGTCGCAATTTTCACTTTTAGAATACGATAAAGTTTTATTGGCTGAACCATTTTCGTGGTGGTGCCAAAGGCCAGATGAAAGATACACGCCACTATAAAGCATCAGGAAAAAGATGCTGAGCGGAAGTGTTAGGAATTTCTTTCTTAAGGCTTTCATTATCGTAAAAGTAGAAATTTTTTGAAATTGAAATAATAATGAAGGGCTTTGAAATTTTTTGTTTTTTTATCAGCACTTGTAACTATCCCTTTTCCTGTTTGTTCTAGAGAGGGGTATTATATTAACTATTGCTGGCGAAACAAGAGTCAATTTATTACTTTTGCGGCGCACACTAACTTGAATTGATTTTATGAGCTTTTGTCAAAGAATTTTTTGCACGCTATTGCTGTGCCTTATTTCTTATTCTTCTTCCTATTCTCAAGCTGATGTATGGTTCTTAGGGAATAATATTTCAATTGATTTTTCATCAGGAACAGCTGTGGTGGGAACCGGTATTGTGATTGGTGCTGATTTAACTGAAAGCAGTACATCTATTACTGATCCAAGTGGGAAATTGTTGTTTTCTGTGGTGGGGGATAACGTGTATGATGGCGGTAAAAACAGTGTTTTAACCTTACCATCTGCTACTTGGGATGTGGCTCAAGGAACCATGGTAATTCCTGTTCCGGGTAAAACAAACGAATATTACTTAACAGTTTTAAAAAATGGTACGGGTGCTTCAACAAAGCCGATGGCCGTTTATTATACCATAAAAACAAGTGGTACCGGGGCTGGAAATTTAACAATTACGGGTCCGGCAAATTTAGCTGCCAACTTAACACAAAGTCAAACAGGTGTTCCTAAGTTGAATCCCGATGGAACAGTATCCAGTGACTTTTGGTTAATCAGTCATCAGCTTTGTAACAACAGTTTTCAGTTGTTTACAGTTTCGGGTACTGGAATAACCAATTCTGGTACCTCTAGTACCGGACCAAATTTTGATTGTATCAATACTTGGCCTCCAAAATATGACGATATAGGGACCTTGAAATTTAATGGCTGCTATACGCAGGCTTCATATATCATGGGGGATAAGGTGATGCTCTTTGATTTTGATGCTAAAACAGGTCAGTTCACGCACAAGAATACTATTACCACAGGTTTGAGTTCGGCTTACAGTATGGAGTTCTCACCCGATGGAAAATACGCTTACGTAATCACTGGTCAGGACAATAATAATCCTGGTCATTTGTACAGAATGGCAGTGACAGGGGCTGGTTTTGGTGCACCTGTCGATTTAGGTACGACTGGTGGAATGAGGGGTGGGCATTTGCAGTTGGGACCTGATGGAAATATTTATTTTGCTGCACCACAATCCTATGGAAATTTAGGTACTGGTTATATTGGTAGAATTACCAATCCGAACGGTGGAGGTGTTGTTGATAAAACTTGGTACAAGGCAGCTGCAGAAGATAATAACACTGCAAAAATTGAGGGGCAGGCAGTTAACATGGATATGCCTAATTTTTTGAAATCATTGGTTGTTCCGCTTCCTAAATTATTGGTGGATGGTGTGGAATTGAGTCAGACTTCCGTGTGCCAGGGGCAAAGCGTGAAGTTTGAATTGTCGGTTTCAGGTTCGGTTTCAGCCAATGTGGATTGGGTGGCTACAGGGGCAAATACAGGTACTCAAAATGGAGGGGCATCATTTACCATGAGTATGGCGAACTCTGGAACCACTAATGTAACAGCAACTGTTACCGATGAATGTGGAAGAGAAAAAGATGTTCCTTTTATTGTGGAAGTAGAAGCTTATCAAAATGCCAATGGTACTCTGGCCACTTGTCCGTCTCGTGTGGTTACGGGTGCAGGATCAACTTCTGGAAATTATGCGTGGTATACTGCCGATCCGGCAGGTGGTGGTACCTTCTTGGGTTACGGAGCAACTTATGATGCGGCAGGCAAGACTTCTGTGTGGGTGCAACCTGTTGGTACAATTACGCAAACCAGTATAAACGATAACCGATCGGCACAAAATTATGGCAGTGCCACTGGCAATACCAGTATTACGCTAACCGATGGAAGTGCAAGCATTAATTCCTTTGTAGTGGGAATGTACACCTGGGGAACTTACTCAGGCAATTTAACAGTAGAACTCAGAAATGGAAGTAATCAGGTTATTGGTACTCCATTCACGCAGGCAGTAACAGGAACTGGAGAAAAAAACATCACAGTAAGTCCTACCGATTGGAAATTGCCATCCGCTGGAACTTATTCGGTGGTGATTACATCGGCTCCTACCGGAGCAAGTTTCGGACAGTTAACTGCATCCTCTTATTCGTCCGGTACTGTTTCCATTAATGGAGGGAGAACGGTTGATTTTGGTATAACAACCTATGAAGAGTCGGCAACATCAAAATGTATAAAGGGTAAATTGGTAGCCATCACATCTTGCTGTACTCAGTTGGCACCAACCGTTACTGGTGGTGCAACTGTGTGTGAGGGGAGTCCTTCAATAGTGTTAACTGCTACTAAAAATGTGGTGACCACCGGCACTGTTACTTATCAGTGGTACAATGATGATGGCATTATTACCGGGGCAACTTCTGCCACTTATTCAGTAGCTACTACCTCAGCTTTCGCTGCTAAAAATTATTGGGCCACGGTAACAAGTTCAGCATCTTGTAGCGGGGAGTCTCCAATAAGTAATAAAGTAATAGTAACAATTAATGCTCAGCCTTCGGTGCCTACGATAACATTATCTCCGGTTAAAACCGATTATTGTGTTGGGGAAGCGCACACTTTAACCGCCGCCAGCACCATTAGTGGAGGGGTTGCAATTACTTATACATGGACGGTTGATGCTACTGGAACAGGTGCAATAAAAAATGGTCTGACTACCTTAGGCGGACATACTTATACGGTTGAAGCGTCAACGCCCGCGGGCTGTAAAGCGCAAGCAACTAAAACAACAAATGTGAACGCCTTACCGGATTCAACAATCACGCAGGTGGGTCCATTTTGTTCTGATGGAGCGGCGGTGAATTTAACGGCTGCCACAGCTGGAGGAACGTGGAAGGTAGATGCGACAGCCTTAGTGGGTAGTAGCTTTGATCCAAAGTTGTACACTGTAGGTTCTCATCAGATTCATTACAATGTAACAGCCAATGGCTGTTCATCGCACGATACCATCACGGTACAAATCACGCAAAAGAAAAATGCCTCGATCACAGCGGTAAGTCCGATGTGTGCTAACGCGAATACGGTAACACTAGTTGGAGCAGATGCCGGCGGAGTATGGAGTGGTACTGGAATTACCAACACAGCCACAGGTGAATTTAATCCAAAAGTATCGGGTGCCGGAACTTTCACCATTACCTATGCCATAGCGGGAAGTTGTGGCGATAGCAAAACTACCAGCATTACGGTAAATGCTACCGATAGTGCCAAGATATTGCCAGCAGGTCCATTCTGCAGTGTGGATCCGGCTTACACTATGAAACTCACGTCAGGCTCTACTACAGGAGGAACCTGGAGTGGCACAGGAGTTAGCGCAGGTGGCGTATTTAGTCCGTCTACAGGCAATGGAACTTACAATCTGACTTACACTACCTCAGGAGCTTGTCCAGAAAGCGATAACATCAATGTAACGGTAGCGAACAGTGTTACTTTAAACATCACTTCAACAAAAGATACCTATTGCCACAATGCGAATAAAGACACGATAGAAGTAACGGCACTCGGCGGTACTTTTAGCACCTGGAGTGGTAAGGGAATAGTGGATGCAGACTTTGGTTATTATGATCCAAAGCTGGCCAATGTGGGAACGGATACCATATGGTATATGAAAGCGGGATCGTGTGGAGATACTACGTTTAAGGTGATTACAGTAACGGATATCGACACTGCAAAAATCACCACCCATCAGGGACCGTTTTGTCAATCACAAGGCGTGGTGACTTTACACAAAGAAGCATTATCAGACGCCGGAACCTGGAGTGGAACAGGGATCACCAACGGAGCCACAGGCGCATTTGATCCATCGATAGGTGCAGGGAATTACCTGATTACCTATACCACCAGTGGAGCTTGTCCGGTGCAGGATACAGCGACAGTAAAAGTGTTTGGACAAATGGTAGCGAACATCGTAACGGGTGATACTTCGGTGTGTAAGAATGCAATAGCAAAACAAATCAGATTGAGTGCAAATACAACACCAGGAGGTACATGGTTGTCATTACCAACTGCGGGCATGGTGAGCAGCACGGGCTTGTTCACGCCATCGTCGGCAGGGGTGTTTAAAGTGTATTATGGTATAGCAGGAGCCACCTTGGGCTGCAGTGCAGTGGATAGTGTTTTGATCGCGGTGTCGGCCATCGACACAGCCAAGATCAGCATGGGTCAGGGTCCATTCTGCTTGAATGATCCAGTACAAACCTTACAAGTAGAGACAGCGTCGAGTGCAGGAGTATGGAGCGGAACGGGGATTACCAATGGCGCCACAGGATCATTTACACCAAGCACTGCAGGCGTGGGTGGAAAACTGATTACCTACAAAACCAGCGGGGTGTGCTGGGTGCAAGACACGATGACGGTGTATGTGGTGAACCAAATGGTTGCCAACATCACGAGCACTGCCGCCTCGGTGTGTGAGGATGCAGGTTTGTATACGATACAAATGAGTGGTAATACAACACCAGGAGGAACTTGGAGTTCGGTGCCGGCAGGTGTGTTGAACAGCGGCGGACAGTTTGATCCATCGCTGGCCACCGCAGGAACAACCTACAAGGTGTTGTACTCGGTAAACGGAGCAACCGCAACCTGCAGTGCAAAGGATAGCATTGACATTACTGTCGTGCCGAGAGAGGATGCTACAATTACTACTTCCAGTCCGATGGCGATGTGTATTTACGATGCGCCAAAACAAATCAACGCTTTGAATAGTGGAGGCACATGGAGTGGCAACGGTGTGAGTGCTTCAGGTTTGTTCACCGTTCCGGGAGCGGGGACTTACAAAGCGAAATACACCATGACCGGTACTTCAGGCTTATGTCCTGATGCAGATTCCATTAATGTAGTGGTTTTGGATACTGTGAATTCAAAAATTCAGCCTGCCACTTCCTTTTGTCAGAATTTAGGCACGCAGCAGTTGGTGCCGGTGGTAGCGGGGGGAACATTCAGTGGAACGGCAACGTCGACGCAAGGTTTATTCGATCCGAAGAAAGCTCCGGCTGGAACTTATATCATTACTTATACCCAGGGTGGTGCTTGTCCGACTACCGGTTCTATTGAAGTGACCATCGATTCTTTACCTTATTTAAGCGTGAAACCATTGATTGGTGGCTGTGTGCCTATTACAGTGGCTTTTGCCGATTCTTCAACGGCCTCAGTAACATCCGCCACCTGGACTTTTGGTGATGGTTCATCAGCAACCGTGACCAGCCCTGATGCTTCTACCGCGCATACTTACGTCAACTACGGGACTTTCAATACCGAACTTACCGTGACTTTCACCAATGGTTGTATTGATACTGCCAGCGCATCGGTTACTGTGGCCGAAGTGCCAGTGGCCGACTTTAGTTTCGATCCGATTCCGGCCAGTACCAACAATCCGCAGATAACCTTTACCAACCAGTCAACCGGTGCGGGTACTTACTTCTGGAACTTCGGTCCTACCGGCGCTCCTGATACTTCAGTGAGTGTAAATGAAGAGGTGTTGTTTGACGCTCCGGATGGAGATACTATTCCCGTGATCCTGATCGCTAAAAACTCAGTATGTGCTGATACCATAAATAAAGACGTGTATATCAAAGGGGCCTTCACGCTCTTCACTGAAAATGCCTTCACTCCAAATGGCGATGGTAACAATGATTTGTTTTATCCTAAAGGAAGGAATCACGTTTGCGATGAATGCACCAACTACCAGTTCCTTGTCTTTGACCGCTGGGGTGAAGTGATTTATAAATCGGCAACCCCTTATGAAGGTTGGAATGGCAAGCGCTCCAATACTATGCGGGATGCAGAGATTGATGTTTATGTATGGAAACTCGTTTACACTGATTCGTTTACTGGCAAAGAGGCTGTGGCCATGGGACACATTACCTTGTTAAGATAGTTTCAGATGAACTCCGGCAAAGCCTCCTCACAAGGGAGGCTTTTTTGTTTAAAAGTAATTGAAACTTTAAATTCTGGCTCACCGTTGAAAAGGCACTTGTTTAAACAAGGGGCTGTTAATCATAATGGCTTGACCCATAAGAAGAAATAAGGTATTTTTGCATCGAAATTAAAAATTACAATATGAAAATGATTATCAAAACCCCTCTGTTGATCGCGATAGGAGCGATAATGATGGCTGCTTCCTGCAGCAAGAAATTAGCGTATGAAGATCTTCCTAAACTGGATGCCGCTGATCAGGAGGTGTTGGATACCATTCAGGAAAGCGATGCGCTTTACACCCATGTTTACACTGTAGTGCATACAGAGGTAAGTAATGTGGAAGACCAGGCTTTCAAAACAGGAGGAACAGCTGTTGGCATCTCTGCCGACCCTAATGCTGTAATTACTTATGAAATCGACTCTACCGATAAAGCCAATAAATTCATTAAGAAAGTGACTATTTCCTATCCTTCTGCCAATTCATGGAATGGCTATAGCAAGCAAGGTAAAATCATTATCACTAAAACAGGAAGAATCAATAAGGTGGGCACGATGTGCTATATTTCTTTTGAGAACTTCAAAATCGCGGGAATGGCTTTAACCGGAACTCCAACACTGGAAAACAAAGGGTTTGTAAATGGCACTTACACAATGGCCCTTAAGATGACTGATGGTGATTTGGGCAATGGCATCGTGAAAATGGATTTTGATATGAGTTTGATTTTCTCCATCTCCAACGGTGCTTATACGCTATCAATGTCGGGAACTCAAAACATAACTTTCAAAAATTCAACTTACGCAACATTCTATAAAGTACCTTGCGTTCGTTTACTGGATTGCGACTATATCACAAAAGGAGCAAAAGAAATCAATATTAAGGGCGAGAAAATGATTGTTGATTATGGTGATGGCACTTGCGATAATAAATCAACGGTGGTATTCAAAACCAAAACATATCAGTGTGAATTGCTGTAAGCGCTCACCGTATTAAATTTGTGAAAACTGATAAACTTCTTATTTTTAGACAGAATTTTTTGAATATCAAATTTTTATATACCCAGTAACATGAGAAAAAACATTAGAACAATTCTTGCTTTAACATTTGTGTCGGGCCTTGCTTTGACATATTCCTGTAAAAAAACAGTAGAATATGAAGATCTTCCGGAAGTATCAGCAGCAGATAAAGTATATCTCGACTCAACAGCTAAAGCTCAGGCGCTGTTAACCAATGTTTATACTGTAGTGCATACAGAAGTGAGTAATGTGGAGGATCAATCCTTCAAAACAGATGGAATAAGTGGTTTAGGTTTACCTACTGATCCTAATATTGAAATCACTTCAGAAGTTGACTCAACAGATAAAGCCAATAAATATCTTAAAAAAGTGACCCTTGATTTTAAAAATGGAGTAGGGTCCGATTATGATAAAAGGAAATATGGAAAAATCATCGTGACTAAAAATGGAAGGATTGACAAGAAAGGAACGGTTTGTACCATTACTTTTGACAAGTTTAGTGTTGGGCATGATCACAATTCAATGACTGGTACAATTACCTTGGAAAATAAAGGTTTTTTGAATGGTGTTTACACAATGAAGCTGACCATGACCAATGGTACTTACCGAACATGTGAAGGTGCTTTATATGGCGCTGGTCCGCAGGATGGTTTAATAAACATGAATCTGGATTTGACAATTGAATTAACTGTTACCTCAGGCAACTATAAAATTTCTATGTCGGGTACTCAAACTTTTGACTATAAAAATACTGAATATGTTGAGTTTTATTCTACGCCTTTAACGATGACAGACGTTTGCAGCTATATTACAGATGGAGCAAAGGAGTTGAAGGATAGTTCAGGTAAGAAAAAGATAATTGATTACGGCGATGGCTCTTGCGACAATAAAGCCACTGTCATTGAAAATAACAAGACATACAGATATAATGTATACTGGTTATAAATAAGATTTTCGAGTTGAAAAATCCCCGCGTATCCCGCGGAGATTTTTTTTGAGCAAAAGGCTAAACTTTCTATTTTAGCCTAGATTTTAAATACAACAAACCTCAGAACAATGAAAAAAATCATTATCTCAACCTTCTCCCTGGCCCTGATATTAACCATGGCTAATTCCTGTAAAAAACCAGTGGCTTATGAGGATCTTCCTGAGGTGTCCACCGATGTTGATACCACATTGCGCAATGCCGAAGAAGTTAACGCCCAATTCCAGCAATTGTTTACAGCGGTGCATACCGAGGTGAGTAATGTGGAAGATCAGGCCTTTAAAACAGGAGGGAGTTATCCTTCTAATCCTAATGCAGTGGTTACCACCGAAATTGACTCTACTGATAAAAAGAACAAATTCGCTAAAAAGGTGACTATTGATTTTCCATTTGCCTATAAGGATACTAAATACAAGGGTCATACTTTTTATGGAACTATTGTAGTGACAAAAAATGGCAGAATGGATAAGAAAGGAACTATTGCTACTATTAGTGTTTTGGATTTGTTATTGGACAATAAGTTTATTGGAGGTACTTTGGCTTTAGAGAACTTAGGCTTTGTAAACGGTGTTTACAAGCTGAAACTGGATTTAACCAATAATGGTATCTATTCTTATGTGAATAACGTTCAGATACATCATACCATGGATGTGTCTGTGGATAATAAGGTATACAGGGTTGCCTTATCAGGAACTCAGTCGTTTAGTTATGTTATTAGTGGTTCTGTTACAACAGAAATCACTTCCCCATTAATTTACACCACCGATTGTAATTATATTAAACAAGGAGCTAAAAAGGTAACTACAAGTAGTTGGCTATCGGATCAAGCAACAACAACGGATTATGGTGATGGTACCTGTGATGATAAATCTACAGTGATTGTGGGTCCTGAGACATACAAGTGGCCTATTCATCTTATAGAGGCCATTTAGTTATTAAATTGGAATTAATTTTTAAAATCCCCGTGTATTCCACGGGGATTTTTGTTTTGTTCATTATTCTCAGACAACCTTTTAAAAACAGGAGCGTCTAAAGCACAGATTACAATACGAACTCTTAAATTCTGCTATATGAAGATCACTACTCCCTCCTCCCTGCTCCTGGCTTCGGCCCTGATGCTTACTTTAAGTTATTCCTGTACAAAAGACAGGGAAATTGATTATGAAGATCTTCCTGAGGCGACTAATGTGGAAAGCTCCGACGATAATGAAACTTCCGATGAAATGTACACGCATGTTTATACAGTGGTTCACACAGAAGTTAGTAACGTGGAAGACCAGGCTTTCAAAACCGGCATTAGCTCCGGAGCTACACCTGACGCCTGTGCCAATATTACCTATGAGGTGGATTCTACCAATAAACTGAACAAATACCTTAAAAAGATGACGATTGATTACGGAACCACGGGATGTACATGGGATGGAAGAGTAAGAAAAGGTAAAATTATCATCACCAAACAAGGTAAAATCGCTACTCCTGGAACCATTACTACTGTGACCCTTGAAGATTTTTATATCGACGGCTATCGTGTTGAAGGCACTGCTACCCTTGAAAACAAAGGTTTCACTAGTGGTAAGTACAGCATGAAGTATGATGTTGTGGGAGGAAAGGTTACTGCTCCTGATAATACCTCGTCTACCTGGGCAACCAGCAGAACTTTTGATTTCTATCTTTCCAATGGTTCTTTCAAAATCATCATGTCTGGAACCTGCTCGGGCATTAACCACAAAGGTGTTGCATATTCAGTAACTACTACAAAAGACCTTTTGGCGGAATTTGGCTGCAAATACATCAAATCAGGAACATTGGTAATCAAGAGCACTGGTAAACCCGATATCACTGTTGATTATGGTGATGGGGAGTGTGATAATAAAGCAACGGTTATCGTTAACGGGACCAAATACAAGAAGACATTATAATAGAGTAGAGCTCAATAAAAAATCCCTTCGAGAAATCGAAGGGATTTTTTGTTTTTAGCTGGGGTCGATAGGTCCTTCGGGAGTGCCCTCAGGATGACAAACGTGATCTATTGCGCTAAGATTTTTCTCGCGTATGTCATCCTGAGGGTACTCCCGAAGGACCTATCGACCTTTGGTCAAAA
>JBJTOK010000027.1:0-5078 GCA_046074525.1 Flavobacteriales bacterium
GAAAAAGCAGAACTTTAAAACCAGAAAATAATACCTTTGTTTAACCTCCGACGCAGGTTATGAACTTTGAAATTTTTTCGCCACCAAATTAGGTGGTCACTTTGCTCCGGCCTCAGGTGGTCATTTTAACCGGCATTTACACTCGACAAAGAAGACCCTAATGCTATGAACGGCATGGAGGCATTAAAGAAAATACTTGCTATTTCCCCAAAATCCAAGGTAATTATGCTGAGTGGTCAGGAAAGCTTGAATACCGCTGATGAATTATTAAACAATGGCGCTTTTGACTATGTAATCAAGGATAGGGATGCAATCAAGGTGCTTCAAAGAAAAATAAACAAGGCGTTTGAAGCATAAGTGCTTCAAACGCCTGTTTCACAAATAAAATTAGCGAAGCTATTTCTTCACAAAAATTCTTTCTTCCTGTGAAATTGCAGTGAAGTGATGATAATCAAATGAATTGGAAATATCTTCCTTAATACCTATTGCAAGAAAACCTCCCTTGAATAAACTTTTCTGAATTATACTTAAAGCAGCGTCCTGCAACGCCGAATTCACATATATAAAGTTATTCCTGGTCAATACAATATCGAAAGAAGACGCAATATCTTCCTTTCCGAAATGAAGCGCCTTAAAAACCACTCCGTTCAGTAAACTCTGATCAAAAACCGCGTTCCCGTTTTCTTCCTTGTAATAATCAGTCAGCTTAGCTTTACCTTCAAATCGCCCGTAATTACTCAGGGCAATCTCCATATTTTTCAAGGGGTATTGGCCAGCCCTCACTCTTGAAAAACTTAATTCAGTGATTTCAGTAGCGATGATTTTTGCCTTACCGAGCAAACCCTGTTCTTTTAAGGCAATGCATAAGGAATACAGCTCCTCTCCACTAGCGCAACCTGCCAGCCATATCCTTAAAGAATGCGTTGACGCATAACGCGGAAACACTTCTTCTTTCAGTTTCCTCCAAAAAGAAGGATCACGAAAAAACTCGGTGCTCTCCACGGTAAGGTCGCTGCAGAATTTCCGGAAAAAAGTATCGCTTTCCTCCAGCTTCTGCACCAATGTATTTACTGTAGCAACTCCATTCAGGTTCATTGCTTTTAATAAGCGTCGACGATATGAAGTGGATGCCATTCCTGAAAAATCAACATTGTACTTATTGAGAATGGTCTGGTTAATAAGCTTAACGTCGGTAAAATAAATTTCTTCTGCCACGATTAATTTTGTTTAAATCCTATAATTCCAACGCCACAGCCTGCCCCCCCTCCTTCAAACTCATACTTGAAATAATATACTCCGGTTGCAGTACACTTATAATTAATTGATGGATAAAACTTCTTTGTGTTTTTATTGTAATTGCTCATGATCATTTTCCTGTTTCTGTCATACAGGGTAACAATCATATTTGTACCTCCACCACATGCCGTAAGCGTGTAGATACTGCCATTTGAAAACACTGAAGAAAGCTCCACTGACTGTCCGGACTTACTTCCTGTAATCGAAATTTTATTGGCTTTTAAAAACTTATATCCTGCTATCTGAGCGGCACATTCATCCAGAAAGGCCTCGTCATCGCAATCCACTGCCTGTGGGGTAAAGGCCAAAACCATCACCATCATACCACAGATCATTGCTATTTTTGCCGAAAAACTATTCATACTACTGTAGGTTAATGAGATTATTGCGCATTCTGGCAACTGCAACTGAGATGTTTACTACATCTTCCTGACTAACTTTTATTTCACTGGTTGAAGTGTCTTCAACCACCAAATTTCCTTGCGCATCTTCACGCTGGGTAACTTCACCCTCATGATAAATTATTTCTACATTTTTATAGGCTTCAACCAATTTATCATAATCCTTTTTGTACTCAACGAAGTACTTATCGCTGCTGTACAAATTGAGCAAAGAATTGATGGTTTCCAAAGCCAGTTTCTGCTGACCAATTGATTCGTGTAAGGCTTGTTGATTAGGATTTTTAGCATTGATCTGGCAGCAAATGTAAAGCCCCTCTACCCATCCACCTAAAATCATCGCCACCGAAACTTTACCGCGATCTTGCTTTTGCAGATAATTGTTCATCTTGGCGAAATTCATTTGAGATGAATTGATCAGCTTTTCAAGATTATCCTTGTTTTCGGCTAATTCCTTAATGGTAGCAAAATCAAAAAATTGGCCCACTTTCAGTTTATCGGCTAAATCCCTGATAGAAGAAATATACTCCATCGATTTCTTCGTCTCGCCATAAATGTTAGCATAACCCATGTCGGCTCCAAAAACCCCTAAGTTGGTAGATTGCGCAAACCAGGAACCTGTATTTTCGGCGCCATCTGGGTTATCAAGTATACTTTCATCATACTCTATTCCTAAAGCCTGGATCAGCGCTGTGGTTTGCAGTGGCGTTGGAATAGCCTGAACGTGAGCATAAAACTCTTCGTCAGTCATCACCACTTCGGCCTTTTGAACCTGCTCCTTCAATTGCGATTTAGTGAGCTCCGCCAATGGATCTACATTTGAATCGGATACGCAACCGAAAAGTGACGCGCTTAAACCAAATAATAATATTTTCTTCATTGGATCATGATTAATACGTTTTCTAACGCACCCGAAGAAAAAGAAGTTTTTATTGAAAAAGGGCGCTTTAGGTTATTCAACCTAATTTCCCCTATAACCATTAAAGAGCCTCTGATTAGCTGCGCCAGGAAAAGGTGGCACGGTGGCATTACATTTTGGGAAGTCGGCCTGCGCAGCTGCAGGCATGACTACAATCAACAAAGCACCTGATAGATTTCATATCGCACGCAAGTACTTTCCCCTACTTTTATTTGATCAAATTAAACTCTATAAGCATGGAATCTACAAGCTCAAAAATTGCAAACACCCTAATCAGTGGAATTAAAAAAGCACAGGTTGAGCTGGAGGAGTTTCAACTCCAGCTGGCCTTGGGCAAGGCTGAAGCCAAAGACAAATACGAAGATGTAAAGAAAAAATTCGATCACATGGTTCATGAAACCAAACTCAAGGTGAATGAATTAAAAGGAGAAAAAGACGATTTACAGTCGCGACTGCAAGAATTGCAATTGCAGTTAGCCCTCGGAAAAGCCGATTCCATAGATGCTTTTATTGAACAAAAGAAAAAAATCACTCAGGCACTGAATAAACTTGAACTAGAATTGAAAAATCACCCCTTCACTGCAGAAGTGCACGCCAAACTGCAACATGAAATTGAACGATTTAAAATAAAACTGGAGATTCTCCGACTCCATTTTGAACTAAAAAAAGACGATATCAAAGAAGAATTTGAAGGCAAAAAAGCTGAGTTTTTAAAGCATGTGGAGAAAATGAAAGAAAAAATTTCCAGCGGAAAGCCGGCCAGCAAAGCAGAAAACTTCAGCTCAGAAATTAAGAATGCTTACAAACACCTATCAACAGAAGAGCCGAACCTGTAATGGTTCTTCACGACAAAAAAAAACGCAAAACAAAAAGCTACTGAACACAAGAGCAATATTGACCTTGATCATATTTCTTCTTGATACTCCTCAGCCAGTTCTCAGGCCCTTTAATGTACTTTTATGAAAGTACATCAAACATTTATGAAGGGATCAAAATGGACTTCCTGTTTTATTTTATAATACTGGCTTTGGCTGCAGAAATAATAGGAACAGTAGGTGGATTTGGCTCTTCCATGCTCTTTGTACCTATTGCCGGATTGTTGTTCGAATTCCAGTCTGTATTAGCCATTACCGCCCTTTTTCATTTGTCCAGTAATATTGCCAAAATTGCATTATTCAGGAAAGGGTTCGACAAAAAACTGATAATAAGAATAGGCATCCCCGCAATTGTCTTCGTAGTCATCGGCGCTTACCTGAGTCGCTTTTTTGATGGCCACATCCTGGAGCTGTGTCTTTCTGTATTTCTTATTTTTCTGAGTTTGTTGCTCCTGATTTCAAAATATGTTTTCAAGCCTACAACTGTCAATGCAATTATCGGCGGGGCATTATCGGGCTTAACTGCCGGACTCTTTGGTACAGGGGGAGCTATCCGTGGCTTAACCCTTGCAGCCTTTAACATAGAAAAAAACGTATTCATAACTACTTCGGCCATTATTGATTTAGGTATAGATTTATCCAGAAGCGTTGTTTACTTTAACAACGGATACGTCAAAAGCAATGAACTCTATCTCATCCCTATTCTTCTGGTAGTAAGTGTAGTGGGCACTTTCATTGGCAAGAAAATCCTTTATCATTTTTCTCAGCAACAATTTAAGCACAGCGTACTCATCATTACTCTTATCATCGGGGTATTTACACTATTAAAACAACTTCTATGAAAATAGCCATCTACAGCACCCATGGTTTCGATAAATCGCAGCTGACAGAAGCTTTGAGTGAACACGAAACAATATTTCTTGAACAGGAACTGAACGAAAACACAGCTCACCTCGCTGCTTCGTGTGAAGCAGTTGTATTATTCACTTCTGATCAGGCCTCTGCACCCGTACTGGAGCAACTGGCAATGCTTGGCGTGAAATATATCGCATTGCGCTCGGTGGGTTATGATCACGTAGATATTCCAGCTGCAAAGAGATTGAATTTGAAAGTAGCCAATGTCCCAGCCTACTCTCCCTATGCAGTGGCCGAACAAGCGGTAACCCTCCTTCTGGCACTGAACCGCAAAATAAAACAGGCTCAGGCCAAAATTGATAACCAGGACTTTCGTCTGGACGGCCTAACAGGTATGGATATTCATGGGAAGACGGTGGGAATTATAGGATTGGGGAAAATTGGCGAATCCTTTGCGCGCATAATGAAGGGATTTGGCTGTAAACTCCTCGGCCATGATCCGCAACCCCGTCCAGAGCTGGAAAAGGAATTAAACATCACTCCTGTAAGCCTGGAACAACTGTACCGAAATGCAGATATTATTTCTATTCATTGTCCCATAGCCGTCAACTTAAGCCATTAATTCACCGGGATCTATTGATAATTCAGTCTTTGAAATAAAAAAGGGAGTGGAAAAAAATTGACTTTTGGTCAAAAACCACTCCCATAAAAAAAATGTATGTCAAAGATCTTAAA
>JBJTOK010000028.1:0-3286 GCA_046074525.1 Flavobacteriales bacterium
AGTGCTGATTACCATGAATTCGGAATGCGCCAGGAAGGCCGTGGAATTAAGGGGTCTAATAAATACTCTTACGGTTATCAGGGGTCAAGGGAAGACAACGAAATCTCTGGTGATGGGAATTCATATACAACGGAGTTTAGACAGTTAGACCCACGTTTGGGAAGATGGTTTTCTGTTGATCCGGTTTTCCAACCATTCCAATCACCATATACATCCATGGATAATAATCCTGTTTGTTTGAATGATCCGCTTGGAGATGATCCTGATCCTAGAAATCAAGGTAATTGGCTTGGATTCGCTTGGGAGAGTATTAAAAATTTCTTCACAGGAGAAGAAGATCCAGCAGAGCAGAAGGAAGAACAGATTGAAACAGAAACTACTGGTCCGCAGGAAGGAGATACAAGAGAGCATGAATATTATGATTCAGGATCAGGAGAATTTAAGAAGAGAAAGGAAACTTATTATAAGGGTAGTTGGATGATTGATATTGTAGTACCTGGAAAGAAAAGTGCTGATACAAAAACCACTGAAGAAAAGGAAGCAGGCATAGGCTTATCTCAATACGATATTCCTGTGTGGGGAAGTTGCCAGAGATCAAATGATGCGTTTAGTAATGGTGAAATATTGGATGGTATTGGTTGGTATGGAGTAGCTTTTTTAGAAGCATTTACTTTAGGGGAGGCTTCAGGAGCAACCTCTGCGACTAAGCCCCTTGCGCCTATTGTTACAAAAGAAGCGGAGGTGGTTGTGATAGAGGAAGCCGCTAAGGGGGGAGTGCAAGCACTCGAAACGGTTGCGCCTCGAACAATATCTTCTATGTCTGGGCATTCCGTTAATCAGGCAATAACCAGAGGTTTTAAATCTTCAGATATTTTAAAGGTTGTGAAAGAAGGAACAGCGACAATGGGTAAAAGTAAATTCGGTAATCCTCAATGGCGTTATATGATGAATGGAAATACTGTAGTTATTGACGCTGCAAAAAACAGAGTAATTACAATTTTTAGTAACGCACCTGGTACTAGAAATAAATTAGGTGCTGGATATATCAACCCATTTAAATAAGTAAAGATGAAAAATATAATAAAGGGTATTAATCAAATTTTAGCTGAATGGGATCCTCTTGATGTAGGAGAGGATATTTCATCTGATGAATATCAAAGTTATGTGCCTGAAATAATGAAACATATTGAAAATGAAAAAGCCCTTACTTATTGTTTAGAGGATATTTTAATCAATAGTTTAGAAACAGGTTATGATAGAAATAATGACGAGCATAAAAAAATGCTTGCTACTATAGTAGAAAAGATAATAAAACTACAAACGTAAATCCCTGTTTAGTTTTTGGCTTTTAATTAAGATAAAATGAAATTACTTTTAAACATACTATTTTTCATCCTTGCTATATTTTTTACAAATATTAGTGAAGCGAAAAAAAATGTTTATGATGTAGCGGTTCCAGAAATAAAATCGACTTTATGTAATGTAGAAAGTAAAAATGAAGCAAGTGCAATATTGGAATGCACGGAACCAAAAGGAATTCCGACTAGCATTCCGGATATTAGGAAAAACCTTTAAAAGGATTGCTAATCAAGGGAAGTGGAAAATGTAAAGTGTAAATAGGTTAGAGCAATAAAATGTTCATTGCCATATTGGAAGAAAGAAAATGAAGAAAAGAAAACAACAATGATTTATGTGTTGTAATTTCTATTTACATGAGTTGCAACGGTTAATTTTATTGTTTTCTTTTCGTTTATCTCGTAGGATTTTGATTTTCTGTTGATCGCAGAAGGGAATTTTGTTTACAAGTAAGTTTGGTTGAGTAAGGATTTCGGTGGGCGTAAATCCGTGATGAACATCTAAAGGTTTTTGAGCATATTCGCTGATTCCGACATCAATGGCGGCGGTAACTTTTTCAAAAGTATCGTCGGGTTCAATATGCAGGTGGTATTGTTTGAGTTGTTTGATAACCGATTCTACCATTGAATTGGAAGAAGAAATATCGGATTGCGCAATTTTGTGAACGATATTTACACAAGGCAGATTAACAAAACGGTTAACATAGCCTTTGTTTTCAGAGCCACCGTCGGTGATCAATGTAACGTAAGGATTTATTTGTAAATCGTATTTCCGGCAAACCTTAATAAGATTTTTGGTTGACAAATAGCTTTTGATCTCTTTGGAAAAGCTATAGGCCAAAACACTCCTTGAAAAGTTATCGATGATCAGGTATAAATAACCTTTGATATTGTTGAGAGTAATTTTACTTACATCCATGTGCAGAATTTCAAAAGGCTTTTTGGCAACAATAGGAATGTAGTGTTTCCATTTGTTTCGTTTTTTTGAAAACATGATCCCCATTTTGTTGATGTAACGGTAGAAAGTGGTTTTCGAACAAAAAATTTTTCCGTCTCTGATCATCTGCCAGTAAACAGATACTCCCTGCCAGTTTTTGTAAACAGGATGAGAGCAATAATCACGAATGGTTTTTACTTCGGCAGCAGATAATTGCGAGGGATGTTTTCTGAAGCATTTATTGAAAACAGAAACAGCACAGGAAGCAGTATGTTTGTAATGTACAAAATCATGAGAAATATTAAGTGTTTTATAAACCCTTGATTTGCTGATGTGCCTGGCAGCAGCATGAAAAGATTTTAAAATGAGGTTTTTGTTATCGCGGCACAGTTTTTTGGCATCGGGCAAATGATCAACAACAGATTTATAAAAGCAGTAAATGTGATACAATGCTTTTGCAGCTTTAATAAGTCTTTCCGATCGCGCCAATTTTTTAGCGATGTCAATAGCCGATGCATGATTACAGGCAGCAAAATCTTTTCCGAAAAAATGTTCGGCACCCCTGTCCATCCAACCATAATAGGTGCTTGAAGGAACGAACTGAAGAATTTGCTTTTTGGAATCATCATCATACAGAGCTAAATAAATGAGATTGGTATCGTAAGTTTTCTTTGAACGCTTCATTTTTTAAAATAGGGCGGCGAAGGTAGTTGTTTTAGCAATTTGTTCAATAAAAGAGGAGTGGCAGTATTTAATCTAATAAAACAGTTGCTGTCCCGCTTTTCTTCTTGGTGTGGCATCTTACAACACAAGTAATGGCTGTCCTTCCGCGGTATTGAAATTGAATATTTCCGTGTTGCCTTGCGATGCCTGTGGAAGCTCTTTTGCACCTTTGCCGGGTAACAAATATGTGCTGAGTGCCTGGGTATCCGACAGTCGTATCGGCGCCATGAATGTTGCTGATTTCGAAAAGTCGAATATTGTATTGCACTTC
>JBJTOK010000029.1:0-14807 GCA_046074525.1 Flavobacteriales bacterium
ATTTTTTGCATTATATCGTCTATCAAACAAAATATTCCTATAATTTTATCTCGGGTAAGCATTTGTATTGTTCTTGATTGGTTCGCAAAACAAATCTACAAACACTTGTTTACCCTCTTTTCAAATAGCAACTTGAATTAATACACCAAATCCTAT
Organism: Flavobacteriales bacterium; assembly: GCA_046074525.1. GTDB lineage: Bacteria > Bacteroidota > Bacteroidia > Flavobacteriales_C > JAHEZL01. The sequence continues at coordinate 157 of JBJTOK010000029.1, forward strand.
CGATACATAAGCGCCATATTGACTTTTTTTCATCGGCTTGCCTCTATACTTCCCTATTGCTGATATGATAAATAAACAAGTCCCCACAATCAATAAACTTAGTCCAAAGCGAATGAATGACCACTCTATTGTAAAGGCACTTCCTTCCCTTTCACTTTGGTTATTATGTGGTCCATTTGCCACTACAACAGCTTCATAATATGACTGCTGTTCATCCTTTGAATGGCGAGTTTTTATATAAAAAAAGCTTGCAACGAAAACAAAGGTCAAGTAAATCGCTATAAATCCTAATGATAGATATTTCATGGTATAGGCTTTTAATCAAAGCTAAGTAAAAATCCAGTTAGTTGTCTGTATTGACAACTTAATTTTTCCAGAAAACTATCATCTTGTCTATGAAATGTTCAAACAAAGTAAACCGATACCGAGAGAAAGAATGCAATGGACCAAGGAAGAATACTCCTTCCTTAAGTCCGTCGGTGATAATATTGTAAGAATTAAAAAGGAAAAGAAAATTACCTCCAAACAAGTTTATGAGGAATTGGACATGGATAAGTCCAATTATAGAAGGATTGAGGCGGGGAAAACTAACGTATCTCTACTGTTAGCCCGAAGAATTGCAAAAATCCTCGATGTCTCCATCGAAGAACTCACAAAATAATTTTATAAATCCCACACTTTTTTAGAACACTGCCTAATATTTATCTGTTATGCAAAAAGCAGATGCAGATAAGAATTTTCATGCGAGAACTAAGGAAGAGGTAGCCTCGGCTATGACTATCGACGCAGCGAAAGGCTTGTCGAAACCGCAAGCGGCGGAAAGATTGAAGCAGTACGGAGCCAACTCCATCACCGAAAAAAAGAAGGTAAGTCCATTCGTTATTTTTATCACCCAGTTTAAAAATCCTATTGTCCTGCTGCTGGTATTGGCAGCTCTTTTTTCTTTCTGGTTTAAGGAATGGATCGATGGTATTGCTGTTTTTGCAGTAATTATCATCAATGCTGTAATAGGATTTTATATGGAGTACCGTGCGGAAAGATCCATGGAAGCAATCAAAAAAATCTCTATGACTAAGGCTAAGGTACAACGGGAGGGAAAGTTGATGGAGATTGATTCGGAAGCCATTGTTCCGGGTGATATTGTTTTTGTTGAAGCGGGTGATATAGTTCCTGCTGATGGCAGGATTTGGTCTTTGTCGCAATTAAAAGTTGATGAATCAGCACTCACGGGCGAATCACTTCCTGTTGAAAAAAACGATGTGCCTGTTGATGAGAAAAGTTCGCTTGGCGATCGAAAGAATATGTTGTACAAAGGAACTCATGTCAGTAAAGGAAATAGTTATGTGATCATCACTGGTACCGGCATGAACACGGAGTTAGGGAGAGTGGCTACTCTTGTGGATTCCACAGCTCAGGCTTCCACACCTCTTGAAAAGAAACTAGAGGAATTTTCAAAAAAACTGATGAAGGTTACGATGGGTTTGGTGGTATTAATCTTCGTTGTTGGAATCTTGAACGGGCAGGAATTGATGACGATGTTGAAATCGTGTATAGCTCTTGCTGTGGCTGCTATTCCCGAAGGATTACCTATTGTAGCCACTATGGCGCTGGCTCAGGGCATGATAAAAATGGCGCGGCAAAACATCATCGTGAAAAAATTGTCGGCAGTGGAAATTCTTGGAGGTACTGATGTCATTTGCGCCGATAAAACAGGGACGCTTACAAAGAACCAGATTGAAGTGCGCGAAATTTTTCCGGTTGTAAAAAACGTTGAAGGCATCATCAAAGAGATTTCGATTTTATGCAATACTGCCGACCTGCATAAGGTTGATGGAAAAATGAAAGAGCTCGGAGATCCTCTTGAAACAGCACTTTTGAAGTACTACGGAAAGGAAAATCTCAATGATATTGAAGCGCTGCGTGCGAATAACCCGAAAGTCAACGAGGAACCTTTTTCTTCGGAAACCAAGATCATGGCTACTTTACATAAAGCGGGCGATAAGTATATGGCCTACGCTAAGGGCGCAACGGAGGAGCTGATTCCGAAGTGTAAGTCGATTGTAACCGATGCAGGAGAAATGGCCATGGATGAAACTACAAGGAAGTACTGGTTTGATGAAGCTGAAAAGCATGCGGCAGCGGGGATGCGTGTAATTGCTGTAGCGTATAAGTCAACAACGGAAAACGAAAAAAATCTTTCTTCAGATTTGGTTTTTGCCGGATTGATAGGCATGATCGATCCGCCACGCGAAGAGGTGTCGGCTGCCATCGAGGAATGCCATTCAGCGGGCATCAATGTTATTATGATTACGGGTGATCATCCTGCTACAGCCAGCAGCATTGCTAAACAACTGAAGATTACCGATGAAAAGAGTTTTCCGGTTTTGATTGGTAAGGACATGAAAGACTACGAACATTTGTCGCAAGATGACAAGCAGAAATGGGAAGCGAGTCATGTATTTGCCCGAGTGAGTCCGAAACAAAAACTTGATATTGTTAGCGTTTTGCAGGAAAAAAAGCACATTGTTGGTATGACAGGTGACGGCATCAACGATGCGCCTGCACTTAAAAAAGCCGATATAGGCATTGCTATGGGGCAGCGCGGAACGCAGGTGGCGCAGGAGGTTGCAGTGATGGTCATCAAAGACGATTCGTTTACGGCCATTGTAAAAGCGGTAAAACAGGGACGTATCATTTTTGAAAATATCAGGAAATGCGTTGTTTTCCTTTTGTCGTGTAATTTAAGCGAATTATTTGTCATATCTATTGCTTCAGTGTTCAACCTGCCCTTCCAGTTGTTTACGCTTCAGATTCTTTTCATGAATATTATCACTGATGTCTTGCCAGCATTGGCATTGGGTGTTACTGATGCAAGTGAGGATATCATGAAAAAGCCACCTCGACCGGTGTCGGAGCCTATCATTGATAAAAAAAGGTGGATTACCATCATTGTATATTCAGCGGTGATGTCGTTAGTGAGCATTGGAGCTGTGGTTTGTAATCGTCTTCTTTTCAACCGAAATGAAGAAACCCTCACCGGAAATAACATTTTGTTCTTTACCCTTATTTTTTGTCAGCTTTTACAGGTGTTCAATATGGGGAATTCAGGAACATTTTTCTTTAAATCAGAAGTGATTAGGAATAAATACGTTTGGTTTTCGGTAGTGATGAGTGCCGCAGTATTGCGGTTTTTTTATTTTATTGCTCCTTTGCGTCAGGTGCTGTCGATACATTCCATGTCGGCTTCCGATTGGCTGGTTTGTGCCTTGGCCAGTGTCGCTTTCCTGCTCATTATACAAATTTTAAAAGCCTTTAAGCTGATTAAGCAATAGGGGATTTATTATTTTAGTGTAAATACATCCGCATGAAAATAATTGGATCACTGTTTTTGTTTTTATCTCCTTTAGTTTCCTATTGTCAAAATGCCAGAGATACGGTCTTTCCTTTAGGAACCCTTAAGTATGAAGGGAAGGTGTATTATATCACTGAAAAATCACTGCGTTTGTCGCCCAGCGAGGTTTGTCATACTGTGGTGCTCCTCACTCTTGAAAACGAAAAAACCAGCGATACTTCCTTACAGAAACCTCTGGTGATTGAAATTGCTCTTGATACTGCACAAAAAGATTTACCGCTGATGCGTTTTGATGAAGCAGAGAAAATTTTACTGGTACCACAGGTGATCAATAACAAGATCAGTGGCGATTATCTTGCCTACAAGTTCAATGGACGTTATTTTGAATGTTCCGATTTTGAAGATGCTCTCGATCATGTGATGCTTACCCTCAGCGATTCGTCGGCTCACAACGTGATTAATACGCAATCGATCTTAATCAAAGACAAAGAAATGGCGCTCACCATTGCTGAGCCAATCCTTTTTGATATTTATGGTAAAACAAATATTCTTCATCAAAAGCCTTATAAAATAAAGTACGTGGAAGTGTATTGGGTGATAGAAGGAAGTTTAGATGAAGGAGCCCATGGTGGCGTTTTTTTGCTGATTATGGATTCACGTAACGGACAGATAGTGCGGATTACGCACGGAAAATAAACTGGTATGTTCAGGAAGGTCATTTATGTCTTTTTATGTGTTTTATTTTTGCTGCTCTTCCTGCCAGCATATTCCCTGGTGTTTAAAAGCTTTTTGATTTTTTGTATTTCTCTGGTTACAGCTTTACTTTTTCCTTTTGTAAAAAAGAAGCAAAGTACTATTCGATATGTGGCAGGAGGCATTTCTGCGCTGAGTTTGCTTTTTCTTATCCTGTTTTTCCCTTCGCGGTCAATCAGTGAGGAGAGTCCAATGACTTTTTTTCTTGATGAAAAGGGAAACAGGGTAGAGGAGCCGCTGAGTTCCTACCTCTGCAATTTTATTACCGAAGCTGATGTGGTTCGGATTTCTTCCTTTTATTCGGCGATTCTGCCTGTGCCTGCAGGAGGGGTAATTGCCGAAGAGTGGTTGGAAATGAATGTTTACGACAATGTGTTTTTGCATGAATACGAGCGGTCGATGGAAAAGCCATGTGTGAGTCAGATTACTCCTTTCCAGGCTCTCCAGGATGCTGGATTTTACAAAGGGATGCGCCACTTTTATTGTTATGTCCCTGACCACTTGCCCAACGCAAAACCCATGCGTGTAGTAGTGTTTTTGCATGGCTACATGGGGAATTTCCAGTTTTACCAGAATTATTTCAGGAGTCTGGAAAATACAGTGGTACTTACTCCATCTACTGATGACCTGAATGGAAAGTGGAAGGCTTCTGATATTAATGATATTCTCCGGATTTATTTGCCTTTGGTGAACAAGCGGGTGAAAATCGATTTTAAAAATGTGCATCTTATGGGACTCTCCAACGGCGGTAGTGGTGTGAATGCGGCTATAAATACTTATCCTTCTTCTTTCAGGAGCTTCACGTTTATTTCGGCCTATCCCGAAGCGTTTACTCCAAAGCGCATCCGGATCATTTGCGGGATGAAGGATTCTTTTGCCGCGCAAAACAGGGAATATCTGAAAGAGCATCCGTCGGTGCAACATCTCTTTTTTAAGAATGAAAGACATTTTGCTCTTCTGAACAAGAAGGAAGAAATTTTAAAATTTTTGTCGAAATGATTATTCAGGGAATAAAAAAGAAGGAAACTAGGAATGAAAGGATTTTTGATACTTGTCCTGATTGTGGTACTAAGAACTGTATTGATGTAACGATTTATCAGCGTTACTACCATTTCTTTTTTATTCCTGTTTTTCCGGTTTGGAAGTCGGGAGAGATTGTATGTTCTGTTTGTGGGGCGCAATATAAATCGAAGAAATTATCGGGTGACTTAAAACTTTCTTATGAAAATGTAAAGCGGCAATCCATTTTACCGAAGTACATGTTTTCAGGAGTAATTGTTTTTTTTTGTAGTGATGGTACTGGCGATATGGCTCGTCAACAAGCATGCAAAAGAGCAAGGACATTTACTGTCGTCTCCCAAATTGAAAGATTTGTATTCTGTAAAATTTAGTGATGGCAGTTATACTTATTACCGTGTTATTAGCATTCAGGGCGATACCGTTGTGATGGAGGAAAATAAATACGGTGTACAAAAACCATTGGAGTTGTACAGTATTCGTGCTAAATGGGATGGCGCCGATACGATTCCTGTTTTGAAAAAAGATCTGCAATCGGGTTTAGATGACGGAGATATTTATTCGGTGAAGAGAGAGTGAATAGGTGTGTCTTCTTTCATCCCAAACGTCATTGCGAAATTTTTGTACTCAAAAATGAAGCAACCTCCTCCTAGTTTTCTTGTGCATAGCTTCCCTCTCCTCCGAGAGGGAACCCATTCTCTAAAATTTATTTTAACATCTCACACGGAAAAATCGCTGATATTATTTTCCATCTCAACTCTTCCATTTCCTTATGCTCTTTTTGTCGCTTGTCGTTTTTATCTTTCAGGATGCCAAACTCCAAATCATGGAGAATGTCTTTTTGTTTGCTTTGTTGGGTAAGTGATTCAAGGGCTTTGTCGAGTTCTTTTTGGGAAATGGAACTGAAAACAACTTTTGTACTACCTCCGGTTTTGGGTAGATCTTTTTGCTGAAAGAAGAAGATGCTGTCACCCTTGTATGCCACTACAGCAAGATTGTAAGTAAGAAAGCCATTCAGTTTTTCACTGAAGCCCTTAGTGCTTTCATTCATCCGCTGAAAACTGTACAATTCGGAGCTGAGCAAATAGCTGTATACTCTGTCGTATTGATTTTTATTTTCCACTTCAACATCGAACGGACTGTAAGTCATCACTGCAGTTTTTCCTTTGTGGGTGATGGTGGTGCTTTCTCGTTTTACGGTGGCTTCAAAAACATATCTGTCGACGTTGTTCCAGCCAGTAGTGTCTAGGGTTACCAAATAATAAAGAGGGGTTGGAATTTTTATTCTCTTTATTCCGAGTTGTTTGTAAACTTCATCCAGATTTTTATTCAATTCTTTATCGAAGTTTTTAACCGCTATTTCAGCATCCTTTGCTTGTCTTTTGTTTTGAGCTGCTGTGAATTTCTCGTCGAGTTTCCTTTGTTGTGCATAAAACTGCTCCCGGGTACGTTGCGCCGCTTCCTGATAAGCATGTCGTTTTGTTTCGTAATATTTACCGAGAGCCTTCAAGCGGTTATCACTGATTTTCACGCCACCGTCTTTTCTTTCAGCGAAAGCGAGGAATTTTTCTTGTGCTTGTCCGACAGTCATTTTAGCTGCCATAGAATCAATCTCCCACATATTTTTATTGAGATTGTTCACGTAAAGATTCAGCACGTTAGCATCGCAACTACTGAAGATCACCTGCAGTCGCTCCTCAAATTCTTTCGTCGCCAGAAGGGTGTTGTTGAATTTCTTGTTCCAGATGGCTTTGATACGGGAAGGGTTGATTTCGCGGGCGATTTCTGATGATATAGAATCGGAGTACCAAATTTGATTACCGTTAAGATCGGTAATTAAAGAATTACGTATTGATGTTGTAGTATCGACAGGGGCATTATTCATCGCAAAAGAATAATACATACTATCTTTCCACTCCTTATTTTTATTGCCATAACCTTGATCGGCCAACGTGGGTTCATAATCCTTTGGATAAAAATTCAGTGAAGCGATTTCCACCGGAACCAGGGATTTTTCAAGAGCTTTAGGATTCACCCAATTGATTTTTCCGTCCTTGGTTTTTTCGCCGCTGAAGAGCATCATGCCTGGTTTTATTTCATTGGTAGGCACTTGCGCGTAAATGGCTTTTTTGATGGAAAGCGATTGTCCGCCGGCAAAAGCATTCACATAAAACATACCGCCGGTTTCCAGCAGCTCGCCGTTAGAAGTGGTAGAGAGTCCTGCCGAAATAATCTGAGAAGGAGTAAGGGCTTCTTTCACTACGATCTCAACCGATCCGCTGATGGTTTTCCCATGAGCATCAGCAAATCCGCTGGCCGGAATGGCAAGAACAATACCGCCTTCGGTTTCAATGACGGTGTCTTTGGCGGTGTTGATGGTGAAGTGCTGAATCTTCAGATTTGTGTTGTCATCGGCAGCAGCGATGCTGTCGGCAGCCATCACGTTTTTAATGTCTTCGGGATGATCAGTATCACTGTTGTTCACCGATAAAGGAATAATCACACCCGCCGCTAAAATAGTGAGCGCGCCGCCGATGCCCCACTGCCACAGTTTTTTCTTGAAGTTGTATTTTTTGTAAGCTTTGGAAGATGCATCTTTAAAAGCTTGTTTTTTTATTCCGTCCATCAAATCTTTCTGTTGTTCCACTTCTTTCTGAAGAGAAGGATTTTCTTTCATTTCCTGTTCAAACTGTTTGCGCTCTTCGGCGTTGAGTTGGTTGAGCAGGTATCTTTCGATGAGTTCTATTTTTTCGAGTTCGCTACGCATAACCAAAGAGTTTAAAGTTCAACACTATTGAGTTCGGCATACTTCAGTTTCGCTCTTTCAAGACACTTGTACTTTTGGTTTTTGGCCACTTTTTCGGAGCTGAAACCAAAAGTTTGGGCGATTTTTTCCATACGTAATCCTTCGTAATAAAAGGCCTTGAGGATTTCGAGGCATTTTTCGCCCAGGTTTTCCAGCGCTTTTTCGGCGCGGGTCATTTTGTTTTCCTGTTCGGCGACTTCCTGTTGTTCTTCGGTGGAAAGATCAATCTCGATATTGATGTGTTTGTTTTTCTTTACCAGTTCACGTTGCCACAAAACTTTGCACACTCCAAAAAGGTAGGTGCCGAGTTGTGACGTGAGTTGGAATTTTCCTTCTTTTACTTTTTTGCAAAGGAGGTAGAGTGCGTCCTGGAAAACATCTAAAGCTTCATCTTTGGAAGCGCCGTGGTTGATGAGGAAGCGCTGTATCGGCGGATAGAGTTTGTATAGCTTGTCCAGCGCTTTGTCGTCGCGGCCTGCGTTGAGTAATTCGATGATTGCGGTATCAGTCATAATAAAGAGTATTTTATCCTTAATCAAGGAAAAGTAAAAAGGTCACCTGCTAGTTTAAAGAAATATTTTTGTGTGATCTATTTCTTGTAGATATTGATATGATGCTCCTTCAAAAAAGCCAACACCTGCTTAATGTTCTCGGCAGTAGAAGGGAGATAGAATTTTTTGCGGCCGAAGCGGCCTTTGTTGGTGTAATAAACTTCCAGCGCTTTTTTTCCCGATAAGCTGGTTTCCAGGTTTACCGACACAATATTATTGATTGCAAATTGGTGCGGTTTACGAATGCTGAAAGGATTGGTAAAGAGGAGTCCATTGCTATACGCCGTCACCAGTGCCGTTCTCCTGAAAATCTTATAGCTCAGCAGGAAGAGCGCAAAGGCTACTGCCAACGTAAAAGTGAAAGAAGAAAAACTGTTGTAGAAGTAGTAAAGGAAGGGCACTAAAGGAATCAGCATTTTAAAACGCACCATCATACGGATGAAGCGTGATACGGCAAATTTGGTGGTGAATAGTTTTTGCTGCATAGTAAAATCAATGTCCTCCAAAACAGGAATGTCGGTAAGACGCGGAGAAGTATGCTTGTCCAGCGGATCCTGATTGAGCATGATGGTGAGCATGTTATATATCTTAGGCAGATTGTCCCTGAATTCCTGCGGACGCTCAAAAAAATGTTCTACGCAAACGGCAAAAAATTCCTGTTCGTTGCTGCCGGCATAGTCGCGCAATACCGTATTGTTTTGGTTATTCTGTATGCTTTTGAAAGTTTCCTGAATCACTCCCGTCCAGCGGGAATAATAGTTCTGGAAAAAAGTATCGGAAGGTTCGTCGTGCAAAGTCCCTACATCAAGAGCGTGTGCCATTTCATGTAAGCCAAGGTTAATGCCTGGTGTGGTATGATGGAATCCTTTCACAAAATCTTCCCAGGAAAGACGCAGAACGCCATCTTTCCTGTATTCGCCTTTGTAGTAAGTACCACCCCAGCGAGAGTAGTATTTACGGGGATAAATCTGGACGTGTTTAATATTATCAAGAAGAAATCCTTCGAGTCCGAAGGTTAGCTGTATAGCACAGGCAGCCACTTGGATTTTCACCTCATTAGTAATGATGAATCCTTCTCGGCCAGTAAATGAAGTCATAGACATAAAACATACTGTGCGCAGCGCAAATTTTTTCTTATTATGTGGCGACAGATGTTTGTAATAATCGTAATGTTGTTCGAGATATTTTTGAATAGAATGATAACGGGCAATGATGACCGGACTCTTAGTAAAGACATACAGTTCATGCTGGCTACTGGCCAGTTTTAAAATGATCCTTCTTTTTTTTAAATCACCATCGGTATAGTAGCTATGTACTGCATATGCCAATGCAGTAATAAAGGGGGATAATATGAAAAGTACACCAACTATCATGCACCGGCAAAGGCTTGCCAGTAAACATTATTAGGAACTGGCGCTTCAATCCTTATTTTTTCGTTGCTCACCGGATGCGTGAAATCGAGGTAGCGGGCATGCAAACAGATAGATCTGTCTTTATTGGGTGATGGCGCACCATATTTTGTATCTCCCTGGATGATACAGCCGATCTTGGAAAGCTGTACCCTGATCTGGTGGTGGCGGCCGGTTTTAGGCGACACTTCCAGCAAGGTTTGCTTTCCTTCGGTGGCCAGCCATTTATAAGTGAGAATCGCCAGTTTGGAATTTTTTATTTCCTGCTTGAAAGCAAAGGATTTATTTTTTTCGGAATTCTTTACGAGGTAGTTGCGCAATTCATCATCTTTTTGCGGAGGTTCCTGAACCACTATTGCCCAGTAGGTTTTCTGTATGGTTTTGTCCTGGAACATCTGGTTCATACGCGCCAGGGCCTTGGATGTTTTCGCAAAGAGGACGATGCCGGTTACAGGGCGGTCGATGCGGTGGGTGATGCCCAGGTAAGCAGCTCCGGGCTTGTTGTATTTCACACGAAGGAATTCCTTCACCCTGTCGGCAAGGGTTTCGTCGCCGGTTTTATCGCCCTGCACCAAATCCGAAGAGGCTTTGTTGATGGCGATAAGGTGATTGTCTTCGTATAAAACTTCAACCATTAATATTGTTCTTTTTCGCTTGGGAAAGATCCGTTTTGAACGTCTTTGATGTAACTTTTGGTGGCGTTCATCATGTCATTGTACAAGTTGAGGTAACGGCGCAAAAAGCGCGGACTGAATTCCTGGTTCATGCCAAACATGTCATGCGATACCAGTACTTGTCCATCTACCCATTTTCCTGCACCAATGCCAATTACCGGGATGCTTAGTTTTTTAGCAATCTGCTTGCCTAAAGCTGCCGGAACTTTTTCCAGGATGAGTGCAAATATTCCGGCTTCCTGCAAGGCAAGGGCGTCTTCCATCAACTTTTTGGCTTCCATTTCTTCCTTCGCTCTTACTTCGTAAGTACCGAATTTGTAGATGGACTGAGGTGTTAAACCCAGGTGCCCCATCACCGGGATACCAGCGGTTAATATGCGTTCAATAGATTCTTTGATTTCTCTGCCTCCTTCTAATTTTACCGAGTGAGCACCAGCTTCCTTCATGATACGGATGGCCGAGTTGAGGGCTTCCTTGGAATTTCCCTGGTAGGAACCAAAGGGAAGATCCACCACCACCAGCGCTCTTGAGGTAGCACGAATAACAGAGGCGGCATGGTAAATCATCTGGTCGAGGGTAATAGGCAAAGTGGTTTCGTGTCCGGCCATTACATTGGAAGCAGAGTCGCCTACCAATATAATGTCAGTCCCTGCACCATCAATGATTTTAGCCATTGTAAAGTCGTAGGCAGTAAGCATGGAGATCTTGTGCTTGTTGCGTTTCATCTCCTGGAGAGTATTGGTGGTTACTCTTTTAATCTTGTCGAATTTTTCTACCATTATAGTCTTCCTTTTGCCGTTGTTGTTTTATTTGTTTGCCGGCTTTCCTCCATTCTGGCTTTCGAGGAGATCAACAACCTGCAACAAACGTCTGTTGTCGGCTTCGCAGTTGCTGAGTTGCTCTTCAAGGGTTTTGATAACTGGTTGCATGTCCTTTGATTCTGGTTTCGGCTGGGCGGAGAGCTGCAATTTCAGGCTGTCATTTTCCTTTTTCAAACTGTCGATAGTGGCCGCCATAGTTTCTTTTTCATTAATGACTTCAGGAATATTGGCGGTGAGATTGTAGACATAGAAATAGTCAACTTTTCCCTTGGCTTCAGGGCCGATAAGCAGGCCAAAATCACCGCCTTTAAAATCGTTATTCTGGAAAGAGAAATTGTATTGCTCATTAATATAGATGTCAAATTTCCCGGCAAAACCCTTGATAATGATTTTGTTGAAATCGTTAGAAGAGATGTTTTTCGATTTCAGCCAGCCGCCTTCGCCCGGCGTGATATATTGTCCTGAAGAAGCGATACTTCTTATACGGAACTGCTCCTTACGGTTGATTTCCAAAACAAACCCGCCCGACCCGTCGCCCTGCACCAGGAATAAAATCCCCAGTGTTTGCGCATCTCCATTGCCCGGTCCGAGCATAAGGGAAGCTTTAATCATAAATTTGTTGCTGATAGAAGGCAGAGTAGACATTAACGCCCTTGATTTTGTGCTGTTGGGACGCTCCATATAATAGGAGCCCTCCACCACTAAAGCCTTAATCGTGGGCTCGTTAATCGTAGCCCAGTTCTGGGTTTCGTCGGTAAAATCGTCGAAATATATTTTCTCCGTAGTTTCATTGGTAATCAGCGGTTGGGCTGATAGGGAAAGGGGGAGGGCAAGAAGGCTGAAAAGTCTTGTAGATAGTCTCATGGTAATCTGGTTAATAGGTTAAAGGTAAAAAAAATAGGGAATCGGCAACACGGCGGGGTGTTTTACATGAAAATGTCGTTTTGGCAGTCGGTTTTTCATGATTCCGGATTTTGTCATTATATATAAGCATAAAAAGTGCCAAGCTGTCCCATAACTTCCAATGGCACGCGCATTGACAATAGGATACCAAACATTTAAAAATTACAAGAATGGGAAAAATTATAGGAATCGACTTAGGAACAACCAACTCATGTGTAGCCGTAATGGAGGGAAATGAACCGGTTGTTATTGCCAACAGCGAAGGAAAAAGAACAACACCTTCTATTGTTGCATTTACAGAAAACGGAGAAAGAAAAGTAGGTGACCCTGCAAAGCGCCAGGCCATTACTAATCCAACCAAAACCATATTCTCTATTAAAAGATTTATGGGTGTTACCTTCGACCAGGTAGGTGAGGAAATCAAGAGAGTACCATATTCAGTAGTGAGAGGCGACAACAATACGCCGCGTGTTAAAATTGACGACCGCGATTATACTGCCCAGGAAATTTCTGCCATGATCCTTCAGAAAATGAAGGCCACTGCAAAAGATTTTCTTGGCACTGATGTTACCGAAGCTGTGATCACCGTACCAGCCTACTTCAACGATGCACAAAGAAAAGCAACGAAGGAAGCTGGCGAAATTGCCGGACTCAGCGTGAAGAGAATCATCAACGAGCCAACTGCTGCGGCTTTGGCTTATGGTCTCGATAAAAAAGGAAAAGACATGAAGATTGTGGTGTTCGACTGTGGTGGTGGAACACATGACGTATCGGTGCTCGAATTGGGTGACGGTGTGTTTGAAGTAAAAGCTACTGATGGTGATACTCACCTTGGCGGTGACGACTTCGACCACGTAATCATTAACTGGTTAGCGGAGGAATTCCAGAAAGAAGAAGGTTTGGATTTGAGAAAAGATCCTATGGCTTTGCAACGTTTGAAAGATGCTGCTGAAAAAGCGAAGATCGAATTGTCAAGCACAACTTCTACTGAAATCAACTTGCCATACATCATGCCGGTGAACGGAATTCCTAAGCACTTGGTGAAAACCTTAACCCGAGCTAAGTTTGAGCAACTGGCTGATTCTTTAATCAAGAGAACTATTGAGCCCTGCAAAACGGCGTTGAAAAATTCAGGTTTCTCTGTTGGTCAGATCGACGAGATCATCCTTGTTGGTGGTTCAACACGTATCCCGGCTATCCAGGAAGCGGTAAAAGCTTTCTTCGGAAAAGAGCCTTCTAAAGGAGTAAACCCTGATGAGGTAGTAGCGATTGGTGCTGCGATTCAGGGGGGGGTATTGACTGGTGAGGTGAAAGATGTATTGTTGCTCGACGTAATTCCATTGTCTTTCGGTATCGAAACTTTGGGTGGCGTTTTGACTAAAATGGTTGAAGCCAACACTACAATTCCAACCAACAAAAAAGAAGTTTTCTCTACTGCTGCCGATAACCAGCCTTCTGTGGAAATCCACGTATTGCAAGGTGAGCGCGCTATGGCGAAAGACAACAAGTCGCTCGGACGCTTCCACCTCGATGGTATTCCGCCAATGAGAAGAGGTGAGGCACAGATTGAAGTAACTTTCGATATCGATGCCAACGGTATCCTGAACGTAAGTGCGAAAGAAAATAAAACAGGCAAGCAGCAAAGCATCCGTATCGAAGCTTCTTCCGGATTGTCGAAAGAAGAAATCGACAAGATGAAGCGCGAAGCGGAAGCCAATGCCGATGCCGATAAAGTAGCCAAAGAAAGAGTAGACAAACTCAACCAGGCAGATGCACTGGTATTCCAGGTGGAAAAACAATTGGCGGAACTCGGTGATAAATTGCCGGCTGATAAAAAGAAACCTATCCAGGATGCAGTGGATGAGTTGAAGAAAGCACACCAGTCGCAAGACCTCGCACAGGTGGAAGCTGCTACTCAAAAAGTAAACGACGCGTTGCAAGCTGCATCGGCTGATATCCAGGCTGCTTACCAGCAAGGTGCTGCCGGTAGAGATCAAGGTGCTCCTAATGCAGGTGGTGCTTCAGCAAAGAACGATCAGGAAGTAACTGATGTGGACTTTGAAGAAGTTGCTGATGAGAAGAAGTAATTCTTTTATATAATAGAAACAAAAAAGGAGAGCAGAAATGCCAGTCATGGTCGGAAGAAATTCCGACCATTTTTTTATGTTTTAAAGAAAAGCTTAGGATCACCGCCGCATTGCACGACTATTATAGCAATGGCGAGATGAACTTACTACATTTGAATGGACACGAAGTTAAGGTCAAATTGTCAAACAATTAATACCTTAATCAAATGAAAAAAGAAAGAAAAAATTACAGCAAGGAATTCAAACAAAAAGCAGTTGAATTAAGCAATGTTCGGGGC
>JBJTOK010000030.1:0-85485 GCA_046074525.1 Flavobacteriales bacterium
AGATTGGTATTGAACATTCTGCGCTAGCAGACCGGGAAAAGGCTCGGGCGACGAGTCAGGTAAGAATAAAAGAGTTGAACACCAGTGAATCTTCGAAGAAGTAACGAAAAGCGTACTCACTGCTGAAAATCCAAAATCTACCCCAGTAGTTTCAGATTTAGCGAAGCGTAATCTGAAACCATTTTTTCAGGCATTTGTAAAGCCGATGCGAAATAGAGTTTTTGAATGAAAAATGAAATCGCGATTGCAAATCGCTACAATGAAGATTTCAGATCACGCTGCGCTAAATCTGATTACGGGACATATTGTTGATGTTGCCGAACGCTTGTAGGATGTGGGTATTCAGGCTTTGTCGATTCACGGTCGCACGCGTGTGCAGATGTACAAGGGCGATGCCGACTGGACTTTAATCGGCGAAGTGAAAAATAATCCGCGCATGAAAATCCAGATTTTCGGTAATGGTGATATTGATTCTCCTGAAAAAGCGAAATCATATTGAAGCTAAATCAATTTACCAATCCTGGTGCTCTCATATTTCCCCTTATCCCACAATAAAAAACAAGCCATCAGCAGGAAAGCCATCGCCGGCATTTTGTAGCGCACCAGTGTGCCAATGATAGGCGTTACCACTCCCGATAAAGCATAGAGAATTAAAGTAAAGGAGAGAAAGAAAAAAACGTAAGCCGCTTCACGTGCTGAAGGTTTCTTAAAATACTGTCGATGGCATTCTACGATTGGGCACAATATATATGAAATGATCTTTTATGACTTGGAAAGAGGAATTAATAAAATATGAAAATAGTAGAGATTGGGAATCTGCAATCGAATTGATGAAAGATGTTATTTCAATCGATTCTAGTAGTTCCGAAGCGTATATAAGTGTAATTTATTTGTTACATAATTTATTGTTGGAAGAACAATACACAGGTACTGACCGTGAAGAGATATCTATATTATTAAAGCAGTATTTTAATGATTCGAGAAAGAGGTTTTCTGAAAACTCGGAATATTTATTTTTCATTGGAAAAATACTATACATCGCAGAATGGTATTTTGGAGTAGATGATGATTTAAAACCGATAAAAGAAAGACAAGCATTTAAAATGCAGAAAAAAGCCTGCGAAATAGAGCCTAATAATATTTTATTTGAATGGGGTTATCGCTTCTCACTTGGAGAAAAGTTAAGTGAGAAATTAGCTGAGATAATTCTTAAGGACGATTCCATTGTTACTTGGTTAAAGGTCAGAGGATTTCATGGTCAATATATTTTAGAATCTTTGAAAACTTGTGCTACTCGATTCCACAAATAAGTTTTATGAATGATATTATGCCTAAAGTCAGGCATCCTGAAGGACAAGGGATTATCGAATAAGAAATTTTGTTATTATTTAATGCAGTAAAAAAAGCTAATTCTTTTAACGAAACTTCTTCAGAGTTTAAAAATTGGAAGAAATACAATGTGACCTAAGCGGTCTTTTAGTCAATCAAGTAAACATTGAATTGCAATTTCCCAAATTATTTATCCATTTTCCAATTTTTGTATTTTCATGTTTCCCCTTATCCCACAATAAAAAACAAGCCTTCAGCAGGAAGGCCATCGCCGGCATTTTGTAGCGCACCAGTGTGCCGATGATAGGTGTTACCACTCCCGATAAAGTATAGAGAATTAAAGTAAAGGAGAGAAAGAAAAAAACGTAAGCTGCATCACGAGGTGAGGGTCGTCTGAACCATAAAATCGTTAGTACAAACACAGTGATAAAAAGAATATTTTCCAGCGCCGAAGCCAGTACAACAGGCGACAATGAATCCCAGAGAAATGGTCGGAAAAAGGCGTTGAACAAGCCTTCCGGCACATTAGCAAAAAAGCTGCTGAAGTTATCATCGAGCTCCATCGTGTGCACTACGCTTCCCGAATTCATGGTTTCTGCGAGTCCGTAAAAACTTTTTTTCTGCCATTGTAATCCGTTTAAAAACGAGTGAAAGGGACTGATGATGTGGAACGTTACCGCTGCAACAACAAAGCAAAAATGAACGACAACCGTTTTCATAAAAGGCTTTTCGTAATTTTTTCTCTTGATCCACAAGATGGAAATCAATCCGGGAAGTAAAGCAACAGCCACATAAAACTTGATGAAAAAGAGGAGGAATAATGTAAACAGTATGAGTCCCGCATGTTTAAGTGAGCGAAGGTTATCCGACCAACGTTCAAAGCTCCACACGAAAATACCCATTACTAAAAAGAGGAAGCCTTCTTTCAATACACCCGACGACCAGAATATTACCGATGGTACAAGGAAAATTGCGATGAAAAGCAGATTCTTTTTTTCCTGGAACAGCTTCTGGAAAGCTTTGAATAAAAAGAGTTTTCCGATGAGTGACATCATACAGAAAAAGAAAATATGCACGTAATAATATCCGCCGGAAAAGATCATCATCAGCGCGTTAATCCTGATCATTGTGCGGTTGTCGTTGTAGAGGTATTTGTTGTTCAACACATACCAGTTGTACATTTTATCATACACTGGCTTGAGCTGAACAGTATCGCAATGATAGCCTGTAATCATGCGCACAAAATCTACCGGTGATTCCCACAGGATATTGTAAATGTGCACGCTGTCATCAAAATATTTATAGGTATCGGCAAGATTGCGTTGCGGATAAAAATAAGTATAGATGAGGCTGAGGGCCACGCCAGCTGAAACATGCAGGAGATAAACAGTCAGGATGCTTTTGCGCTGTAATCCGAATTTACCGAAAAACGGAAGTTTCCAGATCGCCAGTCCTATCACAATTAACCATGATATGGTGACGAGCATTTCCATTAAAATCCTAAATCCAGATCGAGTTTTTTGCGGAGTTCTTCCAGCAGCGGATTTTTTTCTACCAGCTTTTTGTACTTGTCGCCGGAGGTGTACAAGCCCTGGTCTTCCGTACTTTTTTCAATGAAGGTGGTCAGACTGATATCGAAGTTATTCAGTCGGTTGCGGATAAAAGACAATAAATCGGCTTTGATTTCCGATAAGTCATGTTCCTGGGCTTTATTGAAAATTTTAAGCTGTATGGTGTTGTTGGCAACCAATGAGGGCGGGTTTTTTGTGAGCGTGGTGTAAATATCAAGATCTGATGCCTTGATCATCTCTGCATATTCATTCCAGGTCACAATAAGATCGGCTTCGCTGAATTCTTTTTTAGGAAGATTTTTTGCTATTTCCTCCTTTTGCTCTTCAACATTAGGCTTGAGTATTTTACTGATGTTAACCGATTTCAGTGGTATTTTGGCACGCGTAACTCCAGGGATTTTCTTTTCAGCAACAGCTGTTTCTGCAGCCTTTGCTGGCTGGGCAGGTGCTGGAGCAGGAACAGGATTTTTAGCGGGAGCTGCTGAAGGTGCCTGGACCTTAGGCAGCGGTATTCTCAACCGGCGAAGCTTTTTTTTTTAAGATCGGCCAGGTTTTCCGAACACAGTTTGAGGAGACATAGCTCGATAAGCAAACGCTTGTTCTTGCTGGATTTGTATTGTATATCGGCGTCGTTGATTACTTCAAGCCCACACAACAGGAAATCATCAGAACACTTTGTGCTTTGCTCCTGATACAAAGACTTGTTCTTCTCGGAAGTCTCCAGGATATTAAGGGTCAGCGGATTCTTGCACAGCAATAAATTGCGGAAGTGTTCGGCCAGTCCCAAAACAAAGTTGTGTTCATCAAAACCTTTGGCAAGTACTTCATTTAAAAGCATCAGGCTCTGCGGAATATTTTTTTCCAGCAGGAAGCCGGTAGCCTTGAAATAGTAATCGGAATCGAGTACGTTCAAACTGCCAATTACCGATTGGTAGGTGAGATTCTTGTTAGAGAAAGTTACCAGCTGATCGAAAATGGAGAGCGCATCACGCAATCCACCATCGGCTTTTTGTGCAATAATATGTATAGCGTCAGGTTCGTACGCGATGTTTTCCTTCTTGGCAATTTTTTCGAGATGCTGAACGATGTCATTGACCGTAATCCTGTTGAAGCCGAAAATCTGGCAACGCGACAGGATGGTAGGCAGGATTTTATGCTTTTCAGTAGTCGCTAATATAAAGACGGCATGCGCAGGCGGTTCCTCCAGGGTTTTCAAAAAAGCATTAAAAGCCGATTGTGAGAGCATGTGCACCTCATCTATTATATAGGCTTTCTTTGTGCCGATCTGAGGGGCGATGCGCACCTGGTTCACCAGATTACGAATGTCGTCCACCGAGTTATTGGATGCGGCATCCAACTCATATACATTTAAAGATTGTCCGGAATCAAAAGATTTGCAGGATTCACATTCATTGCAGGCCTCTATCTCTGAGGTGAGATTCATGCAATTGATGGTTTTGGCCAAAATACGGGCACAGGTGGTTTTTCCTGTTCCCCGCGGACCGCAAAATAAAAAAGACTGGGCTACCTGTTTGCTGCGGATAGCGTTTTTTAGGGTGGATACAATAGATCCCTGGCCCACTACCTGATCGAAGGTGGCTGGCCTGTATTTCCGCGCTGATACTACAAAGGAGTCCATGTGGGGCAAATATAGTCAATGCGTTTCAAGTTTCTGGTTTCAAATTCCAAGTTGTTTTACACATTTTATTAAAGGCTTCCTAACCTGAAGAACGAAACCCCGAAACTTGAAACCCCTACTTTTTTCAACACTAAACTTTTAAAAAGATTTGGAGGTAAGAAATTCTTTTGTATTTTTGCCCTCCGCTTTTTTTTGAGGCGGGTGAATTTTTAAAACTAATTGGTAATGAGTCAATACGAGACAATTTTTGTGATGACGCCGGTTCTTTCAGACGAACAGCTGAAAGAAACAGTGAATGAGTATGTTAACCTTTTGAAGCAAAAAGGTGCTGAAATCGTTCACCAGGACAACTGGGGCCTAAGGAAACTGGCCTACCCCGTAAAAAAGAAATCAACCGGGTTTTACCACCTGATTGAGTTCAAAGGCCCAGGTTCAGTAATTGCTGAACTTGAATTAGCTTATAAGCGTGATGAAAGATTGCTGCGTTTCTTAACAGTTAGTCTTGATGATCATGCTGTAGCTTTCAATGAGAAATTCAGAGGAAAATCTGTAAACAAGTCTAAAAAAGAAGAAGTTAAAGCATAATCATTATGGCAGCAGAATCAGATATCAGATATCTTACGCCTCCTTCAATTGAGGTAAAGAAAGACAAATATTGCCGTTTCAAGAAAGCGAAAATCAAGCACGTGGATTACAAAAATCCTGATTATTTGATGCGTTTCCTGAACGAACAAGGTAAAGTTCTTCCTAGAAGACTTACCGGTACTTCCCTGAAATTCCAGAGAAAAGTATCTCAATCTATTAAAAGAGCAAGACAATTGGCTTTGTTGCCATTCGTTGCCGATAACTTAAAATAAGAAGAGCCATGCAAGTAATCTTAAAAAAAGATATGCAACCGCTTGGATTCCAAGATGATGTTGTTACAGTGAAGCCGGGTTACGGTAGAAATTACCTGATTCCTCAGGGATACGCTGTTCTGGCTACCGACTCTGCAAAGAAAGTACATGCAGAGAATGTGAAACAGAGAGCGAAGAAAGACGAAAAAGCTAAAGCTGATGCTAATCAACTGGCTGCTAAATTGCAGGCCCTCACTGTTAAAGTGGGTGCTAAAGCTGGTGAAACTGGTAAAATCTTTGGTTCAGTAATCAACGTTCAGGTGGGTGATGCATTGAAAGCTCAAGGTGTTGAGATAGACAGAAAAACTATCAAGATCCTTGGCGGTAGCATCAAAACCCTCGGAACTTACGAAGCGGAAGCTAAATTGCACCGTGAAGTAACTGCCAAGTTTTCTTTCGAAGTAATCGCTGAATAAGCGTTTGAAATAAAAAAAGGAAAGTCCTGCTGAATTTCAGCGGGACTTTTTATTTTTATGCAGCTCACACTGCTGCTATGAAAAAGTTTTTTCTATTCTTCCTCTTCTCGTATTCTATTTCTTTTGCCCAGGATATTGAAATCACGAATTGGTACAATAATAAGTCTTGTGCTGTAGTAATGACTTTCGACGACTGGCTGGAAGGACACGAAAAAATAGTAGTTCCAGCTCTTATTGAAAAGAAATTACCGGCGACCTTTTTTGTAACATTGCAGGGTGCTCAGTGGAAAAGAAATTTCTTTGATGAAATGCGCAATGCCCAGGCCCATGGATGCGAAATCGCAAATCATACAGTGACGCACCCCAGTCTGACGTCCATCTCTTCCCAAAAAGCGAAAAGTGAAATTGATAGTGCCCGGAAAATTATCATGGATTCGGTTCCTGGTGCGCAATGCCTCACCTTTGCTTATCCTATGGGTACACGGAACAATGAAGTTACCGCTATGGTGCAGAAGGAGCATATTGGCGCCCGCAGTGTGAATCCTTTTGATGAAAGAAATATCGTTTATGATTTCGCTACTGATACCATGGATTACTACAGGGTAAATACCGTGAGGGTGTGGCACATCGTTACTCTGGAGAAAATTGCCGCTTGGGTGGATTATGCGGAAAAAGGAGGGGGAATGCTGACTTTCATGATGCATTCTATCTACAACGATAAGATAGCTCAGGGCTGGGATGCCATGCCTGAGGAGTTTTTGAAAGGTATGCTGGATACACTGAAGTCGAGAGAAGACAAGGTATGGATCACTACTTTTGCCTCGGCCCTTAAATACCATCAGCAGAAAAGAGCCACCCAGGTGAAATTTATCGGAGAGAAAAAGGGAGTGAAAACCTATCGTTTGGTATCGGCGCTGAATCCCGAAATCTATAGTCAGCAACTGACGCTCAAAATGAAAAAACCATCATCAGATTGCGATATTCATCAGGGGTTGAAGAAAATTCCCTATACAATTTCCCCAGATGGACTCTGGATTTACTTTAACGTTGCACCGGATAAGGAGATAAAAATTGAAATTCAATAATACACCAAAACTAACTCTCTCGCCGATTTATGGAGTAACTACCTTCAGATAATGGTATTCCTCGAACAAGCCTAAATCATCGTAGATCAGTTGTCGGATAGGCAGGTAGTTTTCTTTATCGACATAGAAAGTGATTTTCTTACAGTAGATATTCGGTATCTTGATTTCTTCTCCTTCATCCAGGTCATCATAGTCGTCTACATTTTCACTGTTTTTTTCCAGCATCATGTAATCACTGATCAATAAGCGATTGGCAATGGTGGTGAGCGTTTCACCTTTTTTTACTTTGTAAGTTATATAGGCGAATTGCGGATAATTGCAGGTCACTGAAAGACATTTTCTTCCCTGCCATTCAACATCACCATCTACTATGCAATAATCCCTGTATTTGTGGCTGATCTTCTGTCCGAAAGCCGTCATTATTTTTCCAAAATAGCTAAAGCCGATTTCAAAAATAGTGTGGTGTTGTTTTTCGCGGAGCAGTGACCCGTAGGGATCAAGTTTGAGAGTGACATAAGGAAAGGAGTTAGGTTTTACAATGGCTTTGCCGTCGTTGGCCCCTTGTGTATACAGTAATTCCTTACCTGCTTCGGGACTTATCGTTTTTAAATAGATTTTAAAAGGATTGTTAGCCATCTTGATTTCGCTGGAGCCAACAGACATTTTTCCATGTATTCTTTCCGATTTGGTGAAGGTGAAAGTCATGGTGTTGGCTGCTTTGATAGCAGCCAGAGTTTTGTCGATGACATCGGCAACTTTTAGTCCGGGCTTCTCGCTTTTTTCAGCCGGACTGAAGGAAAGCGTTGTGGCTACAGTGAAAAAGGCTATCAATATTGTCCGTAGGTTTCTCATATTTGGAGTTCTTCTACGGCAACTTGCTATAATGGATACAGAACTTATTTTTTGCTTCCCTTTTCTACTTCAGGAATGGATTGGATCACTTTCTCTTTGAGCTGTTCTTTGAAAGAAACAATTCTCTTCAGCACTTCAGCATCTGAAGAACCAATGATTTGTGCTGCAAGGATGCCCGCGTTTTTAGCGGCATCCAGCGCTACCGTCCCCACAGGAACTCCATTGGGCATTTGAAGAATTGACAATATTGAATCCCAACCGTCAATGGAATTGCTTGATTTTATTGGTACTCCAAGCACCGGAAGAGGAGTGAGTGAAGCCACCATGCCCGGAAGATGCGCAGCACCGCCGGCACCGGCAATGATGACTTTAAGCCCTCTGCCTGCAGCAGATTGAGCGTAGTCGAACATTCTTTCGGGAGTGCGGTGGGCCGACACTACAGTCATTTCAAAAGGAATGCCCAGTTCTTTCAATACATCTGCAGCGTCCTGCATAATTCTTAAATCCGACTGGCTGCCCATGATGATTCCTACCTGTGCGTTCATGCAATAACTTTTAAAGTGTCTTTTATAATTTTTGCTTTCTCTTTTGCTTTCTCAAGGTCTTTATCGACTACCGTAACATGCCCCATTTTCCTGAAAGACTTGGTTTCGGATTTGCCGTAGATATGAATGTTTACGCCACCTATAGCCATTGCCTTGTCAATGTCCTTATACTTCACATAACCCATGTAATCTTTTTCTCCCAGAAGGTTCACCATTACGGAAGGAATGGTGATATCGGTGCTGCCCAGCGGCATGCCTATAAGGCAGCGCAGCAGTTGGTCGTATTGTGAAGTGATGTTGCCTTCTATCGTCTGGTGGCCGCTGTTGTGAGGTCGCGGAGCAATTTCATTCACCAGCAGTTCATTGTCTTTGCTTAAAAACATTTCCACTGCCAGGATGCCTACCATATCGAGTTTTGTAATGATCTTTTTCGCTAGCTCCATAGCGGCTTTCTCTACTTCTGTGCTGATGTTGGCTGGTGAAAAGAGAAATTCCACGAGGTTGGCTTCCGGGTTGAATTCCATTTCAACAGGAGGAAAAGCATTTACTTCGCCATTCTGTCCACGACAGGCGATTACAGAAATCTCCTGTTGTATATCAACGAGTTTTTCCAGTACACAAAGACCATCAAATGCCTTGCTGAAATCACTTTCACTTCTTAGGATTTGTACGCCTTTACCATCGTAGCCGCCTTTGCGCAGCTTTTGCACGATAGGCAATTGATCCTTGAAAAGTTCAAGATCGGCTTTGCCTTCAATCAGGTAAAATTCAGAAGTAGGGAAATTGTTCTCTTTGTAAAAAAGTTTCTGAAGTCCTTTGTCCTGAACAATTTTAATGGCATGTGGCTGCGGAAAAACCTTGATTCCTTCTTTCTCTAATTGTTCCAGGCCTTCCACACTCACATTCTCAATTTCAATGGTCACCACATCGCATTTTTTACCAAAATCGTACACCAGTTTCGCATTGTTGAGGTCGCCCCTGTAAAACCAATTGCTTATTTCCCTGCAGGGAGCATGGGTGTCGGGATCAATAAAAGCCATTTCCAGATTGTAGCTGTAGGATTTCTGTAATAACATCCGGCCGAGTTGACCACCTCCTAAAACACCTACTTTTAATCCTTTGTAAAAGGGTTTTTCCATGTGGCCAAAGATAGAAAACAATTGACTTATTTTTGTATATTAGGCGCCTTGTTTTAAACTAACGTTATGCTGAACATTGTATTATTTGGCCCTCCGGGCGCAGGAAAAGGAACACAATCCACCCGCTTGTTGGAGAAATACGGACTCGTCCACTTGTCGACCGGTGATATTTTGCGCGCTGAAATGAGCGCTGGTACCGAACTCGGTAATAAAGCCAAAGCCCTGATTGAAAAGGGTGAGCTTGTGCCGGATGAAGTAGTGATTGGTATGATAGACAATAAAATCAGCTCCAGCGTCAATAAGAAAGGTTTTATTTTCGATGGTTTCCCGAGAACCACTCCACAAGCCCAGGCTCTGGATGCTCTCCTCAGCAAAAAAGGCAGCGGTATTTCCTGCATGCTGTCGCTCGAGGTTCCTGAACAGGAGCTCATCGCGCGCTTGCTCGATCGAGGTAAAATCAGCGGAAGAGCCGATGACCAGGACCAAAAAACCATTGCTAACCGCATTAAAGTTTATACCGAACAAACTCTGCCGTTGAAAGATTATTACAAGGCTCAGGGCAAACTGGCTTCCATTGAGGGAGTAGGAACAGTAGATGCTATCTTCGAGGCTTTATGTGATGCTATTGATGGCGTAAGTGCATAAACTTTCTAAATCGCTACATAAAAGCTGCCCCGCGCAGCTTTTTTTATACCTTTGACTTAAATTTTTCCTGTGGATACCAACTTTATAGATTACGTAAAAATATGCTGCCGCTCTGGTGCCGGTGGTGCCGGATCCATGCATTTCCACAGGGATAAGGTGACTTCCAAAGGTGGGCCCGATGGTGGAAATGGAGGGAGAGGTGGGCATATCATCCTGAAAGGAAGTTCACAGCACTGGACTTTATTACACCTTAAGTACAGAAAGCACATCATCGCAGAGAATGGCGGGCCAGGCAGTTCCAGTCACAAAACCGGAAAAACCGGTGAAGATATTATTCTAGAAGTTCCGCTTGGGACTATTGCCAAGGATGCTGAGACCGGTGTGGTGGAATGTGAAATTGTAGAGGACGGTCAGACCTTCATTATTGCTCCCGGCGGTCGAGGTGGACTGGGAAATTCCAATTTCAAATCGGCTACCAACCAAAATCCCCGCTACCATCAGCCGGGTGAACCAGGCAAGGAAGACTGGAAGATTTTGGAACTCAAAGTATTGGCGGATGTTGGTTTTGTAGGTTTTCCGAATGCAGGCAAAAGTACCTTGCTATCGGTGATCACCGCCGCAAAACCAGAAATCGCAGATTATCCATTTACTACTCTTGTGCCTAACCTGGGCATTGTGAAATACGAAGATTACAAATCCTTTGTGGTGGCCGATATTCCGGGTATCATCGAAGGAGCGCACGAAGGAAAGGGCCTCGGCCATCGCTTCCTGCGCCATATCGAAAGAAATTCTATTTTGCTTTTCATCATTCCTGCCGACAGTAAGGATATCCGCAAGGAATTTGATATCCTGATGAATGAGCTGGAAGAGTACAATCCGGAACTACTCGACAAAAAAGTAGTGCTCGCCATCAATAAATCCGATATGCTGGATGAGGAACTCAAGCGCGAACTCATGAAGGAGTTGCCAAAAAAAGTGCCGCATGTGTTTATCTCCGCACTTCAGAAAAAAGGATTGGATAAGCTGAAAGACCTTCTGTGGAAGGAGTTGAAGTAATTCCTGATTTCTCATATATTTCACAGATGTACACAGTTCTAATCTGTTATGATCTGTGAAATCTGTGGGAAAATTTATTTATATCTTTAAAAAATCATGGAAACTATCATTCAATGGGACAGGGACCTTTTCCGGTTCATCAACCAGAATCTGCATTCTGATGCGATGGATCTGTTCATGTACTACCTCAGCGAGCGCTGGGTGTGGATTCCTGTTTATGCTTTCCTTACGGCCTGTATTTTTTATGCTTACAAAACCAGGGGCTGGTGGGTATTTCTAACGGTTCTCCTGCTGATTGCTTCCAGTGATATTATTTCTTCGCAGGTGATTAAAGAATTAGTGCAGCGCCATCGTCCCTGCAGGCCCGAAGTGGATTTGGGCTTTACGGTAAGGCTCCTGCCCGGAGAAGGTTGTAGCGAATATGGCTTTGTTTCTTCGCATGCCTCCAACTTTTTTGGAATGGCTGTTTTTTTCTCTCTGCTTTTTTACCGGAGAAATAAATGGTGGCTGTGGGGCGGACTGATTTGCGCCGTTCTTGTGGGCTTTAGCCGCATTTACCTGGGGAAGCATTATCCTCTCGATATTATCGGTGGTGCTGTTTTCGGCGCTTGCCTCGCTTTTTTCTGGTACAAGACTTTGGTATGGTTTTTAAACCAAAGAGGATTATCTTTGTCCTAGCCTGGCGAAACCTTAACAATACTGTAACTTTAGCCTCGTTTTGAAGTTATACCTTTTCAGGCAAGGTTATTGTGATTTAATTGAACCAGAATGCACTTGTTTTTCCGCTACATAAATACCCTTATACTCGCCGCTCTGTTTTTATGGAACAGCTCCGTGTACGGGCAATTGCAGGTGGATCATCAGGATGCCAACACTCTAGTTCGATCTATCTTACTTTGTCCCCAGATACAGGTTTCCAATTTAAAATTTACCGGAGATCAAAGTATGATTGGCCATTTCAACAGTTCAAAAGCCAATGTGGGGCTTACTGACGGAATTATCCTTAGCACTGGCGACATACAGGATGCTACAGGTCCCAACGACAGTAAGGGCGCTGGCGCATCGATGGGTTTAAGTGGCGATGCCGATCTTGATATTATTTCTTCCCCAACACATGATGCTGCTGTTCTTGAGTTTGATTTTGTGGCCATTACCGATTCGGTGGTGATCAACTACGTTTTTGCATCGGAGGAATATCTGGAATTTGTGGATATGGGCTTCAATGACGTTTTTGGCTTCTTCCTCAGCGGTCCGGGCATCAATGGCCCCTTCAGCGGAAATGCAGTAAACATAGCCCTTACTCCCGGTACATCCACTCCTGTGAGTGTGAACACAATTAATGATGTTAAAAACTCCGGCCTTTATATCAACAACGGAACGGGTGCTGCGGGTTCTTCGCAATTTACCAGTAATAAAGTGATACAGTTTGATGGATTCACTCGTCCGCTGGCAGCAAGATGTGCTGTTACGCCCGGTTTGAAATACCATATGAAAATTGCTATTGCCGACGTATCCGATGGTATTTACGATTCGGCGGTATTCCTGGAAGGGGGTAGTTTCTTCTCCAATGAATATACTGTGCATGAAATCGCCACCAATCCTAAGGATCAGCTCTACGAAAATTGTGATAGTGTAGTGGTGACTTTCAAGATGAGCCCGTCTAAATTCAAAATAGGTAAGCTTCCATTGAAATTCCAGGGAACTGCCACCAATGGTGTTGATTATGCCTTCCTGAAAGATTCGGTGGTCATCAATCCCAACAATGGCATAGGTACATTGGTGGTAAAGCCACTGAAAGATAATTTTAGCGACAATAACGAAACGCTGGACATCATTCTTAAAAAGTCGGCTTGTAATGAAGATACGCTTCATTACCGATTTAAGGATTTGTTGCCAATTACGGTGACCAGTTATGATACATTGTATTGCGGTGGACCAATCACGATTGTGTCCAAATACAGTGGCGGAGCGAGTCCTGTGCTTACTTGGGCGCTTGATGGAAGCAATCAGAAGACCCTCAATGTGAATCCCGGATGGAATACCAAAGAATATACTTACACTGTCGACGACCATTGCGGTCAGGGTCCGATACAAGGAAAAGTAAAAGCTATAGTAAACAACAAAAAACCCAACGCGGGTGCAGATAAGCGTTTTTGCAGCGGTCCGCCGGTGATTATTGGAGGTGGGGCAACAGTGGGTTATACTTATCAGTGGTCGCCTGTCGCGGGACTCGATAATTCGGCTAGTTCCCAGCCTTCCCTGAGCATCACCAATACCAGTGGTACCAAAAGCGTAGTGAACTACGTGGTGGAAAGTGACAACGGAATGTGTAAAGCCAAGGATACTGTTGTCGTTACTGTGCTGCCGAATCCCCTGGCAGTAATTGATCCTCTCACTTATTCGAAATGCCCGATTTTCTTTCTCAACCCGCTGGAACATTCTTCAGTATCCGATTCAGTGGAGTATGTATGGACTACTTCTGATGGTCAGCAGCAAACAGGGAAAGATGCTCTTCTTTCCTTTGCCAATCCGGGGAGCTACAATGTGTTTCTTACCGTAACCAACTATGGCTTATGCACCGATGAGGCTGCGGCTCTCAATCATGTAACAATACTTCCCACGCCGGTGGCTTCCTTCACAATGAGCAGCAATGAAGTGAATATGCTCGATCCCCTGGTTACTTTTGATGGAGCCCCGCTCTTCGCAGATTCCTGCTATATGGATGTTTTCGGTCCGGATGGCCAGTTACTCACCGCATCACCGCTATGCAACTTTTCCTATGAAATTCCTGAAACCGGCTACAACAAAGCAGTGCAGTATGTAGTAGCTCAAAATGGTTGCCGGGATACATTGGAGCAGACAATTTATGTAAAACCCGAATACTTTGTTTATGCTCCCAATGCTTTTACCGTCAATAACGACGGATTGAACGAAAGCTTCAAAGTGTACTATTCATGGGCCATTGAAGATTTTGAATTTTACATTTACGATCGCTGGGGACATGAAATGTTTCACCAAACAGGCAATGGCTCCGAAGTAAGCTGGGATGGTAAAGCGGCCGATGGTACGCTGCAGCCGCAAGGGGTGTATGTATACATGTACACTTTCACACGACCTGTTCGAGGTAATTTATCCGAGAAGGTGCGCGAGTACGGTAAGGTTACTCTCGTAAGATAGTTTGCGCTTTGTGCAGACTTATCCTACATTTACCCCTCAAAATTTTAGCTTTTGAAAATCGCATATCTTTCCACATTTTATCCTTTCCGCGGTGGCATCGCGCAGTTCAATGCATCGCTGTACCGAGCCTTTGAGCAGAAGCATGAAGTGCATGCTTTTACTTTCACGCGCCAGTATCCCGAAATTCTTTTTCCTGGAAAAACGCAGATGGTGGAAGACAAGGACATTGCCGATAAAATCCCTGCTGAAAGATTGCTCGATACAGTGAATCCTTTCACGGGAAGTATTACTGCTAAGGCCATCAATAATACACATCCTGATTTACTGGTGATGAAGTACTGGATGCCTTTTTTCGCTCCATCGCTTGGGGCAGTGGCTGCAAAAATGAAGAGTAAAACCAAGGTGATTGCCATTTTGGACAATGTTATTCCGCACGAAAAACATTTCTATGATATTCCACTTACCGAGTATTTCCTTAAACGTTGCGATGGTTTTGTGGTGATGAGTGAATCGGTGAGAACAGATCTGCTGAGTCTGCAACCCAAAGCAAAGTGTATTTTACATCAGCATCCTTATTACGATCATTTCGGTGCCAAGCTGGAAGTGGCTGAAGCCCGCAAAAAATTAGGTATTGGTAAGGAGCAGAAAGTGCTGTTGTTTTTCGGATTTATCCGTGCTTACAAAGGATTGGATATTTTACTGGAAGCCTTTAAAAATGCGCCTTCCGACTATACTTTGGTCATTGCCGGAGAGCCCTACGAAGATTTTGAAAAATATCAGCCTGCGCTGGATGCCTTGAAAGCACAGGGAAAAAACATTATCGACCGCATTCGTTACATCGGTGATCACGAAGTGCCGGAATTGTTTTCGGCGTCGGATGTTTGTGTGTTGTCGTACAAAAGCGCAACGCAAAGCGGCATTGCTTCTATTGCTATGCATTTCGATTTACCAATGATTGTTACGCCTGTGGGTGGCTTGCCCGAAGAAGTCGATAATGGAAAAACAGGGATGGTGACGGAAGAAGTTTCAGCTGGTGCGGTATGGAAATCGGTTGAACAATTTTTCTCTAAAAATCTCAAACCAGTTTTCCAGCAAAACATTGCTGCTACCAAGCAGGAGCGATCGTGGAAGGTTTTAGCGGATAGGATAGTGGATTTTTCTGAAACACTTTGATTTACTCATAGCCACTATTAATCTCGCTCAGTATATTTCTCGAAGCCCTTTGAGGGTGATGTTTCCCTTGATAATCGTTCCCCAGCGAGAACAATTCCAACAGTTTGATGATCAGTGTTTTCATGCGTTCCATTTTATATCAATACGTGCTTGGAATTCGCCTTATTGCACGGGCGTATAAATAACTTTTAAACACCCTCTTTTTTCTCGGGAACAATAGTTATTTTTACGCTTTCTTGAAAATTATGCAAACAAAAACAGCTCAACCTGCCGTTACTCTGGAAGTCGCGAAATCCGTAGGACTCCTTGAAAGTGAATTCGAAAAAATCAAATCAATATTAGGGCGTGAACCTAACTTCACTGAACTGAGTATTTTCTCGGTAATGTGGTCGGAACACTGCTCATACAAAAACTCCATCAAGTGGCTCAAAACCTTGCCACGTAAAGGAAGCAGGATGCTGGTGGAAGCCGGTGAGGAAAATGCGGGCTTGGTGGATATCGGTGAAGGATTGGCCTGCTGTTTCAAAATAGAATCGCACAATCACCCTTCTGCATTGGAGCCTTACCAAGGGGCTGCAACTGGAGTGGGGGGTATCAACAGAGATATTTTTACAATGGGTGCGCGCCCTGTAGCCCAGCTCAATTCCCTCCGTTTCGGAAACATTGATTTACCTAGAACAAAATGGCTCGTGAAGGGTGTTGTTTCAGGTATAGGTCACTACGGAAATGCTTTCGGTATTCCGGTAGTGGGTGGCGAAGTTTTCTTCGACGATTGCTACAACCAAAATCCACTGGTAAACGCCATGTCGGCGGGAATCATGAAAGTTGGTGAGACCATTTCAGCGATCTCCAAAGGCGTTGGAAATCCAGTGTTTATCGTTGGTTCAGCAACAGGTAAAGATGGAATTCACGGAGCTACTTTCGCATCGGAAGACATTACTGAAGATTCTGAAGATAAAATCCCTGCTGTTCAGGTGGGTGATCCTTTCCAGGAAAAATTGTTACTGGAAGCTTCATTGGAATTGATTAAAACTGGTGCCGTAGTAGGTATGCAGGATATGGGAGCAGCAGGTATAACCTGTTCTACTTCTGAAATGAGCGCCAAAGGTGAACATGGGATGGAAGTGCATCTGAACAAAGTTCCGATGCGCCAGGCGAATATGGAGCCTTTTGAAATCTTGTTGTCTGAGTCGCAAGAGCGTATGCTCGTTGTGGTGCACAAAGGCAGAGAAAAAGAAGTGCTCGATATTTTTGAAAAATGGGATTTGAACTGCGTTGAAATCGGGAAAGTAACCGAGGGCAACCGACTGAAATATTATTTCCACGGCGAACTTGTAGCCGATGTGCCTGCGGGTGACTTAGTGTTGGGTGGTGGCGCTCCGGTATACGACAGGGAATACAAGGAACCTGCGTATTATGCCGAATCCAAGAAGTTCAATATCGATCAGGTGAAAGAACCTTTAAACCTTCAGGAAGTGGCCGAAAAGATGATCAACCTGCCTAACATCGCATCTAAGAGATGGGTGATTGAGCAGTACGATTCTATGGTGGGAACAGGAAATATGAGTACGAATTGTCCGACTGATGCGGGCATTTTCAATATCAAAGGAACCAACAAAGCATTGGCGTTAACAGTAGATTGCAACTCACGTTACGTAAATGCCGATCCTGAAATTGGTACTGCCATTGCAGTTTCCGAGGCAGCAAGAAACATCGTGGTATCGGGCGGTGAGCCTACAGCCATCACCAACTGCCTTAACTTTGGAAATCCATACGTGCCTGAAGTTTACTGGCAATTCGTTGGTGCTATTAAAGGGATGGGCGCTGCCTGTACAAAATTTGGTACTCCGGTGACCGGCGGTAACGTATCTTTCTACAACCAATCGAATATCGATGGAAAAGTAATACCTGTTTTCCCAACGCCAACCATCGGTATGCTGGGCGTGGTAGACGATAAGAGCAACATCACTACCTTGTCTTTCCAGAAAAAAGGAGATTTGATTTTCTTGCTTGGTAAATCCGTTGATGATATTTCTTCATCAGAATACCTTGCAAATATCCAGGGCGTGAAACTTTCACCAGCGCCGTATTTCAACCTCGATGAAGAATACGAATTGCAGCAAACAGTGAAAAAACTCATCCAGGCCGATGTGCTGGAATCGGCTCACGACGTGGCCGATGGTGGGTTATTCATCGCCTTGTTTGAATCTTGCTTGCAGTATGAATTAGGTTTTGATGTTACATTGCCTATCGAGTTCCGCAGAGATGCTTTCCTCTTTGGTGAAGCACAATCGAGAGTAGTAGTATCTATCAGTGAAGAAAATCATGATGCCTTCCTTAAGTTATTGGACGATTCAAAAGTTCCGCATACTTTGCTTGGCCATGTGACTAAAGGAGAATTGAGGGTGGATGACGAAAGTTACGGCTTTATCGATGAGTTGAAACCTCAGTTCCAGAACGCTTTGGGCGATAAACTGAACAATTAATAAGTCATACTATGAAAAATAAGTTTTGGCTGCTCGGCTTGTGTCTAGTTGTATTGGCTTCCTGCAAAAAGGAAAGTCAGGATGATGATAAAAAAGACGAGGACAACAACGTCACTTGTGATAAAGTGTGGACAGTCAAAACTTCAGTAGGTGCAACGGTTAGCGCATCCATCGCCGATGGAGCCCTTGCTTTGTCTTCTACCAATACGGCATCAGGGTTGGTGCCACTCACCGTTTATCAAAATGGCATTAGCGGTGATTTTGAGTTAACTTTTTCTTTTGAAAATTTCCAGTCGGTTAGCGGTGCAGGTGGCTATATTCAACTCGCCGTTACTGATACTTTAGGCAGCACGGGTAACAGGTGCACAGCGGGTATCGGTACTTTGCCTGTCACCGGCATCAGTGCCGTTGTGGATTCTACAGGAGGCGACAATTCTCATATTGTTATTAAAAACAGCACTTCTACCAGTGGTTCCTTCAATATGAAAAGAGTGGGTAGCCTGATAACAGTGACCACCATCGCGGGCACAGATACTGCAAAAGTGAGTTCTTCTTTTTCCACGAAAGCCTTGCAATTTGGCTTTCAGCTGGGCAACAGCAATGTTGCAGCGGTGAGTGGAGTAACGTCTATCAAGATCACCGACTTCACCATTGTCAATGGTGGAGGTACAGTGAAATCTGATAAATTCGATTGCTCTTCGCTGAAATAAAGATACTTTTGCTGAGCTGCAGGGTCCTAATTAATTGATGTTGTACATGAAAAAGTTTATCCTTCTTACCTTTTCCATTCTTTTACTTTTTGTTTTTTGTGCACAGGCACAGACTTCCACAGTTGAAAATACGCTTCTCTGGCGTATCAGCGGTAAAGGAGTGAAAACTTCTTATTTATATGGAACCATGCACGTTCGTGATGCGCGTGCTTTTGACTTTGCCGATTCGGTGCTCGTCGCTTTCGGTAGTTGTGAAAGCTACGCTACCGAAGTCCACCCCGACAGTTTGAACCAGATTCTCTTTGGTACACTGGAAAAAAAACTCAGCAAAAAATTTTTTGACGATTACGACGACGATGATTTCATCAATAGTTTAGGTAAAGAAAAATACGATGAAATTGACCGCAAAATGCAGCGGGAATCAGGTATCAGTCTGAACCAGCTCAAAAGTAAAAATCCGCGCTACATCCGCTCTCTGTTGAGCGAAGTGGAAAATGAAAAAGATTCTAAACCGGTTTTTCTCGACCTCTATCTTTTTGATATGGCCGGTGGTGAAAACAAAACGGTTTACGGACTGGAATCGATGCAGGGCACGCAAAAAACGCTCTCCGCATTGAAGCTGAGCACCCGTGAGCATTACGAAATGGAAGTAGGGGCGATAGATAAAATCCGCTCTATGGAAAACCTCATTAATTATTACCATGATAATGATTTACAGGCGGTGGAGGAATTGTTCAACGACACTACCTTATTTGATTTGCAGTACAGAAAAGTATTGCTCGATAACAGGAATGTCATCATGGCGCACAGCATTGATACGATCATTCACCAGAAAAGCAGTTTTATTGCAGTGGGTTGTGCGCATTTACCAGGTCAATATGGACTCATTACTTTGCTTCGCAAGATGGGATTCACTGTTGAGCCTGTTATGCCTGCGAGAACCGGAAAAGCAGCGGTTTATCCTATTAAATTGCGTGAGCTGGAATGGCAGGACATGAAGGATACACTTTCCGGTTACACCATTAGCTATCCCGGAAAACCTTATCCGGTGAAGGTTCCATACACTGCTTCTGATATGTATTGCTATAATGATCTGGGCAAGGGTATTGTATTGTTCAGCTACGGTATCGTTTCAGGAAAAGACGACAATTCCCTGAGTGAAAAAGTACTGATGCGAATGGTGAAGCAGAAATCGGGGAAGATCCTGCTGAAGAAAAAT
This sequence comes from Flavobacteriales bacterium, assembly GCA_046074525.1. Classification (GTDB taxonomy): domain Bacteria; phylum Bacteroidota; class Bacteroidia; order Flavobacteriales_C; genus JAHEZL01. The sequence continues at coordinate 19,939 of JBJTOK010000030.1, forward strand.
ATCACTGTTCAAAAAAAAGAAGCGCTCTATGCCGAATTGGAAATGAGTGGCTATCAGTACAAAATTGTGCTGCTTAATAATGAAGGCGTACTGTATATGCTCATGGGAGGCGCAGAAGATGAACAGCTCACTGCAGGCTTGTTTCAGAAGTTCGTCGATTCGTTCAGGTTTAGTGAAATGGCACGTAAAGACTGGACTGATTATTCTTCCGAGCGTGATGCCTTTGCAGTGCGTTTTCCCGGTACGCCTACCATGCGCGAAATGGATGCTTCCAACATGAAAGTGCGCATGTACCTGTCGAGTAACCAATCGGCTAACGCAGCCTACATTGTACAATGCATGGATCTTGACAATGGCAAGTACAACAGCGATGATTCACTGATGCTAAAGACCATTGGCGACAATGTTGCTGCGAGCTTAGGGAAAGTGAAAATCTCTTCTGACAGATATGGAAGCATTGGTGACTATCCGGCGCGATTTATCGATATAGAGACGAAATCCATCAACTACCGTTTTGTCAATATTTTACGTCTTAATAGAATTTACAATCTCATCATTACTTATAGTGGGGCGAACAAGGATGAAACCGATGCCTTTATTTCTTCTTTTTCCTTTGCTCCTTTTGCTGAACCGCAATCACATAAAATTTCGGATGAAGGCTTGCCTTTTAGTTTGAGTGTACCATTTAAGGCCGATGCCGACACCACCCGATATAATGATAAAGGCGTGCTGGAAGAATATTCCTGGGAAGGCAACGACGAAAACAGTTCGGGTTTGTACATGGTGAATTACAGAAAATACTCCTCGCTGTATTCCTTAAGCGATAGCGCTTTTCAGGCAATGATCAAGGAGATGTACGTAGAGGAAAATGATTCACTGGTTTCCGAAAAAAAGACGGAATTGACAGGCGCTGTGCGCTACGATTTCATGTTCGATATTCCTAGCAGCCATGTCCGTAAAAAAACAGCACACATCCTGAAAGGAAATGTATTGTTATCGACGGTGGTCTATTACGTTCCTGAACAAAGTACTTCACCAGCTTTTGCTGATTTTGTCAATGATGTTACTTTCAACGATAAGCTGATTACAGGCAATCTTTTCAGCGATAAGAAAGAAGCATTGAAAAAAGAATTGACCAAGCCTACGCTGAAAGCGGAAGAAATTAAGAAATCGATTGAAACAACAGAATGGAAAGACGAGGACAGTGATTTCCTGGTGTCGCTGCTTTCCAAAAAATATGAAGATGACAGTCTGGATTATTATTCCGTAAAGACCGAGCTTTATGCGGCTTTGAAAGAGATAGACCATAAGAAAGTAACGCCGAAGCTGCAGAAAATGTACCAGGGCTTGAGTAATAGTGACAGAAAACGTGCATTGAGATATTTGGCTTCGACAAAGGAGATGGAGGCACTTACTTTCATGAAAGAAGCCCTGCTCAATCATTCTGTTTCGTATTCCCAGGCCTATGAATTCAGCGGACTATTGTATGAGTTTAATGATTCTGTGGAGTTGGTGCAAAAGATATATCCGGCTTTGTTGCCTTTGATTACCGATACCTTCACCTGTCGTTCCATGTATTCTACCTATAGACTGGCACTAGACAGCGGGTGGATCAATCTGTCGGATTTCAGTGCTTACAGTAGTGATATCCAGAAAAGGTTTATGGAAGATATCAATGAAGTTCTCGCGCAAAAAGATGTGGATCCGGAAGCTTATATTCCTTATTGGCTTAGTAATGGCGTGGATCTCGTGTATGCTTTGCAGTTGCACAATGAAAGCATCAATGCTAAAGTAAAAGACGTTGCCACTAGTTACAGTGATGATGATTTCAACTATCACATGGTAAAGGAATTTCTCATCGCCGGATTGCCGCTGGAAGAGAAAACAAAGACAAGTATATTCAATAACCAGTTTTATCAGTACGATATGTTTTTCGCATTGTATGCAAAGAATAAACATCAGCTATTGCCTGCGAAATACCAGGATTCCCTGCTGCTTGCCGAAAGTGAACTGTTTGTGGAATTGAATTATGAATATGAATTCACGCCTGATGATATGCGTTTCGTGAAGAAAAAAACCATTGAGTATGAAGGCGGGCAGGTGGATGTCTATCTTTTCAAGATTCTCGTGAAAGATACTGATGCGAAATTCTGGTATTACGGCATCTCAGGAGGCTATGAAAAAAATAATTTCCGCGGAGGAAGGAAGGTCTATCTCACGGGGATGGACTGGTCTACCGACAAAGAATTGAAAGGCTTAAAAGAAGAAGAAATCATTGATCGTCTTGTTTATCCCGATAAATATTATTGATATGGAAACAGCCAGCAGCACCCGTCGCATATACAATCCTATACAAAAGGACTATGTTACTTTCCTCAAAACTTCTGATGAAACCAACGGACAATGTACATTGGTTGAAGTGGAACTCGCGCCGCAAGGTGGAGTAGGAGTACATTTCCATAAAACTTATTCTGAAAAATTCGATTGCCTTGAAGGGGAATTGAAGGTACAGCTGGGCAAAAAAAATCACACGCTTATGCCGTCGCAAAGCGCTGTGGCCGAGCCTTACATCAATCATCGTTTTTTTAATACTTCTGATAAGGTTTGTAAATTCCGTGTAGAGCTTCGTCCGGCCAGTAAAGGCTTTGAGCAAGCTTTGCAAATCGGTTATGGTTTGGCGCAGGATGGTTTGACAAAGAAAAATGGCTTTCCTAAGGATAAGCTGGCGCTCGCCTGGCTCTTCGATATCAGTGAAAGTAATTTGCCTGGCTGGATGAGTGTTTTTGAATGGATATTGAGGAAGCAATCTAAAAAGGCTGTGGAGAAAGGGGTTGATAAAAAGTTGATTGAGAAGTATGTGAGATTTTAAAACAACACCTTGCATTGTGGCATCAGCGCCCTCAATATTTCAATTTCACCTGCCGGGATTTTGTTGCCCCGTAAATCAAGTATTTCCAGGTTTTTCATGCTGGCCAGCGTTTCGGGAGCTGAGGTGAGGAGGTTGTCCTTCAGCGACAGTGATTTCAATTCCTGCATTTCAAATAAGGCTTCTGGTAAGGTTTCTATCTTATTGCCTTCCAGCACCAGCGTCTGTAATTCTTTCAGATTGCTTATCATCATGGAGATTTTCCTGATTTTACATGACACCAGATACACTTCTTTGAGATGGACACAATTGGTTACTGTGCGTGGAAAGCCCATCAGATTGGTATTGTAGATGGTCAGTGATTTCAACTGCGGAAGCTGAGAAAGTACTGAGCTTACGCGAAATGTATCGGCTTCATTGCTTTGTATTTCCAGGGTGTGCAGACTTTGCAGGCCAATCATTTCTTTGGGCAAACTATCCAAAGAGGTTTGAAAAAGCTTTAATACCAATAAATTCCGCCATCCGCCGATTTCTGCAGGCAGGAGCTGCAAAGGATTTTGTCCGCTCTGGAAGTAAAGCAAACTATTCAAAATACCAATTTCGGCAGGTAAATGGGTGAGGTTGTTGTTTTGCAATACAAGCACCTGTAAATGACTAAGCTTATCAATTCTTCCTATGTCTTTGCTCAAATCCTGGTTATCCGCTTTCAGTTTGTAAACCTCATCTTCAGATTTCATAGCTTCTGTAAAGGATTCAAACGTTTTGGTTTGAAAGGGTCCGTATTTTTCAAAAGGGTTTTCGGCTTCCTGCGCATGCGCGCAAGATGCCAGCAAACTAAAAATGAGGAGCAGATGCTGTTTCATGAGACCCTTAATTTAATAAGTTCTTAACACATTCCGTTTAAATAATTTTGCCAGGTACTTACAGGAAAAATAATTTGCTTCCCTATTTTTGATTTGCGTAAATTGCACAAATTTCATTAAGTACCCATGAGACAGCTGAAAATTACCAAGTCTATTACCAACAGGGATAGCATTACATTAGATAAGTACTTACAGGAGATTGGTAAAGTGACTCTCATTTCATCTGAAGAAGAAGTTGAGTTAGCTGTGAAGATCAGGAATGGGGATACAGAAGCTCTGGAGCGCCTCACTACCGCCAACCTCCGTTTCGTGGTTTCTGTGGCGAAACAATATCAGAATCAAGGCTTGTCTCTTCCCGATTTAATTAACGAAGGGAATCTCGGTTTGATCAAAGCTGCACAAAGATTTGATGAAACAAGAGGTTTTAAATTTATATCCTACGCCGTTTGGTGGATCCGCCAGTCGATTATTGCTGCTATTGCTGATCAAAGCCGTATGGTGCGTTTGCCTCTGAACAAAGTGGGCAACCTTACAAAAATCAAAAAAGGGATCTCTGACCTGGAACAAAGACTGGAGAGAGAGCCAACAGTAGAAGAAATTGCCGAGGCGGTAGAAATGGAGATTGACGAAGTTGTAGGTGCTATCAGCATCTCTGGCCGTCATACTTCGCTTGACGCGCCTTTCCAGGAAGGGGAAGACCACGGTTTGATTGACATTATTCAAAACGATGATTCACCAACTGCCGACAGGAAACTGATTTCCGAGTCACTGCATGCTGAGATACAAAGATCACTCTCTACATTGACCGAGCGTGAAGCCGACGTTTTAAGAATGTTTTTCGGTATCGGATTGCCCCACGCCTATACGCTGGAGGAGATTGGTAACAAGCACGGACTTACAAGGGAACGCGTGCGACAGATTAAGGAAAAGGCTATTCGCCGACTGAAACATCACACCAAGAGTAAATTGTTAAGATCTTACTTGGGTTAGCCCATAATTAAATTTCCTGAAAAGCCGGTCGTTCAGCAACGATCGGCTTTTTTACTTAGTTGCATATACGTAAAAAGACGTATTCTTATGATTCTCACTATCAGTATTTTGTGTGTTTTTATCTACGGAAACGAAATAATTGCAAAACGAATCATTCTTGAAAACATTATGCTTTAAAAATCGTTTCTTTCCTAGAAAAATTGGGCTCTGAATAAAAAAACTTAAAAAAAAATTTGCATTCATAAGGAAACGTAGTGTACATTTGCGCCACTAGGTTAAAGTTGTAAGGCACTTTATGTTTTCAGACCGAAATCGTTCTTTCTATTACTCAAGTTGTAAGCTAAATAATAGGCTGAAATGAATAGTGTCTTATAAAGTTGTTTATTGTTTTTATCCCTCTAAAAAGCCACCTGCCCCACAGGTGGCTTTTTTTTAAACTATTTTCTTCTGCCTTAGTCTTACCTTTAACTTATGAATCTCAAAACACGTATTCTGCTTTTCATTTTATCCCTTCCTGGTTATTTGATTGCACAGCAATACGTTTTAAAGGGCTTTATTGCTGATAGCAGTGAGCATGCTGTGCCAGCGGAAGTTTCTCTATATATAATGGATTCCATGACTTATAAGGTCAATACCGATTCCACTGGTTTCTTTGAAGTAAAAGTGAAAAGCGGAATGTACCTGCTCAATATTCAGTCGCCGGCATTTAAGGACTATCAGAGGAGTGTGAATGTGCAATCCGATACTAATCTTCAGAAAATTTACCTCCGGCCCAATGGCGTTAAGGAAATTAAAATCATCAGGGCTCCCGGCGTTGCGCAAAAAGGAGATACCACACAGTACAGTGCCAAAGCCTATAAAACCAATCCCGACGCCAGTGCTGAAGACCTCGTGAAGAAAATGCCGGGCATCACCATTGAGAATGGAACTGTAAAGGCTCAGGGGGAAGAGGTAAAGAACGTGACGGTGGATGGCAAAGTGTTTTTTGGCGATGATGCAAACATCGCATTGAAAAATCTCTCAGCTGATATGATAGATAAAGTGGAGGTTTTTGACCAGTGGAGCGATCAGGCTCAGTTTACGGGTTTTGATGATGGCAACTCACAGAAAGCAATCAATATAGTTACCAAATCGCAGACGAAGAACGGTACTTTCGGAAAGCTCTATGGGGGATACGGTGCTGACAATCGTTACCAGGCCGGGGGAACTTTGAACCTCTTTAATAAGCACCGCAGATTTTCTCTTTTGGGTATGAGTAACAACATCAACCAGCAAAATTTTTCGATGCAGGATATTCTTGCTGCTACAGGAGGATCGGCACCTATGCCCGGTCGCGGCGGAGGAAATAGTCCTGCAAATAATTTCCTCCAGCCCTCGCAATCGGGCATCACTTCGGTGAATTCCTTTGGGATCAATTACAGTGATCAATGGAGCAAAAAGATGAAGGTAACAGCCAGTTATTTTTTTACCAATTCCAGCAATGTGAACCAGCAGAATTTGTCGCGACAGTTTTTTTCTCCCAATGACAGCAGCTTGTATTACGATGAAATTGGCGATTACAACAACGCTTCCTTCAATCATCGCATCAATGCCAAGCTGGAGTATGCGATGGATACCATGAATTCCTTCATCTTTACTCCAAATATCAGTTTCCAGAATGGCTTTGTGAACAACGGTATCCAGGGACAAAATTCTCTTATGCAGAGTATCCTGTACACCAGATCGCAAAATACTTATGAAAGCGAAAGCAATGGCTACCGCATTTCCAATGAATTGTTATACCGACATAAATTTCAAAAAAAGGGAAGAACACTTTCTTTAAGTGTTAAGAATGATTTGAATAGCAAAAGCGCTGACAATACTCTCAAGGCGCTAAACACCTATTACCTTACATCCGTGATCGATACGCTGGATCAGCTCAGTAAGCAGTATGCGCCCGGTGAAAGTTATATTGCCAATGCCACCTACACCGAGCCACTGGGCAGAATATCGCAACTGATGTTGAATTACAAAGCGGCTTATAGCAGCAGTACTTCATTGGTGGAAACCAATCATTATGATTTCAATACTCAGGAATATTCTGTATTTGATACTACTTTGTCCAGTCGCCTCCAAAGCAATTACCTCACGTACCAGCCCGGCTTGGCTTATCGTGTGAACATCAAGAAAGTCAATGCTTCTGTAGGAATGGATTACCAAAGGGTGCACATGTTCAACACACAAGCGCTGCCATATTCATCGGAAGTCAGTCGCACTTTTGAAAGTCTCCTGCCCAATGCAATGTTGCGGGTGAAGTTCTCTTCAAAAAGCAATATCCGTTTGTTCTACCGTACACAAATCAATTTGCCTTCTGTGAATCAATTGCAGGAAGTGTGGAACAACTCCAATCCTTTGTTATTGTACACCGGTAATTCGGCCTTGAAGGCGCAATACGCCAACAACGTGAATTTGAGATACACCTATACCGATCCTTCCACTTCCCGCAGTTTTATGGTGTTTGCGAATATTAATTCTACCCATAACTATGTAACTAATGCTACCGAAGTGATGCTTAATGATACCATAATGGATGACGGAAAGGCATTGCAAAAAGGAACGCGTATTACCATGCCGGTGAATATGGGTGGTTACTGGAGTGCCCGATCGCACTGGGTTTTCAGTACGCCGGTTAAAAAGCTGAAATCGAATTTCAGTTCGGCTAGCGGATTTAATTATTCTTCAATTCCTGCTTTGGTGAACAAGCAGAAAAGCTTTTCCGATTCTTATACCATGATGGAAGGACTTAATTTATCGAGCAATATCAGCGAGAAAATAGATTTTACTATATCCACAACCGCCAATTACAATATTGTGCGCAATACTTTGCAGAACACGAATTACAATTACTTCTACCTGCTGTCTTCTTTCAAGATGTCGTATACTTTCTGGAAAGGAATGGTGCTGCAAACCGATGTAAACCATACCTACTACACTGGGCTGGGCCAGAACTTTAACCTCAATTACTTCTTGTGGAATGCTGCTTTGGCGAAGAAACTCTTCAAGGGAGATGCCGGCGAAATAAAGGTTTCGGTGTTTGATATCCTGAAACAAAACAACAGCGTTTCTCGAACAGTGAGCGATACTTACGTGGATGACTTGAGAAACGTGGTGCTGCAGCAATATTTCATGCTCACCTTCACGTATAAAATCAAGAAAATTGCAGCGACCGATGAGATTCCTGCCAAGCAATAGAAACTTTATTTGCGTTTTCCGGTTTAAATAACCTCAACATTTTTCCTTTATCTGTGGGCTTGTATGCTAAAATTGTTATTTTTGGTTGCGTCTCGCAAGAGGTATTAAAAACAAAACACTTACTATATGGCTTTTGACATTGACATGATTAAGGCGGTTTACGCCAAGTTCCCTTCCAGAGTAAACACTGCAAGAAAGGTAGTCGGGAAACCTTTAACCCTCACCGAAAAAATATTGTACGCCCACTTGTGGCAAGGGGATGCGACTGAAGCTTACGGTCGGGGAAAGTCTTACGTAGATTTCGCTCCGGATCGTATTGCCTGCCAGGATGCTACCGCACAAATGGCGTTGTTGCAATTCATGCATGCCGGAAAAAGTAAGGTGGCTGTACCTACTACAGTTCACGCCGATCACTTGATTCAAGCCAAGCTGGGAGCCAAACAGGATTTGAGCTCATCAGCTATTACCAATAAAGAAGTTTTCGATTTCTTAAGCGCTGTATCCAACAAATACGGCATCGGTTTCTGGAAACCGGGTGCTGGTATCATTCACCAGGTAGTATTGGAAAATTATGCTTTTCCTGGCGGTATGATGATTGGTACCGACTCCCACACTGTTAACGCAGGTGGTTTAGGTATGGTGGCCATCGGTGTTGGTGGTGCTGACGCGGTGGATGTTATGGCAGGTATGGCCTGGGAATTGAAATTCCCTAAACTCATCGGTGTGAAACTCACTGGTAAGATGAATGGCTGGACAGCCTCTAAAGACGTTATTTTGAAAGTAGCCGGTATCCTTACTGTAAAAGGTGGAACAGGTTGTATCGTTGAATATTTCGGCGAAGGTGCGCAATCACTGAGCTGTACAGGTAAAGGAACCATCTGTAACATGGGTGCTGAAATTGGAGCTACCACTTCTACTTTCGGTTACGATGAAGCCATGGAAAGATACCTGCGCTCTACCGGCCGTAACGATGTGGCTGATGCTGCTAACGCTGTAAAAGAGCATTTGACTGCCGACCCTGAAGTGTATGCAAACCCTGAAAAATATTTCGACCAGGTGATTGAAATCAACCTGAGCGAACTCGAGCCACATGTAAATGGTCCATTTACTCCCGACAGAGCTACGCCTATTTCTAAATTGAAAGAGGAAGCTGTAGCCAACGGATGGCCATTGAAAATTGAGTGGGGCCTCATCGGTTCTTGTACCAACTCTTCTTATGAAGATTTGTCGAGAGCTGCTTCTATCGCCACACAAGCCGTGAACAAAGGTTTGAAAACCAAAGCAGAATTTGGTATCAACCCTGGTTCTGAACAAGTGCGCTACACTGCCGAGAGAGATGGATTACTTGCTCCTTTCGAGAAAGTAAATGCTACTTTGTTTACCAATGCCTGCGGACCATGTATCGGTCAGTGGGATCGTGCAGGTGCCGACAAGAAAGAAAAAAATACCATCATCCACTCCTTCAACAGAAACTTCGCGAAGCGTGCCGATGGTAACCCGAATACTTATGCTTTCGTGGCTTCCCCTGAAATTGTTGCCGCTCTGGCCATTGCAGGTGACCTCGGATTCAATCCATTGAAAGATACTTTAACCAACGATAAAGGAGAACAAGTAAAATTGGAAGCTCCGAAGGGAGACGAGTTACCAGCAAAAGGATTTGCTGTGGAAGATAACGGTTACCAGGCTCCTGCAGCTGACGGTTCTAAAGTAGTAGTAAGCGTGGATGCTAAATCTGATCGTTTACAATTGCTCGCTCCATTTGCTCCATGGAACAAGAAAAACATTACAGGTGCGAAACTCCTGATTAAAGCGAAAGGAAAATGTACTACCGACCACATCTCTATGGCTGGTCCATGGTTGAAATTCCGCGGTCACCTGGATAATATTTCCAACAACTGCCTGATCGGTGCGGTGAATGCTTTCAGCGACGAAACCAATAAGGTGAAAAACCAACTCACTGGTGCTTACGGCGAAGTTCCGGCTGTAGCCCGTGCTTACAAAGCAGCTGGTGTCCCTTCTATCGTTGTTGGTGATGAAAACTACGGTGAAGGTTCTTCAAGAGAGCACGCTGCAATGGAGCCGCGTCACTTAGGTACAGTAGCGGTATTGGTGCGTTCTTTCGCCCGTATCCACGAAACCAACCTGAAGAAACAAGGTATGTTGGCTCTGACTTTCGCTAATCCTGTGGATTACGATAAGATCCAGGAAGATGATACTATTGATTTCCTCGACCTTGAGCAATTCGCTCCGGGCAAGCCACTGACTTTAAAATTCACGCATGCCAACGGTACTGCTGATGAGATCAAGTGCAACCACACTTACAACGATAGTCAGATCGGCTGGTTCGTTGCGGGTTCTGCACTCAACCTTATCGCTGCTGAAGCTGCGAAGAACTAAGAATAGAATTCTTGTCAATGAAAAAATCCGCTGGTGAAACCAGCGGATTTTTTATATGTGAAAGATGGGCTGAGTAAAAAATTCCCATTTTTTTTGCTTTTTGCTATGCAAAAAAATTATTTTTGCCCCCCCAGATAAGAATTTGTAATTGATATTTCCGCCACAAACATTATTAATCATTTTAATTCATTTGTTATGAAACTGAAAAAAGTTTTTTTCTCCATTTTCTTTTTTTCCTTCCTAATTGTATCTGCACAAGATGCAAATTCTTTTTTCTCATCTTTAATACGCTCAAGAGGATACACTTATATTTATACTAACGGATCCATTACAAACCCCAGCCCGACAGGGGATTTTTGTTTAGGTACTTCTTTGTTTGGGTTTGAGTATGGTCTAAGGAAGAATATTAAGGATCTGGATGCGAACAATGCAATTTCTGTGGGTTTATATCCTTCAGTGCACGCCAGCTATTTTGTTGGCAATGTCTTGGGATTTGGCTCTATTAGTATACCGCTTTTGGTAGAGTATAATCATGGAAATGTTTCTTCCTGGGAAGCGGATATGGACAAGGGCTTTGTATTAGGATTGGGGCTTGATTTCAGAGTAGCGCCTCTGTTTGTTCGTACTTATGATTTAGCCTCAACCGACATTCGCCGAGCTTACCTTCAAGGTTTAGGGAAGGTAGGATATAGGTATTGGGGAAGAGATAATAAACCGAGAGAAATCAGTTTGCGTATTGGAGCAGGATTTGTTTCGCAGGATATTTCAGAAGAGGACTATTTCTTTAGTTCAGCCAGGTCTCTTAGCGCTGAATTGTACTGGACAAAATACCTCAATTACTAAAAAGGATGAGAAAGAGCATATTTTGCTTCAGCTTGATTCTATTGATATGCATTGCTCCAATGTTTGCGGGTGAGGATTCACCTGATTTCAAGAATCGCTTTATCAGATCTTGGTCGATAACTCCTTTTTCATCTTTTAATGCAAGCCCTATTGGAGAATGCCCAGTAAATGTGGATTCAAAAGGCTATATTTCTCCCACGTTTACAATTAACGGCATATGGTATCATCACCACTTCCGCTATAATTTACATGAGTTTAATTCAGAGAATGCAATTGGATTGAATGTTGCTCCAAGTGTGGGCCTGGTCGCCTGCTTGAATACAAATGTTGACGGTGTGGGAGTAGGACATTTTACTTTTCCTTTGTACGTCAGTTATGAAACTGGTGCAGGATCCACTTATGCTTCGGAAAAAGATTTAGGATATTCCTTCGGTTTAGGATTGGAATATCATTTATTGCCTTTTTTCTTTGCGGGGAGTATTAATGAAAGTCGTGCAGAGTACGCTAACAGAAGTTTTTTAGTTCCTGTGCTCACCTTTTCTTCAAGGAAGTGGGCGGAGAATTCAGCACACCTGATTTCAAGAAATTTCAAATTTGGAATATTGCCTTACAGCTATATGAATTATGACGAAATGCGAAAGGTAAATTCGGTTGTGTTTACGTTTAATTTTTCGTTTGGGACATTTTTAAGGTACTAAGAAATGAGAAAAGAGCTTCTTTTTTTTGTAATTATTATTTTTTGTTTATTCAATTCTCTAGCTTTTGCTCAGTCCTTAAGTGTTGCTGAAAGGGTAGAAAAAGGTAAAAAACTCCGGGAAAAATATCCTAACGAAGAATGCGTTTCGCCTGAAGCGAGCATTGAAATTTCTTTTGAAATGGGTTTGCCCAGCAGCGCTCGCAATAAATCGGAACTGGACCAGGATGGTGCCTTGCAAAGCACTATAAAGACCAGCTGCAGCTTGGTGGCATTAAAGGACAATACACTGTTTAAAGAGCAAGTTTTTTATGGTGATTACTCGACAGTAAATTCTATACTGCATTTTGACGAGAATAAAAGAAGGGCGTACGTTGTAGAAAATGATTTCGCATACGAGGATAATAATATTTTTAGTAATGATCTTCGCTATAAAGAGTTCAGTTTTGCTTTAGGTTCCTTAGGCACAGAGTCAAGCTATCAGATAAAAGAAACCTATAAGGATGTGAAATATGTAACTAAATTTTTCTTTCACGATAAATTCTTCACTGAGAAAAAGACAATTATTATTGATGTTCCCGACTGGATGGAAGTGGAAATCCGTGAATTTAATTTTCAGGGGTATACAATTACGCATAGCCAAAAAACGATGACAGTAAAATCTGCATCATTTACCCGCCATGAGTACAGGGCTGAAAATCTGAATAAAATGGAAATGGAAAAGAATGGAGTTAATCCTTCATTTACTTATCCTCATATAGTAATCATTTCAAAATCCTATAGTTTAAAGGGAGAAAAGCACGCCCTTATAGGTTCTGTTGATGATTTATATGGCTGGTACTCTTCCCTTACAAAGGATTTGAATTATAGCGATACTTCTTATATTAATAAAACAGCAGAAATCATCAAAAATTGCAAGTCTGATGAAGAAAGAATTAAAACCATTTATTACTGGGTTCAGGATAATATAAAGTATATCGCCTTTGAGTCAGGACTGGCTGGATTTCGACCTATGGAAGCACATTTGGTTTACAAAAACCGATATGGCGATTGCAAGGGAATGGCTAACCTGCTTAAGGCTATGTTAATGAGCGCTGGTTTTGACGCCCGGCTGACCTGGATAGGAACCGCTGATATTCCTTATGATTATTCTCTTCCTTCGCTTTGTGTGGACAATCACATGATATGTAGTTTAAAGTACAAAGGCAAATGGTATTTCCTTGATGGAACAGAAAAATACCAAAATTTTGGATCCAACGCTTTTCGAATAAGAGGTCGACAGGTATTGATAGAAAATCCTGACAAAAAAGCATTTGTAGAATCTGTTCCCACAGAGTATGGTATTTCAGATTTACAAACCAGAAAAATTAATGTAACAGTATCCGGAACCAAACTTATTGGAAAGGCGGACATCGTTTTTTCGGGTGAGCAAAAAAATGGCTTTCTATATTATAAAAATTATGTGAGTAAGGATGATGAAAAAAAAGTGAATAAGATGATTTTTGCGAATAACGATCCTTCCATTACGGTTACAAATTTGGAGTGTATGAACTGTAATCAAAGAGATTCGGCTCTTAAATTCAACTATAGTTTTGAAGCGGAGAATAAAGTCAATGAATTTGATCATGAGTTATATATTGACTTTGATCTTGATAAGGAATTTGTTGGTTTTGAAAAGGACACCAATAGGATCAGTAATTTGTCTTTTCACGAGTACATAGATATAAAAACACAAATAATCATCACCATTCCTGCTGGGTATAAAGTAAAACACTTGCCAGTACCTGTATTATATAATGAAGATGAATTTACTGTATTTACCCATGTTGAGAATAAGCAGGGAAAGCTGGTGTATAATAAGGAAATCAGAATTCCGAAAGGAGTGATTACTGTAGCCAAATACGCTGAGTTTGAAGCTGCAATGGATGAATTAAAAACGTTTTATAAGGATCAAATAATTTTTGAAAAATGAGACATCTCACGGCAATAATTTTTATTCTGGCATTTTTAATGCCGATAGTTGGTTTTACCCAAACCCCAAAAAAAACTCAGTCTGAGCTTCGGCAGGAAATGTTGGCGAAAAAGAAGGAAACTGTGGCTTATGCTTCCGAAAAGCCTGAGTTCAAGATCAATCAGGCGCCTGATAAATGGAAAAATGAGTCGGCAGTCATTCTAGCAGAAGAATATAAATATGAATACGATTTTAAATCGCATAAGGATGGGAATATGAATCAGATAAGCAATCTGATTTTTAAAGAAAAAGTAAGAAAAAGGATTCTTATCCAAGACAAAATGGCTTTGGAGCACTTTTCACAATTTTATTTTTACGGGAACACAGATGAAAAATTCATACATATCATTAAACCTGACGGGAGAGTAATTTCGGTGGATATGAAAGCTGCCGTGAAAGTTGAGTCGGACATCCCTGGCTACTATACTTCTTACGCTATGGCAAAGCACAAGTATGAAAAATTAGCCGTTGCAGAATTGGAAGTGGGAGATATTATTGATTATAGTTTTTCTGACATGGCAGATTACGAATACATGGCCAGTACCCATACCTACCTGGATTATCCTGCCATTGTCGTTCCGTTGAAGTCGAAGTACCCAATGATGTATCAGAATATCGAGTTCCATATGGAAAGGACAAACTTCCTTACTACCAGAAGTCTGAATGGTGCACCTTCTATTCAGCAAAGACCTGAATCCGATAGAAAGTATAGTGATTATTTTATTGAATCCCGCGATGTTGAAAGGAAGAATGCAGAGCCATGGGATTATCAATTGTTGGAAGATCCTATTATTAAGTTTCAGGTGGTTTATTGTATGCTTGCCAAAAGAAAGGAAATCCCTATGTTTTTCCCTCCAGAGAAGATCGGAGAGCTGAAAAAGGATATCACTCTTGATGAAATCAAGTTAAAGATAAATGAGTGTTTGAATTCAATGAGTTTGAGATATTCGGCCATTGCTGTGCAAGATGCAGAAGCAATAATTAACCTAATGAAACGAACTCATCCGGACGTTGTCGATCAGCAAACTTACTTGAAGTATGCTTATTATATGTATAGGAATATGAAACTTAATCCCCTAAAAATGTATGGTTCATTCAATCCTTATATGGCTATTTACGATGCCCAGGGAATGAGTCCTTATCTTTCCATGTATGGTCAGGGGACAATCAATGAATTTGAATTTCTGGAAATGGTAAAGGCAATCTGTAAAAGAAAGAAATGGGATTGCCGAGTAGGAATTGGTATTCCACGCGAATTAGGGAAAATCGAAAACATTATTTCTATGTATGACCTTGAGTTTTTTCCTGTTGTGGATGGCATAGCTATTTTTAAAGGTACCAGTTATAGTTTGTACTCGGGATCGAAGGAATACCTTGATGGAACAAAGGCTTATTTAATAAAAAACAATCGGAATGCAAAAGTGATTGAATTTGATGACTACGAAATCAATAAGACCACCTTCACTGATAACGTTGCTGAAGATATCTATACTGTTAATTTGGACCTGACTAATTTAATGACCACTGTGAGAGATTCTTCTGTTACTGGTGGTTATTGCAATGAGTTGAATCGAGAGGTTATATTTAGTAATGAAGACATTTGGGCAAATGAAAACGAGATTACCGGAGAAAGAAAGGCAGCAGAGAAAACCAGCAAGAATAAGTCGGCCAGCGGTGGTAATAAAAAAAGAGAAGAAGAAAGAAAACGAATAGAGGATGAAGCGAAGGAAACAAAAAGAAAGGAAAAGCTAGATAAATTAAAATCTTTGATCGAAGAGGATGGCCTGGTAGTGGATAAGATGCTTGATTTTACTTTGTGTAAAGATGGAAGATCTGAACTGAATCCTAATAGGATATATACAACCTCCTACGTCTTGAAAGACCTTTTAAGCAGAGTAGGAAGCAATTATTTGTTGAATGTTGGGAAAATAATAGGCGAACAATATATTGTTAAAGAGGAAAATATTTCCCGCGTCAATAATATACATATTGATTACGCTGTTTCATATAAAAATAGGGTAGAAGTTATTATTCCTTATGGTTACACAGTTAGTGGTTTTGATAAGTTGATTCAGAAGGTAGACAATGATTATTTGTCCTTTGAGGTAAAGGCCAAAGTTGAAAATGGAAAGTTGATCATTGAAACCGAGAAAATATACAAACAAAAAGATTTCGCTAAAGAAAACTGGTCGGAAATGTGCAAGTCGTTAAAAGCTGCACAGAATTTTAACGAAGCAAAAGTCATGCTTAAGAAGCTTTAGAATAGTAGAAATGTTTAATGGAAATCCGTTGGTGTTTACCAGCGGATTTTTTTGTTTGCTAACGGCTAGAATTGATAGAGCTTAAGATGGATAAGGTTATTATTGCCTTTTCTTTTTTCTCCAAGTAATAACTACGTTAACAAGAAACAGCAGCAACCCCACAATATGAGCACAAAGTGCAACAGTGATAAACTCATTGATCAGCTCTACCTCGATGATTTTTTGCACATGTATAAAATGGATAAAACCGATAAGAGGATTAAACAGGAAAAGGACCGCTGAAAGAAAATGAAGAAAAGCCAGCAGCAGGTTAAAAGACTGTTTTTTGAGGAAGCTTATCAGCCAGTATAAAAAGCCCTGTATTCCTGCCCATAAAGCAAAAAAGTAAAACAAATGGCCTTCACTTATTATGAAATAAGTGTCGTGTACATTGATGTCGAAAGCACCATCACTAGCATTATAGCCTGTAAACACCAGGAAAAGTGCTAACAATGCAAACCAAATCTCGGGCAGTTTTACAAATCTCATGGATAGCTAAAGTAATTATTCCTTTTTTTTCCTGTTTTTGTGCAGGCGCAAAACCAAGGTATTTTTTTATATTAGATTCAAAATCTTGGAGTTATGAAAAAGAATTTTGTTTTCTTTCTGTTGGTTGTTTTCCTCGGTAATGTACAAGCGCAGGGTTTTATAAAGGCAGGATGGGGCATTCGCTCCATGCACATGGAAGCCCTTGACATTGTTATCAATAGCTACAACGACAGTCGTACATGGCTGGATGAAAAAATGCCTTATATCAATTACACCAACGGTTATTCCATAGGCTTTGGATTTATGAGTGAAAAAAGAGAATTCTCGCTTTCGCACATCGGAAACTGGCGAACGGTAAGCGCTTCGGGAATACAACCGGCGAACAGCACTTTTGCTCAACGCGACCTTTATTTGCGTTACAATCAATTTCAAATGCCTATCATTTGGTATCCTTCAGGAGGAAAGTTGGGAATAGGTGCTTCTGTTGACGTAGGCTATCTCCGTTTTAAAACAAAATTAACCGGGCAAAATGAGTACGATGCTGTACAAAAGGACTTAAAAGTTGGCAGCAGCCTTCTCCTGAAGTTTATTACCAGCAAGGAAAAGCCCGGATTGTCGTTTACACTCAGTTTACATACTCCTTATTTCGCCACTGATTTTTACACCCTGGATACTAAACTTAATCCCGTAGATAGCTACTACACCGGCGAAAAGGGAAATCCTGTCCAAATTGGATTTACAATGGAGTATTATCTGATAATGAAGAATTGAATTTTCTCTCAATTCGCATTTAATATGTGATTTTTGTTAGCATCTGCTGAAAAGGAATTTCCTGCAAAAAGTTTTTTATTTATTTCATTTGCTCGCCAATTAAATAATAAAATTCTGTTACATGAAAAATACTGAAGAGGGAATAATTCCTGAAGAAATAATTATGGATAAAATTTACTTTATCTGCGGACAAAAAGTAATGCTGGATAATGATCTGGCTGCTTTATATGATGTAGAGACAATGCAGCTTAAGCGACAAGTAAGACGCAATATTGAACGCTTTCCTAAGGATTTTATGTTTGAGTTGACTCAGGAGGAACTCAATAACTTGAGGTCGCAAATTGCGACCTCATAAAACCTATGGAGCGGCTTGATAAATCAAGGGATTAGGCTTATTCAAGGGCTTGAGAGTAACAAAGGGGTAACAAAAAGTGCAGAACCGGGGCTAATTAGCCCGAAACTACTCAGTTTTATGCTCCTTTGGGTTTACCTATCTTGAGCTATTCCAATGCTTTTCCACGAAAAACAAGAAATTCTGTTGAGCCAAAGCCAACACCATGTTCAAGTCCTTTTACTTGGCAAATTTTACCATTCTCTAAACATGGTGTTATTCTCGCAAACAATGTGTCTCCCTCTTGAAATCTTGCGCCACTTGAAGGTTTCCGCTTATTGCTTGGAAAACAAAATTTATTTCCATCCTGTAAATCCTTCATCTCAACAAATGAATATTCTTCATTTCCCCTTAAAGAAACGGTTGGGCTGATTTGTACAAAATCGGAAAACTTATATTCCTTCCACTCACTCATTTTTCATTTTGTATTCGTTCAACATCTCTCTCAATATCCTGCAACACGAAATTATAGACGGTTTCTACAATGGATTCTATTTCTTGCGCCGTAAGTTGCTCGTGATACAACTTTTTTATGAATGGTTGTTGGTTGTTGTAGTTGACCAATGCGAACCCATACCAATAGGTTTCAATTTTAAAATTGATTTGAAATCCTGAACCAATATCTGCTGTACCGGCTTTTTTTAAGCCGAATAAGCGATAAGAGAAATACAATTCAAAATTGTTTTTTAAAAATTGTTCGTCTTTCCATCCCTCGGCCAACTGGCTTATGTCGGTGATATTCTTTTCTTTTCCCTGCCATTGACAAGTACACGAATAAAATAACTCTTTAACGTCTTTCATTCCTTTAAGCAAGGCTTGATAAAGGGGAAGCACGCTTTTATCAATTATTTCAAATAAAATAGCGGTAGTGGCAGTTTGTTTAATACCGTCACCTTTTAGTTGCGCCAATTTTTCTTTTAAAGAATCAAAGCGCTTTTGAGAAGGACTTTTTAGTTCTTCGTACTCTTTTTCAATTTCGGCTTCCAGTTCTTCAACAGTGGGTAGTTCGCCACGAATATTTTGAGGCAAGAGTTCATTAATCTTGTATTCGGCAATACCGATTGGCTTAGAAGAATCACGCAAAGCATATTCCACTACCAAGCCATCTTTGGTTTTGCAAAGAATTAAACCAATGGATTTTTCATCGTCTTTTTGTTTCAGGTGTTCATCGGCAAGGTTGAGATAAAACTCCATTTTGCCCTTATACTCCGGCTTGAACTCATCTATTTTTAAATCAATAATGATATATCTTTTCAAGCGGGTGTGGTAAAAAAGTAAGTCGAAAAAATACTCTCGTTCGCCAATCATCACTTTGTATTGTCTTCCCATGAAGGCGAAATGTTGCCCCAACTCCAGTAAAAACTTTGTGAGTTGATTCATGAGAGCATCTTCCAAATCACGTTCTTTGGCCTCTTTACCGAGATAGATGAATTCAAACTTGTAAGGGTCTTTAAATAATTGTTGAACCAGTTCGGATTGTTCAGGAGCAATAGTATTTTTAAAATTGCTTGTTATTTTTCCAACTCTTTGGTGTAAACCACCCTCAATTTGATGCACCATTACATCGCGGCTCCATCCATTTTGTATGGTTTCCTGTACATAAAACAAGCGAGTTTCTTTGTCTTTAACCTTATCGAGCAGGGTGGTGTGGTGATACCAGCTTAATTTTGCAAGCGATTCCTGCAAAATCATAACATTTTGAATATCAGTTCTTTGTAATTTTGCAGGCGTGCCCTGCAAAATTGGTAATGTATCGATATTTCCCAATTCGGGGTAGGCAAGAGCAAAATCTCTCATGTATCTCAGGTTACGTTGAGAAAAGCCTTTCATATCGGGAAATTCCGTTGATAGGTCTTTTGAAAGCTGCACTACAACCTTTGCTCCCCAGCCTTTTGTTTTTTCTTGAGCAGAAACAATCATACCGACTTCCCAATACAGTTTTAACAGCTCAACATTGACCGTAATAGCCGCCTTTGTGCGAGCTTGCCGTATCTTTTCCTTGAGGGTGTTTAATATGTTGATATAATCAGGATGCAATAGGCTCATATTGAATTTTTTTCAAGTTGTTTTGAATACGCTTGCTTAATTCGGCTTCTTCGGCAATTTGAGCATCCAATTCTGCTTTCAGTTTGTTAAAGCGTTCGGCGAAATTAAAATCATCTTCATCATCAGGCAGCCCAATGTACCTGCCGGGCGTAAGTACATAGTTGAGTGCTTTTACTTCGGCAATGCTTGCACTTTTGCAAAAACCTTGTATATCCTCATACTTGCCTTCGCCAGTGCGCCAGTTGTGGTACGTTCCGGCAATATCGGTAATATCATCTTTGCTTAAATCGCGGTTTTTACGACTAATTAAATGCCCGTGATTGCGGGCATCAATAAACAGGATTTCGCCCTTGCGCTGTTTTTTATCTCGGCGAATAAACCACAAACAAGCGGGTATCTGTGTATTGAGAAACAACTTGGTAGGCAAGTTCACAATGCAATCAATCAAATCTTTTTCGATAAGAGCCTTGCGAATTTCTCCTTCGTTATTGGTTTTGGTGGTTAATGAACCTTTGGAAAGAACAAAGCCCGCCATCCCCGTTGGAGCTAAGTGATAGAGGAAATGTTGTATCCACGCATAGTTGGCATTGCCTGTTGGCGGCACTAATTTTTCGCCCAAAACGCTCCAACGGGCATCGCCTTGTAATAATTCGCCACTCCAATCGCTATCGTTGAACGGTGGATTGGCAATGATATAATCGGCCTTTACATCCTTATGGGCATCGTTTAAAAAGCTGCCTTCGTTATTCCACTTCACGTTGCTGCTGTCAATTCCACGAATAGATAAATTCATTTTTGCCAACCGCCACGTAGTTTGGTTGCTTTCCTGACCGTAAATACTAATGCGGTCTTTTGGATTAACATTGAGTTTTCCTTTGTTGTGTTTTTTGTAATAATCCTGATGCGATTGAATAAATTTTTCACTTTGCGCGAACATACCGCCGCTACCACAGCATGGGTCGAACACGCGCCCCTCATAAGGTTCGAGCATTGATACTAACAAGCGCACTACGCAGGCAGGCGTATAGAATTGTCCGCCCTTTTTGCCTTCGGCCAATGCAAACTCACCTAAGAAATATTCAAACACCTGACCCAACACATCTTTGCTTTGCGCTTCTTTAGTACCAATTACAGAAGTGCTTATCAAATCAATTAAAGCTCCCAAGCTTTGTTTATCAAGCTTTTCCTGCGCATATACTTTGGGTAATACTCCTTTGAGTGACGGATTATCTTTTTCAATAGCGTCCATTGCTTCGTCAATCAACTTTCCGATGATAGGTTGTTTGGCATTGGCTTGTAGATTTTCCCATCGGGATTCTTTAGGAACGAAAAAAACTTTCTCGGCAAGGTATTCGTTTTTGTCTTCAGGGTCGGCTCCTTCGTATTGTCCTTTGCCTTCTTTTAAAGTATTGTATAATTCATTGAAAGCATCGGAGATATATTTTAAGAATATCAAACCTAAAGCCACGTGCTTATATTCCGCAGCATCCATGTTTTTGCGGAGTTTATCAGCGGCCTTCCAAAGTTTCTTTTCTAAGGCTTCTTCAACTGCTTCTTTTTTCTTTGCCATTTACTCTTTTTTAAAATCGCATAAATATAAATGTAATTACTATGGGAATTACTCGCTGTTGAAAACAAATCATTCGTAGTTATCACATTGTGTTTCTGGGGTCTATCATGGTTTTATTGGGTTGTTTTTCTTGAGTGGAAAACACCTGAAACTCCGTACCTCTTGGATGATAACGGTTTTTGCTGGTGATAGCAACGCCATCTTCAACTTTAGCGGCAATATCGGTATCATGAATAATCTCCTGCGATCCGCGCATTTTGCCGTCTTTAGTGGATTGTGATATGGTGATGAATCCCGATTGCGGGTAGTGTTCTCGTAGTTCTCTCAAGCGTGGCGCATCAATCTTAAGAGTGTCGAGACTGTCAATGAAAATAAAATGAAATTTATCGTTCGGATTCGGCAGGGCTTTAACCGCATTGGTTTTTCTTTGGTCTCTTACGTGGGCATATATCTGTGTTGCACTGATACTTTTATGCCCAAGTAGTTTCGATACCGTCCATAAATCACCTT
The DNA here is from genome assembly GCA_046074525.1 of Flavobacteriales bacterium. Classification (GTDB taxonomy): domain Bacteria; phylum Bacteroidota; class Bacteroidia; order Flavobacteriales_C; genus JAHEZL01. The sequence goes on from JBJTOK010000030.1 coordinate 41,911, forward strand.
CGGGGCTATTTTCCAAAACATTGGTGGCGAAGGTGTGCCGCCCAGTATGAAAGTGCATTCGCGGTTTTTCTATCCCTGCTGCTTCAGCCCATAGTTTTAAAGAATAAGAAACCTTTTTATAAATTTTATCTGTTCCTTCTATTTCCTTCGCTTTCGGGAAAACGAAGAGGCTTTTGTCTTTGTTTTTCTCTTGTTCTTTTTTCCGCTCTTGCAATATTTCAACGGCTTGAGGAGAAAGCGGAAGGTATTCTATATCCTCCGTTTTTTCCTGCTCAAAATAAATAAACCATTCTTCCTGCCCATCAATCATTTTGGTAATGATTTCCGACCAGCGCAGCGGATTAACGTCACTCCAACGAAGTCCTGTAAAGCAGGAAAACAAGTAAGCCTGTTTATATTGAACTTCTATGTTATAAGGGGTTTCCCATAATTTTTGTAGTTCATCAATCGTAAAGGCACTACGAAAGATCGGTTTTAGTTTTAATCTTTCGTGACGGGGAATTTTTCGCATAGGATTTACATATATAATGTCCTTCCTCACTGCTTCCTCCAAAGCGGTGAAAATTGTTTTTAGGTAATAAATGGTACAGTTGTTACTCACCCTGTTAAGCATGAATTTACTGAACTCTTTAATCCAATCGGGGTTTATGGAATGAAAAGGAATAAGTTTGCCATTGGCAAAAGTTTGGAGGTGCTTCAAAGTTTTTAGGTTATTGCGTTGATTCGCCTGCTTCCCTTTGGCGTAGGTTTCAAACCAAGCTATAAAATCAGCTTTGCGTTTGCTTTTGTCTTGAAGCCCGTTGTCCTGAACAATCAATTCATTTTCTCGCTGCGACCTGATTTGTTGAGCAAGCTTTCTTTTTTCTTTGTCCTGCTCGGTCGGACGGTTTTTGTTGATGCAAATGTTTAGAAACTCGTAGCGGCGTTTCTTGTTGTGGTAAATGTCGAGGTAAAAGGATACTTGACCATTTCCCAACTTTTTTTCTCTCAAATAAACTCCCATAACACATGGTTTTAAAGGTTTAACAATATCCTTTCAAGCCCCATATTAAAAGCCTTTCGGGACTTTTGTTGGGGACTTTTGTTGGGTACTTGAAGGTTCATGAACCTTTGAAAACTATTGGAGTAACACACGGGTAACAAAAACCCGCAAAACCCTTCGATTTAGACCAAATTAGGCATAAATCGAAAATGTCGTAACTATTTGAAAATAAGACTTTAACTTGATTTAGTTAGCTTTTCCTTTGTTTTTTGCGGTCGCAATTTGCGACCTCAAGTTGGGGAGGTATTCGTCATCTCCCCATGGCTTTCACCGAACAAGGAGTAGCAATGCTTTCCAGCGTATTGAACAGCAAAAAGCCATTGAAGTAAATATTCAAATCATTCGAATTCTTACACGAATGAGGGAAATGATGCTTACACATAAAGACATTTTATTGAAGCTTGAACAAATGGAAAAACAAGTTGCAGAAAATCGTAAAGACGTTCTGTATATATTCGACTTGCTTAAGAAATTGGTACAGCAATCTAATGAACCACGGACCAAGATTGGATATAAATTATCTTAATTACTTCAAATAACTCAACACGCTATCCTTCATCATCTTCGCAATTTTCCTATTTCCCTCCGCTGTAAGATGCATACTGTCAAAACTAAAATCATCCATGTTTTCGATGGCATCCGACAAAGAAATGTATTTCACTTTTCCCTTGAATTTTTGGGCAATTAATTGTCGCACCAGTTTCTGCTGAATACTGTTGTAGCTTTTTGGCTGACAAACATAAAAAGTCTTGATGTTATTAGTGCTTAGATAAGTCAGTGTTTGCTCAAGGTAGTTCAGATATTCTCCGTAAGGTTTTTTATTGTTGAGGTATAAAGTCTGCGCTAGAGAATCGTTCTCTGTAAAATATTTAGACAGGGTATTTTTCAGTGCAACGGAATTCGGATTTCGTTTATCGAATACAGGTTTGCTCACTATATTTTCCGGTGTATTCCATAGTGTGTACTTGTCTTTCAGATAAAACCACAAAATAGTTTTGTATCCAAAAGCAGAGAATAGAAGATCACCGCCGCGGAAATTACTTAAATTGAAATCTTTAGGATTCCTGTCGTTGTATCCATCGTAAAGAATTGCAGCATCGTACTGGAGATAATCATAGTATTCTACATCGTGCGAAATACCGTAAATGCCTTGTCCGTTTGCCCCCAGGTTGGCGACGGTGAAGTTGCCTTTTTCAGCCAGTTCATGCTGAAGATAGAAGGGATAACTTTCGTCTTTGTTTAAGAGATAACCAAAGGTAGTACTACCACCGAAACAGGCAATGCGGTATTCATTGCCTTCTTTATCGCCCAGGATTTCTCCCCTGTAGCCTTCGGTGTTGAAAGCCTGCGGCAGACGGTAATGTAAATAATAATCGGCGCTGAAAAGAAGCACAAGAAAAATGCCGAGAGCGATGCTTATATTTTTGAATGAAAGCATGCTCCCGGCATTGTATTATTTGTTCGCTTTGAAGAAAGCAATGAGTCCGTTGGTGGAACTGTCGTGACTGGTGATTTTATCTGCCGACTTCAATTCAGGTAAAATCTGGTTCGCCAGCTGTTTCCCCAATTCAACACCCCACTGATCGAAAGCATTTACATTCCAGATAATACTTTGTACATAGATTTTGTGCTCGTACATTGCTACTAAACTGCCTAATGTAGCAGGAGTGAGTTTCTTGAAGAAAATAGTGTTGGTCGGACGGTTACCTGTGAATACTTTGTGCGGCAACAGGTCCTTAATATCTTTTTCATCCATTCCTGCTTTTACCAGTTCTGCTTTGGCTTCATCTGGCGTTTTTCCTTTCATCAGCGCTTCTGTTTGCGCGAAGAAATTCGACATTAATTTTTCGTGGTGGTCGCCAATAGGATTTTGTGATTGTACCGGAGCAAGGAAATCGCAAGGAATCAATTTAGTTCCCTGGTGAATCAATTGGTAGAAAGCGTGCTGACCATTGGTGCCAGGTTCTCCCCAGATGATCGGTCCGGTAGAATAATCAATGATGTCGCCTACTTTCGTTACGCCTTTTCCGTTGCTCTCCATATCACCCTGCTGGAAATAAGCGGCAAAACGGTGCATGTATTGATCGTAAGGCAAAATAGCATGTGAATCGGCTTCAAAGAAATTGTTGTACCATACACCCAGCATCGCCAGGATTACCGGTACGTTTTTCTCGAAATCAGCAGTACGGAAATGCTCGTCCATATCGTGCGCACCTTGCAGCAGTCCTTCAAAATTCTCAAATCCGATGTAAACGGCAATCGATAAGCCAATCGCCGACCACAGTGAATATCTTCCGCCAACCCAGTCCCAGAATTCAAACATATTGTTGGTATCGATACCAAAGGCGCTAACCGCTTTTGCATTCGTTGATAAAGCCACGAAATGCTTTGCGACCGCACTTTCATCTTTCGCTGTTTTCAAAAACCATGCTTTTGCTGTTTCAGCGTTGGTAAGGGTTTCCTGAGTGGTGAAAGTTTTTGAAGCAACGATAAACAAGGTGGTTTCAGGATTTACTTTTTTCAATGCTTCGGCGATGTGTGTGCCATCAACGTTGGATACAAAATGAATGTTTAATCCTTGCTGAGCGTACGGCTTTAAAGCCTCTGTCACCATGTACGGCCCCAAATCCGATCCGCCAATTCCAATGTTTACAATATCAGTGATGGATTTTCCGGTGTAGCCTTTCCAGTTGCCGGAACGTACCTTTTCACAAAAAGCTTTCATCTTCTGCAAAACAGCATTGATGCCTGGCATCACATCTTCGCCATCTACTAAAACCGGACGGTTGGATCGGTTACGCAATGCAGTATGCAACACTGCTCTTTTTTCAGTGTTGTTGATTTTCTTGCCCGAGAACATGTCTTCAATTCCGCGTTTCAATCCAGCCTCTCTTGCCAGCTCCATCAGCAATTTGAAAGTATCGGCAGTGATCCGGTTTTTGGAATAATCAACCAGTATATCTTTGAACTGCGTGGAGAAATTTTCGAAGCGTTTTGCATCCTGCGTGAAATAATCGCGCAAATGATCATTTTTTACTTTGTTGTAATGCTCTTGTAATTGGCTCCAGACTGGAAGTTCAGTGTGTTTCATATATGTATTTTTTAAAAAACGGATTCAAAAAAATTACCCCCGACTGCAATAATATCATTTTTTACTTAATTTGTTTTTATGGAAAGCACATTCTTACAAGCGATTGAAGGTAAACTCAATGTGAAAATTGGAAAGGCTATTCCCGTATCAGGAGGATCAATCAATGCTGCGTATTGCATCATTACAGACAAGGGAAAGTTTTTTGTAAAGTGTAATTCCGCTTCCCGCTATCCGGGAATGTTTGAAAAAGAGGCGGGGGGACTTCGTTTGCTGGCTTCCTCTGCTGCAATAGCATTGCCTGAAATAGTGTTGGAGGATGAATCGTTTTTGGTGTTGAAATGGGTAGAAGTGGGTCGGCGCAAAAGCAATTTTTATGAGATTTTCGGCCGACAACTTGCCGAAATGCACCGCTTTTCTAGTGCAAATTTCGGGTTGGATCATGATAATTATATTGGTTCATTGCAGCAAAAAAATGATTGGAAAAAATCGTGGACTGAGTTTTTTATTACCTGCCGCATCGAGCCCCTGCTGGAAAGTGCGAAGCAGCATCCATCGGGCATTCAAAAGAACTTGGCATCTCTTTACAAGCAATTGGATAATATTTTTCCTGTTGAGAAGCCTGCCTTATTGCACGGTGATTTATGGAGTGGAAACTATATGGTCAACGAAACAGGGAATCCTTTGCTGATAGATCCTGCGGTGTATTTTGGACATCGCGAAATGGACATCGCTATGACCACTCTTTTCGGTCGCTGTGATGATGCTTTTTACCAAAGCTATCACAACGCTTATCCATTGCACCCTGGTTGGGAAGAACGCATTGATATTTGTAACTTGTACCCTTTATTGGTTCATGTCAATTTATTCGGCCGCAGTTATTGGTCGGGAGTAGAAAATATATTAAATCGATTTTAAATGTCACAGCAAGCAATAGATCCTAAAGAACTGGCTAAAAACCTGCGCAAACCCGAAGGTGATTTTGGTAAAAAAATTGGTGAATTCATGAATAAGGGAAATGCCTTTTCTTACGAAAAAATGAAAAAGCACTTGGCTTTGCAGGGAAAACCCAATTTGCTGGAAATTGGCTTTGGTAATGGCTTTACTTCAAAGGAAATTATGCAGCAAAGCAATTATTCCGGATTAGATTATTCGGCCGATATGGTGCAGCAGGCTGAAATTCACTGTGCTGATGAAATCAAAAAAGGAGCGAAACTATTTTGTGGTGATATTCATCAAATGCCTTTTGCCGACGAGGTTTTCGATGTGGTTTTCACTATTAACACTACATATTTCTGGGATAAACCTGAGCAGGCTTTGAGTGAGTTGAGAAGAGTGATTAAACCTGGTGGCAGATTGCTTATAGGCATGCGCACAAAAGAAGATATGGATACTTTGTCAGAGATTACCCAAAATGGATTCATCATCCGTCCACTCCCGGTGGTAGAGGATTTGCTGAGGAAGGGTGGCTTCAAGAATGTTCAATATACGGTTTACTCCGATCCTGTGGCGGAAAGACCCGATGGGAAAGTAATTCAGCTGCACAGTGTGGTCTTTGAGGCGAGTTAGACATCACATCAATATTTTTCCTATATTCAATTTCTATTTTTACACGATGAGGTTGCTTGTCCCTATATTGCTGCTTATGCTGTTCATTGCTTCCTGCGCTGAACCCGAGGACTGTGAGCGCATCAATAAAACTTCCGATTGCCTTCCATACAACAACTGCAACATCCTGGAAAACTGGAAACTCAATAAAGTTGAAAAGCAATATACTTCTGCCCAGGATACTTTTACAAAGCCTTATTTAAAACAGGATTTGCTTTTGGTGTATGCCGATGGCTCCCTGCAATTGCGACTTGATAATATTTTGTCGCCTCTTGATAGATGGTCCTTTGCTTCCTGCCAGGAGTTGAAATTGTCTTCCTCCGCTTCCGATACTACTTTAACACTCCGAATCAATAAAATGGAGGCTGAGGCGATGCAATGGGAGTATACGTCAACCGAAACAGATAGCATTGCGACATGGAAGGTGGTGAATACTTTCTATTATTCCCGACTCTGATTTTACCTTTTCCTGACGGATTCCCCGGATTATTTTCTCAATTTTACCTCGCTAAAATTTTATCATGTCCCTGCAAAACGATCTCATCATCCGTGCCGCTAAAGGCGAAAAAGTAGAAAGAACTCCAGTTTGGCTCATGCGCCAGGCCGGTCGTATCCTCAAAGAATACCGCGATGTACGCGAAAAACTCTCCGGCTTCAAGGAGCTGGTGGAAACTCCCGAACTCGCAGCCGAAGTAACTATCCAGCCGGTTGATATCCTTGGTGTGGATGCCGCCATTATTTTCTCGGATATCCTGGTGATTCCCGAAGCTATGGGATTGACTTACCAGATGCTGGAAAATAAGGGGCCGTGGTTCGAAAAAACCATTAAAACACAAGCAGATATTGATCGCCTTATCGTTCCCAACCCTTACGAGAAATTGAGCTATACGCTGGATGCCATCAAAATCACGAAAAAGGAATTGGCCGGACGAGTGCCGGTGATTGGCTTTGCCGGTGCGCCCTGGACGATCTTCTCTTACATGATAGAGGGCAGTGGCAGCAAAACTTTCTCGAAATCGAAAAAGATGCTGTATACCAATCCAGCATTATCACATAGTTTACTCGATAAAATCACGCAATCCACTATTCTTTATCTCAAGGCACAAATTGCTTCGGGAGCGGATATGGTGCAGGTTTTTGATAGCTGGGCGGGTATCTTGTCGCCAGAACAATACCGTGAATTTTCACTGCGCTATATTTCCCAAATCTGTGATGCGATTACCGAAGTGCCTGTGACCGTTTTTGCCAAAGGCGCTTTTTTCGCCAGGGAAGAAATGAGCCAGCTGAAATGCAATACTATTGGTCTCGACTGGAATATGGACATTGCTGAATCGCGCAAATTGATTGGTCCGGATAAAACTTTGCAAGGTAATATGGATCCTTGCGCTTTGTATGGTTCGTTTGATGATATCAAAAAACAAACACGCGTTATGCTTGATCAGTTCAAGGGTTCCCGTCATATTGCTAACCTGGGCCATGGTTTATATCCTGATACAAATCCTGATGCGGTGAGATGTTTTATTGATACGGTGAAAGAGTATTGAGGATTTATTTGAAGTGATGTTAGACTTCAATATTTGAAAACAAATCAGGCATATCAATTACTAGGACTTTCGCCCGGCAGTGATCTTGCGGCTGTTAAGAAAGCCTACCGCAAAAAAGCGAAAGAAAACCATCCCGATGTCAACAAGCATCCCGATGCGCAAGTTCGCTTTGTGGAGATCAATGAAGCCTACGAATTTTTAGTGAAGCAGCTTACCGGCGCGCCTTTTACTACGTATAAAATCCCGAAGCATCGTCAACCAAAGCCATCAAAAGCATGGACGCCCCAGGATCGCCGTCGCGCAGGAAGAAGAGCTACTCAGTATTCGGCTTATCATTATGAAAGATTTGAAGAGGCTCTTTATGACAATGCTTTAGAGAGGATTTTTAATAAATACCGCAAAGTGGCAGAGCTTTTCATCATTATATCCGTGATAGGTTTTTATGTAGGCACTTTGGTGATACCGGTCGTTCAAATCGGAATAGGAGGCATCTTCGTCTGGGTGGGCATTATGGTGGTTACCGCTCCTTTTCACAGAACTTTGTATCAGTATTTCAAAAAATAATGTTTTTTCCTTTTCCTATATTTATCCACTTATTTACTTAAAATGACAGCAAGTTCACTCCATTCCGCACTGGCATTAATTGATGAAGAAAATGCCAAAGATCCCAATCACGAATTTTCTGAAGGAAAAAATCATCCGAAGGAATTATTGTATTCGGAAAGAATGCACCGCAAACTGCTGGAGTTTTATCCTTTGGCACCTGAAACATTGATCATCGCTGCAAGAGCGCAGCATATCTGTCGATGGAAAATGCCGAGGGAGTCGTATCCGATGACACGTGTGGGCTATTTGCAATGGAGAGAAAAACTAAAAAAAAATCATGCAGAAACAACGGCAGGTATCCTCGCAAAAGTGGGCTATGATGAAACGTTTATCCACCGTGTTTCTTTCCTCATAGAAAAGAAAGCCCTCAAGAAGGATTCCGAAACCCAAGTGCTGGAAGATGTGGTGTGCCTGGTTTTCCTGGAGCATTATTTGCAGCCCTTTGTAGAAAAGCATGCTGCTGATAAAGAGAAGCTCAAAAACATCATCGTGAAAACCTGGAACAAAATGTCGGACAATGGCCACAGCGAAGCATTGAAGATTGCCTATGTTCCTGCTACTCTGGAGTTGATCAAGGAAGCCTTATGCCTCTAGTCTTTCAGGAATTTCTATTGCTTCATTACCTTCTGCTGCAAAACTTCCCCGTCAATGGTCATCTGCAACAAGTAAGCGCCATTGGACAAGCTTTCTGTCGACAAAACGAATTGTGTATCACCGGCAGAGATTTGTTGCGTGAGCACTTCCTGTCCGAGAATATCATACACAGTCATTTTTGCGCTACTGAAATTCGCAGGCAATACAATGGTTAACGCAGTGCTAAACGGATTGGGATACACATTTACATTTTGTGTGTTTTCTTTCTTGCCTGTTGCACCTCCACAAATATTTACAGTATTCTCAACACAGTAATCCACATTGGTTTGATCGGCATTTTGCGGAGTGAGATCTACCTGATGAACAGCAGTTTTTCCTATACCGGGAAGATCCAGATTTACCTTGTAATTGCCCATCGGCAGGTTGTTGAACTGATAGAAGCCATTGGCGTCGGTTTTCACCATTTTCACCGATGCAGAAGGTGGAATTTTATCGAGGATGATATCGAGTCCGGGAATAGGGTCATTGGTTTTAAAACTTCCGTCGGAATAAACATAGCCACTGATAGAGCCTGTATCGCTGCTTATTTTTTCCATCCGGATTACATCGATATCAACAGTGGTATATTTTCCTGAATCGGGTTGAAAAAATATCGCTTTCTCCCAATCCATAACTGTTCCGTTGTAAGTAGGAATAAGGTCAGGATACACAGTTTCAGAAGGAATCACTTTCAAAATGTAATTTCTCTGAACGAAATTTTCTATTTGGTAGTGGCCGTAGATGTCGATTTCCTGTTCATCAACAATATCAAATATTTTATTGTTGGAAACATCGGCATACAGAATCACCTTCCCGGCTTTTACGGTATCTTTTCCACAGAAAATGGTTCCTTTAAGAAAGGCTACTGGATTTCCTTTGTACACATATTCATCGGCACCGTAATAAGGTTGTTTGTCGCGCAGCTCCTTGTCGCAGTCCTCAGGATAAGAGTTATTGTCGTTGAACGAACTGATCAAGGTGTCTTGCGCTGATGCAAGGCGCAGAGTGGTCATGTCATCATCAATGAACGAAATTTTGTCCACTTCAACGCCACTTTTGTCATAACCTCTTTCCTTCCAGTCGCTGAAGGAAAATACCTCAAGGTTCGGACAAAAGGTGTTTTGTGACGAAAAGTATGCATTGTTATCGATGATAATGTCCTGGTTGGAATATACAGAATAATAAGGGTTTTGTTGACTGATACAAAGGTTATTTCGGATGTCTAAAGCACTGTCACTGCTTAATGAGATTAACTGATTGCCTTCTGCATATTCGGTGGAAAGGAAGGAGTTGTGGTACACATATGCACCTTTTGTTCCCATAAGGTTGAGCGCATTGCCTTTCGCCACCACGCGGTTGTTGTAAATTTTGATGTTGTTGCTTTTTCCATCTGTACTCATGCAGTAACCAAGGTCGATATTTCCTTTGTTGCTGTAGTTATTGTGAATTTTAATGCTTTTGCTGGCCAGCACCTGGTAAAGGGAAATGGCGTAATACTGTTCATTGCTATAAATAGCGTTATTGTATATATCCATGTTGTCCGCCATGTAAGCATTGATACTGGAGTAATTGGCATTTTTAAAAGTATTGTTGCTGATGGTGATATTGGCATCGTAGTGACCCATATAATCTCCGCAAATATTAATGGCCATGTATCCTCCGTAAAAGGTGTTTTTATCGAAGCGTATGTTGTCATTGTATCCTTCGGAATTGGTTCCTGCGATGCAGGTATTCCCTTCTCCCTGCGCTATAATGATCGGTTTAACAATTGGCGCAACGAATTTGTTGCCGATGAATTGAATCATTGCCGATTTGCGGAGACAAACCTGCTGATAATATTGTTGTCCGGTAGTAACAAAAGAAAGATTTTGAATGGTGATACCGAAAGTTGAATCGAGTTTTACAAGATAATTGTCGGCACTGCCATCAGCGGTGTACTGAATCACCACATCATTATTGTTGCCGCTTTCTGATTCAAGGGTAATAACATCCGAAAAAGAAGCTCTTTTAATGTCCCTGATTACAAAATTTTCCGGATAGAATCCTGAACGTACTTTCAGGGTTACGCTACCGCCAACGCCTTTTTCATACAGGGAATCAAAAGCTTCGCGGATAGATTTAAAATCAGAGTCTTTTCCGCCGATGTAATAAGTTCCGGCGGGATAAACGGCGTATGCAGATACACAGAATACTGTGAGGATGAGGAGTAGTGATATTTTTTTCATTTTGGTGCCTTAGAAAGTTGCGTAAAGGTATGAAAAACAGGCGTTGACACAAAAAAATAATGAATCGATGAATCGGGAAATAAGTTCAGGATCTATTGGGCAATTATTATATCTTTAAATCCAAATCTTACTTCATGAATAATCCCGTTGTTCCTTTATTGCAAGCACAGGAACTAGACTTAAAATCCGTTGCTCTACAAAAGAATGCCTCTCTGTTCACACTGTATTATTCTATTGGAACCAATCTCTCTGCTCAGGAGAAAGTGGAAGAAACAAAAGCTACAGTCGCTCAGAGAGCTGCTTTAAAAGAACAAAGTGATACTACTGCTCAGGTTGCTGATGACCTTCTTGCTATTGCAATATCTGCGAAGCAGTATCAACAGCAGTTGGCGACGGACATGGCGGCCTATATGGATAAAATGCAAAGCGCCACTTCTGCAATGATCGAACTAGCGGGTGAAATAGGTAGTTTGCGTTCAATTATGACCGCTGCCGATTACGGTGAGTTGAGTGAGCAAGGCAATGAAGTTGGCGAAGTAATCAATACTGCAGCATATAAAGCAGAGGAGCTTTTAAAAATGTCAATGGATGCTCATGTTTCCGCAGCGCAGCTCAGTACTTCTGTTATTTTGGATTCAGCAAAAAGCATTCATTCATCAGCAAGAAATATTCAGCAAAAAGCTGCGCAGGAGTTTGAAGAAGCCACACAAATGCTGTTTGCGAATGAAGCACGAATTTTACAGAGCCGTGAAGCAGAAAGGAAATCGGAAAATAATTTTAAGATCCTGAATGCTATTTACAAAAGCTCAAAGGAGGCTTATTTCCTTGCCAATAAAAGATTCAATGTTAATTTGGAAGTGCAGGTAGCGTCCGCAGAAAGTTTCGGTGTTTCTTTCTCAGCTTTTTCGGTCCCTGTAGAAAATTATTATTTGTTACTGGTTAAGGAGGTCAGGAAAAGCACATTTTCTCTTGATGTTGCGGAAGGACTGTTGCAACAAAATCATCCTTGCGTGCTCACAGTTCCCGGAACAAAGAAGAAAAACTTGTTGCTTGATATTAAAAATCTCGCCGGCTTGAAAGACAGTGATGGCGATGACATCACGCAGGGCATTAGTTATGTTGTGTTTGTGCTGGTTCAGCCCAGGGCAGACTATCAGAAAAAGATCAGCGATTTCAGTATGTTGCTTTCGGCGCCATCCCCTGTTTTTGAATTGCTTCATGTGTTGCCGAAGGCTCTGTTTAAAAAACAGGAAATCAGCAAAGGCATACAGGGAAAAATCATACAGTTCAAGGTTGAAAATTCGGCGTTCGGCATGCAGCACCGTTGTATTTTTTTGCCTCTGAAAAATGAAGTTCTGCAAAGAGTATTCAATAGGGATTTGGCCATGCAAGTGCCGTCGTATGTTGATGCAAGGAAAACTGCTGCGACATGGGAAGTTAGCGTCACTGATGATACCAGCGATTGTTTTGGGGATTTGTTGCAATCGGGACAGCAATATTATCCTCTCATTTTTTCTTATGTGGATGCTTCGGAGGCTTGTATGAGCGCATTGTCCGATTACGCTTCTGTTCCGGTTTATACTCATCAATAATGTGCCATGAAAGATATAGAAAAAGAAATCCAGGATATGACTGCAGCTTCTGCAAAAGCGCAAAAGAAAGTGGAACAACAGCAAGAAGTTGTCAATACTCTTAGCCAAAAACTAAACGATACAGGTAGTCGGCTTGCAGTGGCCGATGCCAATAAAGAGAGCGCTTTAAGCACTAAAAACAGTGCAGATCAATTGCTGTTGGGAGTGGTTACTCTTAAGCAGAATATTCAGTTGTTTTCTACTGCTCTGCCCTTGCTGGCAAAACAAACAGATTACCTGCAATCAAAAATGAAAGCGTTGTTTGATCAGCTGCAGTATTCCTTTGGATTGCTGGTTAAACTTGTCAATGTGGTTTTACGAAAGAAAGCACAGAATCCTTTGATTTCCGACGAGTTGGTGGTTATAGCAGGCAAAGCTGTCAATAACGCCAATAATGTTTTGGCATTGATGATGGAAGCAATGCATTCTCTTGCGGCAGTGCATCCTGTAAATATGAATCTGCAGGCTATTGCTGCAGAAGGGAAAGCTCAAAGCTTTACTTTTTTATCTGCAAATGAAGTCTTAGTGGATTTATCGGCTGCTGCTTATGACGATGCTCAAGAGGCATACACCAAAGCAAGTCAAACAAACGCAATAGTAAAAAAGAAGGTGAATGTTGAAACAATGGTGCTGAATAATGAACAAGCGAATTTGCAATCGTTGCAGGCAGGATTGGCTGCGATGATGAGTGCGGTGAAATAACTTGTGTATTTCCATACCTTATTCGTTTGTTTTCATTCTTCCAGATATTTTTTCAGAACTTAGCAGCCAATGGAAAACATGTACGATGTGCTCATTATTGGTGGCGGACCTGCAGGAGCGGCTTGTGCTTTGGCTTTGCAGGGGAGCGGACTCCATGTGGCGCTGGCCGATAAGGAGAGTTTTCCGCGTGACAAAGTATGCGGTGATGCCATTCCCGGCGCTTCTTTCAAAGCTATCGATAAAATCAATTCCAACTGGGGTAAGAAGTTGCGTGAACATGCCGATAGCCATCTTATCACTGCTTCCAAAGCCTATGTACCCAACGGAAAATCCTTTGCCATCAATTGGACTGGATTTAGCTACAACAGCAAGAGAATCAGTTTCGACAATTGTTTGATGGATCTGGTAAAAACCGAAACCAAAACAGAGGTTTTTTCCGGTAAAAGACTCAAATCGGTTTCGGTGCAGAAGGATGGAGTAGATTGTAATTTCCATGATGGATCTTCTTGTAAAACCAAAGTGCTCATTGGTTGCGATGGCGCCAATTCAGTAGTGAAGCGCTCGGTTCTTGCCAGCAGCATTGCTGATAAATATTCCTGTGCTGCGGTGCGTGTGTATGTGAAAGGAATAAAAGAAATGCAGAAAGGTGTGAATGAATTTTTTTACCTGAAAGATTATTTGCCTGGTTACTTCTGGATTTTTCCTCTCGACAATGGTGCAGCCAACGTAGGTTTTGGAATGTTAAAGAATACTCACGACACAAAAGAAAGCGTGAACCTGCGTGAAACCATGGAGAAAATAATGCGCTCTGATCCGCAACTTTCACCGCGGTTTAAAGACGCGGAGTTCCTCGATGATATAAAAGGCTTTAGTTTGCCAATGTATTTCAAGCGCAAAAAAGTATCTGCCGATAGAATTCTGTTATGCGGCGATGCTGCATCACTGATTGATCCTGCTATGGGGCATGGCATTGATAAGGCCATCTGGAGTGGATATTACGCTGCCCAGCAGGTGAAAGAATGCTTTGCCAAAAAGGATTTTTCTGCCACTCAAATGAGTCGGTACGATAGAGCACTCTACAAAAAAATCGGCTTCGAGCTCGAAAGAAGTCGTTGGAGCATGGCCATTATCAATCGCTTTCCTTCAGCAGTGAATGTGCTGGCGTTGATGGCCAAGCGGCAAGGATTTTTGCAATGGGTGGTGAGGGTGTTTAAGGTGTAGCGATTTCGTTTTTTAATATCTTTGGTTCGCGCAGAACTAAACCTTACTGATTATGAAATTGTTTTCTATCCCTTTACTTTCTATTTTGATTAGTACTACCGTCTTTGCTAACGATGGAGCGTATTTTGCTTCAGGCAATCAACTGATCCCGATTTCCGAGACGAAAGTTAGTGTGAAGAAGGAAATCCTGACCATCAGGAAAGTTAAAAATGAGCTGATTGAAGTGATAGTGTATTACGAGTTTTTCAATCCTGAAGATGAGAAAACAATTACTGTGGGTTTTGAAGCCTTCTCTCCTTATGGCGATGTAGATGGTCATCCAGCCAATGGTAGGCATCCGTATATGTATAATTTCACGGTGCTCAATAATGACAAAATTTTACCCTACAAGGTTGCCTATGTGCAGGATACTGCTTACCGTAAGGATAAAAGTATCCAAAGCAAGAGTTTGAAAGAGATTACAGAAGGCATACAGGCCGAAAATTACGTGAGTTTCGATTACGTGTATTATTTCGATGCGACTTTTAAAAAAGGACTCAATATTATCAAGCATACTTACAATTACAAGCTGTCCAATTCTATTGCCTACAACTACGATTTTAAATATATATTAACCGCTGCCAATCGCTGGGCGAACAAGCAAATTGATGATTTTACATTGATTGTGGATATGGGTGAATTTGAAGCATTCAACATAAGTGCTAGCTTTTTTAAGGATGAAAAAAACTGGATCATTAACGGTGAAGGTAAAACGAAGTATTTTCCTCTTGATAGTACCTTGGAGAAGGAAAGAGCAGCCATATTGTTTATGGTGAAAAAAGGCAATCTCATTTTTCAACAAAAAAATTTCAGACCTACCGGGGAGCTTTTTATTTATTCTTTCCAGCAGTATATAGCGTCTCAGGTTCATGAGTTTTCTTTGCCTTTCTCCTATTATCAAGAGGATAGAATAGAAGATCCAAAAAATGATTTTGAAAAAAAGGTATTGCGTAATTTGCCTTTTGCCCGAAGAGGCTATGTCTTCAAGTCGCAGGATTTGCAGGACTACTACTCAAAAATAGAATGGTACATGCCGGATCCAAATTATATCCCTACACTTGAAGGGTTGACCGATACCGAAAAAGCATGGGTAGGAAAGTTTAAATGATGATTATGAGTTTTATACTAAATGCTTTCTGGGTTGCAATTGTAGTAGCTTTCTTTTCATGCAATAATGCTGATGAAGTTAGGTCATCACCTGTTGTAGCGGCTTCATCTAGTCCTTCCAAAACCGGTTCAGCTGAAAAGAAAATTATAGATAGCATTGTTTATGATGAATATATATATCCTTGTGATACAACCTATCCTGCACGGTTGCTTGTGCCTGGTAATTTTCATGAAGATGAAGTGGAGGAAAACGCAGCGAAAGAAAAATGGATGGGTGTATTCAAATGCAGGAAAAGTTATTATGTGGCTAAAGCTGCAATTGAAACTTCACGAATTAATGATATTGTTGATGAGCCTGACCAACAAACTGGCTGGCATGTTAAAGTATTGCATGCTGATACAGCCTTGTTTATTGTTTCAGGAATAGATCTTGCTCCTGGAAAAGTAAGGGATATACAGTTTCCTGAGTATGTATGGCCTGGAGATTCTGTTGTTTTTGAGTACAATGGTAAAGGCTATAAGCTTTTTGCAAAAGGCAATAAGGAATTAGCATCCACTGGTTGGTATAATGTGTGGAATTATAAATTGTACTTGACACGCGTGGAAGCAGGAAAGGAAAATACAGAATTACTGGTTTCGCAGCCAAATTTCAGTGATGCGATGACCTCTGTACTTTTTGTGGGGGATGTGGATGGCGATGGTTACATCGATTTATTGCTTGATACTTCAAGGCATTATAACATGCAAAGCCATACTTTGTATTTAACGAAACCTGCTGAAGATGGGAAAATTTTCAAGGTTGTGGCAAGGCACATCACTACAGGGTGTTAAATTTTTGATTTCAAATGCTCCGGCAATGCAATCCCTTTACTAAACTGATCGGCAATGGGTGTTAATCGTTTGGATGGAATAGGAATCAAACCCGACCAGATTGGTAATTTCGTTATTTCGCTTTCTTCGCTGTAAGGCATTCCACTGCGTGTTTTTGCCGAAGCTTCCGAAATGTCAAAACGGATGAGCATGGTTTTATCCACTTCGCTTTTCTTCATCGGACGCAGATAATCCCAGCTTCCAGGCACTACTTTTTCGGTGAGCAATTTGAAAAATTCGGCTTTTGAATCGTAATCATCTATCACTTCACTTTTAGAAAAAATAGTCACTGAACGATAATTCACTGAATGATCAAAAGCTGATTTTGCGATCACCAGTTCATCGGCAAGCATTATGGAAATGCATACTGATGTGCCGGTATTCAAGGCACGCAGGAAATGACTGCCTACCGAACCATGGATATATAATTTATTTTCATTTCTGACGAAGGAAGTAGGAATGGCAAAAGGTTCATTGTTGCTGACATAAGAAATGGTGCAAAACAATGCTTCGTCCAGGATGGAATAAATCACCTGCTCATCATAACTTGCGCGTTGATTGGCGTAGCGACTTGGCGTAGTTCGGTTGTTTTTTTGAAAAGTCATACAAGTAAGTTTACAGGGCGAAGCTACAATTTATGCTGAAATTTTTCCGATCTGTTACCTTTTCAATTTCCTGCATTTAGCAGGTATTATCCACCCAAAAAGTTAGCTTATGAAGAGAATACTATTATCCGCATTGTTTCTTTGCATTGCATACTTTGCCTTTGCACAGGAAAGAAGAGTGAATCTGATGTTTAAAGTCGGACAAATTGAACTTTCTCCCGAGCAAAAGAAAGAACTGAGCGATTTGTCGAAAAAGGTGAAGCTGAGCGACGCTGTAACTATTTTCCCTTTGACATACGACAGTATTTTTGATCGGCTCACTTATGCAACAATTGCCGATAAACAAGCGGCAGAAATAGTGAAATACGCTGAAACTCTTGGGTTTTCCCTGAAAGGTACAGTGGTGAATTTTCCAAGTAGTTATAAAGGTCGCAGTGTGAGTGTGCATTTGCGCTGGAATGGCCCCTTGAAAATTGCCCATTTTCCCGAAAAACCCTCGCAGTTTTTCAATATCGATCCCAATAGGGATACAGTGCTCAAAGGCCTGGAAGGTACTGAGATTTATTTGAAAGCAGGGTGTTTGCAGACTAAAAATCCGGTTACGGTTGAACTCAAGGAGTTCTATTCTTCCGCCGATTATATAAAAAGTGATTTGCCCACGATCAGCAACGGGAAAATGCTGCAATCGGGTGGAGTGATTTATCTCAACGCAAAAGAAACCGAACAGGGAAAACAAGTGAATATTGATCCGCAAAGCAGTATTGGTGTTGATTTCACCATGGATAAAAATGATCCTGCCATGCAGATTTTTGTTAAGGATCCTAATTCTCCCAACGAGATGAACTGGGTATTGCCTGCCCAGCTCAAACCGAAAGAAAGTTGGCAAATGACAGAAACAACGTATGATGCGCGGGGCAGGGTTATTTCCTCCAACACTTATAAATCGCGCGAAGAATGGGAAAAACATTTGAAAGACGAGGAGGCGATAAAACTAAAGAAGATAAATGAATTGGCGGTAAAAACCGGACAACCGAAGTCGGATGTGATTTTGCAGGTCAATAATTTCGGATTTATCAACTGCGATAAGTTTTCTAATGAGACTATGATTCCTTTAGAAGTAAGCGTGGATAACCAGTATTCTGCTAAATTCTATCTTGTTTTTAAGGATATAAAATCAGTGATGCATGGTTATCCAACGGAAGCCGGTACAGATGTTTCTTTCGGTTCGGTACCTAAAAACAGAAAAGCTACACTGGTGGCCATTGCTTTTGTAGACAAGCAGGCATACTATTACAGTCAGGATATTACCATTGGAACAACTGCTGTCAATAAAATTGTACTTCAACCGGTTGAAGAAAGCTTTATGAATCAGCAGATATCAATGATTAAGTAGATAGGTTTAATAGGATGGAGAAGTAATCTTATATTTGCTTTCCAATCCTGAATTATGTTTGAAACAAAAGATACAGCGGAATATTACAATACTACCCAAGTGCACTATGAGCAATGGTGGAATCTGGGAGACACATTGTCGCTGCATTACGGTATCTGGGATAAAGACACGAAATCGTTTGCCGATTCATTGAAAAACACCAACCGGGTTTTGATGGAAAATGCCAGGATTGAGGATGGAGACCGTGTTTTAGATGCTGGTTGTGGGGTAGGTGGCGCTATATTTTTTATGCTCAGTCAGAAAAAGATACAGGCCACAGGGATTACCTTAAGCGAAAAGCAAATTCGCTATGCCCGTTCAAAAGCCCTGGAGTTCAAGGTAGAGCAGCAGGCCCGTTTTGAACAGATGAGTTATACGCAAACTACTTTCCCTGATGAAAGCTTCGATGTGATATGGGCATGTGAAAGCATTTGCCATTGCACTGCTAAGGAGGATTTCATGAAGGAAGCCTACCGCTTGCTGAAGAAAGGTGGCCGACTTATTTTATGCGATTATTTCCTTGTGGATGAGGAACAAAAAGATCCCAAAAGATACATTCAAACGTGGCTGGATACCTGGACCATCACCAAAATCGTCACCAGCGAAAGATTTGTGCAGGGACTTGAGAGCAATGGTTTTAAAAATGTAAAAGTGCAGGATTACACCTCGCAGATTCAAAAAAGTGCTCGCCGGATGTATCTTGCCGGGTTAGCGGGCGCCTTGCCGTCTATCATCTATAATGTTCTTCATCCCCGCGCTTCCCGCTTTGCCAAAACGCATTACAAAGGCGCTTTGTACCAATACCGTGCGCTTAAAGCCAATCTTTGGCGCTGGAAAATTGTTTCTGCCGAAAAATAAGCATCAACATTAGCTACTTGCTGCATTTCAAGAGTCTATTCCTACTTTTCCAAGGTTGTATGTTATCATCATTGTTGCGTATTAATTTTGATAAGGAATATGATTATTTCATTATTTATCAGACCTTTGCACCCTATGAAAACAAAAGTGGAGATACTCGCCCCTGCCAAAAATTGTGAGCAGGGGATGGCAGCCATCAATGCCGGTGCTGATGCTGTATACATTGGTGCGCCGCAGTTCAGCGCCCGTTCCAATGCGCATAACTCGCTGGAGGATGTGGCTCAAATGGTGGAATATGCGCATCTTTTCAAGGCCCAGGTATTTGTGGTGATAAACACTATTCTTTACGATAACGAGCTGGAAACCTGTCGCCAGATGATTTACGATCTGTACAAAATTGGTGTGGATGCCCTGATTGTGCAGGATATGGCGATTATGGAAATGGAATTGCCTCCTATTGTGATTCATGCCAGTACGCAGGCGAACAACCGCGATCCTAAACATGTTAAATTTCTCGCTGATGCAGGGATGAAGCGTGTGGTTCTGGCGCGTGAACTCAATTTACATCAGATCCGCGAAATCCGTGAAGCTACACCTGTTGAGCTGGAGTTTTTTGTTACGGGTGCACTGTGTGTGTCGTTCAGTGGTAATTGTTACATGAGTGTGGCCAATGGCGAGCGCAGTGCCAATCGTGGTTCTTGTGCACAAAACTGTCGGTTACCTTATTCTCTTATTGATGGCAATGGTGATGTGCTGATTGAAAACAGCCACTTGTTGTCCATCAAGGATCTGGATCTCAGCGATCAATTGCCCGATCTGATTGAAGCAGGAGTTACTTCCTTTAAAATTGAAGGTCGGTTGAAGGATGTAGTGTACGTTAAAAACAACGTGTCTTACCTTCGTAAAAAGCTGGATGAATTCCTGGAAGGCAATGAAAAATACGAGAAAGCATCATCAGGAAAAACGTATCATAACTTTGATCCCGAACTGGGCAGAAGCTTTAATCGTGGATATACCGATTATTTCCTCAACGAAAGAAAAGCGAAAATAGGCTCGTGGGAGAGTCCGAAATCCAAAGGACAAATCATTGGCAAGCTCCTTCGCGTAAACGAATACGCCTACGAAATTGAAAATGCGGATAAGCTCAATAATGGCGACGGACTTTATTTCCTTAACCCAGCCGGTGAAGGCGATGGTGTGTTGGTGAATAAAGTGGATGGCAACTGGGTGTATCCTAACGTGATGAAGGAAGTGGAAGTAGGTACGCTTATCTCCCGCAATAGCGACGCAGCCTTCAATCGATTGGTGGAAAGGGAGGACAGTGCCGTTCGCAAAATAAGCACGCGTTTCCTGCTCACCGAAACGAACAAAGGATTTCGTTTGCAGGTGACCGATGAAGATGGTTATGTGAGTGTTGCTGAATTCGAGCATCCGAAAGAGCGCACGAAAAATAATCAGTCGATAATCTCTAATATTCAAACCAACCTTAACAAAACAGGAGGCACGCCTTATATCGCTGAGGAGATAGTGGTAGAGTTCAGCGACAACTGGTTTTTGCCGATATCAAAAATCAATGAATTGCGTCGTACAGCGCTGGAGCAACTCACACAAATCCGCATCAAGAATTACCACCGCGAAGAATTTGCTATTCCTAAAACCGATCATCCTTATCCTTCAAAGGAATTGGATTTCATGCACAACGTAGCCAACCATATGGCTCGTAAATTCTATGAGCGTCATGGCGTGGAGAAAATTGAGAAGGCTTTTGAATTGCAGTGGGATCCGGGAAAATCACGCGTAATGACAACGAAGTACTGTGTGAAATACGAACTTGGTAAATGTCCGAAATACCATAAAGATACGCTCGGTACTAAACTCAAGGAACCGCTCACGTTGAAGCATGGCACCAACGAATACAAATTGCAGTTTAAATGCAAGCCTTGCGAAATGGAGATTTGGGAGAAGGATGCGGAGTTGGAATACGAAGAGGATTAAAGATTGTTAGCAGAATTAAGGTCATAAATAACCCATGGAAAGAATAGAATTTTTGAAACTACTGTGGAGAAAAGCATTTAAGCCGATTTTGATATTGCTTACAGTAATCTGGTTCATTCAATTTTTGTTGAATGCCTATATTGAAAATGGTGCTGAACGCTTGTTTGTATTTCTTATTTTAATCATATTGATTGTTTTTCTGGTTGCTCATTTTACCGGAGAAATTTTTCGTTCGGCTTTAAGGAAAATAAAGCTTTCTGATGGCATGAAGACGAAGTTGGAAATTGCTCGACAACTGGGAAATTATTTTGTGAGTTTGGCCCTTGGTGCCTCTCTTTACATGTTATGGAAAGAGGATATTTTTCTCGTTTGTATTTTTCTCGGCGCAATTTTGATTGATAAGATCAGTTCGCTTTCGGTAAAAGCGGAGTAGTAAATCTCTCTTTGCCGATAAAGTTAAGTGTGGGTATCCCTCTCCTCCGAGAGGTGATGACCCAGATTAAAGCAAATCCCTTTTCTTATTATGAATGCCCCGCGCGGGTGAAGCCATCGTGAGCCGCAATGCATGCAGCTGTGGTGTGCTTGACCTGCATTCTTATGAAGCGTATTCTTAACCAATTAACAGCCGTAGGCATTGCGGCTCGTAGTAGGTAAATTCTTGTCTTGCCTTAATCTGGGTCATTACCCTCCGAGAGGATACCCAATTACTATTTCAACTCATAACTCACATTCAGCATTAATGTTTTTGTGCAAGAGCCAATTCGGTTGACATTATTCGCGTAATAGTAGTTGTAATCCACTGTATAGTTCCCTTCTATATAGGCCACCTGTTCATTCATGGAAACAACTTCTCCCAGTTTTTTTCCTGTAAGGGTCTCCAGTTTATTGGCTTTGGCGCGGGCTTTTTCCAGGGCCAATTCCAACAATTCATTTTCTATTTTAATCATACTTTCCTTGCTGAACATAGGTTGAGCATGGATGTAGATGACGCCGTTGAGTCGAAGGGCAACAAATACTTTTTCCAATTCTTTTGTTGTTTTTACTTCGAAGGAAATGGTTTTGCTTAACTCTCTTTTTTGCGTTCCGTTGTAGTTGCCGTTGTATGCCATTCCATTACTATGCACATAAGTTTCCTGCACATTGACGATTTGAATTGTGTTGGCTTTTACATTTAATTCTTCCAGTTTTTTAGTGATGTTTTGTTCCACTTCAGTAATGGTGATGACAGTGGCTTTCTGGTTGTTGGGATCAATGTTTTCGTGTTCTTTAATGCTTACGTTCACTTTGAAATAATCGGGCGTAAAATCTTTGGATACATCAGATGAAATAACAGCAGTGTTAGGATTTACTTTTGTGTCTTGCGCAACAACTGCAGCACTTGACAATATCAACAGAGATAAGATTAACTTTTTCATGATAAATGATTTTAGTGTTTACTACTGAATCATGAAAAAGTGAAAAGGTAACCCGGGGAAATGAAGATTTTTATTTAATGCAATCTGCCTGCACTATTTTATTTCTCCATTGAATCCAGTATTCCTGTAGTCCTTCGGGAGTGGTTTTGAGATCACTGATGTTTAATTTCTCTCCTTGTGCCAAAGCCTTTTGTAATTGTTTTTTTCTTTCTTCCAGCGCCGGAGTGTGGGCCCATCCGCCCACATGATCAAAGGAAGTATAAGCCTCACATTTGTTATTCACTCTTTGAAAAGGAACAGAAAGTGTATATCGCACTTTTCCTGATCCCATTCCTTCCGTACTCATTTTTATTCCTGAAAAATTGACGCTAGAATATTTTTCTTCAGCATACAATTTCTTCAAGATATCGCCCACCGTATCGCACATTTTGTTGGAGAATTGGTGGGCCACATCGGAGCTTCTGATGAATTCCGGACCTTCATAGCTTCCTGTGCACATGGAATCATTACAAACAATGCTGGAAGTGTTATTTTCTTTTTTTGACAAAGGAGGGTTCTCCCTGTGTATTGATTCTGGCGAAGAACAGGCTGCAATGGTAAGCAATATGCTGAGAAGTATTGTAATGTGTTTCATTTTATTTAATATTCATGAAATGAGATTTTGTTACAATTATTTAAATCAAAAACCTGGTGCCAAAGCTCTCAAGCCCATGTTCAATACAGTCAAGCCGTTTTGATCATCCTCCTCCCATTCAAAGCGGTTGTTTGCCGATAATGAATGCTTAATCTTTCACTTACAGCGATTGAACGATTTTACTTGTTTTTTCAATGGATTTGTTATCTTCCTTAAGCGGGTAACAACTAATTTTCTTTCGAAAATATATCCTTGTCCCATTTACGGAATTCGTAATATTTGCTTTTGGGTTCTCCCGTCCAGCCATTGATTCCTTTTTTCCTTGGTAAATAATATCCGTGTATGAGGATCAGCGGAACGATGAAACTTGAAAGAAATAGCATGGCGGCTATCCTGCCCAGGAAAACAGAAATGCAACAAACTATTAAAAGCGTTAAAAGATATTTTCCAACTCTCCGGATTTTAGGTGTCCGTTCTTCAAAATGCCCCATCAAAATATTGCCTAAAGCGAAGATGATACTGACGATTGCAATTTCAAACCAGAGTGATTCGGTTGTCCACATATTTGTTTTTTTGTTTAAGATTATCCTTCATAGCCTTGAGCTTCTACTTCCTCAAAATCTTCTCCATTGTTTTCCCCTTTGCCAATTCGTCGATCAGCTTATCCAGATAACGAACCTTTTGTACGAGTTTATCTTCGATATCTTCCACGCGATAGCCGCAAATTACACCGGTTATTTTTGAAGCATTTTCATTGAGTTGTGGCGCCTGTGCGAAGAAGGTTTCAAAATCGGTTTTTTTGTCGATTTGCTGTTGCAAGGTTTTTTGATTGTAGCCCGTCAGCCAAAAAATAATGGTGTCCACTTCTTCTTTTGTACGACCTTTTTTCTCCACCTTGGTAAGGTATAAAGGATAAACAGAGGCAAAGGGCATTTTGTATACGCGGGCGATATTTTTCATTTTATCAAAGATAGGTACAACACTAATTTATAAAATTAGCCTTTATCAGTATTTGAGAATAAGGGTTTCCATCATTTATTTCTTCCATAATGTTTTAATCAATAATTCATTTGCTGCATATGATTCACTATGTCATTTTTAATTCTCACTTCATTTCTTACCCAAAGTCAAGGAATTTAAGTGTTGTGGCAAGCTAGCTTTGATTTATTAATTGTAATTCTTGATAAAATGAAAGCGAAAAAAGATTTACTCACCTATTTATGGTTGTTTCTTGTTCTTAATTACTTGTATTGCGATGTGGTTGGGTTGATGGACGCCAATTTATTGAGTCAGTATTTAAAAGGATCTGTAAATGGTGTGGCGATTTCGGCAGACTTTTTATTTAGCGCATCGGTATTGATGGAGCTTCCCATTGGCATGGTACTTATTTCAAAATTATCACCTTATAAAATCAATAGGATGGCCAATATGATTGTAAGTTTTTTAATGACAAGTGTACAAGTCACCACTTTGTTTTTAGGGAAACCCACCTCATATTATATATTCTTTTCAGTGATTGAAGTGGCCACGTCTGTAGCCATATTCATGATTTCCCTGAAGTGGAAAAACGAAAATTGAAACATCAACAATTATTAATTATCTACTTATGAAAGCAACAGTTATTTCTTTAAGAATTCTTTATCCATTGTGGGCTATTGTTGGAATGTTTAGTTTGCTGTATGTTCCATCTCAATTGGTGGACTTCAATGATCCTTTGCTCACGGCAAAGGAAATTGGGGCCAATGAGCTGCTTTTCCGAGTGGGGATTATGGGGAGCTTGGTCACTCAATTGCTTTTCATTTTAATTGCCTGGCTGTTGGGACAATTGTTTAATAACACAAGTAAAAAAGCGGTGCAGTGGATGCTCATTTTATCTTTTATCAGTGTGCCGATGGCAATGTTTAATGAGTTAAATCATGTTGCAGCATTGTTAAACATTGCGGATCCATCCCGAATGCTGTTCTTTTTAAAGCTTCATCAGATGGGGATTAATATTGCCTCTTTTTTCTGGGGATTATGGCTTTTTCCGCTGGGCAATCTCATTTACAAATCAGGCGCTGTTCCTAAATGGATAGGCGCAACAGTGATGATAGCAGGATTAGGGTATTTCTGTGCTGCATTGATCAAGATTGTTTTTCCTAACGCTACGGCTTTATTACCCGTTTTTGAGGCTTGTACTTTTGGCGAAGTATTATGGATGTTGTGGCTGACAATAGTGGGGACCAAGAAGAGCTGGATTCCAGTCTAGCTCTTTTTTACTATACGTTTTCTAATTCGGCTCAAAGATTCGGCAGTAACACCAAGAAAACTGGCAATTTGATGCAGGGGCACTCTGTTGAATAATTCAGGGCGGTTTTCCAGTAAATCCTGGTATCGTTCTTCGGCACTTGAAGTGATGAATTTTGTCATCTCGTCCTGATAGGTTCCGGTATGCTTTTCAACTTCGGCCCTGATGACCGATCTTAATCGAGGAATTAATTGACACATTTCTTCTTCAAGAGAGGAAGTACCAATGGTTAAAATGCAATCTTCGACACAAATCAAGTTGTGTGTTGCTTTTGATTTAGTGGTGGCACTGGTGAATGAATTAACGGGTTGGCCTTCTGTGTAAAATGCGGTGGATTTTTCTTCGCCGTTCTTAATAATGAATTCTCTAACACATCCCTGTAAAACCAAATAACAGTGCTTAGCCACTTCACCTTCTTTGAGTAAATAACTTCCTTTTTTAAATGCTTTAATAGTGGAGTTGTCTACAATCAATTGGATTTCCTCTTTGCTTAGCATGGCATCAAAGCGCGACAAAAACTGCAGAAGCAAGAGTTTCATTTCTGGTAATGTATCGTTTTTTTTCATTGCGGATTAATTATTTTCTGATGTAATGACTTTGTACCATTTCTCCCAGGAATACTTCGGTTTTTACATGGTGAAAAGTTAAGTGTTGATCCAATTCACCAAATAAGGGGCTGCCGCCGCCCAATAATACTGGGATGGTGGTGATGATCATTTCATCAATCAGGCCTTCTTTCAGCAAACTTTGGATGGTGTTCCCGCCATCTATATACAGTTGCTGATGACCAAGTGCGTTCAATTGTGCCAACACTTCTTTTGCAGTGCCTTTAACCAATTGTACTTTGCCTTTTGCCTTTTCGGGAACCTTGTTCAGGGTAGTGCTCCATACAAAAACAGGTTTAGTGTAAGGCCATTCAATGTCAAAACCACAAACTGTTTCAAAGCTATTACGGCCCATAAGTAAGGCATCAATTCCATTCATAAATTGTCCATATCCCGCATCTTCGTGTAGAGGGTTAGGTATGCTGTGCAGCCAATCCAATCCACCGTTTTTGTCGGCAATAAAGCCATCCAGACTTTTTGCGATAAACACCTTGTTTTTCCTTTCGTTCATGAGCATTAGCTTTGAGAAATAAAGATAGTATTTATGCTTTGTGTTCGGGTTTTAATAAAATATTTTTCTGCGGAGTAGGGGTATTTTATTTTAATCTTGTCATAACTTAAGAGAACAATATTGGTAAGTTATCTTTGAGTAGAAAGACGGCTGATGCATTTAGATACAAAAGAACAGTGGAGCGCTATACAACAAGGCAGTGTCAAGGCTTTTGAAGTTTTGTTCAAAATGCTTTATGCCCCCTTGTGTCGCCATGCTTTCCTTATTTTGAAAGATGAAGTTGAAGCCGAAGAGGTGGTGCAGGAGGTTTTTTACCAGGTGTGGAATAAGAAGCATAGTCTGCGCATTCATGAGTCGCTGAAAGCATATTTGTACAGAGCGGTTCATAATGATTGTGCCAACAGGTTGAAGCATCTCAAGGTGAAGGAAAAGTACGCCAATGAGTTGCGCTACCAGGATCAGGATAGCGATTCTTCCTCCGATGTAGAAGAAGAAGAGCTTTCACTGAGAATACAGCAGGCGTTGGATGCTTTGCCCGACCAGTGCGGAGTGGTTTTTAAACTGAGTCGTTTCGAGCAACTAAAATACGCCGAAATAGCACTCAGGCTTAATATATCGGTAAAAACGGTGGAGAACCACATGGGTAAAGCCCTCCGGATTTTAAGAGAAAAGCTGAAAGAGTATATCCATTTAATTACATTATTTATGTTGCTGAAATGATGCACGAAATTGAAAATATCGACGAGCTGATGGCTAAGGTGCTTTCCGGTGAAGCTTCTGCTGAAGAAATCCAGGCACTGGAGCATTGGAAGAAAGCGGCAAAAGAAAACCAGAAATACTTTGATTCGGGAGCAAAGGTGTTTGGCAGGTATTCGGCGCCGGAACCCAATGTTGATGCTGCCTGGAAAAAAATGGAAAGCAGGATACAGGATAAAAAAGTGCATGCACTTTCATGGTACCAAAACAAAGTATTTATAAGAGTTGCTGCTGCAGTCATATTGTTGCTTTGCATTGGTTCGGCTTTAATTCTTTTAGAGGATAAACCCGCTGAAAATAGAATGGTGGTTTCTGCTGGCAAGGAGACTAAAAAACAGGTTTTGCCTGATGGCAGTTCAGTAGTGTTGAATGAGAATAGTGAAATTTCCTTCTTGGTGAATGAAGACAACGTGCGTGAAGTAGCGCTTAAGGGTGAAGCTTATTTTGATGTGAAACATTCGGAAGAACAGCCTTTCCTGATAAAAATTGGTGATGTATTGATTGAAGATATCGGAACTTCTTTCAGCGTAAAAGCACTGCCAGATTCAAAGCTCGTGGAAGTTGTTATGGAAAGTGGTGAAGTGCATTTTTACAATGCTGTGAATGAAGGGGTGCGACTTAAAAAAGGCGACAAGGCCATCTATAATGCGGATCAAAAATCATTCAGTGTACTAAAGATTGGGTTGAATGAAAAAGCCGGCGCATTCAGGAACCGTATCTTTCATTTCCGCGATATTAAATTGTCAGATGCAGTGAATGAAATCAATGCAGCATACAATGCAAAAATAGAGCTCGATGAGAAATCACTGGAGGATATGCGTTTGTCGGTAGATTTCAAGAATGAGGAGCTGGATGTCATCCTCAACGTCATTACTGAAACGATGGATCTGCAACTGGAAAATGATTCGGGAAAAGTAGTCCTGAAAAACAAAACTCCTTAAAACTCTTGTATGCCTTTGTCCTTGCGTTTGTTCACCGCCTTCCTGTTTTTATCCTTCGCTTGCTTCGCTCAGGTTCCTGCACTGGAACGTGAGCTTAGTTTTTCTGTACAGAATGAAAATGCTGAGAAGGTGTTGGGAAAGATACAGGAACAAGCCCACGTGACTTTTTCCTATGCTTCGGGGATTTTAAAAAATGTAAAGCCTTTGACGCGTCAGTTCAAAAAAAATACGGTGAGGGAAGTTCTCCTGATTCTTTTGCCGGTAAATATTTCTTTCAAAGCTAAAGGAGAGTACATCATTTTAAAGGAAGTTGCTGCAGAAAAAGTGGCTCAACACAAGGAAGTAAGTGGTTATGTTTACGACAAGAACACGCATAAGAAATTGTCCAATGTTACTGTGTACGATAAAAATACACTGCAGGTGGCTACAACCGATAAATACGGATTTTACAGTCTGCCTTCCACTGAAGTTGAACAATGCATCACCGTTAATAAAGAAAATTTTAAGGATACCTGCGTTGCCCTCCAAATCGATGAATCAAAGCTTTTCAATATTGAAATAGATTCGTTGAGTACTACCGTTGTTGATTCAGTTCCGGCCATGAAAAGTGATGCATCTCTTCAAAATGAATTAGTGGCGATGATCAATGAAAGCTTCCAGAAAACCAAAGGTTTTATTCATACAATTAACGTGAAAAGCCCCATCGACAGGAATTTTCAGTTTTCTGTACTTCCTTATGTAGGCAGTAACGGACTTTTGTCGGGTGCAGTTTACAATCGTTTTTCCTTGAACCTGTTGGGAGGATATTCAAAAGGAACCAGGGGATTGGAGGCGGCTTCTCTTTTCAATATCAATAGGGAGAACATGAGTGGTGTTCAGCTTTCCGGACTTTTTAACGTGGTTGGAGATACGGTGAAGGGACTTCAGTGTGCGGGTCTTTTCAATGCCTCTGGAAAGGAAGTGATGGGATTTCAGGCCGCCGGTCTTTTCAATGTCAGCTTCGGAAAAATAAAGGGAGTTGCCGCCGCCGGATTGATGAATATTTCTGCGGATGAGTCAATGGGTATGATGGCTGCGGGATTGTTCAATGTTTCAATAAGAAGTAGTCATTCCCTTGAAGCGGCAGGCCTTTTTAATGCGACGAAGCACGGCCTGCACAATATGCAACTAAGTGGGTTGGTCAATCATACCACCAGCGGCAGCAGTTTCCTGCAAGTTTCGGGATTGATCAATATGGCCGATCATTTGAGCGGATTGCAGATTGGTATGATCAATGTCGCCGATTCCGCTTCAGGAATACCTGTGGGATTGCTTAGTGTTGTTCGTAAGGGAGTGCATCAGCTGGAAATGTCGACGGATGAATGGTTTCCGGCAAATGTTTCTTTTTTGACTGGCGTTCCGCATTTGCATAACATTTTTACCGCCGGATTTCAGCCTTTCGGATCTTCACGCTTGTGGCATTTTGGTTATGGTTTGGGTTCGTCCATAAAACTTAAAAACAGCTGGAAGGCCGAGTTAAATGCTACTGCACATCATGTAAGCAAGGGATCTGTTTTTTTCGGAACCTCGGGGTGGTACAAAGTGTATATGGGAGTGGAGAAAAGATTCGGAAAAAGATTTTCAATGGCAGTTGGCCCCACCTTCAACTGGTACATCGCCGATAGTTTATTGCCATCCTATAATGATACTTATTACTCGGTAGTGCCATACCATCTTAGTGAAATGAGTTTGCCCGATGGATACAACCTGAAGTTCTGGGTTGGCGGCAGACTGGCGTTGCGCTTTTTTTAAATCCCCGGCGAAGTAAGAATAAGGATCCAGAACTTGAGAAATTCGATTTATTTTTCATTTGAGTAGGGGTGTTTTCTTATTTGCTTGTCATATGTTAAACTTAAATATTATGACACCTTTAAAAACACTTTTTATTCTCTTTGTTTGCAATTTATTTCTTGCAGCAAATCTTTTTGCGCAGGACAGTACAAAATTGAAAAATACCTATTTCCAGCTTACGCTCATCCCTCCTCTGGGAACCAATGGCTGGGAATCTTTCAAAACCACAAACAATGTTTCCGTAAATATTTTTGCAGGTGTTTCGGGTGGATTGAATGGAGTTGAAGCCGGTGGTTTTTCAAACATCATTTTACATGATGTTAAAGGCGTTCAGGGCGCTGGCTTTGCCAATGTAACGTTGAACAATTTGTACGGATGCCAGGGTTCGGGCTTTGCCAATGTCAATCTGGGTGAAGCCAAAGGTGCGCAGCTGGCTGGTTTTGTCAATTACAATCAAAAGAAATTTATTGGTGTGCAGGGAAGTGGTTTTGCGAATTTAGCGCTTAAAAATTTTAAAGGTGCCCAGTTGGCAGGCTTTGCCAATATTGTGAAAGATTCGCTGCAAGGTGTGCAGGTGAGTGGTTATTTCAATTATGCAAAGTACGTTAAAGGAGCGCAAATTGGTTTTATCAATGTTGCCGATTCGGTAGATGGAATTTCGTTGGCTTTTCTCAGCATTGTTAAGAAGGGATTGCATCAGCTGGAGATTTCTGCCGATGAATTGTTTTACACCAATCTGGCAGTTCGCACCGGAACCAGTAGGTTTTACAATGTTTTCGGATTGGGGTTTGGTACTAGTAATAAAGATTTTCTGTGGAATTATTCGTACGGTATTGGGACGTCGCTAAAAGTAAATGATAAGTGGAATGGTGATGTGTTGTTGTCGGCGCAACACATCAGTAAAAATGGATTTCATTTCGGAGCCAGTGAATTGTATAAACTTTATATCGGTGCCGAGTACAGAATAGCAAAGAAATTTACTTTGGCCGCCGGACCAACATTTAATCTTTTACTGACCGACAATTTGTTGACCGACGACTATGCTTCCATAGCGCCTTATTCTATGATGAATTACAACACCAGCAGCGATTTTAACCTGAAGGCCTGGGTGGGTGGAAGAGTTGCGCTTAGATTTTTTTAGGAAATAAAACGAATAATCATTAACATCATTTTTTTATGAAGACAATTCAACAATTAGCAGCAGTAGTAATATTGGCATTGTGTGTTCAATCCTGTACCAGGGAAGGTATCTGGGGAATCAGAGGAGAGGGTGCGCAGGTAACGGAAACCGTGGATTTGAAATCTTTTAATGCCATTAACCTGGAAGTGGATGCAGAGGTGATTTTTGTGCAGGATACGGTGTATAAAGTGGAGGTAAGTGCTCAGGAGAATATTATGGCGGCCTTGGATATGAAGGTGGATGCAGGTGAGCTTGAAATTGATTTTAAGCGAAATGTTTGGGAGCACGATGGAATTACAATTGTGGTACATGCGCCTGAGCTGAGGAAGATAGATATCAGCGGAAGCGGAGACATCTTGGTGAAGGATACTTTAAAAGTGAATACTTTTTCGGCCGATATATCAGGCTCCGGAGATATTGAAGTGAGTTACATCGAAACACAAAATCTGGATGTGAAAGTATCGGGTTCGGGCGCCTTATCTTTTCTTGGAGGAACGTGTGCTGTTCAGGATTTTAGTGTGCTGGGTTCGGGCAGTATTTCTGCTGAGAAGCTAAGTGCAGTGAGCAGTTCGGTTAACATCAGCGGATCGGGGGAATGTTCGGTAAATGTGAGTGCTAACCTGAGTGTTACTATTTCAGGTAGCGGAAAGATTTTTTACAAGGGCAATCCTGATATTGACAAAACAATTTCCGGATCGGGGAAATTGGTGAAGATTTAACAAAGTAAATCTATTAGGACAGCGGCCTTTTATTATGCAAAAAAGGTCGCTGTCCTATTTAACAGATTTCTTATCCTGCTCCAACATCTTTATTTCACTCTTCGTTCTGTTTCATCGATTTTTAAGTCGTTGATACTCGCAAAGCGTTTTTTCATAAATCCATTTTCATCAAATTCCCAATTCTCATTTCCATAGGAGCGATACCATTGTCCGGTATTATCTCGCCACTCATATTCAAAACGAACCGCGATGCGGTTGCTGGTAAAGGCCCACAATTCCTTCTTGAGTTTATAGTCTAATTCCTTTTCCCATTTGGCTCTCAAAAAGCTTTTTACTTCTTCCCTGCCGTTGATAAACTGGTCCCTGTTGCGCCATTCTGTATCGATGGTATAAGCCAGAGAAACTTTTTCGGGATTTTTAGTATTCCAGGCATCTTCCGCCATTTGTACTTTTTGAGTAGCTGTTTCAAAATTAAAGGGTGGAAGAGGTTGTTTTTGTTCCATGATCTTGGTTGATTAAGTGCTAAAAGTACTTATCTGTGTGCAGGATTTCAACATGCTTTTTTGCAGGAAAAATGATGCTTGTTGCTATTCTTCCAGTCCCGAAAAAAATGATTCTAAATCGCGGCGGTCTTTGGAAGTAGGCTTTCCTGTTCCGTTGTTTCGGTATTGCGATTGGGCCAGTTCGTACAATTTACTTTTTTCTACTTCTTCCGAAGGAGTGATATCCTTCAAATAATTGTCCACCAATTGAGCGCCGATGCGTTTTTCCAGGAGAGCCAGAATTTTATATTGAAAAAGGGCTGAGTTTCGGGAGTAGGAAAGTACATCGCCCACTTTAACTTCTTTGGATGGCTTGATGCTGATTTTATTGAGTTTTATTTTTCCTTTTGAAACAAGTTCTGCCGCCTGAGAGCGGGTTTTAGCAAGTCGAACGCACCAGATGTATTTATCGATTCGCAGGGACATAGGTTATTGTTTGCTGTTTTTTTTATTTAGAATATACACAGCAACAATGCCTAGTATTCCACCAACAATGGTGTGCCATTGCGGAACTTCTCCTAAAAATATCCATGAGCCCATAGCGGCTGTAAAGGGTACCAGGAAAATGAAAGAGCTTGCCTTGCTTGCGCCTAATTTAGAAGTAGCCACAAAATAAAAGGTAGTGGCCATAGCGGTTGTAATGGTTGCACTAAAAAACAAGTTGCCCCAGAAATAGATATCCGCCTTTTCAAAAACGCTGATGTTCTCGCTGGAAGTGGTGAATAGTAGTGTAATCAGACTGCAAATGCCGTACATCCAAAAACTATACACCACCGGAGATCCGTGTTGGGAGAACTTGCTTGTAAATACACTTAACACCGCCCATGACACCGAGGCCAGCAAAAAATAAATATTGCCTGTGCTCAATAAACTGTTTGTTTGTTCCCATATTTTCAACAAAATAACACCTGCGATCAAACCTATCGCTAAACCCAGTGCTTCGTTTTTATTGGGCTTTCTCCAGTTAAGAAGGAGCATCAGTAAATAAGAAATGATAGGATTTAAGATAGTCACCAAAACACCACCTGCACCGGCTAATCCTTCTTCCAGTCCTTTGAAGAAGGCAAAGAAATAAAAAGCCAGGATGATGGAGGCAATGAATAAATCTTTTAATCCGCTTCGTTGTATGCGCAAATCTTTCCTGAACAGCAACAGAATAATCAGAAGGGAAAGAAATGAAGTTCCATAGCGAATAAGGGATATAGAAAGGGCAGTGCCGTAGCTTCCCAGGACTTTTGCAGAAGCCCAGCTTAAACCCCAGCAAAACATGCTGGCGAGCATTCCGATGAGAAAAAGTTGTTCTTTTTTTGAGTTGACGGGATTCACTGTTTCCTGGCTGTAAATTCATTCAAAGCTAAGCATATCGGTTAAGGTGTACAATGGGAAAGTAAGTCGCAGTATTGCGTGAGCATGCAGGACGCAGTTTTTCATTACTTCTTTTATATGCAGTCTTCTTCGAATTTTATAACAAATTGCCATTAAACTGTAACATCCCTTACTGGATAAAAAGTTTACTTTGTTTAAGCAGATAATGCTGCGACACTAAAATCACTATTATGAAAAAGGCTATTGTATTGTTGTGTCTGGTATGCGTGCATATTTTAAGCTACGCGCAAGACTTGTTTAAAGATAACGCCATGCCTGTTGTTGCTAACGAAAATTATAGCATTTCCATTCTGCCTCACGCTTGTGGTACCATCATTATGGTGGAATTGAATAATGCCAACACAGGAAATGTGATCGTTGAACTTTTTAGTTTCTCAGGGAAACCTTTACAGAAAAAAATTATTTATCAGGAAGGTCAATATACCTTTTTCAATATGAGTGAGCTGGATAGTGATGAATACGTGGTTAGGATTCAAACGCCCACAGCGATAAAGGTTAACAGGATAGTGGTGATGAAGTAGCCTTTCAAATAGAGGACAAATATGACTTTATTTCCTTTACGCTCTTGCTTAATTATCAAAGGCAGTGCCTTGCATGAAACCCATTTTGCTGGCATATCTTGCTGGCATAAAATTACCATTGATATTGATCATGTTTAAATTGAGCACTGCATTTGAACATTGCACCTGCAAACAGTCAACGTGGTTGATTATTGTTCCGGTTGCGACAGAGGGATGGGATTGTGCTGATGGTAGAATTTCAATATCGATGATTTTCACTTCATTGCCGTTATAGCTTGTAAATGCGCCCTTGTTCCAAGGGTTGCAGGCATTTACCAGGCGCGTAATCTCAGCAGCACTCATCTCTTTCCAGTTTATTTTTACATCCTTTAATTGCGGCCGCGCATAATATTTCGCTGCACCTTGTTTGTTTTCTATTGCAGGCATTTTTGTTTTGTGCAGGTAATGCTGCAATATTTGTACTACACCTTCCAGTACCAATTGCGAAAAAAGTAGTTCCAGAAAACCATAGGAGTAGTGAGCTTCATAAGGAACGTTTTTCCTCCACACTACCATGCCATCATCGAATTTTTCGTTGATATGGTGAATGCAAAGACTCATTTCACTGATGCCCGATTTAATTTGCCAGAAAAGGGGAGCGGGTCCCTTGAAATCAGGCAAAGCCGCGAAATGAATGTTGAATAATTTAGAAGATAATTCGGCGCCAATCAATCGGGTATTGATGAGTTTGCCATATCCGAAAACAAAAATAATTTCGGGTTGTTTCGCTAAACACCATTCATGAAAAGGAATGGATTCTTCAATTTCAATATTTACGGATTGGCAATAATGTCTAACGAATTCAAAGTCTCCTTCCGGAGGTTTAATTTCATCAGTAAATACATCCGCAACAATCTGATTGGCTTTAAAAAATTGAAGCAGCGGTAAACAATTTTTTGATCCTGATACTACACCTATTTTCATTGCGGTAAGTTAATAAATAAAGCCCACAAAAGGGTGTGGGCTTTATAGTGGTAGGTAGGGTTATGACCTAAGAAAAGGTAGGAAATATCCCTGATGTAGCGATAATGAAATTCACTGTAGTATAAGGCATCAAATTTTGGTGAGGCTGATTTCCACCATAGGAGGAAAGCGCACTCGCATCCATCGCCGATTTTGCAAAGTCCGCTGGATTGTTTGGTGTTAGGTAAAGCAGCAGAGCTGCCGCTGCAGTAGAACTGTCGACAGGGGCTGCCAGATAGTTATTGGTTGGCACATTGGTATTCGCGTTGGATGTGCTGGCATTAATTGAGTGATTATGAAGCGGGAGTTGCGAGGCAGTAAGTTGTACGTTTTCGCTACCTGCAGTTTGCCCTAAAGCATAATTGTAATTTGAACCTGTGCCTTGTCCGGTATTTACTGCTGAACGCCCGCACAAATTTGGCAAGGCAAAATTGTTAATGCCATCGCCGCCGTATGTTGTACCTATTAATGCAAAAAGCTGTTGATTATCGTTTACAGATAACATTGCACCGTTACAAAGTGCCCATCCGTCTGGTATGTAATTTCCAGCAAATGTTCTGATTTCACCTAAGATTGCTTCCATGATTTAAATATTTTTTGATTGAAATAATTATGGTCTTGTTGGATATAAACCTGTTGTGGCTATGCAAATATTTAACGCCATAAGCGGTACTCTATTTTCATGCGGAGCACTGTTTCCTGTGGTGTCCATTGACCCCGGGTGAAGATTGGTCAGCACGCCCGGGTTGTTGGAAAAAGCATTGACTACTGTTCCTGGCACTGCTGGTATGGCTGGTTCGGCCATTAATTTGGGAGTATCTGGTGGTTTTATTCTTACTTGCGCAACGTTGGCTTGTAGTTGTACATTGTGGTTGTGTGGCGGGATTTGGTTGGCCATGAGTACCACGCTTTCCGCTCCTCCATTTTTTCCCTGGGTGTAGGTTGTCCCCGAAGATGATACTCCGGCTCCTACCACTATGCGCCCTCTTAAATCGGGTAAGGCAAAGGTTGTTTTGCCGTCACCGCCAAAGGTGGAGCCAATCAATGAAAATAGGGGCATGTAGCTATTAACGCTTAACAGTTGACCATTGCAGGCAAGCCAACCTTTTGGGATTTGTCCGAAAGAAAATATTTTAATTTCTCCTATGAAATTGTCCATATTGATTTTTTTTAAAGTGAAGTAATTGAATATGTAAGGTTCCTTAATTTACGGGCGGGGTGGATAATCTCCTTCAGTGGCGCAAATACAGTAAGTGATAGGTAGAAATGGAGCTCTGTTTTCATGGGCGGCACTTCCTCCAACGGGAACAACTGAATTTGGATTGAGGCTAACATTAGGACCTGGGTATGGTGGATTCAGATAAGTTGTTCCAAGCTGATTGGCAACCTGAGCAACGATATTTGACACATAGCTGTTGCTGTTCGGAACTTTAATTTCCGTGTTTGCAGTGGTTTTGTTTAACGTTGCCGCCGCATACACAGTGTGAGAGTGGGTCGGCGTAGTCGACTGGTTGATCGTTACATTTTCAACACCGCCCTTTCCTGCGAAGGGATAAGTACTTCCCCCCGGAAGATTACCGGCACTGTTTAAAATTTGCCCGCTTAAATTTGGAAGAGCAAAAGTTTGCTGTGAAGGGTTACCTCCAAATGAGTTTCCGATAACGGAATACAATTGTTGGTACTGCTGCATGGAAACTATGGCGCCATTACACGCCAGCCATCCATAAGGAACAAAGTTGTAGGGAAACGCCTTGATTTCTCCAATAAATGAATTCATGATTTTTAAAGTTTAATAAGGTTTACTTTAGAATGCATTGTAATAATAAAATTATTTCGGATTGATTTGAAATATTTAAGCAATAATAAATTCACACTGGTATAATTTTCCTGGACAAAACTCTTTCGGTTTTGCTTTAATACAAATGAATAATTTAGGTCTGTAGCTTATTTTATCTGGCGGGCAGATTTTTGATTTAATTCATCGTAAATAATTCCGATGAGTAAGATTATTCCGGCGATGGCTAGAACATGGAGCTTTATTTTTGAGTACAACAGGCCAGCCGACAATCCGCCTAAGAAGAAAAAGCTGATAATGGTCAAGCGTAATTTAATGGATGAGTGGAGTTGTTCCTTCTGCTCTTTTAATTTGTAAAAGAACAATTGTGAAAGTTCTATCCCGAGATCAGTAAACAATCCTGTTAAATGCGTTGTCCTCACTACCGAATTCGAGATGGTTGTTACCAGAGAATTTTGTAAGCCCATGATAAATAGTAATGAACATACGAGTAGATTTGCGTTGTTTAAAACAAGAAACTGTCCGCAGGCAGCTGCAGAAAACAATAAAATGCTTTCTATAACTGTTGGAATGACATAAATCAAATTGTCGTTTTTCCGCGCTACCAATTCAACGATGAATTTGGAACAGAAGGAACCCAGGAAGAAGGAAAAGATGTACATGAAAAAAATAAATCCGGTCCAGAAATTAAGATGCAAAACTTCATCCACCAAAAAAGCAAAATGACCTGTTACGTTGGTAGTCATGCGCTGCACCGATAAGAATCCTGCCACATTTACAATTCCTGCCACAAAGGAAAGCAAAGACGCGAGCCTCAAATTATGTTGGAGAGTTCTTGTATTGCCTTTGTGTCGAAACATATGATAACTTAAAATAAATAGAGGACAGGCGTGTTTTATTTTATTCACGTCTGTCCCTATTAACGTGAAATGTCGTTTTATTTCTGTTATTGTTTATCGTTAAAACTTATCATCCAGTTAACACCAAACTTATCTTCCAGCATACCAAAATAATCGCCCCAGAAAGTATTGTCCAAAGGCATGGTAACTTTTCCTCCTTTAGAGAGCGCATTAAACAAACGATCTGCTTCATCCTTGCTTTGAGCATTAATAGAAATGGAAAAGTTATTTCCCTGTTTAAAAGAGGGCGCCCATTCACCACCTGTATCACTTCCCATGATGGAGGTTTCTTTGCTGATAGGAAGGGAGATGTGCATAATTTTCTCGCTCATTTCCTTAGGCATTGCCGGAGCTCCTTCTTGTGGAGGTATTTCGTTAAAACGACCTACATAGGAGAAATCTCCGCCAAATGCCGATTTATAAAAATTAAAGGCTTCTTCGCAGTTGCCGTTGAAGTTGAGGTAAACATTTACTACTGCCATATTTTTTGATTTAAATGGATTGACTTTTCTATTTCTGCAATTTATAAAAAATCGCGCGAAGAGAAGTTTAGAAATCGTGAATTATAGGAGGGAAATTTTATTTCTTAGAGAAGGCCCTGCTTAGGTTGTGTTGGTGGAAGCAGTCATTTTTTGGATTAGGGTAGTCTCCCGAATGCAATTATTCGCAGTTATTGACGGCTATGTGAATGTCAAGTAACATGTGTTGTTGTTTCATCGAAACTATTGTCTTTCATTTTTTAGTTCAACTCATTTCCAGAGTTGCTACCATTTTTTGCCTTCTGGATGAGTATTGTCACATTTCAGGATTTCAGGTTGACCAAGTTCATTCACCTCCGGTTTCACATAAGAGATACTTTCTTTTTCTTCTGTTATATTTCCACCGAAGTCAATTTTATAATGCTTGTTCTCGGGTGTTACAGCCAACACATTATCGAAGTCGGTATCATTTTTTGAAAGATAAACCAGTAAGCTCTTATTTTCAAGCTTAGTCTTTCTGTCTCCTGTGGTATAACCTGCCACTTCAACGTGGTATTGAATTTCCTCAGGATATGCCAAATAGTTTACCAGGTAAAAGAAGTAGTCATTGCTAAGTGTTCCCCTGACTTTTATCAGGTGATTACTTTCATTTTTATACAGTTCAAATTGAGTGTTTAAAGGAATGTGCTTAGCATAAAGATTAATCCATTGCTGCAAAGCTTTCTTTATATCGCTGCTTGAGCCTCCTTTGATAAGGACAATATTCTCTGGTTCCATTTTTTTTGAATAATTAGTGATCTAATGTAAGAAGAATGTTGTCGGATCTAATGTCCTATTGAAAACTTATCCTATTTTCTTTGCAGAGGGAAATCTTTCAAATTTCTTTTTACTACAAAATTCACTTCCGCTGCTATTCAAACAATATTCGCAGCTTTTTTTCCCTGAAATCAAATATCTTTTTCAAACGGTGTTGTACGAGGGGGGCTAAAATTTTGCCAAATATGCCAAAGGGCAACACGTAGTGGACCTTGTCTATCATAAGCGTT
This sequence comes from Flavobacteriales bacterium, assembly GCA_046074525.1. GTDB lineage: Bacteria > Bacteroidota > Bacteroidia > Flavobacteriales_C > JAHEZL01. The sequence goes on from JBJTOK010000030.1 coordinate 81,665, forward strand.
TTCCCATTTTCTTCCTTTAAAAAGTGTTCATGATGCCATAAACGGTAAGGACCGAGACGCTGTTCATCAACAAAATAATGACCCTCTTGAACGTGTGTGATTTCGGTGATCCAGTTTAAAGCAAAAAAACCAAAGGGTTTTACTGTGTATTCAATTAATTGCCCCGGATACATAGTGCCGGACTGCGGAGTAAGTATCGTAAATCCCAAATCGCCAGGGGTTATTTTTTCCAGGTTGGCTGGCTGGCTGATGAAGCTCCATAGCTGGTTTTTTGAAACCGAAAAAGATTGTTCCCTATAAATAGTATTGATATACATATCAGTTTTGTTTAACAAAGTAATTTAAAAGTTAAACAAAAATACTATACATTTGTTTTAAACTCAAGCCAAAATGCAAAAAAATAAAACTGCGGTTTACCGGAAAGTTCGATTCAACGCTGCGCACCGACTGCACAATGCAAGTCTTAGCGATGAAGAAAACAGGCTGCTTTACGGCAAATGCAATAACGTGAATTTTCACGGCCACAATTATGAACTGGTGGTAAAGGTGCTGGGCTACACCAACGAAAAGACAGGATATGTCATCGATATGAAGGTGTTGAGAGATCTTCTTGAAAAGCACATCGTTGAGAGGTTTGATCATAAAAACCTTAATCTTGATGTTGTTGAATTCAAGCATTTGAATCCAACTACTGAAAATGTAGCGCAGGTGTGTTACCATCTCATACGCCCCGAATTAAACAGTGAACTGGAACTAAAAATATTTCTTTATGAAACCGAACGAAACTTTGTTGAATACCCTGCTTAAAGAGAAAAAAATTTTGTTGAGCGATGAGGAGATGGGAGATGAACATTTTTCTCCCGGCGGCGAAACGCCACTTCGTCCCGATGCTTTTGTGCTCAGCGATGAAGAGAAAATGAAAAAAATCGAGTTTCATTTCCGGGAAATCATGCATACACTGGGGCTCGATCTCAGCGACGAAAGTTTGAAAGGCACACCTAAAAGAGTGGCGAAAATGTATGTACAGGAAATTTTCAGTGGGTTGGATCCTGCCAATAAGCCTGCTGTAGCGCTTTTCGACAATAAATACCGCTATCAGGAAATGTTGGTGGAAAAAAACATCACTTTCTTCAGCAACTGTGAACATCATTTTGTGCCTATTATTGGAAAGGCTCATGTGGCCTATATTTCCAGTGGAAAAGTGATCGGACTTTCCAAGTTGAACCGTGTAGTGAACTACTTTGCGCGGAGACCGCAGGTTCAGGAAAGACTCACTATGCAAATAGGTAAAGAATTGCAAAAAATGCTGAACACCGAAAGTGTTGCAGTATGGATAGATGCTCAGCATCTTTGTGTTTCTTCCCGCGGAATTAAAGATCTTAATTCTTCTACCGTAACCACTTTTTACGGTGGTAAGTTCCAGGAAACATCCACACGTGAAGAATTCATCAAATACATTTGAACAGCATGAAACTCTCGAATCCTATTGATAAAGATAAAACTACAGAAACACCGTCGACACTGCCTTACCCTCATCATATTGGCAGTATCGCAGTGCGTCCCGAAGACAAAGGGAAAATTAAGGGAAGAGCTTATTCTGCCATGCTTGAGCAAACAGGAATGCAATTGCAGCAAATACAAAAGCAGGTGGAGTTGCTGGCTAAGCAAGCCAATGAAATACGCCGAAGGGTGGAAGTGAGTGAAATGATTTACCAGGCTAAAATGACCTTTGAACCTTTTGCAGGACATGTTTATCATGTTTATGAACGCGCCGGAGAATATCTGTTGATGATGATCGCTCCCGATGAGTGGGGCAAGAGTAAAAGAGACAAGCTTCAATTCATTGCTTCAGTCAGATTGCTGAGCGATCATACCTGGGAAATTGTGGAAGCATGATTTCAAAAGGTTCTGAAATTTGGCCGGCTGGTCAGCGGAGAAAACGACCAGGGTACCGAACTCAGAATCAGCAAAAGTGCAACAGTGTACCAAATCGCCATGGTTTTATATTTCTCTCGGTCGGTAGATTTTCGCTTCGCCTTCGCCGAACCTATCGTCAAAAGAATGATGGCTAGCAGCATTATTAAACTGTGCTCCATTCCGAAGAATCGAATTTCTCTTTGATGAACTGCGTCTTTAAAGTGATGAAGGAAATAATCAATGATGGGACTGATGAAGTACAAACTAACACCCAGCAGGAGCTGAATGTGCGCAATGCTTGCAGTCCAGTGTCGCACAGCATTGTCAAATGCACTAAAATTTTTCTTTGCTATCCAACCTTTGTAAGCGCGAAAAATGGCAAAGAGTAAAGAGATGAGCACCAACCATCGCAGCAGGGAATGAAAAACCAGGAGAGTAGAATACATAATGATTTGACAAATTAGCAACTGCAACTAATTTACGAAAATACCTGCTTTCCATTTGAATAAATCTGGAGAAATTGTTTATGCAAATGAAAGGCAGTTTAAGCGGAGACTAATTTCACGAAGCATAAGAAAAAAGTTAGTTTTGTTCAATCATGGAGTGGTTTAAAGATTTCACCCTGCAAAGGTACCTTGTATGTTGTATAACCGCATTACTTATGCCTCTGCTGGTAATATTTCCATTGTTGGTGAATGGAGAATATACGGAAGGTGTTTGTGTAAATCATTATGCAAGCAAGGGCAGAAGATCAAAATTCATCTTGAGCATAGTTGAGTTTAAGTCAAAGGACAACTACATTTATCATTCAATAGCAATAGATAATTTCATCAAAAATGGCGAAAAGGTAACTGTTGTTTACGACGCATCAGACCCGCAAGACAACCAAATACTCACCTTCACCTCTATTTACCTGAGTTTATGGAGTATATTATCGGGAATAGCGCTTGTAATCTGTACAGCTTTGTATTATGCAGCACGGGATGATAAATATGAGCGTGCTCAGAAAAACAAATGGACTTTTAAAAATCCATGGAAGAGAAAAAATTCATAAAGAGTTGACAGGAGAAATATTATAATTGAATGTGGATTTAGGAAAAGCAGCCTGAGCTAGGAGGGTGAAATGAATAAATTTGAAATGCTGCCATAAAATACATCTGTATTACTTGCAGTATAGAAACAAGAAAGATACGGTCATATGACTAGATTAATTACTATTCCAACAATCGAATTTAAAACAGCCAAGACATTTGAAACTTGGCTGGCAAAGAATCACGATAGCTCAAAAGGTATTTGGCTCAAAATATTCAAGAAGGATTCCGGGAAGCAGACAATTAGTTATGCAGAAGCCCTTGATGTAGCGCTTTGCTATGGTTGGATTGATGGTCAAAGGAAATCCTATGATGAAGAAGCGTGGCTGCAAAAGTTTTGTCCACGCAGAGCAAAAAGTATTTGGTCTAAAATAAATACTGAGCATGTTGAAAGATTAATCAATGAAGGCAGAATGACAAGGGCAGGCTTAGATGTTGTTGAAAGAGCCAAATTAGACGGTAGTTGGGAGAATGCCTACGATTCCCCAAGCAAAACCAAAATACCTGAAGACTTCATGAAGGAACTCAGCAAGAATAAAAAAGCCGAAGCTTTTTTTAACGGTCTCAACAAGACTAATCTGTTCTCTATTGGATTCCGTCTTCAAACCGCAAAAAAGCAAGAAACAAGAGAGAAACGAATGAAGGAGATTATTGCAATGTTGACAAAAGGGGAAAAATTTCATTAAATAATTCAAGTTGCTATTTTATAAAGTTGTTTAATTGTAAGGCAAAAATAAAAAGCATCAACTTCATTAAGAAGCCATTGATAGTAACAGCATGAATGGCTCTTGGAAATAACTTTTTAATATCGCT
>JBJTOK010000031.1:0-54877 GCA_046074525.1 Flavobacteriales bacterium
GATTTACGTTATTGCGAGGAGGGACGACGAAGCACCCTCATCGTTGTTTTTTTTGAGGATGAGGTTGCTTCGTCTTCCCTCCTCGCAATGACGTACTGGGTGATCCCTCTATTCCCCCTGATTTTTCCGGACTTGTTAATATGTTCATAAATAAAATGAAAATTGTCGTGCTGCAATTTTCATTTTTCGAGGAATAATCCAAACTTTAGTTCCTGTTAATCAAAAACTAATCTTCACATGATCCATCCCGACACGGAAATCAGGCACGTAAGCGAAAATATTGGCTACGGCGTTTTCGCGAAAAAATTCATCCCTAAAGGAACTATTGTTTATGCTAAAGACAGCCTCGAGATTGAGGTGAATGACACACAATATGCAAAGCATAGCAAGGCAATGCAGGATGTAATTGAAAAATACTCTTATATAGATGAAAGAGGTATCCGTATCCTGAGCTGGGATTTTGCCAAATATGTAAACCACAATTGTAATAGAAATACCATCAGTACCGGCTACGGTTTTGAAATTGCTATTCGCGATATCCAACCAGGTGAAGAGATTACTGATGAGTACGGAATATTCAATCTTGATTCTTCATTTGCCTGCGGTTGCGGCGCTCCAAACTGCCGTGGTATCATCCAGCCGGAAGACCTTGACAACCTGGCTCCGAAATGGGATATCGAAATCAAAGATGCACTGATGAACCTGTTTAAGGTGGAGCAACCTTTGTTCCATCTGGTAGACGAAAAGACAAAGAAAGCTTTGGATGCTTTGTTTGTAGATCCTTCTAAATTCAAATCTATCCGCAACCTGCGTCATCAAAAAAAAAGTGAAGCAAAAGTAATGGCCAGAAAATAAGTTTTACCTGAACTATAGAATGAAAAAGTCCCGCAGTTTTGCGGGACTTTTTTGTTTTCTTCGCGTGTTTGTAGTTTCAGATTACGCTATCGCTAAATCTGAAATTACCCACCCTCAAACTGATTCACACCCTCACCGCAAACACACACACATCATCCACCTGGTCCAAATTTCCTTTCCATTGTAGAAAGTATTCTTCCACCATTTGTTTTTGAGTGGCCATGCCTTTATCACTGATAGAAATAAGGAATTCACGGAAAGCTTTGCTCTTGAGTTTTTTGCCATTCGGACCGCCAAACTGATCGGCATAACCGTCGGTAGAAAGATAGATGATATCTCCTTTTTGGAGTTGTATAACGTGATTTGTAAAGGCTTTGCGGTGTTCGAACATACCGATTGGCTGGAAGTCGGCTTTGATGATAATGGGGTGTCCTTTTCTCAAAATAAGCAAAGGATTATTGGCGCCGGCATACTCTAAAATAAGTGTTTCTTTATCCAGTGAACAGAAGGCCAGATCCATCCCGTCTTTCACATTTTCGCCAAAATCCTGGAAGCGTTGTAGTAATAAAACAGTAGCCATATCAAGGATTTCAGCCGGATTCGATATGTCCATGTCCTTCACTGCCTTCGTTAAAATATTGCTGCACAATACACTCATCAAAGCCCCGGGAACACCATGGCCAGTACAATCGGCTGCAGAGAAATATACTTTGTTGCTTATTTCTTCGGCGTAGTAGAAGTCGCCCGATACAATGTCTTTTGGAATGTATACAATAAAATAATCCTTCAGGTATTCGTCAATCTGGTTGGCTTTTGGCAGCATCGCCTGCTGGATTCTCTGGGCGTAGGTAATGCTTCCCATAATTTCCTTGTTCTTCTGGATGGAAATGTTTTTCTGCTCCTCGATGATGTTTTTTTGTCCGCGTACCACTGACAATACTTTTCTGATTCTTGTGTAGGAGTAAATCCATGAGCCAATAATGATTAAACATAAAGCCAGGAACCAGGTTGTTTTGTAAAATGGTTTTTTTATTGTGAAAGCAAAGCGGATCGATTTCTGTTTTTCCAGCTTAGGATTGTCACTGATCACCACTTCAAAAACATAATCACCCGGTGGCAGCTGAGAGTAAATGGTGGAGTTGATGTTTTGTTTCATTGACCACGACTTGTCATTGCCGTGCAGAATAAAATTGTAGCGCAGATTTTTTTGTTCTTTTAAACTAATGGCCGCAAATTCAAAAGTGAGGTGGTTGAGGCTGGGTGGCAAAGAAAGATTAACAGGCAAACCTCTGTCGTCAAAACCATCTGAATATTCTGCGAGCAGATCTTCGTTACCCAAAACCTTTACCTTAAGGTTAAGTTGTGGCTTTATTTTGTAGTTGAATGAAAATTCCGGACGATACATTGTTAAACCGTGGCTTGTCCCAAACCAGATGTGATTTTTCTTGTCTATGAAAATAGAGTTGTTGTTGCATTCCTTCCCCAGGAAGCCATCGTCTTTCGAGAAAAATTTAGAGCTTACCTTGTTGTTTTGTCCCAGCGTGATTTTTAAAATACCGATTGGCAAACCTGCCCACAGGTTGTTCTGTTGATCAAAAGCAAGAGAGTAAATAGCGTCCAGTTCCAGGTGGTCGTTAATAACAATGCGCCTGAAAACAGAGTTGCTATATTGGTAAATACCTTCGTTGGTGCCAAACCATAAAACACCTTTGCTGTCTTGAGTAATACAGCGTACACGCGTGCTGGTAAATCCTTCTTTTTTGCCAAAAAATTTAAAGTTCTCTCCATCTTTCATAAGCATGCCTTCTTCAAGCCCGAAAAACAAGCGTTTGCTCTTGTCTTCAAAAATGGTGAGTACCATTTGATTTGGATTTTGCGGATGTTTCCAACGCACAATCTTGTTGTTTTCCAGGGTACAGATACCAGCAGATGTTCCTATCCACAGCTTATTGTCTTTATCTATAACGACCGACCAGCACTTGCCCAGCGGACGATCGACATCGTTGTCACCCGGAGTATAAGTAGCGACATATTTAAATTTGACAAACTTGATTAAGCCGAACTCCGTCGCCAGCCAGAGTGTTTGGGTGTTTTTATCGTAGGTTGCCGACAGAATTTCGTTTCCAATGAGTTCTTTGCGAAGCTTGTTCAAATCAATTTTTTCAAAAGTATTTTTCTCGGGTTTGTAAATGCTGAAACCGTGTTTTGTACCTATACAGTAGGTGTTTTCATCAATAGGAGTAATGGATGTAACATTATTGTTGTTGAATTGCTGTTCTGCATTGTAATTGATGAATTCTTCGCTGGAGAGATTGGAAATTCCATTCACATTTGAAATGAACCACATCGATTTTTCATTGTCTTCATACACCTGCCATATGGCATTGTCGACTATTCCATTGTCGAAAGAAAAATGATCGAATTTTTTGTCGCGGTAAACATAAGCACCGTTGTTGCTGCCTAACCAGATATTGCCACGGGAATCCTTGCTGATGTGATAAAACTGAATATTGTCAATGTTGAGTTTATCAACCTTCCTGATTTCATTGTTTCTCAATTCATGCAAACCTTTGCGACCGGCGAGCCAATAGGTATTTTCTTCTATTTCAATGACGGAAAAAACACCATTGTTATTGGGGCTTACACTGTCTAGCAGAAAAGGCTGGTATCTTTTGCCGTCAAATTTGATGAGCCCGTTCTTTAATGTGCAAAACCAGATATTTCCCTTGCTGTCTTCGTAAATGTTGAAGACAGCTCTTTCGCCCACAATGCTGTCTTTAACCTGTACCAGGGTTTTATTTATCAGTTGGTATGCTCCTTCTTCGGTGGCTACCCATATGTTTTTTTTTGAATCCTGAAAGGTTTTGTAAATGCGTGTGTGGCGGAGTCCGTCTTCTTTCCCAAAAACTCGCACACTGTCGCCTGTCAGCACAGCCAAACCGTTGTTGGTGGAGATGAAATAACTTTTATTGAATTTAGCTATGTCGAAAATGGTTTGATCCGGAAGCCCTTCTTTTTTTCCCAGAATTTTAAAATCCACGCCATTGAACTTGTTAACGCCTCCATTGTTTGTTCCTAACCATAGTGTGTTGTCGTTATCCTGAAACACGCACAAAACCTGCGAAGCAGAAAGTCCGTTTTCAGTAGTGTAATTAATAAAGGGTAGTTTCTGTGCGGTGGATGAATGAGAAATGAGAAATGCAATTGCAAAAGCACGCAAAGAGCAGATTCTATAATGTAGTATGTTTTTCAATTTTATACCTGTATTGATGGCAAGGCGCAAATCATAACGGAAACTTACACAATAGGCTTTAGCAATCCAAATTCAGGCGCAGACTTCGGGGAAACGTTTATGAACAGATAGTGAAAAAATAAACGAATTCATCTCAGTTTTTTTTTCGTTGGAGAACTGCTTTTTTAAAATATCATATGAAAAAAACATTATTCCTTCTTAGCCTTGCATTTATTTACGGAACCCTTCTCCAGGCCCAAAACTGGAGTCAGATTGTGAAAGCTGTAGCCAACGATAGAGCTGCGGCTGATGAATATGGCTATTCAGAGGCTATTTCGGGCGATTTTGCCATTGTTGGTGCCTATCGCAATGATGCAGATGTTGTAGGTGGAAATCCTCTTAATGATGCTGGAGCAGCATATATCCTTAAAAATATTGGTAATGATAAATGGGTTCAGCAACAAAAGCTGGTGAGTCCCGATAGGGCTGCCAATGATTTTTTTGGATATTCAGTAAGTATTTCCGGCGATTTTGTCGTAGTAGGTGCTCATCAGGAAGATGATGATAAAGTTGGTGCAAATCCCATGGTTGATGCAGGATCGGCCTATGTTTTCAGCAAGTCGGCAGGCTGGGGCATGAACAAGAAAATCATTGCTCCCAACAGGGGGGCGGGTGATGCCTTTTTCAATTCGCAGGGTAGGACTTTTTATTACAGGATAGTGCTTAGCATGAACGGCAGCAAGAATATTCATCTGAATGGCAATAAGTTTATCAGTGACAGGACAGGTAATCCTGGTGCGTTGGTGGAGGTGATTTCTCCGGCAAGTAAAATATATTACCACCTGCGCTTCTCCTGCGGCTGTAAAAAAGGTGAAAATGCAAACACAGCAAATTTCAGTTTTCCCTAATCCATTTAACTCCTAGGTTAATGTTCAGGTACCTTCTCAAGCGGAGATTACTGTGTATGATATCCTGGGGAATGAAGTGCTTAAAGCAACGGCCGCAACTAAAGGCGTTGCTGAGTTGAATACTGCTGAACTGAAGTCGGGTGTTTATGTAATAAAGGTGTTAACTAAGGGTGAAATCAGAGAAAGTCGTTTGGTGAAAAATTAACTTGTGCAGAAGGAAAACATTTCCTTTATTTGGGGGAATTTTTACACTATTTAATAACTCATTAAACACTACTTTTATGTCTGAACAAACAACAACAACAAAAACAAGTGCAGGAAAAGGCTTAGGTATCACAGCATTGGTTGTAGGTATCGTTGGCCTCATAGTATCATTTATTCCTTGCGTAGGTGCATGGGGAATCGTTCCGGGTATACTCGGGGTTGTTTTTGGAGCTGTATCACTGGCTCAGGCATCTAAAGGAAATGGGGCTAAAGGATTAGGAGTTGCTGGTTTGGTACTTTCAATTCTAGCGGTTGCTGTTGCTCTTTACCAGATTTTTGTGGTGATCCCTGCAGCTAAGGCAGAAACTGAAAAAGGTCTTCTCGAAATGCAGGATATGTTCAAGAAAATTGGTGAGGATGCAAAAAGACAAGCAGATTCTATACAGCAGGCAAATGAAATGCAGCAGTCATTGGATGCTATGGATTCATTGTCTACTGACTCTATTTAGAAGATACAGCGTTTGAGCGCTTACAGAATAATCAATTTCATTTTCGCCGGAGTATTACTACTTATGTTTGTATACTCCGGCTTTTTTATTGACGAGAGTTTCGCCGTGCAATGCGTGTATAAAGAATTATTGGGGAGAGAATGTGTTTCGTGCGGACTCACCCGTGATTTCCATTCTTATCTTTCTCTTGATTTCTCCTCTCCTTTGAATCCTTATTCCCTTTCTATCTTTCTCTTTTTCTTTGTGCAGATGTGGTTTAGATTGATTTTAGCTTTGCTTGATCAACGGATTGAAATGGTAAGGAAGAAAGTCGCAACAGTGGACGTTGTTCTTACTGTGCTTGCGTTTCTCTTTTGTTTCGGAGGATTGATTGCTGCGCAGTATTCTTAACTGTAGAAAATGTATGCAGCAATGATGGCTACAATAGTGCCTATAAGATCAACAACGAGGCCGGCACCTAAAGCATAACGCGTATTTTTAATGCCCACGGCGCCATAGTATACAGCCAGTGTATAGAATGTTGTTTCGGTTCCACCTTGTATTGTTGATACTACATAGGACGAGAAAGATTCTCGCAAATGCCCGTTTTCAGCAACAATAAAAGTATTGTTCTTCATGGTTTCCACCATTAATCCCCTTGCCCCGCCACCGCTCAGTGGCTTCATAAGTGCAGTAGGCATAGCCTCAACAAAACCGGTATCGCCGTTGAAGAAGAGTACTACTTCTTTGATGCCATCTGTAATGAAATCGAGGGCTCCGCAAGTGCGAAAAACACCAATGGCTACAAGTAATCCGATTAAATAAGGAATAATACCTACGGCTGTCATGAATCCTCCTTTTGCTCCTTCAATAAAAGATTCATAAACGTTGCTTTTGTTCTTTAATCCGAGGATGACAAAAAAGACGATAATGCTGAAAATAAAGATGCTTGCCAATATTTTTGACTGTTCTTCCATCACTTTTTTATCGAGTTTCATCATGTACATCGTAAAGAGGCTAACAACTATAATCCCTCCCATCAGATAGCTAAGAATGACCTTGTCAAACAGGTTGATTTTCTGAATCAGCGATACAATAATGATGGAGGAAATACAGGAAAAAAATGTAGCTATCAGTATTGGAATAAAAACGCTGGTAGCTGAGGCGTCTACAATTGCGCCCGGATGCAGCGATGCCTGTTCATTCAGGATAGAAGCACGCACAGCTAATATAGAAACAGGTATCAATGTCATGCCTCCAGCATTGATAACAGTGAACATGAGTTGTGAGCGACTTGCTTTCTCCTTATCTGGATTTAATTCCTGCAGCTCTTTCATGGCTTTAATTCCCATAGGAGTTGCAGCATTATCAAGACCCAGCATATTGGCTGAGAAATTCATCATGATAGATCCCGAAGCTGGATGATCTTTGGGGATTTCTGGGAATAGTTTTCTGAAAAAAGGACTGAATAAACAGGTAATGATTTTTACCGCACCACCATTTTCCCCCACTTTCATAATCCCCATCCATAAAGTCAAGGCAGCTGCCAAGCCTATAGAAATTTCATAACCTGTTTTGCTATTGTCAAAAATAGAAGTAACGATGTTGTTGAAAACATCATGCTCTCCCATGAAAAAACGAATCAGGGCAATCACAAATGCCACCAGGAAAAAGCCTATGAAAACGACGTTCAATGCCATAGTGGAAAAGTAAAAAGTTAAAGGGCAAAAGACAAAAGGGAAGTAGGAAAGTTGTTAACGCGGAGGTGTTGAGTTAGACATTAGAGGAGTTCTTTAATATCTATTTCCAAGCCCTCTGCAACTTCGAGAAGGTAATAATAAGAGGGATTTACTTTCCCTTTTTCAAGTCTTTGAATAGATTGTTGATCTTTTCTGATAATAGCAGCCAGCTCCAGTTGGGTCAATCCTTTTTTGATGCGGATATCCTTTATTTTTTCCCCCAGAGTTTTTAATATTTTCTCCTTAGCCGTCATTAGCAACTAAGGTGGTATTAGTTTTAGATTAGCGGTACAACGTATTTGTTGTGTTCTGAGATTATTTTATATTTGAAGTCGCCGATTCCTAGTTAAATTATAGTATGTATTGGAAAATATTTAACGTATTTGTTTTGCTCACTCTTAGTAATTATGCTTCTGCTCAATTAGGGAAGGTTGAGCTTCCAACCTATAATACGATGCAACCAGTATATACTGATGGAGGTGTAAAGGATCATCAAAATCAAACCCAGCGATCCTCCTTAAATGAAGAGAAAATCAGGGTTCAGGAACAAAACGTATTGGTACATCAGAAAGCGGTAATTTCTGCTGATGATAAACGAAAGGCATATAATGAGTTTTTAAGGGAATATAGAGAGGATGAGTTGCGAAAACAGTTTGATTTGATGCGTCAAAAACCTTCCGATTCAATTAAGATAAGAGAATACAATAATCTTAAAAAGAAGTTGCGGATAGTAGATGTTAGTAGTGCTTCCTACATCTCAAATTCAAAATTTTATGTTGGGGCTGCTGAAGAACTTCAAAAAATGCTTGATGGTAAAATACCTATGAACTTAAAACGAGCCGTTTTCATTTCGGAAAATGCATGGTATGGGAATACAAAAAGTTACTCCTCTTTTTGCAAACAAATAGATCAGCTTGTTTGGATTTGCAGAGAAGTATTGAAACAGGAGAAATTAATTGAACAAGATCCTGTTGCTTGTCATTACGCGATTCAAAAATTGTTTTCGGATACTATTGTTGTGAAAAAAGCAGATGGTTCTCTCAAGGCAATTCCTCCTCTTCATTATGATTTCGAGGATTTTTTCGGGGAAAAGGATTATTCAAAATTTTTTGTACTAAAACTATTGGATTCTAAAAGTGGCCAATGCCATTCTTTGCCTTTGCTGTATCTGATTCTGGCTTCAGAAATGAAAGTACCTGCATATCTTTCTATTGCTCCAAATCATTCTTTTATAAAATATCCGGCAGGGAAAAAAATGTGCAATTTTGAATGTACCAGTGGCGCTATAGTCTCTGATGGTTGGATGGTCGGTTCTGGTTATATTTCTTCGATGGCCATTCGCAATGGGATTTATCTGGCTCCCCAAACCCTTAAAGAAACCATTGCACAATGTTTAAATGACCTGATATCCGGATATCAGCAAAAATTTGGATATGATGATTATGTGCTGTTGAATTCTCAAAAAGTGCTGCAACATTATCCCATGTGCATTAGCGCGATGCTTACCATATCAAATTGTGTTACAGCATATTGTTTTCGTATGGCTGAAAAGCATCGTTTTCCTTCAAAAAAAGAAATGGAACAAATTCCTGAACTCAAGCAACGCTATGATTTAATGATTGATCTGGAAAGAGACATAGAGGCTTTAGGTTATATTAAAATTCCATTGGAGGAATATGAGAAATGGTTGCTAAGTGCCCGCGAGAAATGAAAAAAGGAGGTATTTATATAATTTTTTGTTTCGTATTGTATCACTTCGCTTGTTTGCCTAATCAGCATGTGAGAAATAATAGTTCTCGTGGCTCCTTATCCGATACCATGGTAACAATCCCTATAAAAACGGAGCAAATCATAGAGAAGGGCCAGGAGTATATTTTAAACAAAGATTCCTATCCGGATATCATATATGAGGGAGCATTGAAAAAACTAAAGGAAATGCTGGAGGAAGAAAGGATTTTGAGCTTCAAAAAAGCAGTCTTTATTGTTGAAAATGCTTGGTATGACAATAAGATGAGTTACCACGACTATAACAATCAACTTTTGAATCTTGCTACGCTTTGTAAGGCATGGAGCAAAGTAAATACAATAGGTTATAATTTGGAAGATAGTGCCCAGATGCTGGCAAGCGCAAGTATTTTTAAAGTATTGACCGATACTACTTATGACCTGTCAGGTCAAATTGTGACTTTACCATATAGATATGATTTTGAAGATAATTTTGCCCGTAAATATTGGGGAAACATGTTTGTGACGAAGTTGCTTGCAACGAGAAAAGGCAATTGTCATTCTTTACCTTTTTTATATAAGATTTTATCAGAAGAATTAGGAGTAAATGCATACCTGTCTTTTTTGCCTAATCACATATATATTAAACAAAAGAGCAAGAAAACAGGTTGGTATAATACAGAGCTCACAAATGCAATGTTCCCTGTCGATGCATGGATTATGTCATCAGGATATGTGAGCAGGGAAGCAATAGTAAGTGGTATTTATATGGATACTATTAGCGGAAAGCAGTCGGTTGCTATATGTATAAATGACTTGGCTAAAGGTTATTTGCGTAAGATGGGTACAGAAGCAAACCTGAATTTTGTTCTTGAGTGTTGTGAAGTGGGATTAAAATATTTTCCCAATTATACAGAATTGTTGTTGTTGAAAGCGGAAACTCTAAAAAAGAGCTATGAGCAACAACCGTTACTTCCTGTTTATAAGGAAATGGAAAGCACATATGCATTTTTATACCAGCTTCATTATCGAGAAATTCCTGATCAAATGTATAATCAATGGATTAAAGCCATGGAAAGGGATGAAAATATCTATAATCAGGAAATAAAAACTATTTTTAATGAACGGACTAAATAGAATGAGAAAATTAATTGCAGGAGTTATATTGTTTCTTTGTTTGCAGGCGAATGCCCAGACAAATAATCCTTATGCTTCAATCGGCAAGGAGGCAAAGGTACTCACATTAAGTAATGGTCGTTATGAGGAATTTTTTCAGGATGATACCTTACAGCGTATTGGTTCAGTGATATTCAATACAAGAACCAATAAAATTGAACGTTTTATTAGTGAAAACGATAGTGTCTATCAAGAGCAATTGAATCATTCAATGGAGTCCAGCAGATGGCTGTCGATGGATCCCCTGGCTGTGAAATATCCTTCTCTTTCCCCATATAATTTTGTTGCAAATAGTCCGTTGATGTTTATTGATCCGGATGGTCGTTATATTAAACTTGCAAATCAACAATCCTTTAACTACTTCAATACAGCAATAAATAATGCTTTTGGCGCAAATAGTGCTATGGCTAATGTGTTGTTAGCTGCATATGGTGTGAAAATTGATGGTCAAATAGTACCGCAAAACGGATATGATAAAAGTGCAGCATACAATAATTTGGATATGAAAGCATTTAATCAGGCTCTTAAAGGACTTTCAGTAGAACAGCAAGCGATTGCTATAGGACTGGCTCGTGCAATTCTTGATAAAAATGTTGAGATTAATCTTAATATAGCTCCTGTAGTAGTGCAAAACGGAATCCCTGTGGCTCCTGATGAATCATCAGTTCCTGATAAAGGAAAGACGGGAGCTGATGCTCCTGTTATAGTTAAAATAACAGTTAAGGGTGGTCAGGAAACCCAGGCATTTAATCCAACACTGCAATCAATCACTTCTACTTTCAGTAATCTTTCATTTGCTGAAGAATCAAAAGTGTTTGAAGAGGTGATAGATTTTTCAAATCAAGTACACATTTTAAGGGCGACGAAAAATGGAGACCAAGATCAAATAAATACTTTGACAAATAATTCCAATAGCAATAAGATCGATATCAGGAATATTATGACAAGTATTCGGTCTGGTCAAACAGGAGTTGTAAGAATACCAACTGAGTTAACGAAAAAGTCTCTTAAGGAAGACATAAAGGCTAAAAAATATGAATAGACAAGTATTGGTCATCAGTTTTCTTTTAATGGGCTTAATAGTCAATGCTCAATCATCAAAAGAGTATTCTTCAGATACCATTCTGAGGAAGAGATTGGGGGAGGCTTATTTCAAAGAAAATGTTACAAGAACTCTTGATTCCAGTGCAAAGAAAGAAGGATATTGTGAGATACTATACAAACAAAATTTACCGGGTTTGGATACCGTAGTATATACTCTTGTGCCCGCAGATACTTCCTTTCAGATGAGACATATGTTAGGTCTTACTCTTCCGTGGATGTTAAATCATCATGGAAACTGGCACCCAAAATCAAAAGAGGAATTAAAAAGAAAAATAGATACTCTTTATAATCTCGAACCAACCAACTATTCGGTTAAAATAGTGTGGTGGTCACATTTTCCATATCGGGATAATATACAGAATACCGAATCATTGCTATCGTACAAGTCATATGCCGATACGGCTTTTTTCGGCTCTGTTCAGTTTTTCGAAGGGACTATTTGTTACCAGGTTGATATTCCCAGAGAAAAAGCTGATTTTGGAGACCAGATTACTACCAAGCCATCTACTGAACGCATTTTATTTGATGTTCAAACTTTACAAATCATCAGGCATTACCAGTTTTTTGATGAAAGTCATGTTTTTAAGGTTTATTATCCCTGGTAAATTACTGCATTAAAGACTTCTCTTTGTTGTAATATTCCACCTCTTTCGGCAGGTGATGCAACATAAAAAATGCATTCATCTTCCTGTTTCTTTCCAGTAAATTGAAATGAAGGTTGTAGTATAATTTCTTCGTGCATTCGCTGCATAAATGATTCGGGCGGCGGATGGATTCATGCAAGCCATTGGTGCCATTCATCACACAAGTTGCGTTGATACAGTGTTTCAAACCAAAGGTGTGCGCCACTTCGTGCGCTGTGGTTTTTATCATCTTGTCGAGACAGAGATGGTAGTTGCCGGCAGTTAAACTATCTTCCACATAGCGAAACATCGACGAAACACTGATGCGTTTGGTGGGATAGGCGAGTCCGAAAACAAAGGCCCAGCTATCCTGAGGATACAAATCCTTATTTGTTATGCCTATCACTACAATCGCGTCTTCAGGCACCTGCGGATATAAAATACTGTCGAGAACATAAGCGGCATGGAGTTGTTCAAAGCTGGCCAATATTCTTCTACTTGCAGGAGGAACAACAGAGTCGTGAATCTGGTCCATTAACACGGTTGGGAGTCCGAAAAAATCCTGTAAGTAGGCCGCGGTGTATTCCACTATTTTGAATTCTTCAGGAAGGAAGTCGCCTACCGGTCGGATGTAGATTTTATTTTTCTCAGCGTTGGGCTGAACGAATTTTGTTTTTTGGTATTGGGCGAAAGTCTGACCTTTCTCCGGGTGCGTTTCCAGCCAGTCACCGGGTTTTATCGGTCCCATCTTCACATCGAGTTTTGTAAGATTGTTGAGCTTCTCTAAGTGATCATCGTTTTTCTTTTCCGCACTGTCTGCGCAGGAAAAATGAAAAAATAATAGCACTGAAAAAGCAACGAGGATTTTCATGCTGTTTTCTGTTTTATGGTGTTTTTCTGAAGCAGATAGAAAGCAAAACTTCCGATGCTGTACATAATTATATCCAGCATATCGCTGGTGTATTTAGAAGAATATCGCGGCAAAATAAATTCAAAAATCACGCTTACATAGATCAACGCAAAAAGTATCATTTTCCAGTGGAGGAGTTCAATCCTTTTTATTTTCCTCATCAACATTAAGGTAAAACACAGAAGCAGTGGCATGCACAACAGATCTCCAAAATAAGAGATGAACCACTGCGGTGCAGTGACAATGCGGAATTTGCAGAGCAGCTGCAATCCGTAAAGTGCAGAAAGCAGGAATATATAGAAATACAACTTCCTGTTCATATTATCCCGGTCCGGCGGCAACAATAGCCACACCCAATGATACTATAGCGGTAAACACAAACCAGATGGAGTAGAAGATATAGAAAACAACTCTCACCAACAGAAAGCTTGAGTATCTCATCTTGTCGATGAAAATATCTATCTTGTCTTTTTCTCGGTTTTCGTAAGCTTTTTCTTTATTCTCTACTTCAATCTTCCTGGCTTTTTCGTGGTTGAGCAAATGTCCGCAGTGTTCACAATAATCACTGTTGATGTTCCAGGTGTTACATTGCGGACAGCGTTTGGAGTTACTCATGGTTTAAGAAGAATTTCTTTGTATTTTTTGATGTTGGCCTCGGCGTGTTTGAAGACTGTTGGATCAAAGCTTGGATTTTTATTGATAGTCTTTTCCTTCCTGTTGATATATCCTTTGATGAAATGCTGTCCAAGCGTAAGTTGTGCTTCCCCATCAATTGTATGAAGGATTATACTGGAGTTAAGAAGCTGGAAAGTATTTACCCTGTTGTCCAGTTCGTATTTGCTTATAGTGGCGCAGTATTCAAAAAGTGCTTTCGAAATGCTGATAAGAATGATATGGTCGCCATAAAATTTTCTTTGCTGCCACCAGAAATCCAGCCATCCGCTATTGCCTGTTACGAGGTCGGCAGTTTTGTACAAAGGATCTTCAAAATAAAAGCCTTTACTCATAATGCCTAATGCAGCTGGCTTAGTGGTGACATGGATAAAGTTGTAATTTTTATCCAGATCAGAAAAAATAAATTCTTGTTCTGCAGGCGACAATATCATGTGCCTAAGTTAAGGAATATTTGTAATGGCTACTTACTCAGCGGTTGCGCAAAATTCACAACATCAGCCGCCGAAATACTTGCTCCGCAAAGGATGATCAATCTCTCCATTACATTCCTGAATTCACGGATATTCCCGGTCCAGTTAATTTTCTGCAGTTCCTTCATTGCGTCTTTTGCAATAGTTTTTGTAGCGATGCCATATTCCTCGCAAATCGCTTTTACAAAATGTTCGGCCAGCAATGGAATGTCTTCTTTCCTGTCGTTGAGCGACGGATTTTGAATGAGGATAACGCTTAAGCGATGGTATAGATCTTCGCGGAAATTTCCGGCTTCAATTTCTTTTTTCAGGTCTTTATTGGTAGCAGCCACAATACGTACATCTACGCTGAGTTCTTTTTCACCACCAACTCTGGTGATTTTATTTTCCTGCAATGCACGTAATACTTTAGCTTGCGCCGACAGGCTCATATCGCCAATCTCATCCAGGAAAAGTGTACCACCGGCGGCCTGCTCAAATTTCCCGATGCGTTGTTTAATGGCTGAGGTGAACGCCCCTTTTTCGTGGCCGAACAATTCGCTTTCTATCAATTCGGAAGGTATAGCGGCGCAGTTTACTTCAACGAGCGGACCTTCGGCGCGATTGCTTTTATCATGAATCTGACGGGCGATGAGCTCTTTTCCAGAACCATTGCCACCGGTAACGAGCACGCGCGCATCGGTAGGAGCTACCTTATCAATCATCTCTATTACTTTCTTAATTGCAGTGGATTCACCAATGATATCGGTGCTTTTGGATTTGCTTAATTTTTTCTTGAGTACTTTGGTTTCTTTCACCAGCTCGGTTCTGTCCAGCGCATTGCGTATGGTGATAAGTAGCCGGTTCAGGTCCAGCGGCTTTGCGATATAATCAAAAGCACCTTTTTTCAAGGCATCTACAGCGACGTCGATCGTGCCGTGACCTGAAATCATGATCACCGATGGTTCGTCGGGCAGCTTCATGATATTGTCGAGAACTTCCATTCCATCCATCTTCGGCATCTTGATGTCACACAGCACTACATCATATTTGCCATTCCTCACCATGTCCAGGCCGGCTGCGCCATCTGCCGCTTCATCAATGTGGAATTTTTCGTATTCCAAAATTTCCCTTAGCGTATTTCTTATTGGTTTTTCGTCGTCGATGATTAAGATTTTCGCCATGTTTTTGATTTTAAATTTTTCCTGATGCGATTTCGTTGAGCACTCCTTCCTTCAAAGCGTATTTGGATAAATACAGATTTTGGATGTTTGCTTTTCTCAGGACAAGGTTTACAAGAATTGTTCCAATTACGATCATATCGGCACGCATGAAGACCAGTCCGGGAATGTCCAGTCGTTCTTCATAGGTAGTAGGCAAAAGCATTTTGTGAATTTTGAAAAATCCGTCTATCGGAATTTTTTCCCAGGTGCTGTTGTCGTTTAACGTTGTGTTTTGCTGTGCAACAATCATTTCATTAAAAGAGCTGAAGCATCCTGCACAGCCTATTAAATCACTAATGGGGAATTTTTCAATTGCTTTCCACAAAGGCTCCATTTCCTTATCGAGATAGGATTCTATGGCGCTTATTTCATCGGCCTTAAAAGGATTGGAAGGATTGAATTTATAAAGTAATCGTGCTACGCCGAGATTAAAACTATGACTCCAGAAAATTTTGTCCTTGTTACCGATAATAAATTCATTGCTTCCGCCACCTACATCAAGCACCAGTCTCGCTTTCTCATCGCAGGGAAAGGCCAATTGCACTCCGGTATAAATGAGTTCTGCCTCGCGATTCCCATCGATGATGTGAATAGTAATGCCGGTTTCTTTCTTCACAGTTTCGGCAAATTCTTTTCCGTTGCTCGCGCCCCGCAAGGCTGAAGTGCCGAAAGCAAAAATATTGTCGACGCCATGTTCGATGGTAATTCCTTTCATGTCTTTCATGCACTGCACACCGCGCTCGAAAGCGGCTGGGATGATTTTATTTTCGTTGATGGCTTTTTCTCCGATTTTTGCAGGGACCTGTGTGTTGTAAACTATGCGGTGCTTACCGGCTTCGGGGAGTTCTGCAATCAGGAGGTTAAAGGTGTTGGTGCCTAAATCTATGACTGCAATTTTTTTACTCATTTACATCAGTTTTTATAACGCAGCCATTTTAGTATGCTGCGATAACTGGCCTTCTGGCCGTACATCAGTATTCCTGTACGGTAAATTTTGGCTGCAAGTTTCGTAGTGAAGACAAATGTGATGTAAAGAATGGTGAGCGACAATAAAACTTCCCACCATTGCGTGGTAAGATCCATGAATGGCAGTCGCGCCAGCATGACAATAGGGGAGGTGAGGGGGATCATACTCGACCAGAATGCGAGGTCGCCATGTGGGTTTTCAAAAATATTGGTGGCTATCAAAATGCCGGCAATAATTGGTATCGTCACCGGAAGTACAAATTGCTGTGTTTCTGTTTCGGAATCTACTGCCGCACCAATTGCCGCATAAAAAGAAGAGTAGAGAAGATAGCCGCCAATAAAAAATAATGGAAAAAGAAGAAGCATTCGCGGCGCTATACCTCCTAAATCATCAAGGTATTGATCGAGCTCTTCTTCGGAGAAAGAAGATTCTTTTATTCGCTCGGGAGCATCGGCCTTCATGGTGATTTGTCCCTGACCCTGTAAAACGCTAACCTGATCATGAGCTTTATCAATAGCGCTTTCCATGAAGAGGCTTTTGGATGAGCCTATCAGGACTAACAGCAGGGAGATTAAAATCACAAATTGTGTGAGTCCTGCAAGCGCAATACCAATAATTTTTCCGTAGAGCAACTGCAATGGCTTCACCGATGAAATGATGACTTCTACAATACGGTTGGTTTTTTCTTCCATGATGCCGCGCATCACTTGTACGCCATAAAGCATGATGAGTATATACATCAGAAGCCCTGAAGCAAGACCGACAAACATTTTGACTTCCAGAGAGGTGCCTTCGTTGAAATACGACACGTTTACAGGAGTAAGTAATCCTTCAATTTCACTTAGATTGACGTTGGTACTTTGAATAGTGGCTGCTTTTATTCTCAGGTCCTGCAAATCGTTCTTGATCTGTGTCATTACATTGAGTCCGGGGTGATCTTTATGTCGGATTTCCACTGCCGGCGACTGCATGAATTTTTCCCTGATCCACAAAACAACGGTGTCTTCAGAATGGTGGTAGCGTGCCGCTATGTTATCAATGTTTTCACCTTTGTGGTCAAGGTGATACGTCACATATTTTGAACTGTACTTTGGCAAGTAATCACCAAATCCAGATGCATCAACCACCTGAACATGTACTTCCTTGAAATTGGTGGCCTTGATGAGGAGCGGAA
This sequence comes from Flavobacteriales bacterium, assembly GCA_046074525.1. Classification (GTDB taxonomy): domain Bacteria; phylum Bacteroidota; class Bacteroidia; order Flavobacteriales_C; genus JAHEZL01. The sequence continues at coordinate 17,453 of JBJTOK010000031.1, forward strand.
TGATGAATGTGGAAGCAATCAGCAGCGGACCGAGAATGGACATGATGATGAACGAGGGCTTGCGCACCCTGGTCCAATACTCACGTTTTATTATCAGTCCGGTTTTACTCATTGATCTCGCTTATTTTTTTGATGAAGATATCGTGCATGCTTGGCAAAACTTCAATTACACTTTTGATTTTTACCGATGGAAGAATGGCATTCAGAAGATCGTTAATCGATTGACCGTTTTCACATTTTACCGTGGCCTTGAAATTGTTTTTTTCACCTTCGTACTTTATTAATTTATAGCCAGCCCAAAGTGCCGTAGTAAAAGATATCATATTGCCCTCAAAGGCTATTTCGTAAAGATCTGATCGGTATCTGTTTTTGATCGTTTCAACCTTTCCTTCCAGTATTTTTTTTGAACGATTGATGAGTGCAATTTTGTCGCACATCTCTTCCACCGATTTCATGTTGTGCGTAGAGAAAATAATCGTTGCACCTTCTTTGCGAAGTTGAAGAATTTCGTTTTTGATGAGTTCAGCATTGATTGGATCAAAACCGCTGAAAGGCTCATCTAAAATCAATAATTGTGGTTCATGAATTACAGTAACGATGAATTGCACCTTTTGCTGCATGCCTTTGGAGAGATCTTCAATCTTTCGGTTCCACCAGGAAGCGATTTCAAATTTCTCAAACCAGCGCATCAATCGCTTTTTGGCTTCATGCTTGTCGAGACCTTTGAGTTGGGCAAGATACATGGCCTGTTCGCCCACTTTCATCTTACGGTACAAGCCGCGTTCTTCGGGCAAATAGCCAATTATTTCGCAATGCTTGCGTTCAAGCGTTTCTCCGTGTAAGGTTATACTGCCTTTATCGGGAGCGGTAATCTGGTTGATAATGCGTAATAAGGAGGTTTTTCCTGCGCCATTCGGACCAAGCAGACCGTAAATACATTTTTCGGGAATGTAAATGCTTACGTCATTTAAGGCCTGATAATCACCGTAAAACTTATCAATATTATCAACCTTCAACATGCGTAATCGGGAAAACTATTTATTAAGTAAGGTAAGGTAGCCGGTTAATGCCTTTGTACCTGAACCACTTAATGAGTTCACATTGTAATTCAATACCCAGTAATAGGTTCCCTCAGCGCAGTCAGAACCAGTGCCCATTAACTTGCCATTCCACTCGGGCTGTACAGGACTCTCACCTGCTTTCAGTGTTTGTTCAAATACTTTTATGCCCCAGCGGTTGAGAATGATGAACGAATAAGAATCGATTTCCTCAAAAACGAAAGGGTGGAAGGTATCATTGCTGCCGTCGGCGTTAGGAGTGAAAACATTGGGCATTTTCAATCCGACTTCCACTAATGAAATATCATCCAGAGCAAAGTCGTTACCATTTTGGATGGTATTGATGTTAACTATACAAATGTCGGCCGTAGTGGCATTTCCAGAGTTCCATACTTCATAAAACTCATTCCACTGGCAGGTGGTGGATTTGGCTTGAATTGTATCGCCCAGTATTTCACCATTGATGGAAAAGCGCAATGTTGCCGGCGCTAAACTGATAACAGAAGCAACCCACGCAGAGAATTTATAAGTGGTGTTGGGTTTGATGTTCGTTATAGATTGACACCAGATGGCTTGATTGGGAGTGGTAAAGGCATCCATGACCATCATCATGCTATCGGGATCATTTCCGTGGTCGCTACATTTTGCCCAGGTGGCAGGATACCAGTACTTAGAGCTGTTGGTTACACGATAATGACTCGGCCCCATATTGCCCGAGGCGGGGCCCAGGGTATAAGTAGAGGTGAAGCCCGTGTTGCCTTGCTCAAAATCTCCGTTGAATACGAGATTCTGCGCAAAAAGGGCAGAGCTGACAAAAATCAGGCAGAGGGTTAAAAAATTCTTCATGTTGTTTGAGTTATTTTATTTTCCTTATTGAAAATCAATGCTTTAATTATCTTGGGGCACTAAAGATATAAATTCGATTGAAAATAGAAAATCTAAAATTTACTCGAACATCTCTTTCATTCTGGCAAAAAAGCCTTTGTCTTTTTTACCTGGATGAGGGATGAAATTCTCCGATTCCCTGAGTTTCTCCATAAGCTTTTTCTCTTCGGAACTGAGCTTTTGAGGGGTCCACACGTTGATGTTTACCAATAGATCACCTGTTTCATGGTAGCTAACGTTTGGCAATCCCTTGTGCTTGAGACGCAGTATTTTTCCGGCATGGGTTCCTGGTTCTATCTTGATCTTAACTTTTCCGCTAAGGGCAGGTACAATGGCCTCACCACCAAGGGCTGCATCAGCAAAATTGATGAAGAGATCGTAATGTAAATCATTGCCGTCGCGGGAAAGTACTTCATGTTCTTTTTCTTCTATCACTACTAACAAATCACCATTTACTCCGCCGCGTGCACCGGCATTACCCATGCCGCTCACCTGGAGTTGCATTCCTTCCTGCACTCCCGCCGGGATGTTGATAGGAAGAACTGCTTCTCCTCGAACAACGCCTTCACCGTGGCATTTTTTACATTTGTGCTTGATGATTTTTCCTTCGCCGTTGCAGGTCGGACAGCTGGATGTCGACTGCATTTGCCCGAGGATAGTATTTTGTATGCGGGTGATATGGCCACTTCCTTTGCAGGTGCCACAAGTGTCGTAATCGCTGCCTGCTTCGGCACCTGTTCCTGTGCAGCTTTCACAGGCAACGAGCTTGTTTACCTTTATTTTCTTTTCAACGCCTGTAGCGATTTCCTCAAGAGTAAGGGTAACCTTGATGCGTATATTTGCCCCGCGATTTACGCGTCTGCCACGTTGTCCGCCACCAAAACCGCCACCAAAGATATCTCCGAACTGAGAGAAGATGTCTTCCATGTTCATTCCGCCAAAACCGCCGCCGAATCCGCCGCCGCCGGCAGCACCACCAACACCGGCATGACCAAATTGATCATAACGTTGCCTTTTTTCCTTGTTGCTCAGCACATCATAGGCCGCAGCTGCTTCCTTGAATTTTTCTTCGGCTTCCTTGTTGCCCGGATTTTTATCAGGGTGGTATTGAAGTGCCATCTTACGGTAGGCCTTCTTGATTTCGTCTTCTGATGCGCCTTTAGTAACGCCTAATACTTCGTATAAATCTCTCTTCGACATAGTTTTTCAACACTTATTTACCTACAATTACTTTCGCGTAACGGATGATCTTTCCGTCGAGAGTATATCCTTTTTCAATTACATCAACAATTTTCCCTTTCAGATCTTCGCTGGGAGCAGGGATTTCGGTGATGGCTTCATGGAAATCACCATTGAATTCCTTGCCTTGAGCATCCATTTCTTCCAAACCTTTTTGTTTGAGAGTATGGGTGAGTTTATGGCGGATGAGTTCAACGCCTTCCTGTAAGCTCTTGATATCCTGTGCTTCTTTCACCGATTTTGAAGCTCTGTCAAAATCGTCCAAAACTGGCAGAAAAAGCTTAAAAACGTCAGAAGTGGCACTGGTATATAGCTCACTTTTTTCTTTAATAGTTCTTTTTCTGAAATTATCGAACTCCGAATACAATCTTAAATATTTGTCGTTGAGTTCTTTTATTTTGTCCTCCTGTGAGTCGGAAGCCTTGCTGGTTGTGGTTTCTGAGTTGTCTTTCGGAGTTTCGTTATTGATTTCCTGTGTTTCTTTTTCTTCGGTATTCATTGTTCTTGGTTTAAGTCACGCGGACTTTTTGCAGATATAGTGCCAATGGGTGAAATTAGACAAATTGACAGATTACTCTGCAGCTACTAATTTGTCCAGGGCATTTTTTAAGGCTGGCCCTCTGAGTTGTGATGCGATGATGTTGCCTTGCGGATCAATCAGGAAATTGGAAGGAACGGAGTTTAAGCCGTAAGTTCGCAATGCAGCGGAATTCCATCCGTCAGGATCATTAACATGGTTGGGCCAGTTGAGGTGATCTTTAGCAATTGCAGCTTTCCACAGCTCAGCATTTTCATCGATGGAAACCTGGTAAATTTCAAAACCTTTTACTGTTTTCTTGCCTTCTGGATCAGCATTGAACTTCTTATTCTTGTACGCATTGTACGTGCTCACCAGATTGGGATTTTCCTTGCGGCACGGACCGCACCACGATGCCCAGAAATCGAGCAATACATATTTGCCGCGAAGGGAAGAAAGCTTGATGATCTTTCCCGACTGATTTTTCAAAGCGATATCAGGAGCAATTCTGCCAGGAAACCTTTCTCCCTTAAAGGAAAAGAGGAGGAGGGAGAACAGTAAAAGTGCGAGTGCTTGTTTCATTTAATCTACTCTTTCAATTTTTGCACCAATGGCGTTCAAACGGGTATCAATGTTTTGGTAACCACGATCGATCTGGTCGATGTTGTGGATGGTACTCTTTCCTTCGGCTGACATGGCTGCAATCAACAAGGAAACTCCAGCGCGGATATCAGGAGAGGTCATTTCAATTCCTCTCAATCGGGTTTGACGATTCAATCCAATTACCGTTGCGCGGTGCGGATCACAAAGGATAATCTGCGCACCCATGTCGATAAGTTTATCGGTAAAGAAAAGTCGGCTTTCAAACATTTTCTGGTGAATGAGAACAGTTCCTTTTGCTTGTGTAGCTACTACAAGCACGATGCTGAGCAGGTCGGGAGTAAAGCCCGGCCATGGCGCATCGGCAATAGTGAGGATGGATCCATCAATAAAGGTATCTACAGTATAGCTTTCCTGTGAAGGGATAATTAAATCATCACCCTGCAGTTCCATCTGGATACCCAGTCTCTGGAAGGTTCTTGGGATAATTCCCAGATCCGGATAAGATACATTTTTGATGCGGATTTCAGATTTGGTCATGGCGGCTAAGCCAATGAAGCTTCCGATTTCTACCATGTCGGGAAGCATAGTGTGTTCTGTCCCGCCCAATTCAGTTACACCTTCAATACTCAGTAAATTGGAGCCGATACCACTGATCTTGGCGCCCATCTTATTGAGCATTTTGCACAATTGCTGCAGATAAGGCTCACAGGCTGCATTGTAAATTACGGTTTTGCCTTTCGCTAACACAGCTGCCATCACGATGTTGGCAGTTCCGGTTACCGATGCTTCATCTAATAATATATATGCTCCTTTCAGTTTTCCTTCTACCTTGTAGAATTTGCTGGCAGCCTGGTATTCGAATTTCGCTCCCAACATCTGGAATCCATCGAAGTGGGTATCCACGCGGCGGCGACCAATTTTATCTCCACCGGGAGCTGGAATGTAGCCTTTGCCAAAACGGCCAAGCATAGGACCAACAATCATGATAGATCCGCGGAGTGCTCCACCTTTTTTCATGAATTCAGGTGATTGGAGATAATCAAGATTTACCGCATCGGCCTGAAAATCGTATGTGCTTTCGTTGATCTTATCAACTTTAACCCCCAGACTTTTCAGCAAATCGATGAGTTTGTTGACATCGACAATGTTGGGAATGTTATTGATTCTTACTTTTTCGGAGGTGAGAAGAACTGCATTAAGGATTTGCAATGCTTCGTTTTTTGCACCTTGCGGAGTGATTTCACCTTTGAGTTTGGTTCCTCCCTGGATGATGAATTTTCCCATTTATGCTATTTGAATTTTTTCTTGAAGTTGTTGTTTTTACCAAAGTGGCCGCCGCCTTTTTTGAAATTGTTTTTTTTCTGATTGTTATTGTTCTTATTATTTTGCTGCGGCGCTGGTTCGGAGATGACTTCGAGTTTGGTGTTAATATCCAGAGAAAGCTTTCCTCCCGAATAATGTCCCAATTGCTCAATAATGATTTTATCGCTTACTGATTCCTTGTTCCAGCTGATGTAAGCTTTCTTCATCATGTTGGCGATGGTGTAGGTAAGGGCGTGTTTCTCTTTTGGATTTTCCATCACGCTGGCTTTGCTAATGAGATCTTCAATAACGAAACCGTAGTGCTTGTTTTTTATAACTTTCGTAGGGTAAGCAAGCCTTTTTGGTTTTTCAAAAAGAACAGCTTTATCAGGATATGGATAAGGAGAGTCAACATCAAGGTTGAAATCCGACATGATGATGAGTTGATCCCATAGTTTATGGTTGAAATCGGTTACATCTCTCAGGTGCGGACTCAATTGTCCCATCACTTTTATTATCGATCGTGCTACTGTATTGCGCAATTCCCTTTCTTTAACGGTCATTGCGAAGTTGATCATCTTCTGCACATTTCTGCCGTATTCGGGTATGGTAAGATTACCTCTTTGTGTGTTATATTCCATGAAGCTATTTAATTAATGGGCTAATTTATCACTTTTAGTTGAGCAAACTTCAGCAGAAGTTGTTTTTTTCCATGATTTTCAAAATCTATTGTCGCCTTGCGGTTCGAATCGTTGCCATCAATGGAGACTACTTTGCCTTTGCCGAAACGCAAGTGTTCTACTTCACTGCCCTCTTCAATGGCTGCATTGGAGGAAGAGGGACTTTTTGCCCTCACTACTGAATCTAGTTTTACAAAGGAACTTTTCACCACCGGACGAGGTGTGCTAGGTTCCGCATTAACGGAAACAGATCTTTGAACAGGTTTGGTTCCAATTTTCTCCATCACTTCCTCATTGAGTTCTTCAATGAATCGACTGGCATCGGAATAAGTGATGTTTCCGTATCGGAAGCGGTTTTGAGCATACGACAGATGAACGGTTTTTCTGGCACGGGTGAGGGCCACATAAAATAGTCGTCTTTCTTCCTCCAATTCCGTGCGTGAATGAACAGAGAGTTGTGAAGGAAAAAGATTTTCTTCGAGTCCAACAATATATACATGATTAAACTCCAATCCTTTTGCTGCGTGAATGGTCATTAACGTAACTTTATCTCGGTCTTCATCCTTCTCATTGTCTACATCAGTGAGCAAGGCAATTTCCGACATGAATTTATCAAGTGTATGTGTCGGTTCTTCTAGTCGCTCATCTTCCTGCAGAGCACTGAAATACTTGAGTCCGTTAAGTAATTCCTGGATGTTTTCATAGCGGCTGATGCCTTCTGGAGTTTTGTCAGCAAAATATTCCTTTGAAATCCCTGATGCGGAAGCGATTTGTTGTCCCAGGTCGTAAGCGGTGTATTTGCGGATTACCTTATTAAAGCCCATGATCATGTCAACAAAAGCGGAGAGTTTGCTTTGTGTGGCATCACCAATTCCAGCGAATTTGTTGGGAGAACTGATAATGTCCCACATACTAACACCGTTGTTGTTGGCGGCAATGATGACTTTATCAATTGTGGTTTTGCCTATTCCTCTTCCTGGAAAATTAATTACGCGCTTTAAAGCCTCTTCATCATGGGGGTTTAGCACCAAGCGGAAATAAGCCACCAATTCCTTGATCTCTTTTCTTTGGTAGAAGGAGAGACCGCCGTATATCTTATAAGGTATGTTTTGCTTACGAAGCGATTCTTCAATAGATCTCGACTGTGCATTTGTTCTATAGAGTATAGCGAAATCGAGATTCTGTGCCTGCGAATTCATCTTTTCGCTGAATATGCTTCTGGCTACAAAGTTGCTTTCCTCTATGTCAGTAGCCGTTTTAACTACTTTGATTTTCTCACCTTCTTGATTGGCGGTCCAAACATTTTTATGTATTTGGTCCTTGTTATTGGCAATGATGCTATTGGCCGCGTTGACAATATTTTTAGAACTGCGGTAATTCTGTTCGAGTTTAAAAAGCTGTGCTTCAGGATAATCTTTCTGGAAAGAAAGGATGTTGCCGATATCGGCGCCACGAAAGGAGTAAATACTTTGTGCATCATCGCCCACCACACATATATTACGGTTGGCGGCAGCCAGTTTTTTCACTATTACATATTGCGAAAAGTTGGTGTCCTGGTACTCATCTACTAATATATATTGAAAGAGATGCTGGTATTTCAATAGAACATCCGGCTGGTCTTTTAAAAGAACGTTGGTTTTAAAGAGAAGATCATCAAAATCCATGGCTGATGACTTCAGCATCCGATTTTGGTAGGTGCTATATATCTCCGCCATCCTTGGTTTGGCTGTCATCTTGTCTTCCTGGCGGATTTGCTCATCGGCAGCATATTTCTCGGCTGAGATAAGATTGTTTTTCGCCGAAGAGATACGGTGGAGGATCACACTGCTTTTGTAAATCTTATCGTCTAGTTCCAGTTCCTTAACAATGGTCTTTATAAGGTTTTTGGAATCCGTCGTATCGTAAATAGTGAAGTTCGAAGGGAAGTTGATCCTTTGATGTTCAATTCTCAGTATCCTGGCAAAAATAGAGTGGAAGGTGCCCATCCAGATGTTACGGGCTTCCGGCCCCAGAATTTTTTCTATCCTTTCCCGCATTTCCTTGGCTGCTTTGTTGGTAAAGGTGAGAGCCAGTATATTGAAAGGACTAACGCCGTTTTCTATTAAATGTGCAATTCTGTAGGTAAGTACACGGGTTTTGCCCGAGCCGGCACCGGCCAGTACCATGGATGGCCCCTGGTATCCCAAAACGGCTTCCTGCTGACTGGGGTTGAGTTCTTTTAGATAATCTTGCATGTGGCCACAAAATTAGTAATTGAGAAATGCATTGCGAAATGGGCAATAATTTTCATCTGCATTCCCTTGCAAATCAAAGTGAAAGAATAAAAATGGAGGAAAAGTGAAAAAAAACTAAAAATAATTTCATTTATGTGTTGATATTTCGAATAAATCTAGTAGCTTTGCCCTCCCAAATTTTATTGGGAAGATATTTTTTGATAGACAAAGTAATATAATAATATGCCAACAATTCAGCAGTTAATACGCACTGGAAGAACCAGTCAGGCCAAGAGAAACAAGTCAGCTGCACTCGTTTCATGTCCTCAGAGAAGAGGGGTTTGTGTAAGGGTTTATACCACTACTCCAAAAAAACCAAACTCAGCGATGAGAAAGGTAGCAAGGGTAAGATTGACCAACGGAAATGAGGTGAATGCTTACATTCCTGGAGAAGGACACAACTTGCAAGAGCACTCTATCGTGCTTGTAAGAGGTGGAAGGGTAAAAGATTTACCAGGTGTTAAATACCACATTGTAAGAGGGGCTCTGGATACTGCGGGTGTTGATGGAAGAAATCAAAGAAGATCAAAATACGGAACTAAAAAACCTAAGAAATAATAGGCAATGAGAAAGGCTAAAGCGAAAAAGAGACTCATCTTACCAGATCCTAAGTTCAGCGATGTACTGGTAACGAAGTTTGTAAACAACTTGATGTACGATGGTAAAAAATCCACGGCTTTGGAAGTTTTCTACGGTGCTATGGAAATAGTAAGCAAGAAAACTGAAACCGAAGGTTTGGAGGTTTTCAAGAAGGCATTGGATAACGTTACTCCGAATGTAGAGGTGAAATCAAGAAGAGTAGGTGGAGCAACTTTCCAGATTCCAACTCCGGTTAGAGATTCAAGAAAAGCTTCCCTTGCCATGAAATGGTTGATTGGCTACTCAAGAAAAAGAAATGAAAAATCTATGGCTGAGAAATTGGCTGGTGAAATTATCGCTGCTTCAAAAGAAGAAGGTGCTGCATTCAAAAAGAAAGAGGATGTACACAAAATGGCTGATGCTAACAAAGCTTTCTCTCACTTCAGATTTTAATAGTTAAGACAAATGGCTGACTTAAGATATACACGTAACATTGGGATCGCTGCCCACATCGACGCTGGTAAAACCACCACTACCGAGCGTATTTTGTATTACACTGGTGTAAACCACAAGATTGGTGAAGTGCATGACGGAGCTGCTACTATGGACTGGATGGTTCAGGAGCAAGAGAGAGGTATCACCATCACATCTGCAGCAACTACCTGTTTTTGGAATTATAGAAATAACAAATATAAAATCAATATCATCGATACTCCGGGTCACGTGGATTTTACTGTTGAGGTAAACCGCTCACTACGTATCCTCGATGGATTGGTATTCTTGTTTTCAGCAGTTGACGGTGTTGAGCCGCAATCTGAAACCAACTGGCGTTTGGCCGATGGTTACAATGTAACCCGTATAGGTTTCGTAAACAAGATGGATCGTCAGGGAGCCGACTTCTTAAAAGTAGTTGCACAAACAAGAGAAATGCTGAAAGGTAACGCAGTGCCACTGCAATTGCCAATCGGTGCTGAAGAAACTTTCAAAGGTGTGGTTGACTTGATCAACTTCCGCGGAATGGTTTGGAATGAGCATGACAAAGGAATGACTTACGAAGTTGTGCCAATTCCTGATGATATGTTAGCTGACGCTACCCACTGGAGAGAGAAAATGCTCGAGGCAGTTGCTGAATTTGATGACAAGATCATGGAGAAATTCTTTGAAGCTCCTGAGACCATCACTGAAGCCGAAGTTCTTGCGGCTCTCCGTAAAGCTTGTGTAGCGAACAAAATTGTTCCTATGGTTTGCGGTTCATCTTTCAAGAACAAAGGTGTTCAAACCATGCTTGACTTGGTAATGGAACTCATGCCAAGCCCACTGGATAAAGAAAATATTAAGGGTACTAACCCTGATACAGGTGAAGAGGTTACCCGTAGACCTGATATTAAAGAACCATTTACTGCTCTTGCGTTTAAAATTGCAACCGATCCTTTCGTAGGTCGCTTGTGCTTCTTCCGTGCTTATGCCGGACGCCTGGATGCAGGATCTTATATCTACAACGCACGTACTGGTAACAAGGAGCGTATCTCCCGTTTGTTCCAGATGCACGCAAACAAGCAAAATGCTGTGGACTGCATCGAAGCTGGGGACATCGGAGCTGGTGTAGGTTTCAAAGATATTCGTACGGGAGATACTTTGTGTGACGAAAAACACCCAATCGTTCTCGAAGCAATGAAATTCCCAGAACCTGTAATCGGTATCGCCATTGAGCCTAAAACTCAGGCCGATGTTGATAAACTGGGTATGGCTCTTGGTAAACTCGCCGAAGAAGATCCAACCTTCCGTGTTAAAACAGATCATGAATCAGGTCAAACCATTATCAGTGGCATGGGTGAGCTCCACTTAGAGATCCTTGTTGACCGTTTGAAACGTGAGTTCAAGGTAGAGGTTAATCAGGGTGCTCCTCAGGTTACTTACCGTGAAGCCATCACTGTTCCTGTTGAACACAGAGAGGTATACAAAAAACAATCCGGTGGTCGTGGTAAATTTGCCGACATCATCGTTAAAATCGAGCCTGCTGAAAAAGGTAAAGTTGGACTGGAATTCGTTAACGCTGTTAAAGGTGGTAACATCCCAAGGGAATTTGTTCCTTCTGTGGAAAAAGGATTCGAGGCTTCATTACAAAATGGTGTATTGGCTGGATATCCAATCGATGCATTGAAAGTAACCTTGTTAGATGGATCTTTCCACGCGGTTGACTCCGATGCTCTTTCTTTCGAAATCTGTGCTAAAATCGCATATAGAGAAGCTTTGGTAAAAGCAAAACCAATTTTGCTTGAGCCTATCATGAAACTGGAAGTACTGACCCCTGAAGTTAACATGGGTGATGTAATCGGTGACTTGAACAAGAGAAGAGGTCAGATTGCAGGTATGGACGAGAGAAATGGTGCTAAAGTAATTAGTGCTACTGTACCTCTGTCGGCAATGTTCGGCTATGTAACTGACTTGCGTACCATCACTTCTGGTAGAGCAACTTCTACCATGGAATTCTCCCACTATGAGCAAACTCCTCAGAACGTTGCTGAAGAGGTGATTGCCAAATCAAAAGGTAAAAACGTAGCATCTGTATAATAATTAGATATAGTTAAGCAAATGAGCCAAAGAATCAGAATAAAATTGAAGTCTTACGATCACAACCTCGTAGATAAATCTGCTGAGAAGATCGTGAAAACAGTAAAAGCTACAGGAGCAGTGGTTAGCGGACCAATTCCGTTGCCAACGCACAAAAGAATTTTCACTGTGTTAAGATCTCCGCACGTTAACAAAAAAGCAAGAGAGCAATTCGAATTGTCTTCTTACAAAAGACTCCTCGATATCTACAGCTCAACTTCTAAAACTGTTGACGCTTTGATGAAACTCGAGCTTCCGAGTGGTGTGGAAGTGGAAATCAAAGTTTAGGTAGCTGTTTGCTTATACAGATCGATTAAAGAATAAAAGAATTATTAAATAAATAGGCCATGTCAGGATTGATAGGAAAAAAAATAGGAATGACCAGCATTTTCGATGCAAATGGAAAAAATGTTCCATGCACCATCGTTGAAGTGGGTCCTTGTGTTGTCACTCAGGTGAAAACAGTTGAAAAAGACGGCTATGCTGCGGTTCAACTGGGTTACGGTGAGAAAAAAGAAAGATTGACCAACAAAGCTTTGGCTGGTCACTTCAAAAAAGCCAACACTACTCCTAAAAAGAAATTGGTAGAGTTTAAAGAAGTTGAAGCTCAGTTAGGTGATGCTGTAACTATTGAGGTTTTCGCTGAAGGAGATGTTATCTCCGTATCCGGAACTTCAAAAGGAAAAGGTTTCCAAGGTGTTGTTAAACGCCACAACTTTGCCGGTGTGGGTGGACAAACTCACGGTCAGCACAACAGGGGAAGAGCTCCTGGATCTTTGGGTGCTTGTTCTACTCCTTCACGTGTATTCAAAGGCATGAGAATGGCCGGAAGAATGGGGGGTGATAAAGTAAAAGTAGACAACCTTCAGGTATTGAAAGTATTGAAAGAAAGAAACATATTGGTTCTCTCAGGATCTGTTCCTGGTGCAAAGGGATCTTACGTAATAATTGAGAAATAACATGGAATTATCAGTTTTAAATATCGACGGTAAAGCTACCGGCAAAAAAGTAAAATTGCCTGAGTCAGTTTTCGCGATTGAACCTAATGAGCATGCGGTTTATCTTGACGTTAAGCAATATTTGGCTAACCAAAGACAAGGTACACACAAAGCAAAGGAAAGAGGTGAGGTTAGAGGTAGTACTCGCAAAATCAGAAAGCAAAAAGGTAGCGGCGGTGCCCGTTTCGGATCTGTAAGAAGTCCATTACTGAAAGGTGGAGGTACTGTTTTCGGTCCTCGTCCACACGCTTATAGTTTTAAACTTAATAAGAAAGTGAAGGAATTGGCAAGAAAATCAGTTCTGACTGATCACGCCAAGAACGCTAATGTGTCTGTCGTTGAGGACTTTAACCTGGACAAAGCAAAGACAAAATCTTTTGCTTCTATCCTGAAGAACCTGGCGGTTGCCGACAAAAAAGTGCTATTCGTGTTAGCGGAGCCAAATAAAAACATATATTTGTCGTCCCGAAATTTAGAGGGGGTGAAAGTTCTTTCCGTTGGTGAGTTGAATACTTACGACATCTTGAATACCAATAAAGTGGTTTTCGTGGAAAGTTCAGTTAAGGAATTAGAAACATCATTAAGCTAAGAGCCATGAGTGTAATTAAGAAACCAATTGTTACTGAGAAAATGTCTTCTTTACAGGAGAAATTGAACAGATATGGTTTTATCGTTGACGATAAAGCGAACAAAGTAGAGATCAAGAAAGACATTGAAAAAATGTACGGAGTGAAAGTGGAGGCTATCAACACTATCAGAACTCCTCGAAAAGTAAAACAGAAGTACACTAAAAAAGGAATGATGACAGGTGCTTCCGCTATCCGCAAAAAAGCGATAGTAACCCTGGCAGAAGGACAAATTATCGATTTATACAACAACATTTAATAAGTTATGGGCTTAATAAAACTTAAACCGGTTACTCCTACTCAGCGCCATCAGGTGCTTCCGACTTATGCGGAAGTAACTGTGTCTAAATCTGCGCCTGAGAAGAGCCTGATTGCTAAGAAATCAAGCAGCGGGGGAAGAAACAACGTAGGGAGAATGACCATGAGATACACCGGTGGTGGTCACAAACAGAAATACAGAATTGTTGACTTCAAAAGAGAGAAGTTTGGTATTCCTGCTAAAGTAATGACCATTGAGTATGATCCAAACAGAACTGCGCGTATCGCTTTATTGAACTACGCTGACGGTGAAAAAAGATATATCATTGCTCCGGATGGTTTGACTGTTGGTCAGACGGTTGTTTCCGGTAAAGGTGCTGCGGTTGAAGTAGGTAACACTTTGTTCTTGTCAGAAGTGCCACTGGGAACCATTATCCACAACGTGGAACTGAACCCTGGCCAAGGTGCCAAGTTTGCAAGAGGCGCTGGTGCTTCTGCTCAATTGCTGGCAAGAGAAGGAAGATTTGCAGTATTGAAAATGCCTTCAGGAGAAACACGCCAGATTTTGACGACTTGCTTAGCTACTGTTGGTTCAGTATCTAACTCTGATCACCAATTGGTTATCTCCGGTAAAGCTGGTAGAACAAGATGGTTGGGCGTTCGTCCACGTGTAAGAGGTGTTGTAATGAACCCAGTTGATCACCCGATGGGTGGTGGTGAAGGTAGAGCTTCCGGTGGTCACCCTAGATCTAGAAAAGGTCTTCCGGCTAAAGGATACAAAACACGTTCTAAGAAGAAAGCATCTAATAAATATATACTCGAAAGAAGAAAGAAATAATAAGCTAGTATGGCAAGATCATTAAAAAAACCACCTTTTGTTGAATACAAATTAAACAAAAGAGTAACAGCAGCAGAGAAAGGGAATGCCAAGAATGTTATCAAGACTTGGTCAAGAGCATCGATGATAACTCCTGATTTCGTTGGGGTTACGATAGCTGTACATAATGGTAATAAGTTCATTCCTGTATATGTTACTGAAAACATGGTAGGGCACAAACTCGGTGAGTTTTCTCCAACCAGAAACTTCAGAGGACACGGTGGAAACAAAAAGAAGTAAGAAACTGATTATAAGTTAAGTCATGGGACAAAGAAAGAAAATAGCAGCAGACGCAGCGAAAGAGGCAAGAAAGACAACTTACTTTGCTAAGTTGAACAACTGCCCGACTTCACCAAGAAAAATGAGATTGGTTGCTGATCTCGTTAGAGGAATGGAAGTAAACAAAGCTATGGGTGTGTTACAATTTACACCAAAAGAAGCTGCTACAAGATTGGAATTGTTGCTGAAATCAGCAATGCACAATTACGAAGCTAAAACCGGTTCTGCTGTGAACGAAGGTGAGCTGAAAATCTCTGCAATCCATGTGGATTCAGGAAGAATGCTCAAAAGAGTTCAACCTGCTCCTCAGGGAAGAGCCCACAGAGTTAGAAAAAGATCCAACCACGTAACGTTGGTAATTGATAAAATTGAAATTGCAAAATAAGTTTGAAACATGGGAAATAAGGCAAACCCGATAGGGAACAGATTAGGAATTATCAGAGGATGGGATTCTAACTGGTATGGTGGAAATGATTACTCAGACAAATTGGCTGAGGATCACAAAATCAGAAATTACGTTAGAGCTCGTTTGCAGAAAGCATCTGTTTCTAAAATCGTGATCGAAAGAACTCTGAAACTGATCAGCATCACTATTCATACTGCACGTCCGGGAATCATTATCGGAAAAGGTGGTCAGGAAGTTGATAAACTGAAAGAAGAGTTGAAGAAAATCACCAGCAAAGAAGTTCAGATCAATATCTTTGAGATCAAGAGACCTGAACTCGACGCTAAATTGGTTGCCGATAGCATCGCCCGCCAGGTAGAAGGAAGGATTTCTTTCCGTAGAGCTATGAAAATGGCTATTGCTTCTACTATCAGAATGGGTGCAGAAGGAATTAAGGTTTTGATCTCCGGCCGTTTGAACGGTGCTGAGATGGCAAGAAATGAACATAAGAAAGAAGGTAGAATTCCATTGCATACTTTCCGTGCCGATATTGACTACGCTTTAAGCGAAGCTCAAACAACCTATGGTTTGATCGGTATCAAAGTGTGGATCTGCAAAGGCGAGATCTACGGCAAGCCAGATCTTTCCCCAACAGTTGGTGGTGTGAAGAGCAAAGGAAAGTTCAAAAGCAAAAACAAGAGAAACGAGAAATAAGAAGAGTTCAATATCTTAAAAAGAGATAGCAATGTTACAGCCAAAAAGAACCAAATACAGAAAGATGCACAAAGGCAAAATGAAGGGTCTCGCACAAAGAGGCAATCAATTGGCTTTCGGATCATTCGGAATTAAAGCATTAGAAGAGACCTGGATCACTAGCCGTCAGTTAGAAGCTGCTCGTGTTGCTGTGACTCGTCATATGAAGAGAGAAGGACAGATCTGGATCAGAATTTTCCCTGACAAACCAGTTACCAAGAAGCCAGCCGAGGTAAGGATGGGTAAAGGTAAAGGTGCCCCTGAATTATGGGTTGCCGTGGTGAAACCTGGTAAAATCATTTTCGAAGCAGAAGGTGTACCTTTGGAATTGGCAAAAGAAGCTCTGAGACTGGCTGCTCAGAAACTGCCGATCACTACTAAGTTTATTGTAAAAAGAGATTATACTGAATAATTATGAAGGCGTCTGTAATAAAACAAATGACCACTGAAGAAGTGAAAGAGCGTATTGCGGGAGAACAAGCAAATCTCGAAAAATACAAAATCAATCACTCTATCTCTCCTTTGGAAACTCCTTTGGTGATTAGAACCACAAGAAGAACAATCGCAAGATTGAACACTGAATTGAGAGCAAGACAAAAATAGTAGCTGATAAAGCATTGAAACATGGAAACTAGAAACTTAAGAAAAGAAAGGATTGGAATCGTAACCAGCACTAAAATGGATAAATCC
Organism: Flavobacteriales bacterium; assembly: GCA_046074525.1. Taxonomy (GTDB): domain Bacteria; phylum Bacteroidota; class Bacteroidia; order Flavobacteriales_C; genus JAHEZL01. Next base: position 34,065 of record JBJTOK010000031.1, read on the forward strand.
ATTGTGGTTACTATTGAGAGCAAACTCAAGCATCCTAAATACGGAAAGTTCGTTAAGCAGTCAAAGAAATTTGTTGCTCATGATGAGAAAAACGAATGCGCTGAAGGCGATACCGTAAAAATCATGGAAACCCGTCCGTTGAGCAAGAGCAAAAGATGGAGATTGGTTGAAATCGTAGAGAAAGCTAAGTAATTGATAAAATATTTGAACAATGATACAACAGGAGTCAAGATTAAAAGTTGCTGATAACAGCGGTGCCAAGGAAGTTCTTTGCATCCGTGTTTTAGGTGGAACAGGAAAAAGATACGCATCTATCGGAGATCAGATCGTTGTTTCTGTAAAGCACGCTTTGCCTTCAGGAAATGCTAAAAAAGGTTCTGTTTCCAAAGCAGTGGTTGTTAGAACAAGAAAAGAAGTAAGAAGAGCTGATGGTTCTTATATCCGCTTCGATGATAACGCTGTTGTATTGTTGAATGAAGCAGGGGAGATGAAAGGCACAAGGATTTTTGGTCCTGTTGCTAGAGAGCTGCGTGAGAAAGATTTCATGAAAATTGTATCATTAGCGCCTGAGGTGCTTTAATAATAGAGTTATGAGTAAACTGAAGATCAAAAAAGGAGACACTGTGAAAGTGATCGCCGGTGATGAAAAAGGGAAGAGTGCTGTAGTTAAAGAAGTTTTGGTGAAAGAGAACAAGGTAATTGTTGAAGGCCTTAACCTCGTTAAAAAACACACAAAACCATCTGCGAAAAACCCACAAGGAGGAATCCTTTCCCTGGAAGCGCCTATCAATATTTCCAATGTTATGTTGGTAGATGGTAAAACAGCTACCCGTGTTGGAAGAAAAGTGGTAGATGGTAAAGTAAAAAGATTTGCAAAGAAAACCGATAAGATTTTAGACTAATGGGATACGAACCGGGATTAAAAAAGAGATATAAGGAACAGATTGTTCCTGCTCTTCAGAAAGAATTTAATTACAAATCCATCATGCAGGTTCCAAAACTGGAAAAAATCTGCCTGAACCAAGGGATTGGAGATGCAGTTGCTGACAAGCGATTGATCGAGAATGCTGTTAACCAGATGACCATGATTTCCGGTCAGAAAGCGGTTGCTGCTCACTCTAAGAAAGATATCTCTAACTTCAAACTCAGAAAAGGATTGCCTATCGGAGCTAAAGTTACTTTGAGAGGCGACAAAATGTATGAGTTCCTCGAAAGATTGGTAGCTGTGGCTTTACCAAGGGTACGTGACTTCCGTGGTATCAACTCTAACCTTGATGGCAGAGGTAACTATACCCTCGGTATCAAAGAACAAATCATCTTCCCTGAGATCAACATTGACAAAATCGATAAGATCCTCGGTATGGACATCACTTTCGTGACTACTGCTGAGACAGATAAAGAAGGATACGCTTTGTTGAAAGAATTTGGTTTACCATTTAAAAATTTAAAAAAATAAGATATGGCTAAGGAGTCAATGAAGGCCAGAGATGCTAAGCGTATTGCTTTAGCTGCTAAGTTTGCCAAAAAGAGAGAAGAATTGAAAGCTGCTGGGGACTATGAGGGTTTGCAAAAACTTCCAAGAAACTCTAATCCTATCAGAGTGCGCAACCGCTGCAAACTGACAGGTAGACCGAGAGGTTACATGAGACAATTCGGTATCTCAAGGATCTGCTTCCGAGAAATGGCTAACAATGGTTTGATCCCGGGCGTGAAAAAAGCGAGCTGGTAATATAAAGTTGAATTAAGAAACAGATTGATTTATGAATACTGATCCAATTGCAGATTACTTAACAAGAGTTAGAAATGCTATCCAGGCGAAACACCGCGTGGTAGATATTCCTGCCTCTAACCTGAAGAAAGAAATCACCAAGATTTTGTTCGAAAAAGGATATATCCTGAACTATAAATTTGTTGATGATAGCGCTCAGGGCAGCATCAAAATAGCTTTGAAATACGATCCGGCAACTAAGATGTCCGCTATCCAGTCTTTGGATAGAATCAGCCGTCCTGGTCTTAGAAAGTATACTCACGCTGCCAAAGTACCAAGAGTATTGAGTGGTTTAGGTATCGCTATTCTTTCTACTTCTAAAGGTGTTATGACTGATAAGGAAGCGAAGAAAGAAAATGTAGGTGGTGAAGTTTTGTGTTACGTTTATTAATAATTAAAGAAATGTCAAGAATAGGAAATGCACCGGTAATTATCCCTGATGGGGTGACCGTTACAGTCAACAAAAACACCATTACCGTTAAAGGTAAACTGGGAGAGCTCTCTGAGACAATCGATGAGCGCATCTCTGCTGTTGTTGAGGGAAAGCAATTGCTTGTTAAAAGAAGCAATGAAGAGAAACAATCACGTTCTATGCACGGTTTGTATAGAGCTTTGATCAACAACATGGTGGAAGGTGTATCTAAAGGATATACACTCGAGCAAGAGTTGGTTGGGGTAGGTTACAGAGCTGCCAATAAAGGACAAATCCTTGAGTTGAGCTTGGGGTACTCTCACAATGTTGTTTTCCAATTGCCTAAAGAAGTGGTTTTGAAAACCGAAACTTTGAAAGGTCAGAACCCTAAGATCACTTTAACTTCCTGTGACAAGCAATTGTTGGGTCAGGTAGCTTCAAAAATCAGATCTCTGAGAAAGCCAGAACCATATAAAGGTAAAGGTATCAAGTTCGTAGGTGAAGAATTAAGAAGAAAAGCAGGTAAATCTGCTGGTAAATAAATAGGTTAGTTATGTCGAACAAGAAAGAATTAAGAAGAAAGAGCATTAAGTACAAAATCAGAAAGGTTATTTCTGGTACTGCTGAAACACCAAGGTTGACTGTTTACAGAAGCAACAAGGAGATTTATGCTCAATTGGTTGACGACCTTAAGGGCGTGACCCTGGTTTCTGCTTCATCAAAAGAAGAAAAAGGAACTTCAGGTGTTGAACAAGCTAAAAAGGTAGGAGCTAAAATTGCTGAAAAAGCGAAAGCGGCTGGAATCTCAGCTGTTAAGTTTGACAGAAACGGATACCTCTACCACGGTAGAGTAAAATCCTTGGCTGACGCAGCAAGAGAAGGTGGTTTAAATTTTTAATTTATAAGAGTTATGCAAAAATCAAGCGCAAAGCAAGTAAGATCTTCTGAAATTGAATTGAAAGATCGTCTTGTGAGCATTCAAAGGGTAACCAAGGTTACCAAAGGTGGTAGAACTTTCAGTTTCTCAGCTATCGTAGTGGTAGGAAATGAAAGTGGTGTTGTTGGTTACGGCTTAGGAAAAGCCAACGAGGTTGCTGATGCTATCTCCAAAGGTATTGACGATGCTAAGAAAAACCTTATAAAAGTGCCTATCCGTAAGGGAACTATCCCTCACGAGATGACAGCCCGATTCGGCGGTTCACAAGTGTTCATGAAGCCTGCTGCACACGGTACAGGTGTGATCGCTGGTGGTGCTATGCGTGCGGTGCTGGAAAGCGTAGGAGTGAAAGACGTTTTGGCTAAGTCAAAAGGTTCTTCTAACCCTCACAACGTGGTGAAAGCTACCATTAAAGCTCTGGAGCAAATGAGAGATCCAAGATCTATCGCTAACCTGAGAGGTATTTCATTGGAAAAAGTATTTAACGGTTAATCACCATAAATTATAAGTGATGGCAAAGATTAAAATCAAACAGATTAAGAGTGGTATCGACCGCCCGAAAAATCAGAAGTTAACGCTTAAGGCTTTGGGATTCAGAAAACTGAACCAGACTGTAGAGCATGAAGCGACTCCTCAGATTCTGGGGATGGTGGATAAAGTAAAGCATTTAGTTACTGTAGAAAAATAGTATTATGAAGTTGTCAGAATTAAAACCGGCCAAAGGTTCGGTTAAAACAAGAAAAAGAATCGGTAGAGGAGAAGGGTCTGGCTTAGGCGGAACTTCCACCAAAGGTCATAAAGGAGCGAAAGCAAGAACCGGTTACTCTTCGAAACCTGGTTTTGAAGGTGGTCAGCAACCTTTACAACGCCGTATTCCTAAGTTTGGTTTTACCAACTACAACCGCGTTGAATATAAAGCAATCAATCTGGATGTTCTTCAGGATATCGCTACCAAGTCAGGTGTTTCTGAAATCACTTTGGAGGTTTTGTTGCAGCACGGTGTGATCTCTTCAGTAAAGAAATTAGTTAAAGTATTGGGAAGAGGCGAGCTGAAAGCAAAAGTTAATGTTTCGGCTCACGGTTTCTCTAAATCGGCCAAAGAAGCTATTGAAGCTAAAGGCGGTTCTATCACCACTTTGAAATAATGAAAAGATTTATCCAAACCATAAAGAATATCTGGAGTATTGACGATCTCAGACAAAAGATCGTCACTACTCTTGTTTTAGTCCTTATATACCGAGTAGGGTCATATATCATTATTCCAGGTGTGGATTCTGATGCATTGCAGGCTGCTCATCCTAGTGAAGGCTCAGGATTGGTTGCTTTGATTGCTGGTTTTACAGGTGGAGCATTTACGAGAGCTTCTATTATGGCTTTGGGTGTAATGCCATACATTTCTGCATCTATAGTAATGCAGTTGTTGGGAGTTGCTGTTCCACAAATTCAGAAGATCCAACGTGACGGAGAAAGTGGAAGAAAGAAAATCCAGACTTACACCAAGATTTTAACCATTGTGATTACCATACTTCAAGCGCCAAGCTATCTTGCTGCTTATGTACCGGAAAACGCGAGACCTTTTGGCTCAGGTTTGTGGGATTTTACTATCCCTGCTGTTGCTGTTATGGTTGCTGCTACTATGTTCTTAATGTGGTTAGGCGACAGGATTACCGATAAAGGTATTGGAAATGGTATTTCACTTTTGATCATGATTGGTATCGTTGCAAGATTCCCGGAAGCGATTGCTGGTGAGTTCCAGACGAAAGTAGGAAGTGAAGCTGCAACTGGTCGTTTGTTCGTATTTATTCTTGAACTAGTGATTTGGTTTGCTATCATCGCTGTAACTATCATGTTAATTCAGGGAGTACGTAAGATTCCTCTGCAGTATGCCCGTCAAATGGCTGCAGGTGGAGGTATTAATTCACTGAATCAAGCAGGTGCCCGTCAGTATATTCCTATTAAAGTAAACATTGCCGGTGTTATGCCTATCATCTTTGCTCAGGCGATTATGTTTATCCCTCAGACTTTATTGACTATGGATCTTGTGGACAAGGAAGGATCTGTAGCTATGGTATTGTCGGAATTGACTGACCCGCGTGGTTTCTGGTATAACTTCGCTAATGCGATGATGATTATATTATTTACTTTCTTCTATACGGCAATGGTGATCAATCCGCGTCAGTGGGCTGATGACTTTAAAAAGCAAGGTGCTTTTGTTCCTGGAATTAAACCAGGCGGAGATACCGCAAATTATATAGATACTATTTTATCAAAAATTACTTTTCCGGGATCTGTGTTCCTTGCTGCAATTGCAGTGTTGCCAGCATTCGCGATGATGTTTGGTGTACAAACTGCCTATGCGTATTTCTTCGGGGGAACTTCTCTGTTGATTATGGTGGGGGTGGTAATTGATACCCTGCAACAGATTGAAAGTCATTTGCTGATGAGACATTACGACGGATTGATGCAATCAGGGAAAATAAGAGGAAGAGCTGTGACCGGTGCAACATCATCGGTAGGGGTCTAGTAGAGTATGGTGTATTATAAGACTAAGGAGGAGATTGAATTAATAAGGTTAAGTTCTTTACTTGTTGCGAAAACACATGCGGAATTAGCAAAGCTGATTCAACCCGGCATTACCTCCAGGAAGCTGGATAGGGTTGCTGAGGAGTTCATCAGGGATAATGGAGGCATTCCCGCGTTCAAAGGGTACAACGGTTTTCCGGCTACTCTTTGTGTTTCACCAGAAGATCAGGTGGTACATGGAATCCCGAACGATGTTCCTGCGGCAGAAGGTACTGTATTAAGTATCGACTGTGGCGTACTGATGAACGGTTTTTATGGTGATTCGGCTTACACTTTTGCGGTTGGGGAAATTTCTAAAGAAAAAAAGAAATTACTCAAAGTAACCAAGGAGTGTTTGCTGGCAGGCATTGAAAACGCAGTTGAAGATAAAAGGCTGGGCGATATTAGTTTCGCTGTACAGCTTTGTGCTGAAAGAAATGGTTATGGTGTGGTAAGGGAGCTTGTTGGTCACGGAGTAGGTAGAAACCTGCACGAGGAACCTCAGGTAGCCAACTATGGAAAAGCCGGATCGGGCATACTGCTGAAAGAAGGTTTGGTATTGGCTGTAGAGCCAATGATTAATATGGGACGAAAGGAAGTGAAGCATTTGAATGATGGTTGGACCATCAAAACCAAAGACGGATTGCCATCGGCTCATTTTGAGCATACTGTGGCAGTTGGGAAGGAAAAGGTAGATATACTGTCGTCCTTTGAGTTTATTGAAATTGAATTGAAGAAACAAAATATAGAAGTGATTTAAAAAATGGCGAAACAGTCTTCGATAGAAATAGACGGAACAATTTTGGAAGCTCTTTCTAATGCAATGTTTAGAGTTGAATTGGAAAATGGGCACATTATTACGGCACATATTTCAGGCAAGATGAGGATGCACTACATCAAAATTTTGCCAGGAGATAAGATCAAGCTGGAGATGTCTCCATATGATCTGACAAAGGGAAGAATAACATTTAGGTACAAATAAGAGGTTGAAAAGTTTAAATATAAAACAATGAAAGTTAAATCGTCAGTTAAGAAAAGAAGCCCGGAAGACAAAATCGTTAAGAGAAAGGGCGTTGTTTACGTGATTAACAAGAAGAATCCTAAACACAAACAAAGACAAGGGTAATTCAATTGGAATTATTACCTTTGCGCACGGATTCACAAAAAAGAGCATTTTTAAATAAGAATTAATATACAAGTATGGCAAGGATTGCAGGTATCGACATCCCGGATGGAAAAAGAGGCGAAATAGCCCTGACCTATGTTTTTGGGATCGGAAAGTCTTCAGCAAGAAGAATCTTGAATAAAGCTGAAGTAGATGTGAACATTAAAGCTGGGGAATGGACAGATGCCCAGACTTCTAAAATCAGGGAAATCATCACTGCAGAGATGACAGTGGAAGGTGCTTTGAGATCTGAAGTTCAACTGAGCATCAAGCGTTTGATGGATATCGGTGCATACCGTGGAATCCGCCATCGTGTGGGGCTGCCTTTGAGAGGCCAGAGAACCAAGAACAACAGCAGAACAAGAAAAGGTAAGAGAAAAACTGTTGCCAACAAGAAAATGGTAACTAAGTAGTCGAGATAAGTAAAGAGAAAAATTATGGCAAAAGCTACGAAAACTTCTAAAAAAGCGGGTGTAAAGGTTGAAGCTGCAGGTCAGTGTCACATCTACGCTTCATTCAATAACATCATTGTTTCTTTGACCAATGCTCAGGGACAAGTGATTTCCTGGTCATCATCAGGAAAAATGGGATTCAGGGGTTCTAAAAAGAATACTCCTTATGCAGCTCAGGTTTGTGCTGAAGACTGCTCAAAGGTAGCTTTCGAAAAGGGCCTCAGAAGAGTGAAGGTGTTTGTTAAAGGGCCAGGAGCTGGTAGAGAAAGCGCTATCCGTGGTGTTCACAACAACGGAATTGAAGTTACCGAAATCGTTGACATTACTCCGCTTCCACACAACGGATGTCGTCCGCCGAAAAGAAGAAGAGTATAGTTTTTATAAAATCAGAATAATTTAGAGTATGGCAAGATATAGAGGTCCACAATCAAAGATTGCGAGAAAATTCAGAGAGCCGATTTTCGGTCCTGACAAGACTATTGAGAAAAAACCTTATGGTCCGGGACAGCACGGAAACGCGAAGTCGAAAGCTAAGAAATCCGACTACGCAGTGCAGTTGGCTGAAAAGCAAAAAGCAAAATATACTTACGGTATTTTGGAGAAGCAATTCTCTAACCTCTTTAAGGAGGCTGCAAGAAGAAGCGGTATCACCGGTGAGTTATTGCTCCAGTTGTGTGAGTCAAGATTAGACAACGTAGTCTACAGAATGGGTATTTCCCCAACCAGAAGAGGTGCTCGTCAGCTCGTTGGTCACCGTCATATCACCGTGAATGGTGAAGTGGTAAACATCGCTTCTTACCAAGTGAAACCAGGCGATATCGTTGCTGTTAGGGAAAAATCAAAATCACTGGAAATAGTTGTGAACTCTGTAAGCAGCTCATCAGCTAAGTTTTCATGGGTTGATTTCGATAAAGCGGCTTTGTCCGGAAGATACTTGCAATTCCCTCCAAGAGAAGAAATTCCAGAAAACCTGAAGGAACAGCTTATCGTGGAATTGTACTCTAAATAATAAGTTAATTTTAAAATTTAAAATATCGATTATATGGCAATTTTAGCATTTCAAAAACCGGATAACGTTGTAATGATTAACTCAGACGAGTTTGAAGGTAATTTTGAATTCCGTCCATTAGAGCCTGGTTTTGGTCTTACAGTGGGTAATGCATTAAGAAGAATCTTATTGTCTTCCCTCGAAGGATATGCCATTACTTCAGTGAGAATCGAAGGCGTTAGCCACGAGTTCTCAACCATCAAGGGTGTGGTGGAAGATGTAACTGAAATCATTTTGAACCTTAAACAGGTGCGTTTCAAAAAACAGATTGAGGATGCTGAAGCCGAAAAAGTAACAGTAAACCTTACTGGTAAAAAGCAACTCACAGCTGGTGATATCGGAGCTTTTGCTTCTGGTTTTCAGGTGTTGAACCCTGACCTGGTGATTTGCACCATGGAAGGGTCTGTAAAATTACAGATGGAAGTAACCATCGACAAAGGAAGAGGATATGTTCCTGCTGACGAGAACAAAGGTTCTAACGCAGCTTCAGGAAGCATTGCTATCGACTCTATCTTTACGCCAATCAAAAACGTTCAATACAGTATTGAAAACTACAGGGTTGAGCAGAAGACTGACTACGAGAAACTCGTTATCAACATTAAAACAGACGGTTCTATCCATCCTAAAGATGCGTTGAAAGAAGCTGCTAAAATTTTGATTCACCACTTTATGTTGTTCTCTGACGAGAAAATTACTTTGGATACTGAAGAGAAATCAGCTGCTGAAGAATTTGACGAGACTTCACTACATATGCGTCAGCTGTTGAAGACCAAATTGGTTGACATGGATCTTTCCGTAAGAGCATTGAACTGTTTGAAAGCTGCTGATGTTGAGACTTTGGGTGATCTGGTTTCCTTCAATAAGAACGACCTCCTGAAATTCAGAAACTTCGGTAAGAAGTCATTGACTGAGTTAGAAGAGTTGGTGATTACTAAAGGTTTGTCGTTCGGAATGAACGTGGCAAAATACCTCGACAAAGAATAAGAAGAGAAGAACAATTGATTATATAATAGAGAGATGAGACATTCAAAAAAAGTAAATCATTTAGGCCGTCAAGCGGGACACAGAGGTTTGTTGCTGTCCAATATGGCTGTATCGTTGATTAAACATAAGAAAATCAACACCACTGTGGCTAAAGCTAAAGCCCTGAAAAAATTTGTTGAACCTTTGATCACAAAATCAAAGACTGATTCTCAGCATTCAAGAAGAATCGTTTTTGGATATCTTCAGGACAAAGAGGCGGTTAAGGTTCTTTTTGGAGAAGTTTCCTCTAAAATTGCTGATCGTCCGGGTGGATATACCCGAATCCTGAAAACAGGAAACCGTTTGGGTGACAACGCTGAAATGTGTTTGATCGAGCTGGTTGACTTCAATGAGCACTATTCAGCTACTGCTTCTACAACTAAGAAGAAGAGCAGAAGAGGTAGCAAGAAGAAAGAAACTTCTGCAGCTGCTGTATCTGATGCTACTGTAGTGGAAGATGCTCCGGAAGCTAAAGCCCCAAAGGCTAAAAAGAAATCAACTGGTAACGACAAAAAAGAAGATTAATAGTTGAAAAGTATTTTACATAAAAAAGGATAAAGTCTCAGAACTTTATCCTTTTTTTGTGTGCAGAATCCTGATCTTAGATAAAAACAAACAATGAAGTACGTACAAAAGAAAAAGGCCCTCCTGGTTTTACAAGACGGGACGGTTTATTATGGAAATGCGGCAGGAAAAATAGGTACTGCCACAGGTGAGTTGGCTTTCAACACCGGTATGACCGGTTATCAGGAAATTTTTACGGATCCTTCTTATTTCGGGCAAATCATGCTCACCACCAATGCTCATATCGGGAACTATGGTGTGCAGAAGGATGAAACCGATTCTTCCAGTGTGAAGATTTCGGCATTGGTGTGCAAGAACTTTAGTGTTCCATATTCTCGTCCGGCTGCCGACAGATCGGTTCAGAAGTATTTTGAAGATGAAAATATTGTAGGTATCTGTGATGTGGATACAAGAGCTTTGGTGCGTCATATCCGCAGTAAAGGTGCGATGAACGCCATTATTTCTTCGGAAATCCTGGATGCCGAAGAATTGAAAAAGAAATTGAAGGAGGTTCCTTCCATGGACGGATTGGAACTGGCTTCCAAAGTATCTACAAAAGAAGCTTATTACTACGGAAAAGAAACAGCTAAATACAGAATTGCAGCACTGGATTTGGGAATTAAAACCGGTATCCTGCGTTGTTTGGACGAAAGAGATTGCTACGTTAAAGTTTTCCCGCACAATACCTCTCACGAGGAAATGCTGGCGTGGAATCCAGATGGTATCTTCCTGTCGAATGGTCCCGGCGATCCTGCTGCTATGCCTGAAGTGATCAAGGAAGTGAAGAAAATCATCGCAGGCAGTCTGCCGGTATTCGGTATCTGTCTGGGTCACCAGATGATAGGGTTATCACTAGGCCTCAGTACTTATAAAATGCATAATGGTCACAGGGGAATCAATCACCCTATTTTGAATCTGGAAACCAACAAAGGCGAAATTACATCCCAAAATCACGGTTTCTGTGTGAATATGGAAGAAGCGTTGGCACATCCGGATGTTGTTGTAACACACAAACACCTGAACGATGGAACCCTGGCCGGTTTGAGAATGAAGAGTAAAAAAGTTTTTTCTGTCCAATACCACCCCGAATCATCACCTGGGCCGCATGACTCCAGGTATTTATTTGATCAGTTCATCAAAAATCTAACAACAGTCAAACATAAACAAACAGCGTAATCTAGAACAATTATGAGTTACATTGCAAAAGTTGCCGCGAGGCAAATCCTTGATTCCCGAGGGAATCCAACCATCGAAGTAGATGTGATCACAGAACAAGGCGTTTTGGGAAGAGCAGCAGTTCCGTCTGGAGCTTCTACTGGTGCACACGAAGCTTGCGAGCTGCGTGATAACGATAAGAAAGTATACCTTGGTAAAGGTGTTTTGAAAGCAGTTCAGAATGTGAACGGTGCTATCAACGATGCTTTAGCCGGAAAATATGTTTTCGATCAGGAAGAGATCGATAAAGTGATGATTGAGCTGGATGATACAGCTAATAAATCAAGTTTAGGTGCCAACGCAATTTTAGGTGTTTCCCTGGCCGCTGCAAAAGCTGCTGCTGAATCTGCAGGATTGCCTTTGTACCGCTATGTAGGTGGTGTTAACGCTAATACTTTACCTATTCCAATGATGAACATCATCAACGGTGGATCGCACGCTGATAACAGCATCGATTTCCAGGAGTTCATGATTTTCCCTGCCGGAGCTACTTCTTTCAGCCAGTCTTTGAGAATGGGTGTTGAGGTATTCCACCAGTTGAAAAAAGTATTGCACGATAAAGGTTTGTCGACCAATGTTGGCGACGAGGGAGGATTTGCTCCAAACCTGAAATCGAACGAAGAAGGAATTAAAGTAATTCTTCAGGCTATTGAAAAAGCAGGCTACCGTCCGGGAGAAGACATCTTCCTGTGTATGGACGCTGCTGCTTCTGAATTCTACATTGAGAAAGAGAAAAAATACCACTTCAAGAAATCTTCAGGTGAGAAACTGACTTCTTCTGAAATGGTTTCTTTCTGGAAAGACTGGGCGAAGAAATACCCAATCGTTTCTATTGAGGACGGATTGTTTGAAGACGACTGGAAAGGATGGGCTGAGCTCACTAAAGAAATTGGAGCTAAGACCCAACTTGTAGGTGACGATTTGTTCGTAACTAACGTGAAGCGTTTGGCAGAAGGTATCAAGAAAGATACCGCTAACTCGATCCTTGTGAAAGTTAATCAGATCGGTTCTTTGTCGGAGACTATCAAAGCTGTTGAAATGGCTCACAGAGCTTCTTATACCTCTGTAATGAGTCACCGTTCGGGAGAAACTGAAGACAACACAATCGCTGACTTAGCGGTTGCCTTGAACTGCGGTCAAATTAAAACCGGTTCGGCTTCCCGCTCCGACAGGATAGCTAAGTACAACCAGTTGCTGCGTATTGAAGAGCAATTGGGTGATAATGCTAACTTTTTAGGTAAATCAATGAAATTTATCGGTAAGAAGTAAAAGGACCCAAGTTAAAGTAAAGCACCCGTCGGTTGGCGGGTGCTTTTTTTTGTTTTCGTCGGTAGAAAAACTTAGAAAACTTTTGACGTTTCAAAAGTTTTCTATTCTTTTGCTGCATATATGAGTGCATTAAAACACAGAATCATTGACGAGGCTATCCAGTTGTTTGTGAAGCACGGCATCCGTTCGGTTACGATGGATGAACTAGCGAAGCAATGCGGTATATCTAAAAGAACGCTGTACGAAAACTTCGAAGATAAGGAGCAACTGCTTATTCAATGTGTACACAAGATACAAGAGGCTAAAATGGCGGATCATAAAGCCATTGTAAAAGCTTCTGAAAACGTAATAGAGGTATTATTGACCAAAGTAAGGCAAATTATGAAGGATGCCTCCCAATTGAAGCCATCTTTTCATAAGGAGATCAATAAGTATTATCCCTCTGTAGCTGCTATTCAGGAAAAATATTTTAGAGAGTTTGTGACCAATGAAATCAGCTCTTTTATTAATAAGGGAATCAAGCAGGGCTTTATCCGTAAGAGTTTGAATGTGGAAATTACTACAGCCTTACTTATAGGGCAAATCCAGCATGTGATCAATGAACTATCAGAGAAATTTCCACTGTCGGAAATTTTTCCAACCATGATGTTGTCCTTTGCCCGTGGAATAGCTACCGATAAAGGAATTGCGCTGATTGCTGATTTTGAAAAAAATAATCTTGAAAATTTGAAATGATATGAATAAAAGAAAACTACTGTTTCCGTTGCTGTTTGCTGTGTTTACAGCAAGTAGCCTGAGTGCTCAGGAAATGTCGCTCAAGCAATGCATTGAGTATGGAATTGAACATAATGTGGCCATAAAGAAAGCTCAGCTTGAAGTAGATAAAAACGAAGAAAAAAAGAAGGAAGTATTGTCGACAGGTTTGCCGCAAGTTAATGCCAGCAGTACTTTTAACGATAACCTTGTGTTGCCAACGCAATTGTTGCCCGGTCAGTTTTTGGGACAGCCAGCTGGGACTTTTATTCCTGTTCGTTTTGGTACGCAATACAACTTCACCGCTGGTGCTACAGTTTCGCAATTGATATACAATCAAACGCTGATGGTAGGAGTGGAGGCTTCAAAAGTAGCGGAAGACCTGGCAGGTCTTGGTGCTGAGAAGGTGAAGGAGCAGATCATTTATCAGGTGGCTTCGTCTTACTATGCATTGCAAATTACAAATATGCAACAAGGTATAGTGGAAAGTAATCTCAAGAAGGTGGAGCAGCTTTTGTCAGTAGTGAAAGTGCAATACGAAAATGGTTTTGCTAAGAAAACCGATTACGACCGTTTGCAGGTGAATCAAACCAATTTGAAAACAGAGCTGGAAAATCTGCAGCTTAATGTACAATACCTGAAAGATGTTTTGAAATATTCTATGGGTATGTCTCTGGATTCATCTATTGCCATTACACAAATGATAGACCCTGCTTCTGCAAATGATGCTTCGCCACAAGCTAACATCAGCAACAATATTGATATGAAGATACTGGAAACCCAGAAGGTTTTGAATGCTCTGAATGTGAAGCAATATTATGCGGGCTACTATCCTGTGCTTAGCGCTACTGCATCCTATAACTGGAGCAATATGGGTAATGAAGTACATTTCACTGGTGACAAGGCACAATGGTACAACACTTCTGTGGTGGGGTTGAATCTCAGCTTTCCTATATTCGACGGGTTGAATCGCCACTACAAAGCACAGCAGGCAAAAATACAGCAAGAGCAGCTGGAGCTGGATGCTTCATCACTTGCTGAAAGCATTCGCATTGGTAATTTGAATGCATATAAAACATTCAAGTCGAATCAGGCCACACTAATCGTCCAGGAAAGAAACATGAAGCTGGCGGAAGAAATTTTTGCTTCTACCCAAGAGCAATACAACGGAGGTATTGTTTCAATGAGTGAGTTGCTGAGTGCTGAAACAGCTTTGAAAGAAGCACAAACCAATTATCTGAAATCAATAGTGCAGGTAAAAATTGCTGAGCTTGAACTGATGAAAGCCAGCGGAAATATTCAATCCTTAATTAAATAGTGAAGTTATGAGCAAGAGCATGAAAATCGCAAGAAATGTTTTGATAGCCGGAGTACTGGTGGGACTGGTAGTTTGGAAACTGGCTTCAAATAAAGAAAGCATGGCTGAAAAAACCGAGTTGGCCAATCCTGTTATTACAGTTTTTCCAGTGACAGTGATCAAGGCCTCGCAGCAAAAAATTGCTGGAGATTTCAGTGTTAGTGGGACTTTTCAGCCTTTCAGGGAATTGAATTTTGTTTCAGAAACAGCCGGAAGAGTGGTGTCTCTCCTGGTGACAAACGGTGACGTGGTGTCGCAAGGACAAGTAATTGCCCGATTGGATGACGAGCAGGTGAAATATGATTTGTCATTGGCTGAGGCTGCTTACCAAAAAGCAGAAGACGATTTGAATCGTTTTAAAACTATGTCGCAGCAAGGTGCAGTGACCAAGCAGCAAGTAGCAGATATGAACCTGAATTACAACAGTGCGAAAAATAAGTTGAACACCTTGCAACGTATATCGCGCAACGCATCGGTAGTGGCACCGATTTCCGGAACTATCAATAATCTGAGAATAGAGGTAGGATCTTATCTTGCGCCGGGAGCAGTGATTGCCGAAATCGTGGATGTAAGCAAAATCAAAATGAATGTGAAATTGTCGGATGCTGAGATTTTGAAAATCAAGCGTGGTGATAAAGCAGAAGTGAGAGCCGATTTGTTTATGGATAGTAAGTTCTCTGCTACTGTAAATTCTTTATCGGTTAAAGCTGATGGAGCCAAGAAGTATGATGTTCAGCTTTTGGTAGATAATAGCGATAAAAACCCTGTAAAAGCTGGTATGACAGGAACAGCATCGTTTGCATCGTCAGGAGAAAAACAGGCCATCCTGATTCCTAAAAACTGCATCCTGGGCGGAGTGAAAAATCCTTCTGTATATATTGTGAATCCAAAAGATGGTGCTGCACATCTCCAGCCAATTGTAATAGGATTGAATGTAGAAGAAAAGGTAGAAGTGTTGCGTGGTATCAATCCGGGAGATATTGTGGTGGTGAGCGGACAGCTCAATTTGAGCGAAGGGAAAAAAGTGGAGATCATTAATTAGTAAAAAGAATTTATATGTCAATTACCGAATTAGCAGTTAAGAGGCCGTCACTTATTGTAGTGATCTTCTCGGTGCTCGCTTTCCTTGGCTTGCTAAGCTATTCCAAGGTGAGTTATGAACTGATGCCGAAAATGTCGATGCCTGTCATTACAGTGATGACAGTGTATCCTGGTGCGGCACCATCGGAAGTGGAAAACTCCGTGACCAAAAAAATTGAGGATGCAGTGTCTTCTCTCGAGAATCTCGATGATATCAAATCAGTATCTCAGGAAGGTTTGTCGATGGTAGTGCTGCAGCTTAAGCAAAACAGTAACACCGACTTGATTTTGCAGGATGCACAAAGAAAAGTCAATGCAGTGGTATCTCAGTTGCCTGATGAAGTGCTGGATCCCGTTTTAGGAAAATTCTCCTTTGATGAAATGCCTATTCTCACTATTGGTGTGTCGGGAAAGGTTCCACCGCGACAGTTGTACGACATTGTAAAAAACTCCATCGTTCCTTCATTGGGTAAAGTCACGGGAGCTGCGAAAGTAAATACTATTGGTGGCGAGCAAAGAGAAATTAAAGTGAATGTGAGTCGGGAGAAAGCCGATTTGTATAAAATATCTCTATTGCAGATCAATCAGGCAATTGCAGCATCCAATCTCGATTTTCCTACAGGTAAAATCAAGAATGATGAACGACAAATCCTGATCCGTCTGGCAGGTAAATACCAATCTGTTGCCGATCTCGAGAACGTGGTGGTAGGTACAGATAGAAAAACCAATTCACTCATTCGCTTGAAAGATGTTGCCTCTGTTGAAGATGGTACCAAGGAAGTAAAAACTTTTGGACGAATTGATGGGCGTGGTGCGATGATGCTTACTATCCAGAAGCAAAACGAAGCGAACACCGTTGAGCTTGCCAAGAAGGAAATGGAGCAGATGAAAGAGCTGGAAGGAATTTTTGCCAAGGAAGGCTTGAAATTTTATGTAGCACAAGATTCATCTACTTTCATCAAGGCGGCAGCTAATGGTGCTATGGTGGATCTCGGACTGGCAGTAATTATTGTGGCGGCCTGTATGCTATTGTTCCTTCACAGTTTCAGAAACTCTCTGATTGTAATGATTGCTATTCCTGCGTCTCTGGTCTCGGTATTTATTGCCATTAATTTATTGGGATATAGTTTAAACTTAATGACCCTGCTTGCAATGTCTTTGGTGGTGGGGATTCTGGTGGATGACTCCATTGTGGTGTTGGAAAATATTTATCGTCATCTTGAAAAGGGCGAGCAGCCAAGGGTTGCAGCCATCAAGGGAAGAAGTGAAATAGGATTTACTGCGATAGCTATAACTTTGGTTGACGTGGTGGTGTTTTTGCCGCTGACTTTCGTAGGGGGTATCATCTCTAATATTTTGTCGCAGTTCTCCATGGTGATCGTACTTTCCACGCTGATGAGTTTGTTCGTGTCGTTCACTTTAACTCCTTTGCTGGCATCACGTTTGGCAAAAGTTGAGAAGTTGAATCCTAAGAGATATTTCGGTCGCTTCCTCTTGTGGTTTGAAAAAGGAGTTCATCGTTTCACAGAAGTTTTTTCAACGATGCTGAAGTGGTCGTTGCGTCATAAAACTGTTACTATTATTCTGACTATTAGCTTGCTGATAGGCTCTTTCATGCTGATGGGGGCCGGTTTTATCGGTAAGGAATTTGTGAGCAGGGGCGATAGGGGCGAATTTATTATTCAGCTGGAATTGTCAAAGGAATCCACTTTGCAGGAAACCAATCAGGTTGCTCAAAAAGTAGAAGAATATCTTCATAAAAATCCTGAGGTGATAAGCGTGTTTTCCAATATTGGTGCGATGAGTAATCAGATGACAGGTTTACAATCCTTATCCAATGCAGCAGAAATCAATGTGAAGCTTATTCCAAAAGAGCAAAGGAAAATGACTACTGATATTTATTCCGCTGTGACCAAAACCAAATTGCAGGAAATGTTGCCTGGAGTGAAAGTGAGTTCCAGTGAAGTGAGTATCATGGGTACAGCCAACCTTGCGCCAATTCAGGTGTTGGTAGCAGGAAATGATTTGGACTCTTTGTTCGGATATGCAGATGTTTTGGTCGACAAGCTGAAACACATCCCGGGAACTTCTGAGGTGAAATTATCTATTGAAGTAGGTAATCCGGAGATTACAATTAATGTTGATAAAGATAAAATGTCGGAACTGGGATTGAGTTTAGATGTTGTTGGAATGTCTCTGCAAACCGCATTTAACGGTAATAACAAGAGTCAGTATACAGAGAATGGAAAAGAATACGATATCAATGTGATGTATGATATGTTCGACAGAAAGAATGTTGCGGATTTGTCCTCCATGACTTTCATCAATAACAGAGCTGAGTCGATACAGTTGCGACAGTTTGCCGCTATCGATCAGAAAACTGGAACATCGAAACTGGAGCGCAAAAACCGTGTGTCATCTGTAACAGTGCAATCGCAGGTAATCGGTCGTTCTAGTGGTGATGTGAGCAGTGAACTGGAGACTTTCTTCACTTCTACCAGAAAACCTCCGGTGGGCATCACGGTGGCTTTTGATGGTAACGTGAAAAACCAGCAGGAAGCAGCAGGTAGTTTGGGTTGGGCCTTGCTGGCGTCGATATTGTTTGTGTACCTCATTATGGTGGCTTTGTACGATTCGTACAAGTATCCGCTCGTAGTATTGTTCTCTATTCCGTTGGCGATTGTAGGTGCTTTCCTCGCACTTGCTTTATCGGGACAACCAATGAGTATATTTTCAATGCTCGGTATGATCATGCTGATTGGATTGGTGGCGAAGAATGCGATTCTGCTTGTCGACTTCACCAATCAGATGAAGAAGGAAGGGAAGAACGTTGTAGATGCATTGATTCTCGCCGGAAAAATCAGGATGCGTCCGATTTTGATGACAACGCTTTCCATGATTGTGGGGATGCTGCCAATCGCTTTATCAAGTGGTGCCGGTGCTGAATGGAAAAGTGGTTTGGCCTGGGTGCTCATTGGTGGTTTGACTAGTTCGATGTTACTTACCTTAGTTGTTGTTCCTTGTGTTTATTTGATTTTTGATATTTTCGGCAGACAGATTTCAAACAAAGAGGCTAAACGATTAGTGAGAGAGTATCAGGAACCTGAAGATATTCATGTACTGATGGAAAATCATCATTAAGGTTTTCGAAATAAAAAAAGCCCCGGAAAATTTTCCGGGGCTTTTTTTATTGTTTCTTACTTCGCTTTTGCTTTCCAGACTTTAGGACTCACTTGTTCAAACTCATAATCGTTCATTCCCCATGAATCCTTGTTTTTATAAGGGATATTGTATCCAGAAAGGATTTGCAGAATTCTTTCATTTGTACCATGCGTTGCGTTGGCACCATTGATTAATGATTCAGGATGATCAAGATGGAAGTGATGTCCAAGGATCATAGGCTTTACACCAAGATGTTTCAGTTGAATCAATCCATTGCTATCAACGCCATTTCTCACATCCACCAAGTTTTCATCATAACCCGACATCTTCATCCAATTGTCGCGGTGTGTAAGCACTAAGTTGCCTACAACGCTTTGCAGATCAAAAGGAGCGGGGAAATGGGTGATGATGTTACTGCTGATATTTTCTTTGGTGATCGGACTATTGTCCCACTTAATATTGTTGTAATGCGTGCCGTAAACGCGGTCTTTACTAAGTTTATCGAAAGACACTTCAGGACCAATCAGTACATCGGCATTGATGAGCATGATCCAGTTTCCGGAAGCTTTCCGGATACCCAGATTTTTAGCAAGGTATTCCAGGATAGGGAAATTTGTTTTTGGATTGTATTGTTTGTGCACTTCGTTGGGCACGATAAAAAGTTTTGCATTTGGATATCGCTGAGTCATCCATAGGGTATCACTGTCCTTGTTTTCCAGCGGATTCCATTCCACGTATATCAATTCGGCATTAGGAAAACGAGCCAGGTTCCAGTCGATGGTAGTTTTAAGGCGCAGCGAAAAATCGCCGCCGTAATTGTCGTTTCTTCCCACCACGACGATAGAGAGAGAATCTATTTTTTCTTTTGGGGAAAAATCGAAAACGCGTTTTAAATTCCAGATGCTTCTTCTCGTCAGATGCTTAAAAACCCTGATTCGCCATTCTGCTGCTGCTTCAATTCTTTTTATCATATTCATCAATGAAGGTGCAAGAATAGCTAATTTTTAGCAGTGTTCAGAATAAAAGAGATCCAGTTTTAAAGGGGGCTTTTTGGGTGGGTGAAGAGAGTTGTTGGGTGTAGTAAAAACAAAAAATCCTCCGGTTTCCCGGAGGATTTTGTGATTTCGCTGGGATTTGAACCATAGAAAATGGCTTTCCCATTTAATTGGGAAGAAATACCTTTGAAACCGTTGTTAGTATTGATATTTATTAATTTCATTTTCTTTTTTCTTCCCACTTATGAACAATTGTTCTCAGTCATTTGGGAGTAATTTTGCTACACTTTTGCTACACTTATTATTATCTTTGTTTCATCTAAATTAATAAAATGAGTGTAAGAATTGTACGACACCGTAAAAGAATAATATTATATTATTCACTCAACGGAAAAAAATTACAAATGCCTTTAGGTATTGAAGTAAAAGTAGATGCTAAAGGGGTTGGTATTGACTGGGACGATAAACGCGACCAGTTAAAAGGCAATGCCGAAAATTATGAAGCTAAAGCCGAAATAATTGAAAAAATTAGAAAACGTGCAAATGACATTGTTTTTAGATTTAAAGAAGAGGGTATAGACATTTCGCCCGACCTATTAAAAAGTGAATTAGAAAAAAAGGTTGAAGAAAAAGTAAAAATTAAAACCACTTCTTTGGTTTCAGAATATGAGAAGTTTTTTAAGGAACGGGAAAAAATTATCCATGAGAGCGAAGATATGACCGATGAGAGCGCAAGAAATTATAGGAATGTATTTCATGCCCTCAAAGATTACGAAAAACAAAATAATACCGTTTTAACGCTATCTGATGTGGCTACAACAAGTTGGCTTAATACTTTTAATGTATGGTTAAAGAAGCCACGACCAAAGGGTTATTTAACTAAAGGTGGTTTGGATAAGGATAGTGTAAAGAAGCGTTTCATTTTTCTTGGTGCTTACCTTCGTGAACAAAAGGAAAAGGGAATTATTCAAAGTATTCATTTTCTCAATGAGTTTATGAAAAAAGAATTTAAAGGAAGAAAAGGAGAAAAGAAATATAAAACCACTCTAAC
>JBJTOK010000032.1:0-16052 GCA_046074525.1 Flavobacteriales bacterium
TTTTGAATGGATTGAAACATGGTACAACAAAAATCGAAGACACTCGGCATTAGGAAATTTAACCATCAAAGAATTTGAATTATTAACGCAACTTAAAAATGTCGCTTAACTTAAAGTCCACTTTTTTGTAGGAAGTTCACATGGATCAGCAAAAGCAAACACTGGAATTGCTTGAAGCTGCCGGAAAGGTTGATTTGAAAAAGGTTAAAACCAGTGTCAGCATTTCTAAGTTTATCCGCTTACGATTGGGAGATACTTTTCGTTTTGTAATTTACCATAATCAGCGCCACATTGCTCAGGCACAAAAGGTATTGACCTTTATTCAATCTCTTCCAGCACCAGTTTAAAAGAGCCGAATTTTCCGCGGTATTTCTCTATCATTCTTTCGTTGATAGCTGGAGCATGTTGTTTTTCAAAAAGCTCGATATGCGTTAATGATGCGCAGCGAAACTGTATGTTGTAGGCCGTTTCCACTTCGGTAGAAGGGTGTGTTTTGCTGAAACGATAATCGTTGAAGAGTCCGATATCCATGATCTTTCCGATGTAATGGTTTTTCGTCCATTCAATCCATTCCTGTTCAACGGTATCATCAATGGCAAAAGTAATGCTGTAGATAATCATATTTTTTTCCGTCTCGTCATTGCGAGATTTTTTGTACTCAAAAAATGAAGCAATCCTGTCATGAGTTTGCTTCGTCGTTCCTCCTCGCAATGACGGGGAGGAGGTTAAAATTCTTTATCGCCCCTCAGTCTTCTAAATCTTTTTCGTGCTTCTTCCACGTAGATGCTACCAGGGAATTTGAATAAAATTTCTTCGTATTTCGCTTGTGCTTTTACTTTGTCACCAAGAATATTTTCATACAAATCTGCAAGTTTGAAAAGCGCATCATCGGCTAACAGATCCTTGTATTCATAGGTTTTTTGTAAAGCTTCTGCAGCTTTTTCCCACTGGTGTTTTTTCAAATAGATTTGCGCTCTCAGGAACATGACATCATCCATGAGATTGTAGCGGGATTTGAATTGTTGCTCCAGTGAATCGAGCGTGAGCAGGCAGAGGGAATCCTTGTTTTGGAATTCCAGCAAATCGGCGCGGGCAAACATTTCCAGAGGTGTGGTAATGGTGTCCATAATGGTGTTGTCGGTAATGAGTATCGATAAATACATCGCGTCGTTGGCAATCAATTTATCGGTAGCAGCTTTCAACACATCTAACTGAGCTTTTGCCCATTTGAAATCTCCCGTGTAATAAGAAATTTTTGCATTGCGGTATTTTGCATCCTGACCGATGACATCGTATTTGAAATCCAGTTCCACCTGTGAATACAACAGCGACGCATCCCATATTTTGTCGGAGATAAGGTAAATGTCACCGAGCTCCAATTTGCAATCTGCAATTTGTTGTGCTGATGCTCGAGGCATGGTCACGGCTTCCTGCAAAAGCACAGTGGCTTTTTTTGTGTCGTGTAAATAAAAAGCCAGCAAATGTGCGTAATCCTTCATCATTTCCAGCGTGAAAGTATTTTTACCCAGTTCCTTCAATCCGGAGATGTAAGCGGTTTCCAGCTCTGCAAGATCCTGCGGAGTATAATCCGGACGCGTGGTGATTTTCTGGTTGAGGACTTTCACCAGATCAATTTTTGCACGACGGTAATACATGCTGCTTTCGCCTTTATCAATTACATATTTCAATGCTTTTGATGCGGTTTCATAATCTTCATTTTTTAGTGCGAGCTCCGAAAGACGTATGAGTCGGTGACCTTCTTCGCGCTTGCGCTTATCGAGAGCTTTTGTCTGCGTTAGCGCTGCTGTAAATTCTTTTTCCTGTATCAGTTCCCACACCAGCATCTCGAGGTAGAGATCGTTGTTCGGATTTTCCTGAATTTTTTTGAGCAAACTTTCCTTCAGCGCTTTCTTTTTCTTTCCTGAAGGATCATCACCAATGGCATTGATCAAAGCATTTTGAACCTCAGGAATATAAGCTTCACCGTACTCCAGCACATAGATGTATTCGTTCATCATTTGGGAAATATTGCCTTGCGACTTGTACACTTCGGCCAATTCGAAGGAAAATGGATAATCGTTGTGTACCAGTTTTCTTCCCTTGAGATAGGTTTGAACGGCCCAGTTTGGCTGTTTTCTTTTCAGGAATCTGCCTGCTGTGAAAATAATTTCCTGGTTGTCGGCAGGCAAAAGTTCCAGTGCTTTTTCAAAAGATTTAAGTGCTTTTTTTTCATCACCGGCTGCAGTTTGTACAAAACCAAGATCGATAGGGTAGAAGGTGCTTTGTGCATTTTCCTTGATTTTTTTCTCTACTAAATTCTCGGCCGACTTGAAATTTTTGGAGCCTATATAAGCGTTCAGGAGATATTCGTAAATCTCTTCAGTTCTCGATTTTTTGTAGAGATCTTCAAAGATTTCTGCTGATTTGTCAAAGGATCCTTCGCTGTAAAACTGCTTGGCTAAATCGAGTTGAAGCTGCGATTTATCTTGCGCTGCGACAGCAAAAGTTAAAAGCAATAAGCCCAAAAGAAGTACGATATTGCTTTTAACTTTTTTCAAATCAGTCAATTTTTTTGAAGTTCAAATAAGGATGCAAAACTTCCGGGATATTAATACCGTCGGCAGTTTGGTTATTTTCCAGCAATGCAGCCAATATACGTGGTAACGCTAAAGCAGATCCATTAAGTGTGTGCGCCAGCTGAGGTTTATCCTGTCCTTGTTTAAAGCGCAGTTTCAAGCGGTTGGCCTGAAAAGTTTCAAAGTTGGAAACAGAACTTACTTCCAGCCATTTTTGCTGCGCTGCAGAGTATACTTCAAAATCGTAAGTGAGGGCAGAGGTGAAGCCCATGTCGCCACCGCACAATTTTAAAATGCGGAAAGGCAAACCTAGTTTCGTTACTAAGCCTTTTACATGCTCAACCATTTCTTCTAAAGTCTGGTAGGATTTATCGGGATGCTGAATTTGTACAATTTCCACTTTATCGAATTGGTGCAAGCGATTTAATCCGCGTACATCTTTTCCGTAAGATCCTGCTTCTCTTCTGAAACAAGGTGTGTAACCAACGTTTTTAATAGGAAGAGCATCTGTGCTTACAATTTCATCGCGGTATAAATTGGTGATGGGAACTTCGGCAGTTGGAATCAAATACAGATCATCAATTTGTACGTGATACATCTGACCTTCTTTATCGGGCAATTGTCCGGTGCCGTAGCCTGAAGCCTCATTCACCATCAGCGGCGGAATGATTTCTTCATAACCCGCTTTTGCTGCTTCGGCCAGGAAGAAATTGATCAATGCCCTGTTCAGTTGTGCTCCTTTGCCTTTAAATACAGGAAATCCGGCACCTGTTATTTTAACGCCCACTTCAAAATCAACGAGTTTGTATTTTTTCAATAAATCCCAGTGCGGAACCGCTCCTTCGTGCAATTTTGGAATTTCACCCTGAGAGAAAACCACTTCATTATCTTCGGGCGTTTTGCCATTGGGAACAGTGCTGTTGGGTACATTGGGAATAGTGTACAAAATCCTCGTGAGTTCTTCTTCACTTTTTTCCTGCAAAGCTTTGGCTTCGGCAATTTCCTGCTTCAGTTCATTGGTTCTCTGCTTGCTTTTTTCGGCTTCATCCTTTTTGCCTTCTTTCATCAGCTGACCGATGGTTTTGGCGATACTGTTGCTTTCGGCCTGCAGTTTTTCAAGCGAAGTAATGTGTGTTTTTTGCTGGTTATAGGTATCAATAACGGAGTTGATGAGTTCTTCCGCTGTTGCGATGTTTCTTTTTTTAAGGCCTTCGATTACGCGGGCTTTGTTGTCGATGATGTCTTTTACTTGAAGCATTTTTTTTGAGATTGAGTAGTAAAGATAATAATCTTAATTATTTTCTTTTTTTCTTTTTGACGTAGGGCTTCTTCTTCTTTTGATGAGTGAGATCTTCTTTCTGTAAGTCAATAGTGTTTTGGTGTTGGGACATCGGCGTCATGTTGAATCTATTATATTGAATTGGTGTGTTTTCAAGGATGAATTTAAGTTCTTCGACCGTTTTGTCAATCACGTTAGGATTTTTGTGAATCCACTCGAAGTTGTTGTCAGAAAATATTTTTAGAATATTTATTGGACCTCCTATCTCATCTGGTTCTTCTGAGTTTTTTTGTTCCATTATTTCCAATACATGGTTTTGAGCTTTGGTACTATTTTTAAAACCTTTGCCATTTTTCTGGAACGCATTTTTCAATTCTTTTTCAACAAAGTCTCCTGGTTTTAGAGTTATGCATTCTGATATTGATGGAGAACAACTAATACAAAAGCAACGATAGCTGGCAATGTTATTTTGATAGCCACAGATAAATCCCACTAAAAAATTTCCTTTATTATAGCCTTTTAGGTTTTCTTTAAAATGCTCAAATACACGTTCCATTTTATCCCAAATATTCTCACTATGAATGGGTGTTTTTTCTAATTCTGAACAAAAATGATCTATGGAAAATAAGGTGCTTGTTTCATCTTTTCGGAAATGACCATTTCCATACCATGAAATACCAATTTTATGGGTGCTACTGTAAAATGTTTTTATTGCACAATCTGCATAGTACCATTTATTATTTATTTCAATCCATGACATTCGGCTATCAGAAGCCATTAAGATGCCCGAATCAGTTGCGTAGGAGATAATGTGTGTCATTAATAATATTTTAATTAAGGTAAGATTTTAAGTTGAATTTGATGTTTATGGGTCGCATTTCACGCCGTGCAGGGTGGCTTCCCCGCCGGAGGTGCGAACTTGAGCTTGAGTGGCATGGGGGAAGGAATTTGCGCGATAAGACGAAAGCGAATGTTGGCTCCGGCGTATGTCTTTTTCTTTGGTTACTTTCCTTTGGACAAGCAAAAGAAAGTAACGCTTTGCTTCTTTTTGGAAGAAGATATTACTTTGTTTTCCCCGGGTTTTGCTTCACGAAAGCTTCCCAGCCACTATACTTTTTCCCTTCGCTTTTGGAGCCTCCCTGGAAATAGTGACACACAGCAGTAGCCAGTCCGTCGGTAGCATCCAATGGTTCGGGAAGGGTTTTGGTGTTCAGGAGTGTTTGCAGCATTTTGGCCACTTGCTCCTTGGAGGCATTACCATTGCCGGTAATCGACATTTTGACTTTTTTCGGTGCGTATTCGGTGAAAGGGATACCGCGGGACAAGGCAGCAGCAATGGCCACACCCTGGGCACGACCAAGCTTGAGCATCGATTGCACATTTTTTCCGAAGAATTGAGCTTCAATAGCCAAATGATCGGGATGGTGTTTATCGATCAGAAGGATCATTTCATCATAAATGTCCTTGAGTTTTTGCTCATGTACTTTATCGGCTGAAAATTTGATGGCACCTATGTCCAATAAGGTCATTCTGGAGTTTTCGATTTTGATTACCCCGTAACCCATCACTGTTGTACCGGGGTCGATGCCTAATATGATGCTCTCTTTTGACAAATTCAATACCTTTGGCGTTGCTAATGGATAAAAGTAAAAAAATAAAGTACGTGGGCCTTGCCATTAAGGTATCCATTGTGGTATTTTCTTTTGTATACATCTACAGCAAGGTGATTGGTGAAATGGAGAAGGATGAATTTCAAAATCTTTCGCCGCTGGATACAATTGCTGATTCCTGGATTTTGTTTTCCCTTGCGATATTCATGGTTTTCCTCAATTGGGGACTGGAGGCTATTAAATGGCAATTCCTGATGTCGCGACTGGAAAAAATGTCTTTTTTAAAAAGCTATAAAGCGGTCTTGTCGGGAGTAACAGTGTCTATTTTCATGCCTTTTAAGATGGGTGAATATGTGGGGCGCGTGTTGCATCTTGATTCGGGCAACAGGATAAAAGGTACGGTGCTCACGGTGTATGGCAGCATGGCCCAGCTTTTCGTAACGATTTTATTCGGAAGTCTGGCCCTGGTTTATTTCCTGCCACTGATGTACGATATGTCTGCCAGCATGCATCTCATGTGGTATTATGTTTATATCGTGCTGGTGGTGATTTTGAATCTTTTTTTGCTGATGGCGTTGCTTAGTCCGTCCTTCCTGGTGAGTGTGATCAATAAAACGCCTTTGCCAAGAAAGTGGAAGAAATATTTCAGGGTGCTGTCCTTTTATAAACCCTCCGATTTATTCAGGGAAGTGCTAATCATTTCGGTGCTGCGTTATTTGGTTTTTTCTTTCCAGTTTTACTTTTGTCTCGAGATATTTAATGTGCATTTGCCCTTATTTGACGGGCTGGTCATCATTTCCATTACCTTTCTCTTTCTTACCTTTTTATCCATATCGGCTTTATTGGAACTGGGTTTTACACGGAGCCTCATTTGTTTGAACCTGGTACATGTTTTTTATACTTCTTCTTCAATTAAAAGTGTGGCTACGGATGCTGACATATGGATGGCATCTACAGTGTTATGGTTGATTAATCTTGCTGTACCGGCAATGCTTGGTGCATTGTTCCTTTATGGCGTTAAAATATTTAAGTCGGAAAAATGAGTTTATATTTCTCCATATTGATGTTGTTTACTTTTTCCTATTCAGTGCTGATTTTGTTGCATGGATTCAAATGGAATAAGCGTTATACTGCTAATGTTACTGAACCTGAACTGGGCATCACGGTGGTGATTCCTTTCAGGAATGAGGAGGAAAATCTGCCTGCCTGTCTCACTTCCCTGAAGAATACAGAAGGGAACTTCAGGTACGAATTTATTTTTGTCGACGATCATAGTGCCGACCGTTCGGTGGATATCATCAATGATGCGGCCTTGCCTGCTTCCCGACTGCTTAGGCTCACAGATACCCACGGAAAAAAAGCAGCCATTGCAAAAGCTGTGGGAGCGGCCCGTTACGATTATATTATTTTGCTGGATGCCGATAGTACTGTAACACCGGGTTGGTTGCAATCGATGCTGCTGACGGCGGTTTCGGGTAATTTCAGGGCGGTGGGTGCTTTGGTGAAATTCAGGGAGGAAAAAAGCTTTCTGAATAAATTCCTTAATGTTGAAATGGCTTCGTTGATGGGGATCACTGCGGGTGGCATCAATCTCGGATTTCCTGTGCTGGCCAACGGCACTAACTTCTTGTTTTCAAAAGAGGTTTTTCAGGCAGTGGGAGGATACAGTAATGATCGTTTTGCTTCAGGGGATGATGTTTTTTTACTGCAAAAAATTGTAGAAAAATTCGGCGCAAAAAGTATTGCTTTCAATAGCGATGAAATAGCGACGGTGACTACAAAAGCGCCATCCTCATTTATAAAGCTGCTGCAGCAAAGGGTGCGTTGGGCAGGCAAAACCAAGGGGTATCGCTTCTTGGCCAGGATGTTTACTGCCTTTGTGGGCTTGTATAATATCATGATGGCACTGGCTGTTGTATCGCTTGTGTTTGCGCCTTATTTATTCGCTTTTGTGTTGGCGATGTTTATTTGTAAAATGGCGATGGATGCCTTACTTACTTTACCTGTACTTTCCAGGACCAGTCAGCAAAAGTTGGCTTATTTCATTCCCGCTGTGGCCCTGCTATATCCTTTTTATGTGTTGGTAACTGCGGCAGCAACACTGGTGCTGAGGCCTGAATGGAAGGGAAGAAAAATTGCCTGATAAGAGCTTAAATAAAAAAAGCGCAAAGTACTCCTTTGCGCTTTTTTCTATATTTTTTTAATTAAAACGGAAGATCATCTTCTTGTGAAGCTTCAATCCCGGCAGCTTGTGGAGCGGCAGCTGCAGAACCTTGTCCGGCCTCGATTCTCCATGCGTCCAAAGAGTTGAAGAATTTTACTTCGCCTGAAGGAGATGTCCATTCCCTGCCACGAAGGTTGAAATGTACCGTGATTTCATCACCTTCTTTGAAAGGATCAATCAGGGAAGTTTTGTCCTGAATCAACTGGAACAAAACATGTTGTGGGTATTGGGAAGATTCGTCGGTTAAAACAAATTCTCTTTTTTTGAATTTATCGCTGATGACCTGTTCGTTCATCTTTACTTTAATACGGCCTTTTACACTTAATGACATAGAGTTAATTTTATGCATGTAAAAATAGGTTGCTGCCCGCTCTCAGACAATTTTTAGATAGAAAAGATTGTAACATCTTATAAACAGAAATTTTTCGTTTTCTGAAGAATTAGCCTATCTTTGTCGCCCGTTCATTGCCCATGTGGCGAAATTGGCAGACGCACCAGACTTAGGATCTGGCGCCGCAAGGCATGGGGGTTCGAGTCCCTCCATGGGCACAAAAAACAGATTGAGAATGAGGGGGTGAGCCCCGAGTCTTAAAGCTTACTCTCACATTGATTCCTGCCCGGATGGCGAAATTGGTAAACGTTGCGGTCTCAGAAGCCGTTGGAGTAAATCCTTGAGAGTTCGAGTCTCTCTTCGGGCACAATAAACACCCCTCTTAGGGGTGTTTTTATTTTGTAACAATATCATTATCAGATTTTTAATCCTCTGTTCGATAATTGACAAGATCTGACCACCCTAAAAGGAATTATCGAATTTAAGTTGTTGAAAATCAGTGTAAAAGGTGTTTTATTGCCTTTTTTGACTACCAACTAATCGAGAAGAACTAGAATCAATACCTTTTATGGGGCAATATATTTCAAATGCAGTGGAACTAGTTGTATATAATAAACCAAGTCCACTGATAGACGTTAATATGGCTCGTGTTCTTGAGAGGTTTTTTGGGCCCAGAAAAATGGCTGATATACGATATGATCCTTACTTACAAGAGTTGGCCTATAAAGTTGTGAATCATAAAAATGCTAAGGAAGTTAATTGGGCTATTTTGGATTTTGCTGCTTTGGTTTGTAGATTCCAGTCCGCAGGAAAAAGAATATGTAAGGACTTCTCCGTGCTGATTGGATTTGGGAACAATGACACATCAGGTGTAAAGGTTGAGGTCGGTGCAGAAGTGGGCGTGCCTTGCGAAATTATGGAAATATAATCTAGGTTTATAAATAAATTAACGACTACTTTATCGGTGTAATTGATTCTGATTCTATATTAAGTTTTATTCAAGTTATTTCTTCTTGTGTTGTACATCGTCAAATAGCTCTTCTTATTAAGGTCGTCCAAAAAAGAATGTTCAATAAGTATATCTGTTAGGGAATGTTTTTCTATAAATGGGTGAAGTAATTTTTCGATTCTTGTTTCATTAATGCCAATTCTTTTTCCGAATTCCATAAAATCTTTTTTATTAGGATCCCCTGTCTTTTTATATTGAACACTTTTGTATGAGTCGGCGAATAGTCCCTTTTTTAACGCAAAATTAGTATCCTTTACATGGAGTTTTGTATTGATTAAATCGTATGCAGGGCTTAGTATATAATCTCCGGATAGGGTTTCTAGCAATGAGAAATTTTTTAAATGAGCATCGCCATTGCTCATTAGATAATTAAATACTACAAGAGAGAAAAATTTTTCTATTTCAATACGCCATGCAGGAACGTGTTCTTTAATTAAAAGGCCTATTTCCTCATAGCTGTATTCATATTTGAAATCGGGGCCAGCGTTATCTTTTGTTTTTCCGGCAAGAGTGGCGAAGTCTTCTATTCCCCATTTTGTTGCGTCTGGTTTAATGTCAAATCTTTTTGTAATGTAAGCAGGTGAACCATCCTTAAAAAATATTATCGCATTTTCTGCGGTATGTATGGAAAACACTTGTTTAGCAATTTGCATGGTTAGATGTTCATTGGCTGGTACTTGGTCTACTTTTTTCAAATCCCTTGGAATAGGCTTGAGAATATAAGTGCCTTGTTCTCCTTCCTTTGTAAGGCGCAGTATATTTTTTTCGAGTACCATGCTTAATTTTTCTTGTACTCCGGAAATAGAAATGCGCTTGCGATTTTCCATAAATTCTTCTGACACTTCTTCATTTTTTTGAGGGGCATCATAGGGTAGTATATGGCTGACGGATTTTCCATTAAAAACATTTTTCAGGCAAGAGGGGCTGTAGGAGGAGAATCCTGCGGATAAGGTTCCTGGGCAATATTTTATTTCATCTAAATTCATTTTGTAATTGGTTTTATTGTAATCGCACCAATTGTATCATATTGGGCAGTAGCTAATAACAATCCGAAACTATCTTCTTCATCAATTTTCAAATGCCTGCTTTGAAGCTTCTTATTTACCCCTTCACTTAGCATATTATAAAAGAAGGGAAATAACTTCTGACTCCTATATTCTTGTTGCGTTTTGGGGAAAGTTAGACTGATTGCTTTTTTTGTGAGATCATTAAAATAAATATCCTTATAGCGGAATGTATAGCTGTTAAGATTCTCTTCGATAAGAAATCCTGCTAATTCATTATTTCGATATACTTCGGCTTCTCTCATGGTCAATCATTATCTTTTGACATTTAATTGAATTTCCATTCCTAATACTTCAGTGATTTTTTCTAAAATATTTAGAGTTGGATTGGTTTGTCCACGTTCAATCTTATATAAGGAATTAAGGCTGATACCAGCTATCTCGGCAAGATGTGGCTGGGTAATTCCTAATTCTTTTCTTCTGTTTTTGATAGTATGTCCAATTGTCTTAACTAACATTATAGTGTGATTTATGGATAAATATAGATGATTTTAAGTAATTAATCAACAGAAATCACATTATAATATGATAATTGTGTTTAAAAAAATGAAAAGTTTAGTAAATGCAACATAAATCATCTTATATTGTGATTTTAGGGTAGTATTTAATCGTACTTGTTGCGATTCTGGTGTTTAAAGCGCTTAAGTAAAATGAATGAATGCCGGCGCTAAATGCCTAGGTAGGCAATTATCTATTCGTTGACATCTTTCAGCCGAGCACGAAAAATTCTTTGTATTGCATGTTTAGAAAAAGTAGATGCTTCAGTAAATAGCAAATTAAATGGATTGGGAGTAGAGATTGTTCCAGAAAAAAAATATCAACCCCTAATAGTTTAGTTGTTTATAAAACTAAAGCATAACTACTAGCTGAATTCGATATTTTAAATCTTAGGCTTCATCTTCAATTTTCTCAAATCGCTCCATGAATTTTCTAACTTCCTCAAAATCATCCAAAAATTTCGATAACTTTAAACCTTCGGGCACTAAGCCGGAATTTTAATGATTCCGGCTTTTGTTTTTTCCTAAATATTGAAAATTGTCGTTCAGGAAGGCGGAAAATACCAGATTCGTCTTTTGTAATTATTTAGGCCAAATTGGTTTTCAAACAACAGTGAATGCGATAGGTGAAATACTCACTTATATCTTGTTCTTCTATGGTCAAATCAAAAGCTTTTCAAACGGCGATTTTAATCCGCAACTATTTGAGCCAATCCAAAATATAATCTGCTACTTCTTGCCAACCCTCTTGTCCGCAAATGTAGTGACACCTTCCTTTAAATTCTTTAAATTCTGAAATACTATTTTTGTCTTTGTAAGCCTCCGCATTTTTCCTGCTTAAACTGGCTGGAATAATTTTGTCCATTTCGCCACCAATAAATAATAAAGGATTGTGTGGCTTTTTAAGATCAATTTTCGCAAAAGCTTTATACAAAGTTTCTCTTGGTATTCTTCTGCTTTCTGGTACGCAGATTTGATCATAAACTTTATCACTCTCGATTTTTGAGAGACTTGTGCAAAATGCAAAATGAAACCACTCTTTTGTTGCAACATAAGGCGAGTTTCCGCTTAAAGGCTGTATGACAGGAAACATCGTTTTCACCGTTCTTAAAGGTGGAAGGATGTTTTTGGGTACCGCACCGTCAATGCAAATTCCTGCCGATGCTTTGCCCATCTCCACCAATTTCTGTACTACCAAACCTGCCAGAGAATGTCCGATTACGATGGGTTTTTCGGGTAATTTATCAATGAGTTTTATGATGTTATTTACTACATCCTCAAAACCAACCTTCGTTAAATTGGAATTGATTTTCGCCCTTAATTCTGCCGGGCTTCCTTCGTGGCAAGGGTTTGCAGGTGTGTGGCAGGTGTATCCCTTGCTTTCATAAAACGTTTTCCAGGCTGTCCAACTTTTTGGGTTGACAAATAATCCATGCACGAAAACAATTGTTTTAGATGTTATTTTTGACTTTGCCATAATAGTTCATTTTTTATGAATGCAAATATCTAAACCTAAAAAACAAAAAAATTTAACCCAGGTTAAAATCGTATCATTTAGTTGAGATTCTTTTTCTGATTCGACTTAAAGACGGTCCTTGAATGCCCAAATAAGAGGATAGATGATACAGCGGAATATTATTGAAGATATCAGGATGATGTTTTATCAGATCCAGATAACGTTCTTCGGGAGTTTGGAAAAGGAAGCTTTCTGTTCTGGAAATAACTACGTTAAAAGCCTCCTGAGCCAATAGTCGTCCAAAGGTTTCCCATTTATGGGATTGTTTGTAAAGCGAAAGAAGATGGTCAATTTTAATGTATACTACAGAAGCCTCAGTCATAGCTTGTGTGTGGTAGTCGCAAGGGATTTGATTGATAAAGCTTTTAAAAGTTACCACAAATTGATGTTGTGAATAAATGAAAATATTTTTTTCCTCACCTGTTTTTTTATCAATGATGTAAGAACGGAAAACGCCTTTGGTGATGAACCCTAAGTATTTGCATACCGCTTTGTATTCGTTGTAGTAATCGCCTTTTTTGTATTCTTTGCGTTGCCAATATTTTTCAGAAATTGCAAAATCTGTTTCGTCTAAATCGGCGAATTGCTTAAGGGAATATTTCAGTATGTCCAGTTCTGTCATTTCAATTGGTCTGCAGTCGATGGAAGTTTTGGGTTAATACTTTTACCTTTTGTTTTACTTGTAGTGCATCAAATTTTTTAAAAAGCCTGGTCGTTAGACCAGGCTTTTTAAGTGTTATTCAATGATTAATTTTTGTGTAACAGTTTGTTGATTATTTCTCAACTGGATAAAGTAGAGTCCGGTGCTGAGTTCATTGATATTTAAATGAACGAGCTGATCACTTACTGTTATGGTTTGTTGTTGAACTGTAGCACCAGCATTATTCATAATCACCATCTCGGTATTTCCAAGCCATTCAGCCGGCAATAAAATATTGATATTGTCATTGCTTTGAGCCGGGTTAGGGTAGATGAAGACATTTGGAATATCCATCATGGCAGCAATAGGTTCTTCTTCAGTTCTGTAAACTCCCTCTATAAGAGTGAGTCTTCCGAAGTCGGCGGTAGAGGCATAATTGCTGCCAGTTCCGTTCCACACAGCTTGTCCTTCGCGCGTAGCACCGTTGTCGTCATCGTTGTAAGCGATGTCGAATCCGATGTTAGTTCCGCCTGCTGGAGCAGTGATGCCCAATTGCGACCAAGGAATAGCAAACTCCATGGAGTAACCGCCGCTGATAGCAGTCCATGCGTGTTGCAATCCAGTGATGCTGAGTTTGGCAAATACACCACTCTTGTTGTATCCTTTGATGATCTGGTTATCGAGTCCGTCGTATGAAGCCAGCTTGTTGAAGTTAGCATCGATATAGATTTCCACGGCATCATCTTCCCACCACTCAGGTGAATCAGAGAAGAGGTTAGCGTCAAGCACTTTCACACCTATATAGAGGTTGGTGTTGTCCCAGAGTACGCCAAAAGTAGCTGTGTTGTTAGGAGTGCCAAGCACCGTTTTGCTGATTTGTTTGTTAAGATTCCACCCAGTTTCAGCCAGTGCCCCGTTCACGGTGATAGCAGAAGGAGCAGAGTAGCAGGAGATAACACCAGCAGCATCTACAGTACTGCTTACAGTGAGGTTAAGTGTAGCAGAACCAGTTCCACTTGCATTGGTAGCAGAGATGACAGGAGAGAAAGTACCAATAGCAGTAGGCGTCCCGGAAATAACACCAGTAGTTGTGTTCACCGATAAACCTGAAGGTAATCCTGTAGCGTTATAGCTTGTTGGGGAATTGGAAGCGGTGATGTTGTAAGAGAAATTGCTTCCAATTAAAGCCGTAGCAGTAACCGAACTGGTAATCACTGGAGGTGTGCTTGTTAGGAAAGTTACATTGTTAATGTTGAATCCGTCGGTGATCATATAAATGCGCATGTTGTGGGCACCGGCAGTAAGAGCAGGAGTAGTAGCTGATACAGTTTGGTACCCTTGCCAGTTTCCTGTATTAGGTACTGATAAGGTAGCGATGGTGGTTCCATCAATCTCCACGCGGAATGATTTACCTGAGTTAGGCGACGCCACACGAGCCTGTAAAGTAAATGTTCCCGGAGTAGTAACATTTACTGAGTAGCTTAACCACTCACCAGCAACAGTCCACCCCACATTGTATTGTCCGCCAAGGTTATCGCCAGTATTCTCTACATCAACGCCCTGATTTGTACGTTGCTGATTACCGCTATTGATGGCGTCGTTATCATGGTAAGCCTGTCCTTCGCCACCATTATCATAGTTCTCAACTTCAATGGTACCAGGAATTGGCCAAGGAGTACCAAGGTATGCAGATGTAGAAGGATTAACGCTAATGTTCAGTGTAGCCGATCCAGTGCCACCTGCATTGGTTGCAGAAATCGTAACGCTTGAAGAACCCGCTGTGGTAGGCGTACCTGTGATCACACCAGTAGTTGTGTTCACCGATAAACCAGCCGGTAAACCGATAGCATTGTAGCTGGTAGGCGAGTTGGACGCAGTGATGTTATAAGAGAAAGCCGTTCCAACAGTACCGGTAGCAGTAGCAGCACTAGTAATTACCGGGGCAGCAGGATTGATAGTAATGGTCAGCGTTTTAGTGCCAGTGCCACCAGCGTTAGTAGCGCTCAAAGTAACAGTAGAAGAACCCGCTGTGGTAGGCGTACCTGTGATGGCACCAGTAGTGGTGTTCACTGATAAACCAGCAGGTAATCCTATAGCGTTATAGCTGGTAGGCGAATTGGAAGCTGTGATGTTATAAGAGAAAGCCGTTCCAATAGTACCGTTAGCAGTAGCAGCACTGCTAATTACCGGAGGTGTGTTAGCTATAAAGGCCACGTTGTTCAGGTTAAACCCATCGGTAATCATGAAAATACGCATAGAGTGAGCACCTGCAGTAAGCGTTGGCGTTGTTGCCGTTACAGTTTGATAGCCTTGCCAGTTGCCGGTATTTGGCACATTGAAGGTGGCAATGGTGTTACCATCAATCTCCACACGGAAGGATTTTCCGGCATTCGGAGAAGCTACCCGCGCCTGTAAAGTAAATGTTCCGGAGGTAGTTACGTTTACAGAATACTTAAGCCATTCTCCGGCGTTAGTCCAGCCAACGTTGTATTGTCCACCTTGCGCATCTCCTGTGTTTTCAACGTCAACGCCTTCGGCAGTACGTTGCTGACCACCGCTGTTGATGACATCGTTATCGTGGTAAGCCAGACCTTCACCACCGTTGTCATAGTTTTCAACCTCTATGTTACCTGGTATAGGCCATGGAGTGCCCAGGTAAGGGGAAGTTGAGATGTTAGAAATTGTAATGATAAGAGTAGCCGTCCCTGTACCACCAGCGTTTGTAGCGCTCAAAGTTACTGTAGAAGAACCCGCTGTGGTAGGCGTACCTGTGATGGCACCAGTTGTAGTATTCACTGATAAACCAGCTGGCAACCCAGTAGCGTTGTAGCTGGCAGGTGAGTTGGAAGCTGTGATGTTATAAGAGAAAGCTGTTCCAACAGTGCCTGTAGCAGTGGCAGCACTTGAAATCACCGGCGCCGCAGGGTTGATGGTAATGGTAAGAGTAGCCGAACCAGTACCACCAGCATTGGTAGCGCTCAAAGTTACAGTAGAAGAACCAGCAGTAGTAGGTGTCCCTGTGATAGCACCGGTAGTAGTGTTTACAGATAATCCAGCAGGTAATCCGGTAGCGTTATAGCTGGTAGGTGTGTTAGAAGCCGTGATGTTGTATGTAAAAGCAGTTCCAACAGTACCTGTAGCAGTAGCAGCACTAGAAATAACCGGAGCAGCAGGATTAACCGTAATGGTAAGCGTAGCTGATCCAGTGCCACCAGCATTAGTAGCGCTTAAAGTTACTGTAGAAGAACCAGCAGCAGTTGGTGTACCTGAAATAACACCGGTAGTAGTGTTTACAGATAATCCAGC